>NZ_BAABJE010000013.1:4048-5343 GCF_039543145.1 Lysobacter hankyongensis | reverse complement strand
ACATCGCGCCGGTCAGTGCGAGCACCACCGTGATCGCCATCGGATGGAACATTTTTCCTTCCACGCCAGTGAGCGCGAATATCGGCAGATACACCGCAGCGATGATGAACAGGCCGAACAGACTGGGTTTGATCACCTCGGCGCTGGCGCTGGCGGCCAACTCGAAGCGTTCGTCGCGCGTCAACAGGCGACCCAACTGGTGTTGCTTCTCGCCGAACCGGCGCAGGCAGTTTTCGACGATGATCACCGCGCCATCGACGATCAGGCCGAAGTCGAGCGCGCCGAGACTCATCAGGTTGGCCGACACCCGGTTCTGCACCATGCCGCTGATCGTGAGCAGCATCGTCAGCGGAATCACCGCCGCCGTGATCAACGCTGCGCGCAGATTGCCGAGCAGCAGGAACAAGACCGCGATCACCAGCAGCGCACCTTCGAGCAGGTTCTTGCGCACGGTGTCGATGGTGCGATCGACCAGTTCCGTGCGGTCGTACACCGCATGCGCGCGCACGCCCTCGGGCAATTGCTTGTCGATCTCGCCGAGCTTGACCGCCGCGCGCTGCGCGACCGCACGGCTGTTCTCGCCGACCAGCATGAAGACGGTACCGAGCACCACTTCCTGACCGTCCTTGGTCGCGGCGCCGGTGCGCAATTCGGTGCCTTCTCCGATCTCGGCCACATCGCGAATGCGCAGTGGTAGGCCCTCGCGGGTCGCGATCACCACCTGGGCGAGGCCCTCGGCGTCGGCGACCTGACCCGGCACCCGGATCAGATACTGTTCGCCGGAGCGCTCGATGTAACCGGCGCCCGCGTTGGCGTTGTTGCGCGCGACCGCATCGAGCACATCACGCATCGTCAGGCCATAAGCCAGTAGCTTCGCCGGATCGGGCGTGATGTGGAATTGCCGCACGTAGCCGCCGACGGTGTTGACCTCGGTGACGCCTTTGAGGTGTCGCAACTGCGGGCGTACCACCCAATCCTGCAGAGTGCGCAGCTCGGTCGCGGTCCAAGGCTTGCCGTCGGGGTTCACGGCGCCCTGTTCCGCTTCCACGGTGTACATGAAGATTTCGCCAAGACCCGTGGCGACCGGTCCGAGCGTGGGCTCAATGCCCTCCGGCAACTGTGCCGCCGCCTGCTGTAGGCGTTCGGCGACCTGTTGGCGTGCGAAATAGATGTCGGTGCCGTCCTCGAAGACGACCGTCACCTGCGACAGCCCATAGCGCGAGATCGAGCGTGTGTATTGCAGTCGCGCCAATCCGGCCAACGCGGTTTCGACCGGATAGGTTACGCGCTGCTCG
>NZ_BAABJE010000013.1:0-3962 GCF_039543145.1 Lysobacter hankyongensis | reverse complement strand
CGGCCAACGCGGTTTCGACCGGGAAGGTGACGCGCTGTTCGGCCTCCAGCGGCGAATAGCCGGGCGTTTCGGTATTGATCTGCACCTGGACGTTGGTGATGTCTGGTACGGCGTCGATGGGCAAACGGCTGTAATTCCAGAACCCCAGCGCGGACAGACCCGTCGCCAGCAGCAGGACCAGCCATCGGTGCGCGATGCACGCGCGAATGATGCGTTCCAACATGATGGCGGCCTCAATGATCGTGACTGGCGCCGGACTTTTCGATGTCCGCGCGGATCAGATAGCTTTGTTCGGTCACATACGGCGTGCCCGGTTTCAGGCCACCCAGCACTTCGGCCCATTCGCCGTCGCGATCGCCCACTTCGAGCATCCGCACCTCGTAGGTGTCGCCGATCTTGGCGAACACCACAGTGAAATCGCGGAAATGTTGCAGACCCGATTCGCGCACCGCGAGCGGCACTTCGCGGGCATCGACCGTGACCTCGGCCGAGACCGTCATCCCGGGTCGCCACTGTCCCGAGGGGTTGGGAATGCTGACGCGGGCGACGACGCTCTGGCCGCGGGTTGCGAGCGGCAGCAGGGTTTCGATCTTCGCGGATTGCTCTGCGTCGCCGGTCGCCGACTTGATCCGTACCTCCTGGCCGACCGAGAGCTTGGATGCGTCGCGGCCGATCGCGTGCAATTCGACCCACACCTCGCCCATGTTCGCCAGTTCGATCAAGGTGTTGTCGTTGGCGACATCGCCGACATTGGTGTTGCGCGCGAGGACGACGCCGTCGAACGGCGCGGTGACCGGATAGGTGCGCATGCTCTCGTTGCCTTCGACGACCACGAGCGTCTGACCCCGACGCACTTGTTGGCCTTCTCGGACTTGCACCGCGCGGACGATCCCCGGGAACCGTGCTTTGATCTGCGCATGCCGGTTCTGGTCCAGCGCGACAGTCCCCATCAACTGCACGGTGTCTCGGATCACCGCGCCGCCTGCGGTCTCGGTCTTGACGCCCGCGTCCTTGGCGATCGCGTCGGGGATCGTCGCGCGGCCTTCGTAGGAGTCGTAGACCCACGCGTGCGCCTTGCCGGCGTGATTCGCGGTGACCTTCACATCGAACGAGTGCGGCTCGGTCACCACGCCATTGCCGCGCAGGTAGTCGCCTTCGGGCTTGAACGCGAAGCGATTGGTTTCGCCATCGAGCCGTTTGAGTTCGACCGTCGCCTGTACCTCGGCCGGCGGCAGTAGCTTGTCGTTACGGTAGGCATACAGCCGGTATTCGGGCGGCACGTTGGACTCGAAGATCGTGACTTCGATGGCGAAATCGCCGTCGCGCAACATCCGGCCCCGATGCGGGCCGCGCTCGTATTCCGCAGCCGGCGCCGCATGGCCGCCTTCGGCTTTGGAGGTATCCGGCGTCTTGTCGCCGCAAGCGACGAGCGCAAGGCTCAGAATGAACAGGGACAGGATGCGCATCATGGGGCGGTCTCCGGGGCAACGGCGGCGAGGCGTTGCACCTCGATCAGCAGGGTGTGGTAACGGGCGGCGGCATCGACACTGCGCTTACGCAGGTCGAACAACGTCTTCTGCGCCTGCGCCACCGACACGAACGAGAAACGACCGGCCTCGAAGCCGCGTCGGGTGAAGGCCAGTGCCTGTTCGGCTTTCGGCAGCATCTTCGTGCGCAGCGATTCGTACTCGGTGCGTGCGTGCAGCAGCTCCTGATAGGTCTCGAACAGTGCCTGGTACCGCTCGATGCGATCCGCTTCGCGCCGGGCGTCGAGCGCGGCAAGTTCCGCGTCGGCTTCCGCGACCGAAAAGGCCGCGCGTTGCCGAGTGCCCAGCGGCACCGATACCGACATCACGAGGCCCTGATCGTCGAGTGCTTCCAATCGACGCACGCCCAAGCTGACCTGCAGATCCGGCTTGGCGGATGCTTCCGCCAAGCGCCGACGCGCCGCGATGCGGTCGGCGTCCAGACGCGCAGCGCGTTGTGCGGGCGACTCCGGCAGGCGGCCCGCCAGGGCCTCGAACGGCTCCACGGGCGGGAGCGGCGTCAGATCGCCGTCGACCTGATCGAAGTCAGGCGAAAAAGCGCCCCAACTGGCGGCCAGCGTCAATCGGGCGCTGGCCAGCTCATGCTCGGCATGCTCGCGCGCCAGTTCGGCCTCGGCTACCGCGATCTCGGCTGCACGCAGATCCGACTCGGGGTTCCGCGCCGCCGCGACCCAGCCGGCGACTTCACGCCGCGTGCGCTCCGCCAATGCGACTTGTTCGCGGGCGGCTTGGAGTCGGGCCTGATCGGCCTGGACTTCGATATAGCGCGTCCGGGTACGACTCTCGATTTCCAGACGGGCCGTGTTCGCCGTGTGCTGCTGGCGGGCAATTTCGGCGTCACCCAGCGAGATTCGGGCACTGCGCTTGCCCCCCAACTCGATGGTGCGACCTACGCGCAGAGTCGTTTCGGCCGAGCGCACACCGCTCAGGGCACCGCTTCCGGCGACGTTTTCCAGATCGCCGCCCACGATGTAGGGCGTCGGCAGGGCGTCATGCTGGGCGCGCGCCCGGGCGGCGTCCAATTGGGCGGATTCGGCGGCCAGGGCCGGGTTGGCGGCGACGGCGCGGGCGATGGCGTCTTCCAGACGCAAGGGTTCGGCGGCCTGCCCGGGTTGGGCAATGCCGCAGGCCCCGGCCAAGGCCAGGGCAAGCAGACAGCGGGATTTCACGGAAACCTCCAGGATCGGCAGACAACGGCGAGGGACCGCCAAGGGCGGTCGGGGCGTCGTCAGGCGATGGGAGGTCGGAAGGGGGTGGACGGGGGCTGTAGGGGTAGCCCGCTTCGGGCCAAGTCCGGCGGGTTCTCTACCGCGCGCGGAGCGGATGGAATTCGGATCTCGGCGACCAGTTCAAGCGTGTTATGGCCGCCGGGCTGGTGCATTAGCCCATGGGTTCCAGAAGTGTGATCCTCCATCGGCGTACCGTCATCCGCTTGCGAAGGCGGCGCGTGATCCTCTGGATGCGGGTGGCCGTCCGCATGCTCCCCGATGGCCATCGCGTGATCGGCCGCATGCATTTCCGACAGGCCGGACAGCACGGGTCGAATCATCAGCCCGAGCACCAGCAACGCCAGCAGACTGGCGCGCAGGAATCGTTTGGCTCTGGCGAGATGAGAACGCATCTCAAACAGGGTACGCGATCACTGAGGCCGGACTCAAGTCCGCCCAAGTGCGGCCGAGCGAGTTCCTCGTCGGATCGCCCTCGAACCTTGTCAGTCCGATGACCGGCCGCCAGGCAGGGCCGGAAGTTCTCGGTTCATTCAAAACCGTCCGTGATTTCGGGGTGGAACCCAGAGCACGCATCCGGCGATCATCGATAGGGCGCTCTGGGACGAAGCGCATGCGTTGCTGCAGATCAACGGCCGGGTCCGTTCCGCCAGTTCGCGCGGCAAGGTCGACTTCCTGTTGAAGGGTCTGCTGACCAGTCCCGACGGCCGCGCCCTCTCCCCGTGGCACACGACCAAGTCCAATGGCCGCACCTACCGGTACTACCTGAGCACGCGCGACATCCACGAGGGGCGGGGCACGTCGGGCCTGCCGCGCCAGCCCGCGGCCGAACTGGAGGCCGCCGTGGTTGGGTGACTGCGCCAACTGTTGCGTGTCCCGGAGATGATCGAGGCGATGATCCCGCAAGCGATTGAGCTCGACCCGACCCTGGACGAAGCGCAGGTTACGGTGGCGATGGCGCAGGTCGACCGGGTGTGGGAGCAACTGTTCCCCACCGAACAGCAGCGGCTGGTCCGGCTGTTGGTGGAGCGGGTCATCGTGACGCCGACCAACTTGGAACTTCGCCTGCGCTCCGGCGGCATCGGCAGCCTCGCCGCCGATGCCCGGCAGGTCGCCGAGGCGGTCGCATGAACCGCCCGACCCTGACGGTGACCGGGCAGGCCAGTGAAGTGGTCGCCAGCAACGGGAG
>NZ_BAABJE010000012.1:25042-163991 GCF_039543145.1 Lysobacter hankyongensis | reverse complement strand
GGGGAGCTCCTTCGGTGGGAACTCTACTTCCAAATGGATCGAATTAACGAGGACGCTTCACGACCGCGCGCTCGCCGCGGAACGCAAGGCGCAGGCGCACGCGGCCGAGCTCCGCGCCCAGGCGCGGCAGATCATCGAGGACAGGAAAGTCCCGCGCGCGGGCGACAGCGAATACCGCTTCACCGCCGATGGCGCCATCCGCACGCTGCTGATCGACGCGGATCTGCGGAAGAAGTTGTCCACCGGCGCGCTGGTGATCGCGCGTCTGGACGAACGCTACGAACTGTTGCCGCGCGCCGCCGCCGACAAGGTGCGGGAACGCGACGCGAGCATGATCGTGCTCGATCACGGCCAGGACGCGGGCGCCGAGCCCTCCGGGACAACCTCGGAAGACGATGCGTATTACGCGCAGTTCAAGGTGCCCGACGATCTGATCTGGTGATCGCGGGATCGGCTTCACTGCCCGGCGACGACATCGCGCCGAATACCTCCGAAAACGATTCAACGGCCCGGTTTTCAACAGTCGAAGACCGATCAGGCCACTCTGCCGAGAGACGCACGATCAGAATCGGCATGTCGTCGTTGCCGGCCTGATGGATCGAATGCGGAGCTCGCCGGGCGGGTGAGCGGAGCGTCGCTTGCGCTTACATCGCGGACGGCGCCTTCGGTGACGTCGCGGCCGCGTCCGGGGAGGGCGTTGCCGGCGGAGGGTCGGACGACGGCGGCACCTGCCGGCGAGGCGATTCGTCGTCCTTGTCGTCGCCGTTCTTCGCGGCATCCGGGGGCGCTGCGCCTTCGGACGCCTCCGTCGACGCGTCTACGGCCACCTCGGGCATGGGCGACCAGTAGAGGTGCGTGGTCGGCGGCGTCACGGCCGCGGGCGACAATGCGTCGAAGGCCTGCCGCAACGTCGCATCGGCGATCACGTTGCCGCCGAGAAACACCATCACCCCCGAGCCCGTCGGCGGAAAGGGGTACAGGCTCCACCAGTCGTCCGAGCTCGCCCCCAAGTCGCCCCCAAGCGCGCTGGCCCCCTGGGGGTCGGTGGGGCGCTTGCAATAGTCCGTGGGCGTGAACGCTTTGAGGTTGGCCGTATATTCGTACTGGCTTGCGGCCGGCATCCAGTTGAGCTGCGGCTGCGAGACGTAGAAGGCCGAGACCGGCACCTGGCCGCATTGCGGCACGGCGTCGCCGAAGTACTCGATGAAATTGGCGATGGAGTTGCCGGCGATCGATGTCAATCGCGGGTCCATGGCGAGCTTGCCCAGATAGACCGGTGCGGCCGCCCCCGACGCGGTTTCCTCGCTGATCGTGGCCGCCCACCAGGTCGCGCCAGCATCGCCAGTCGTTTTTTCGAGGTGCAGCCGGTACCAGCGATCGGCACGCAATGAATAGGGTTGCCGGCAGCTCATCCCGCTGCCTTCCCCACCGAAAACCGTGCATTTCGCCCCGGGTCCCGCACGCGCCGCGGTGGCATCCCAGAGCGAGTAGATCATCTGGCTGTTGCCCTGCGCATCGCGGTTGAAGCCCAGATAGCCGCCATGCGCAGGATCTTCGGTCCAGCTGAATTGCATCACCCACTGGGTGCCGTTGGCGGGCGCCAGGATCCACATTTCCTGGTCGATGGTCGAGATGGCGGCGGGGCTGGAGCCGGTGGTCCAGTTGACGTAGGCGTTCGACCATTGCTGCTGCCCCGCACGGGCCGGCGCGGCGAAGGCGATGAACAGGGCGCAGACGGCGCCTGCGATGCGGCGGTACGATCCTTTCATGCGCGTGCTCCATGAAGGGGCGAAGGCCCCCTTGAGATCCCAAACGCAATCGCATGCCGGAAGCGTCCATCCCTGCCCGTAACAGGTCGATCACGGCCGCATTGGGCCACTTCGCGAATGCCGACGGGTTCGTTTCCCGCGGCCGCCTCCGGCCGGGCGTCGAGGTCGGCGCGACGTCTGCCCGCGACCCCGCATGCGATTCGACCGCAGTCATGCGCCGCGGTCATGCACCGTGGACGGCGCGACGCGCTGTCGCGACCATCAGCGCTTCGTCGGATACACGATCAGGATCACCAGGTCGTCGTCGCCGGTCTGGTGGATGGAATGGGTGCTGCCGCTGCGGGTGAGCAGCGCGTCGCCCGCACTCACGTCATGCGACACGCCGTCGAGAATGTACCGGCCGCGACCGGAGAGGACGTAGTAGATCTCGTCGTGGTCGTGCGGGTGCAGGCCGATGCCCGCGCCCTTGTGCAGCGCGCGTTTGCGGAAGACGAATGGCATGTCCGGCGCGTCGGCGAAGAACGGGTATGCGATGGTGGTACCGGGACCGCCATGCGGGCCGACCTGCGGGCGCGCGAGGTCCGTGCCGTGCGCGATGGCGGAAGGATGCGGCTGCGCGGCGCGATCCGCGAGTGCGGTCGGGCGCGCGCCGCAGTCGGTGTCGCGCACCACCGTGGACGCCAGCGCGGGATCGAGCGCCTTCCAGCCGCCGACCACCAGACACGCCACCGCCACCGCGCCGCGCGCGTGGAAATGGGTGTCGTCGGTCTGCGCGACGTCGGGCGTGCGCGCTTCCGGTACGTGCATGAAGAACAGCTTCGACGGTTCGTCCCCGAGCGCGCGCAGCCAGTCCATGCTGCTGGCGTTGAGGTCGATCAGGCCGATGCGCTCGCGCGCCGCGAGATCGCGCACGGCCTGCGCGTACAGGCCGTGGGTGTCGAGCAGTTGGCCGCGATCGAACTTGCGCCGCGCCACCGGCGTGATCAGCAGCGGCGTCGCACCGCGTTCGCGCGCCAGCGCCACGTAGCGCATCAGCCAGGCCGGAAACGCGGCGCGCGGTTCGCTGTAGCGCGCAGGGTCTTCGATCTTTTCGTCGTTGTGGCCGAACTGGATCAGCAGCACGTCGCCGCGACGCAGATCCTTCGCGACCCCGTCCAGCCAGCCCTGTTCGATGAAGCTGCGCGCGCTGCGGCCGCTCTGGGCGTGATTGCGCACGTCCCATGCGCTCGGATCGAGGAAACTCTGCAGCGCCATGCCCCAACCCTCGCGCGGCGCGCGCTCGGGGCCGTAATGACTGGCGGTGGAATCGCCGGCGATGAAGACGCGACGGGGTGCAGGAGACAACGATGGTCCTGTCGCGGCTGCCGTCGCTGCGGACAGCAGCAGCACGACGCACGCGATCAGCCCGCGCACCATGGTCTTATCGCGCCAGCCAGCCACCGTCGACCGGAATGATCGCGCCGTTGACGTAGTCGCTGGCGCGGCTGGCGAGGAAGACCGCGGCACCGGCGAGATCCGACGGCGTGCCCCAGCGCCCGGCCGGGATGCGGTCGAGGATCGCCTTGTTGCGCTCGGGGTCTGCGCGCAATTGCGCGGTGTTGTCGGTGGCCATGTAGCCGGGCGCGATCGCGTTGATGTTCACGCCCTTGCCGCCCCACTCGTTCGCGAGCAGGCGGGTGATGCCGGCGATGCCCGATTTGCTGGCGGTGTACGACGGCACGCGGATGCCGCCCTGGAACGACAGCATCGAGGCGATGTTGACGATCTTGCCGCCGCCGTTGGCGATGAAATGCCGGCCCGCGGCCTGGCACAGGAAGAACGCGGACTTGATGTTCACGTTCATCACGTCGTCCCAGTCCTGCTCGGTGAAATCGACCGCGTCGGCGCGGCGGATCAGGCCGGCGTTGTTGACCAGGATGTCGAAACGACCGTATGCGTCGAGGGTTTCCTCGAGCATGCGCTGGACCGGCTCGACGCTGATCAGGTTGGCCTCGATGTCGATGAAGCGGCGGCCGAGCGCGCGCACGCGCGAGGCGGTTTCGGTGGCGGGCGAAATGCCGGCGACGGCGATGTCCGCGCCCGCTTCGGCCAGCGCCAGCGCGATGCCCTGCCCCAGCCCGGTGCTGCCTCCGGTGATCAGCGCGACCCGGCCGGTGAGATCGAAGAGTGCCGTGCTCATGCGCGCCTCACTTGAGTTGGCAGATGTCGAGCTGCTGCATGTCGGTGTAATCGAGGTTCTCGCCGCCCATGGCCCAGATGAAGCCGTAGTTGCGCGTGCCCGAGCCCATATGGATCGACCACGGCGGCGACACCACCGCCTCCTCGTCGCCGATCACCAGATGGCGCATGTCGGCGGGATCGCCCATGAAATGCATGACCTTCTGGTCGTCGCCCAGGCCGAAGTAGAAATAGACCTCGGAGCGGCGGTCGTGCAGATGCGGCGGCATCGTGTTCCAGACGCTGCCGGTCTTCAGCAGGGTCAGGCCGAGCAGCAGCTGGCACGACTGGCAGGTGGCCGGAACGATGTACTGGTAGATCGTGCGTTCGTTCGAGGTTTCCAGCGCGCCGCGTTCCAGCGGCACCGCCTGCGCGATCGAGATGTGCTTCGTCTCGTAGCGCGCGTGCGCCGGCGTGGAGAACAGATAGAAGCGTGCGGGATTCACCGGATCGGCGGACGCGAACGTCACTTCGGCGCTGCCCATCGGCACGTACAGCGCGTCCTTCGGTTTCAGGGTGTAGGCGACGCCGTCGACGGTCGCGATGCCATCGCCGTCTGCGACGTTCACCACGCCGAGTTCGCGGCGTTCCAGAAAGGGTTTGCCGGCCGCGGAGGCCGGCTGGGTTTGCACGGGCAACGAAAGCGTGGAACGCACCGGCGCGGCGCCGCCGACGACGATGCGTTCGTAATGGGTGTAGTTCAGGCGGACGGCATCGGCGACGAACAGGCCATCGATCAGATAGCGCTCGCGCAGCTGGTCGTTGCTGGCGCCGGCCATCGAGTCCGGATGGCAGGCGTGATAGGTCTTCTCGAACATCGCTTCCCCGCTGGGATGCCTTGGGTCCGGCCGAATCATAACCGGGTTCGGCGCGTTTTGACACCGGTTACCAGAAGATGCGTCCTGCGTCGTTTGCCCCCACCCCAACCCTCCCCCGCAGGCGGGGGAGGGAGCAGATCGCGGAAACGTCAGACGGCCTGCGGCGGCAGGCAGGAATCGCGGGCGACGAGATGTGGCGTGACCGCGGTCATCACCGCGGCCGGTGCGGCGTCCTGGGTCAGCAGCAGGCCGGCGGCCTGACGGCCGACATCGCGCACCGGCAGGCGGATGGTGCTCAGCGCCGGCCACAGCTGCGAGGCCAGCGGACTGTCGTCGTAACCGACCACCGACAGTTCGCCGGGGATCGAGATGCCCATGCGCTGCGCGGCCTTGTACACGCCCGCGGCCATTTCGTCGTTGCAGGCGAAGATCGCGGTCGGGCGATCCGGACGCGCGAGCAGTTGTTCGGCGCCGGCGACCCCGGATTCGAAGGTGTAGCCGCCTTCGTAGATGCGCTCCGGCGGCACCTGGATGCCGCGCTTCGCGAGCGCGTCGACGAAGCCTTCGCCGCGCTCGATCGACGAGCGATACCGCTTGGGGCCGGTGATCAGGCCGATGCGGCGATGGCCGAGCGATTCGAGATAGTTCGCGGCCTCGGCGCCGGCGCTGCGGTCGTGGGTGACCAGCATCCGCCCGGGTTCGTCCATCGCCACCGATGCGATCCGCACATAGCGGCAATCGATCGCGCGCAGCGCCTCGGCCAAGGCTTCGTCCTCCGACACGCGCGGAATCAGGATCACGCCGTGGAGTTTCTGCTGCTGCACGAAACGGCGGATGCCGTCGACGTAGCCCTCGCTCTTGCTGTCGCAGGGATGGACCACGAGTTCGTAGCCGGAATCGCGCAGCGCATCGAGCACGCCGTACTGGATGTTGACGATGTACTGCGCGGTGGGATTGTCGAACACCAGCCCGATCAGGAACGAACGCCGGAAGGCCAGGCCGCGCGCCTGCGGATCGGGCGCATAGCCGTATTCGCGCATCAGCGCATGCACCTTCGCGCGGGTATCGGGTTTGACCAGCGGGGAATCGTTGATCACCCGCGACACGGTTTTCTTCGAGACCCCCGCGAGCCGTGCGATGTCGTTGATGGTGGCCTTGCCGGGCACCGGCACCTTCGGGGTGCGGCTCGTCTTCGCTGCGGGGGTTTTGGCGGTCATGCCGGGATTATGGACCGAATCGACGCGCGCTGTCCTTCGGGACATTTTCCGCGGAGAACCTCGGCTCAGAACGCGTCAGTGCTTCAGGACCGCCGGCAACCACAGCGACAGCGACGGCACGAAGGCCACCGCCAGCAGCACCGTCAGCGCGGCCAGCCAGAACGGCCAGATGGTCCGCAGCGATTCGCCGATGCTGATGCGGCCGATCGCGGTGCCGACGAACAGCACCGAGCCCACCGGCGGCGTGACCAGGCCGATGCCGCCGGCGAGGATCAGCACCACGCCGAACTGCAGCGGATCGATGCCGTAGGCCTTGGCCACCGGCAGGAAGATCGGCGTGCAGATCAGGATCATCGGCGCCAGATCCATGAAGGTGCCGAGCAGCAACAGCACCAGCACGATCAGCAGCAGCACCATCAGTTTGTCGTGCGCGATCGCGCGCAGCGCGTCGACGGTCGCCGCCGGTACTTCGAGATACGCCAGCAGCCAGCCGAACGCGGCCGCGGCGGCGATCACGAACAGGATCGCGCCGGTGGTGCGCGCCGCGTGGGTCACGGTGTCGACGAACGACGCCCAGTTGAGCCGGCGATACGCGACGCCGGCCACCAGCAGCGCATAGACCACGGCGACCGCGGCGCTTTCCACCGCGGTGAAGATGCCGGCGCGGATGCCGAAGAAGATCAGCGCCACCAGCAGCAAGCCCGGCAGCGCGGCGACGAAGCGCTGCAGCAGCGCGGCGAACCCCGGGAAGGCCTCGGTGCCGTAGCCGGCCCGGCGCGCGAGCACGTAGGCAGTGACCATCATCGACAGCGTCATCAGCAGCGCCGGCAGCATGCCCGCGGCGAACAGATCGACGATCGACACGCCGCCGCCGGCCGCGGCCGAGAACAGGATGAGGTTGTGCGACGGCGGCACCAGCAGCGCGACCAGCGCCGCGGTGATGCTGACGTTCACCGCGTAATCCTTCGCGTAGCCGCGCTGGACCATCTGCGGGATCATCGCGCCGCCGACCGCGGACACGTCGGCGATGGCCGAGCCCGACACGCCGCCGAAGAACAGCGAGGACACGATGCTGACCTGGCCGAGCCCGCCGCGCATGCGTCCGACGAGCGCGCTGGCGAGGCCGATCAGGCGTTCGGAAATGCCGCCGCGCATCATGATTTCGCCGGCGAGGATGAACAGCGGAATCGCCACCAGCGACGCGGAACCGGCGCCTGCGGTGACCTGCTGCACCAGCACCAGCGGCGGCAGGTCGATGTAGAGCAGCGTCGCCAGCGCGGCGACCGCCAGCGAGAACGCCACCGGCACGCCGAGGGCGAGCAGCAGCGCGAAGACGCCGAAGAGGATCGAGATCGCCATGCTCAGCGCGCCTCCTGCGCCGCGGGCCGCGGGAGGCAGCGACCGAGCGCGAACACGACCATCAGCGCACCGCCCAGCGCCACCGGCGCGTACGGCAGGGTTTCCGGGAACGGCGCACCGGCGGCGCGCACGTCGACGCCGGCGAGGAACAGCCGCGCGGCCCACCACGCCAGCACCGCACCGAGCAGTGCGATCGTCAGTTTCGTACCGACGAACAGCGCGCGTTTCAAGCCGGGCGGCGCAGCATCGGCGAGCAGCGTGAACGCGAAGTGGCGATCGTTGTGGACGCCCGCGGCCGCGCCGAAGGACATCGCCGCGGTCAGCAGCACCAGCGTGACCGGCTCGGTCCAGCCCGGCGAATCGTTGAGCACGTAACGCGCGAACACCTGCCAGCCCTGCACGACGACGAGGCCGACCAGCGCGAGGGCGGCGAGCGCGATCGCGAGACCCGCCAGGCGATCCAGCGGCGTTGGCGACGAGATGACATTCGGCTCCGGCATCGTCGGCATTCCTCTTCTCAGGCGGCCTTGCGGATCGCGGCGTGCAGCGCGCGCAGTTGCGGATCCGCGAGCAGTTCGCGCACCAGCGGTTCGGCCGCGCGGCGGAACGCGGCGGCGTCGACGGTGTTCATGGCGACGCCCGCGGCTTCGAGCGCGCGGCGCGATTCGGCCTCGGAGGTGTCCCAGGCTTCGCGCATCACCCGCACCGAAGCGCGCGCGGCGTCGGTCAGCAGCGCGCGATCCGACGGTTTCAGACCGTCGAAGGTCCGCTTCGAGATCAGCAGCGCGTCCGGCGCGTACGAATGCGCGCTCTGCGACCAGTAGCGCGCGGTCTCGAAATGACGGCTGGCGTGGAAACTGCGCAGGTTGTTCTCGGCGCCGTCGATCAGATGCGTTTCGAGCGCCGAGAACACCTGGCCGTACGGCAGCGGCGTGGGATTGCCGCCGAGCAGACGGATCAGCGCGATGAAGATGTCCGACGGCGGCACCCGCAGCTTGAGGCCGGCGAGATCGCGCGGCGCATGCAGCGGCCTGCGGGTGTTGTAGAAGCAGCGCGCGCCGCTGTCGTACAGCGCCAGACCGATCACGCCTCGGCTTTCGAAGCCGCGCAACACCGCCGCGCCGACCGCGCCGTCGTGCACGCGGCGCTGGTGCGCCACCGAGTCGAAGGCGAACGGCATGCACAGCGCCCTGGTCAGCGGAAACGCGTTGTTCAACGCACCGGTGTACACGCGGGTGAAATCGATGGCGCCGTTGCGCGCCAGCTCCAGGGTGTCGGATTCGCGGCCGAGCTGGCCGGCGTGATACATGCGGATGCGCAGGCGGCCGCCGGTTTGGCGCTCGAGCGTTTCGCCCAGCCAGCGCACGGCGGCGACGGTCGGATAATCCTTCGGATGCACGTCGGTGGCGGTGAACACGCCCGCGGCGCGGCCATCGCTCGCGCCGGCACCGAACACCGCACCGGCACCGGCCGCGCACAGACCCTGCAGCACGCGGCGGCGTTGGCGATCGACGGCGGCGCTCATGCGTCGGCACTCATGCGTCGACCCTCGGCATCGCCAGGATCGCGACCACATCGATCTCGCAGATGCCATCGAATGCGACCCGCGCGGACTGTCCGGGCAGGATGTCGTGGATGCCGGTGGCCGCCCCGGTGGACACCAGTTGCCCCGCGCGCAGCGGCAGGCCCCGTTTCGCGCAGCGCGCGAGCGCGAAGCGCAGCGCGGCCATCAGGCCGCCGGCGATGTCGCTGGCGCGACCGTTGCCGACGACCACGCCGTCGATCGCGGTGGAACAGCGCAGGTCGCGTTCGGAGTCGCCCAGCATGCGTCGCCACTCGGGGACCACCGGCCCCAGGATCAGGCCCGCATTGTTGCCGAAGTCGGACACGACCACCGCGGGGCCCAGATCGTTGATGCGCGGCAGCGGGCTGCCGGCGAGTTCGACCCCGACCAGCAGCGTGTCGACCAGCGCCAATGCCTCGTCGTCGTTCCACACGGACTTGCCCGGTGGCGCGTCGGCGCCCAGCCGGAAGATGAATTCGGCCTCCACCGCGGCGAAACCGCCGTCGATGATCGGGAACGCCGCCGCCTGACCCGGCGCCGGGTGCTGCACGGCATCGGCGAAGATCGGACCGACCAGGCGTTCTTCGCCCATCCGCGCCAGCCAGACATCGGGAATCCTGCCGACCTTCCAGCCGGCGATGGGCGTCGGCCACAGCGCGATCGCCGCATCCTGGCAGGCGTAGCCAGCCGCCAGCGTCGGCGGCAGCGCGCCCGGGTAAACCGGCTGGGCCACGGCGCGCAGCCGGGCGCTCACCAGCCGCCGCGCGATTTCCCAGCTCTCGGCGTCGTCGCCCATCGCCCTGCCGTCCATATCCACCGCCACCCCTCGGATTGCCTGCCCGGATTCGTCGAAGGGAGTTGTATAGGAAACCGGTGTCATTGACAATCCGCAGTGCACGATAAGGCACCCCGGGAGGGACCAGAGATGACCCGCATCGCGTTCAAGACTGCCGCGTTGAAAACTGCCGCACTGAAGATCGTCGCCCCGAGGATCGCCGCAGCGTTGTTCGCCACCTTGCTGCCGGCATCGGCCACGACCGTCCTGGCCGCATCCGCTTCGCCTGCGGCGGCGACACCTGTCGCCGCACCGGCCTTTCCCGGCGCGCTCGGTTGGGCCGCGCACACGCCCGGCGGCCGCGGCGGCCGCATCCTCCGCGTCACCACGCTCGCCGGCGAAGGCCCGGGCTCGTTCGTCGAAGCGGTGAACGCGAAAGGCCCGCGGATCGTGGTGTTCGAAGTCGGCGGCGTCATCGATCTCGGCCTGAAGACCGTGAAGATCCGCGAACCCTTCCTCACCATCGCCGGCCAGACCGCGCCGCAGCCGGGCATCACCCTGATCCGCGGCGGCATCGACATCGCGACGCACGATGTCGTGGTGCGCCACCTCCGCGTGCGCCCCGGCGAAGCCGGCCAGCCCAAGCGCAGCGGCGTGGATTTCGACGCGATCTCCACCGTCGGCGCGCACGACGTGATCGTCGATCACTGTTCGCTGACCTGGGCCACCGACGAGAATCTGTCGGCCTCCGGCCCGCGTTTCGGCGGCGCGACCGCAGCCGAATGGCGCGATAACACCTCGCACCGCATCACCTTCAGCCACAACCTCATCGCCGAAGGCCTCGCGCATTCCAGCCACGGCAAGGGCGAGCATTCGAAAGGCTCGCTGATCCACGACAACGCCCGCGACATCCTGATCGTCGGCAACCTCTACGCGCACAATAACGAGCGCAACCCGATGTTCAAGGGCGGCAGCCAGGGCGTCGTGGTCAACAATCTGATCTACAACCCGGGCCAGCGCGCGGTGCACTACAACCTCGTCGCCGCGGAATGGGACGGGCATCCCTACGAAGACGGACGTCTCGCGCTGATCGGCAACGCGATGCGCGGCGGCCCGGATACGCCGCAGAAAGCCGTGTTCTTCATGTTCGGCGGCTCCGGCTGGCTCGATCTGTACCTGCGCGACAACATCGCGGTCGACCGCATCGGCCAGCCGCTGCCGATGCAGGGCAGCTACAGCACCGCACCGGTCGGCGTGCGCGCGCTGAAGACCTCGCCGCCGCTGCCGTTCGGCGTGACCCCGATGCCCGCGAAGGACGTGCAGGATGCGGTGATCGCCAACGCCGGTGCGCGGCCCTGGGATCGCGACGACATCGATCGCCGGATCCTCGCCGACACGATCGAAGGACGCGGCGAAATCATCGACAGCGAGCAGGAAGTCGGCGGTTATCCGAAACATGCGGAAACGCGGCAGGCCTTCGTCGAAGTCGACTGGGACCTGCAGACCATGGAACCGCTGAAACCCTTGCCGCGACGCGAACCGCTGCGCTGAGCCGGCGATGGATCGCACGCGCCGACGCGCGCTGCAGGCGGGGCTCGCACTGGCGGGCGCCGCGCTGTTGCCCGCGGCCGCGCGCGAAAGATCGCATCGCGCACCGATCGCATCGACCCGCAGCGGACGCGTGCTCGGCCTGCGCGATGCGGTCGACGGCGCCGCCGACGTGCTGGTGTTCAAGGGCCTGCCCTACGGCGCCGACACCGCGTCGACCCGCTTCCAGCCGCCACGCCCGGAGATTCCATGGCGCGGGGTGCGCGACGCCACCCGCTTCGGCATGCACGCACCGCAGAACGGCGAGCTCGCGCCCGGCGGCGAAGACTGCCTCGTGCTCAACGTGTGGACGCCGGCACTGCGCGACCGCGCGCAGCGGCCGGTGCTCGTCTACATCCACGGCGGCGCCTACAACACCGGCGCCGGCAGCGATCCGCTGTACGACGGCGTGCGCCTGTGCCGGCGCGGCGATGTCGTGGTGGTCACGGTCAATCACCGGCTGAATCTGTTCGGTTATCTCCATCTCGGCGAATTCGATACGGCTTGCGCGGATTCCGGCAACGTCGGTCAGCTCGATCTGATCGCGGCGCTGCGGTGGGTGCGCGAGCACGCCGCGGAATTCGGCGGCGACCCCGGCAACGTCACCGTGTTCGGGCAATCCGGCGGCGGCGCGAAGATCGCGACGCTGATGGCGATGCCGGACGCCGCCGGGCTGTTCCATCGCGCGATGACCATGAGCGGCCAGCAGGTCACCGCCGCGGGCCCGCGCGCCGCCGCGCAGCGCGCAAGCCTGTTCCTCGATGCGCTGGGACTCGCGCCCGACCGCCTCGATGCGCTGCGCACGCTGCCGATCGCGACGCTGCTGCAGGCCGCGAAAACCCGCGACCCGTCGCGCGTGGAAGACATGAGCCTGTATTTCGGGCCGGTGCTCGACGGGCGTCGCCTGCCCCGGCATCCGTTCCATCCCGATGCGCCGCCGCAGTCGGCGGGCATTCCGATGATCATCGGCAACACCCGCGACGAAACCCGCGCCTTCCTCGGCAACGATCCGGCGAATCACGCACTGACCTGGGCGCAGTTGCCGGAACGCCTGCGCCGCCATCAGTACGTCGATCTGCCGGTGGAGACGGTCATCGCCGAATACCGCCGGCTGCATCCGGACTGGACGCCCTCGCGGATCTTCTTCGCCGCCACCACCGCCGGCCGGTCGTGGCGCGGCGCGGTGCAGGAAGCCGAAGCGCGCGCGCGGCAGGGCGCACCGACCTGGGTCTATCAGCTCGACTTCCCCTCGCCGCTCGACGACGGCAGGTTCGGCGCGATGCACACGCTCGACATTCCGCTGGTGTTCGACACCCTCCGCCAACCCGGATCGCGCACCGGCGACGGCCCGGATGCGCAGCGCGTGTGCGATGCGATGAGCGGAGCCTTGCTCGCCTTCGCGCGCAGCGGCGATCCGAATCACGCCGGTCTGCCGCACTGGCCGCGCTACGACCTCGATCGTCGCGCGACGATGCTGTTCGATGTCGACAGCCGGGTGGAAGACGACCCGCGCGGCGGCGAGCGCAGGCTCTACGAGCGCGCGCCCTACGTCCAGCGCGGGACGTTCTGAACCAGATGTTCTGAACCAGACGTTCTGAAGCGGCGGCGCTGTCCGGCGATCAGCGACTTCGCGCCGATTTCAAAACCATGACCCGTCATCCTCGCGCCAGCGAGGACCCATGCATGACCGCGGCTGCAGCTTGGGTCCTCGCTGGCGCGAGGATGACGGCATTTCGCGGTGTCTCATCGCGAAGCGCGGCCATCGCCACACGGCGATCGCGCGAAAAAAAGGTGGTGCCGTCCACGCATCTTGGACGGCACCACCAAGGGGGATTCACACGAAAGGGGGAGGTTCCGGAATCAGAACGAATAGCGGGCACCGAGGAAGAACTGGCGGCCCGTGTGGTGATACACCGAGGCCCGATCGCCGTCGGAATCGACGAACTGGTCGTTGAACTCGTCGGTCAGGTTGATGCCTTCCAGCGTCAGCGCGAGCTTGTCGTTGACGTTGTAGGTGACGGATGCGTCGACGTTGAAGGTCTCGCGCTTGCCCTCGACATCGTTGCTGTTGCGGCCGGGCACCACCTGCAGATAGTCGTCGCGGTACGAACCCGATACGCGCGCGCTGAAGCGCTTGTTCTCGAAGTAGAGCGTGGCGTTGTAAGCGTTCGGCGACAGGTTCACGAGATTGTCGGTGACGAACAGGCTGCTGGTGGGCGAGATCGCGTATTCGATCTCGGATTCCACATGCGTGTAGTTCAGCAGCAGGCCGAGGCCGCTCCAGGCGCCGGGCAGGAACGAGAACGGCTGCTGGTAGTTGATCTCGAAACCGCGCAGCGGACCGCCGGGCGTGTTGACCGGCGAGGTGATGTCGAACGGCGTGTCCGCCGGCAGGCCGACCGGCGTCAGCAGCTCCAGCGGCAGACCGGTGGTATTGAACGGCCGGGTCTCGCGCAGGGTCTGGATGTAGGTGTCGATATCCTTGTAGAAGAACGCGACGCCCAGCAGCGCGTTCTCGGCGAAATACCACTCCGCGGACACGTCGTAGGTGGTCGCGCGGAACGGTTCCAGCATCGGATTGCCGGTGGTGATCGTGCGCAGCGTGGTGTTGACCGTGCCGCCCGGATTGAGGCTCGGCAACTGCGGTCGCGCCATCACCTTCGCCGCACCGAAGCGCAGCACGAGGTTGTCGCGCAGGTCCCACGCCAGATTCACCGACGGCAGCCAGTCGTCGTAGGCGTTCTTCACCACGACCTCGCTGCCGCCGCCGGTGGCGAGATATCCGGTGGCCGCCACGTCGGTGGAGGCATAACGCACGCCGACGTTGCCGCGCAGACGGCGACCGACGAAATCGGTGTCGAAATCCATCTGCAGATAGCCGCCCTGATCGGTCTCGCTCACGGCGAAATTGTTGCCGCGCGCGTTGCCGACCGTGATGCCGCCCAGCCGGAAATCGTCGCCGTCGCCGGAAGTGCCGGGGGTCGGATCGCAGTTGCAGTAGATGTTGAACAGGCGGGCGATCGCGTTGAGATCCGGAATCAGCCAGCCGTTCGCGTTGCCGCCGGGCTGGCCCAGGCCGGAACCGAAGCCGCTGAACGTCCGGGTGATGTCGGCCAGCGTCGTGCCCGCCGGCAACCCCGGCACGCGGGTCTCGTTGGTGCGACGGAATTCGAAGGTTTCGAAACCGTATTCCTTCCAGACCAGGCCGCCCTTGAACGAAATCGATTCGTTGAGATCGAAGATCAGGTTGAAGCGCGCGTTCTCGAATTCGTTGTCGGCGCCGAGCGGGCGGATGCGGATTTCCGAGCCCGTCGAATTCGCGGCCGGGCTGCTGATCCACTGCCATGCCGTCGGGCTGTTGACGTCGAACGGATAGGTGATGCGCGGCACCCGATCGTTGCCGCGGAAATCCCACGAATAGCCGTCGATGTTCTGGATGTCGAGGGTCACCGTGGTCTGGACCGGATTGCGGAATTCCGACTTCGACATGCCGGCCTGCGCGTTGAAGCTCAGGCGATCGGTGAGCCGCGTCTGCAGATCGAAACCGAGCTGGGTGAACGTGGTCTCGAGTTCGTCGAAACGGGATTCGGAACGCACGTCGACGTTGTTGAACACGCCGTAGACCAGATTGCCGTTGGCATCGACCTCGGCCGCCACCACTTCGGTCTGCGGCTTGCCGCCCTGCGCCGCGGTGCGGCTGAAGGAAATGGTTTCGAGGAAATCTTCCTGACGCGTGGCGTCGAGTTTCGAATACAGCGCGTCCACCGACAGCGTGGTGTCGTCGGTGATGCGGAACTGCAGGCTGCCGGTCACGCCGGTGCGCGTCTGCTCGTGGGTCAGGCGGCCGTAGCGTGGCAGACGCGGGTGGAACACGCCGGCCGCCATCGCGGTGTTGTAGGCGCTGACGTTCGCTGCGGTGTTGCCAGGGCGCGGAATGCCGGTGGCGCAGTTGGCGGCGGAAGCGCCGGGTGCGGTGGACGCCGGGGTCACGCCGACCGGGCTGCAGAAACCGCCCGACGCGCTGCTGGGCTCCCAGCGCACCGCGCTGAAGCCTTCTTCCAGCAGACTGCGCTCGCTGTAGGACACCGACATCGCGGCGCCGATGCGTCCGTCGGCCCAGGTGTTGCTGATCAGGCCAGAGATGCGCGGATCCCACTCGCCGGACAGATCGTTGTAGCTCATCTGCCCGTTCACGGTCGCGGTGAACTTGCGGTAGTCGAAGGGCCGGCCGGTGCGCAGATCGACGGTGGCACCGAGCGAGCCTTCGTCCACTTCCGCCGATTGGGTCTTGCGCACCGTGAGGTTGTTGAACAACTCCGACGCGAAGACGTTGAAATCGAAGCCGCGACCGCGATTGGCGCCGCCGGAGCTGTCGGTGCCGCCGGTGGTGGACAGCGCTTCCATGCCGTTGAGGCGGACGCGGGTGAAGTCGGGGCCGAGGCCGCGCACCGTGATCGAGCGGCCCTCGCCGGCATCGCGGTCGATCGACACGCCCGGAATGCGCTGCAGCGACTCGGCCAGATTCTGGTCGGGGAATTTGCCGATGTCCTCGGCGACGATGGCGTCGATCTGTTCGGCCGATTCACGCTTTTCGTCCAGCGCCTTGATCAGACTGGCGCGGAAGCCGACGACCTCGATCTTGTCCAGGTCGCCGCCGTCGGGCGCATCCTCCGCGGCCGGCGTCTGCTGGGCCGCCGCGGACAACGCGGTCAGCTGCAGCGCCAGGGCGATCGATGCCGCGAGCATGGTAACCGGTGTCTTTTTGCTGCCGTACTGCCTGTGCATTGCTTCCCCCTCACTGAAAATAGGCGAGATGACCGCGGTGCGTTCGTGTCTCAGGCCGGTTATGATGGCTCTTCTGGCCGCAAAAAATGACACCGCTGGCCAAAGCTAGCAAAAGACGGCGCCGGAAGCATGCTGCAACGCAGCAGCTCCGCCGCCCCACTCCGGAGGCCCCATGCGGCAGGTAGAAGGTCGGCAAGAAGGACGGATCGTATGCTTCGGTGAACTGCTGCTGCGGCTTGCGGCCCCGGGGCGGGAACGCCTGCTGCAGAGTCCGGCGCTGGACGTCCGCATCGGCGGCGCCGAAGCCAACGTCGCGGTGTCGCTGGCCCGCTTCGGACATCGGGCAACGCTGGCCGGCACGGTCGCCGACAACCCGCTGGGCGAGGCTGCGCTGGGAGAACTGCGCCGCCATGGCGTGGCGGTCGATGACGTCCATCGCCGACCGGGCCGCATGGGCCTGTATTTCCTGGCCACCGGCGCCGGCCTGCGCCCCAGCGAAGTGCTGTACGACCGTGCCGGGTCCGCCTTCGCGCTCGCGGGCCCCGAAACCTACGACTGGCCGCGCATGCTGACCGACGCGCGGGCATTCCACGTCTCCGGCGTAACCCCGGCGCTGGGCCAGGCCACCGCCGATGCCGCACTGGCCGCGGCGCGGGCGGCGCGAGCCGCCGGCGCGCTGGTGTCGTTCGACGGCAATTTCCGCGCGAAGCTGTGGGCCGCCTGGGACGCCGACCCGGGTGCGATCCTGCGCGAATTGATCGCCGAGGCGGATCTCGCCTTCGCCGATCATCGCGATATCGGCGTGGTGCTGGGCGAAGACGACACGCACGCCGACGAACCCAGCGCGCGTTTCGCCGCCGCCGCGGCGCGGGCGTTCGCCGCGTTTCCGCGACTGCAGCGCATCGTCACCACCGTACGCACCCAGCACAGCGTCGACGACCACGGCATGAGCGCGCTGATGGCGACCCGCGCGGGCGCGCTGCACGCGACGCCCACGCATGCGCTGCACGGCATCGTCGACCGCATCGGCGCCGGCGACGCCTTCGCCGCCGGCGTACTGCACGGTCTGCTCACGGGCATGGACGACGGCGACAGCCTGCGCTTCGGCCTGGCCGCGGCCTGCCTGAAGCACAGCGTTCCCGGCGATTTCAATCTCGTCGATCGCGAGGACGTGCTGGCGCTGATGCGCAGCGAACGCCTGGACGTGAAACGCTGAACGCGAATGCCCGCCGCGAGGCGATTTCGCACGGCGTCCGCGTACGACGACCCCGTGCTTCGCACCGCATCGACCGGGCGACCTCGAAACACTCCGGACCCGCATGCCTGCAGGGCTGCAGCGGGACTGCATGATGCGCGCCCGAGCTCGAAAGCGGTGAATTTGCCCCCCGAACAGACCCCCACGACTGTCGATGGCCGGCGCGCGTCGCTGAACGCTTCGCGAAAGTTCCCGCACCGACAAGTTCAGTATTAAGTATTCGTTATGCGGCGATCCTGAGAATGCGCCTCACCGGAGCGGTTTCCCCTCGTCTCTCTCGCCGCTCCGGCCCAATAACAACCATGAGGTCCTCTTTCATGAAGCGCACTCTTCTCGCCCTGACCCTCCTTGCTGCCCTCCCGTTCGCGGCCTCCGCGGCCGAGGGCGTCTCCTACAACTACGTCCAGGGCGGCTATGTCGCGACCGAAGCGGACGGCGCCTCGGATGCCGATGGCTACGGCATCGACGCATCGGTCGCCGTGCACGAGAACTTCCACCTCTTCGGGGCCTACACCACGCAGGATCTGGATGTGAACACGGTCTTCGACAAGGTCGACCAGTGGAAACTCGGCGTCGGCTACAACTACGGCATCACCGACAAGGCCGATCTGGTCACCCGCGTCGCCTACGAGAAGTTCGATGCCGGCAGCGGCTTCGATGTCGACGGCTACAGCGCCGAAGCCGGCGTCCGCGGCGCGCTGGGCGACAAGTTCGAAGCCTATGCGATGGCCGGTTACGAAGACTTCGAACAGGCCGACGGCGATTTCTACGGCCGCGTCGGCGCCCAGGTGAAGTTCAACGAAAACTGGGGCGTGAGCGGCGACGTCAAGTTCGCCGACGGCGACGCCCAGTGGTTCGTCGGTCCGCGCTTCAGCTGGTAACCCCACACGCTCCCCGGAGCGCGACGCACAGGTTCCCGTGCAGGGCAGGCGTCACCCTCGATGTACGCCTTTTTCGCGACCCCTCCCCTGGGTCGCCCTGGAAGCCCGGCGCAAGCCGGGCTTTCTTGTGTCCACGAATCGCTCGCGGTGCATCCGTCAAGCGGTTGCAAGGCATCAAGATTTCGTTAAGATGCCCGCGCCGCACCGTCGGCAAATTCGTTAATTTTCAAATAAATCAGGGGTTTGAATGAAGAAGCACCTTTCGCTGGCCATCGTGCTGGCCTGCGCTCCCTTTGCCGCTTCCGCGGGTGAGCTGAGCTACAACTATGTCGAACTCGGCTACAGCGAGTCGACCCTCAAGACCGGTTCGGGCGATTTCGACGGCGACGGCTATGCCTTCAAGGGCTCGATGGCCTTCGGCGACAAGTTCTACGGCGCCATCGGCGTCCACGACGATTCGCTCGACAGCGACAGCCTGGAGCCGTGGGAACTGACAGGCGGCTACCGCGCGCAGCTGGCGGAAGGCACCGATTTCGTTGCCGAGCTCAGCTACATCGGCGTGAATTCCGAAGTGTTCGGCGACGAATACCACAACGATGGCTACCGCGCCGCAGCCGGCGTGCGCTCGGCGATCGGCGACCATGTCGAACTCGGCGGCAAGGTCACCTGGACCGACGTCGAGAACATGGACGATGTGGTCGGTGCGAACGTGAACATCCACGTCAAGTTCAACCAGACCTGGGGCGTTTACGGCCAGTACCACTACAACGAGTACAACTTCCTGAGTGCCGACCTGGACAACTGGCAGATCGGCGTCCGCGCCAGCTTCTGATCCGGGCCGTCGGCCCGGGCCCCGCCCGGCGTACGGATCGATGCCCGAAAGCCCGGCTCCGGCCGGGCTTTCGCGTTTGCGGGGTCCCGGCGGGCATCCTTCGGGGCCGCAGCACGCCAAACCGGCCGCGGCTTGGGTAAACTCACTGGCCGCGCCGGGCGCGGACAGGGACATCCACCGATTTCACAGCTCTTTGGGGAGATTCATGAAGAAGCCACTTGCGGCCGCACTCCTGCTGGCCTGCCTGCCATTCGCGGCCTCGGCCCGCGACAGCCTGGGGAGTTTCACGTATGTCGAAGGCGGCGTTCAGCGCGTCAGCGTCGACTTCGGCACCCCCGGCAGCGACACGCTCGATTTCAACGGCGCCGGCGTTCGCGGCGCGATCGAACTGTCCGACAATTTCTACGTCTACGGCGGCTACGCGTGGGCGCGCAACGGCGACCTCGTCGAGGACATCGACGCGCGCCAGACCCAGGCCGGCCTGGGCTATCGCCATACCATCTTCGACAACGCCGACCTGATCGCGGAAGCCGGGTTCCAGCACACTCAGCTCGACGCCACCGGTTATCGCGACAACCTCGACGCGGCCCGCGTCTCGGTGGGTCTGCGCGGCGCGCTCAGCAACAACTTCGAAGGCTGGGTGAAAGCCAGCTACGTCGACGGCAGCGACTACGACGGCGAATTCAGCGGCACTCTCGGCGCCCAGTTCATCATCAACGAAACCTGGGGCGTGGTCGGCGAGATCGAAGCCGGCGACCTGACCTCGCAGTATCTGATCGGCGTGCGCGCGAGCTTCTGATCGCTCTGCATCGCGACACGAAAAAGCCCGGCGCAGGCCGGGCTTTTTCTTTGGCGCGCGGAAGACGGCGCTCAGTCGCCGAACAGACCCTGCGGGTATTCCGGCTTCTGTTCGCGCGCCATCAGCCGCCTGAGGCCGTCGGTGGGCGTGATCTCGCCCTTGAGGACATCGCGGACGGTGCTGGAGATCGGCAGCTCGATGCCGTGCCGCGCCGCCTGGCGCATCACTTCCTCGGCGGTCTGGATCGATTCCACCACCTGGCCGATCTCGCGCACCGCGTCTTCGATCGACTGGCCGCGGCCGAGGGCCAGGCCCAGACGCCGGTTGCGCGACAGATCGCCGGTGCAGGTGAGCACGAGATCGCCGAGACCGGCGAGGCCCATCAGGGTCTCGGCCTTGCCGCCGATGGCGACGTTGAGCCGCAACATTTCGTTGAGCCCGCGGGTGATCAGGCCGGCGCGCGCATTCAAACCCAGCGCCATGCCGTCGGCGACGCCGGTGGCCACGGCCAGCACGTTCTTCATCGCACCGCCGAGCTCGGCGCCCAGCATGTCCTCGCCGGTGTACGCGCGGAACGCGGGGCCATGCAGGGCGTCGGCGACCTGCTGGGCGAATCCGGCGCTGCCGGGATGCGCGCCATCGGCATGCACCGTGAGCGCGGTCGGCAGACCCGCGGCGACTTCTTTCGCGAACGAAGGGCCGGTGACGACCGCCAGCGGCACGTCGGCGGGCAGTATCCCGCCCGCGACTTCATGCAGGAACCGGCCGGAACCGGGTTCGAACCCCTTGGTCGCCCAGGCCACGCCGGCGTGCGCCGGGCGCAGCGGTGCGAGCGCGTGCAGGGTCTCGGCGAAGGCGTGCGAGGGCACCACCACCAGCACCAGGTCGCAACCGGCGAGGGCCGCGGCCAGATCGGTGGTGGCGCGAAGACTGTCGGGCAGCGGAATCCCCGGCAGATAACGGGGATTTTCGTGGCGGGCGTCGATCGCCGCGATGGTCGCGGCGTCGCGCCCCCAGAGCACCGTGGGGTGGCCGTGGCGGGCGATCAGCGCCGCCAGGGCCGTGCCCCAGGAGCCGGCGCCGAGGACGGCGACGGCGGGTTTCGCGGTCTCGCGATCGGAAGGATCGGACGACATGCGAGAGACGGGCGTCGCGCCCGTCAGGCGTTGCCGGCGGTCTCGGCGCCGGCCAGGCCGCCCTGCTGGGCGCGCTGGCGCAGGCCTTCGGCGTACAGGCCTTCGAAGTTGATCGGCTGCAGCAGGAACGGCGGGAAGCCGCCGGCCGTGATCAGGTCGCTGACCGTCTGGCGGGCGTACGGATACAGGATCGTCGGGCAATGCACGCCGAGCATCGCGTCGAGGGTCTGGTCGTCGAAACCGGCGAGGCCGAACAGGCCGGCCTGGCGCACTTCGACCAGATACACGGTCTTGTCGACAAGCTTGCAGGTCAGGGTGACGCCGAGTTCGACTTCGAACAGATCGTCGGCGACGCGCTGGACGCGCTGGTTCAGATTCATTTCCAGCGAGGGCTGGCCCTGTTCGCTGAACACCTGCGGCGCGCCGGGGGCTTCGAACGAGACATCCTTGACGTAGATCTTCTCGACCGAGAAGGTCGGGCCGTTGGCTTCGGCGGCGGCGCCGTTGGCGACGGGTTCGGACATGGCAGGGCTCCTGGAGAAAGAAAAGCGGAAAAGAGGGCGATTATGGCACGCGGACGCGGGCGGGTCCGGTCCCGGAAACGCGTGTACCGGGGCCTCGGGTGGGGTCTCGGGTCAGACGATCTGGTGGCCTGCCGCGGCGTTTGCAATGGCCCGGCCGGCGGCGCGGGCGACGGAAGGATGGACCGGGCGTCAGCCCTTGCCCTTGACCAGCGGCAATTCCGCCTGCTGCCAGGCCCCGATGCCGCCTTCGAGAACGTGGACGCGCTCGAAGCCCGCCTTCTTCAGGCGCTTGGCGGCGCCGACGACGGTGATGCCGCTCTGGCAGACCAGCACGATGGGCAAGGCCTTGGCCGGCGCCAGTTGCTTGCTCTCGGGGTCGAACTGGCTCATCAGCACGTTCTTCGAACCGGCGATGTGGCCCTTCTGGAAATCGGCGTAGGGACGCAGGTCGACCACCAGGGCGTTCTCCTGGTTGATCAGCGCGGTGACCTGCGCCGGCACCAGCGACTTGTAGCCGCGGAAGAGGCGGGAAATCTCGTTGCCGATGATGGCGATGGTCAGGCCGACCAGGGCGATGCTGTAGACCGGTTGGCGGCCGGCGAAGGCCCACAGTTCTTCGAAATTCACGGGAAGCGGATCCAGCAGGCGCGGAACGGCCGCGCGGGGGGCGGAATTGTCGCCTGCGGCGGCCCGGCTGGCAAAACCCGGGCGACGACCGGACCGGGCCTGCCGGAACGGCGCGCTACTTGCCCTGCCAGAAGTCCGGCAGGCCGGCGATCCACCAGGTCTTGGTCTCGGCGTCGTAACGCCAGACCTCGGTGAAACGGGTCTTGCGCTGGGCGAGGGTATTGCGGTTCACGACTTCGATCTGGATCTCGCGCATCACGGTGTCGTCGGGCCCGGGCATGCTGGCCAGATCGCGATAGCCGGTGACCTGGATCTGCTCGAAGCGCGAGAAGTCGGCGTCGGTCATCGGCTTTTCCTTGCGCACCTTCGGGTCGACCATGCTCCAGGCCCCTTCGAAGTCGCCCCAGCGGATGGCGGCGGAGAAGGCGTACTGGTTCCTGTCGAGCGCACTGCTCTTCTTGCCCGCGAAGGCGACGCCGGCGAGGGAAACCAGCAGCAGCGCCATCAGGAACCGGGCAAGCGGGCGCATCGGGACGGGCGAGGCGATCATGGGCATCGGAATCCGGTCAGGCAGGGGACGACAGCGGGCATCCTAACCCTTGCGGATCGCGACGTAACGCGACCGGCTGTCCGCAGCCACGCCGCCTTCAGCCAGCGGCACGCTGGCCGCGACCGTCATCTGGGCGCGGCCAACGTTGCGCAGGGTTTCGAGAAAGCCCGCCCACGACTCCCCCTTGTCCGCCACCGCGACCGCGGTGAGATCGGTGTAGACCGGCGTGCGGTACTGCACCTTGGTGTCGGCGACATACACGTTGGCGTCGAGTCCAGCTTCGACCAGCCGCAGCGCGATCAGTCCCCAGCCGGCGAGCGTCATCAGCGAGGTCAGGCTGCCGCCGAAGGCGCAGGCCTTGTCGTTGACGTTGGGCGCGAGCGGCGCATGCAGCCGCAGGGTCTCGCCGTCGGCGTCGCCGACACGCAGTTGCATGGCCGCCACCGGCGGCATCGCCAGCAGTTCGGCTTCGAGCGCGCGCAGATGCGCGGAACGCGGGGTGTCGGTCATGGGCGGGCAGTGGGCGAAAACGTCGGCGGAAGGCCTGCAGGGAAAGACATCGCCGGCTTGCGGGCGACGGTGCGAATGGCGAAGCTGGACGGGATGACCCCGCCACGCCGTCCACGAGCATACGACACGTCGCCATCCATACCTTCGCCAGCCGCGCCGCCGTGGGTGGTGTCGCTGCGTCCCGTCGGCGATCACGCCGCGATGCGCCGCGCCGCAGCCGCGCACGGACTGCGCGTGCTGGCGCTGTCGCCGTGGCGGATCGCGGTGCGCGACGATCCGGCCACACGACGGGCGCTGCGCGCTGCGCTGGCGGCCGACATCGTGATCGCTTCCAGCCCGACCGCAGTGCGTGCGACGGCATCGCTGTCGCCCCTGCGCGCGAAGCGGGGGCAGCGGTTCTGCGCGGTCGGCAGCGCCACCGCAGCCGCGCTGCGGCGTGCGGGCATCGCCGACGCGGTATCGCCCGAACGCATGGACAGCGAAGGTCTGCTGGCGCTGCCGCTGCTGCAGGACGTGCGCGGCCGCGACATCGGCCTGCTGACCGCCCCGGGCGGCCGCGACCGCATCGCGTCGGCGCTGCACGATCGCGGTGCGCGGGTCGTGCGTGCCGATGTCTACGCGCGCGAACCGGTCGCGCTGTCGCCCGCAGCGCTGGCGCGACTGCGCGCGTTCGATGGGCCGTTGCTGCTGCCGCTGAGCAGCGGCGAAGCCCTGCAGACCGCGCTGGCGGCCGCGCCCGACGACATCGCGGCACGCCTGCGCGGCGCATGCGTGCTGGCCGCGAGCGAACGTCTCGCCGCGCTCGCCCGCGACGCCGGCTGCACGGACGTGCGCATCGCCGCCGGACCGCGGCCTGCGCAGTTGCTGGCCGGCGCGGGCGCAAGCGCGGCCACGACCGCACAATCCCGTTAACATGCCGCGAACATCCATCCGGATGCCGCCGGCCAGCCCCCCATGACCGAAAGCACCGCCTCTTCCGCCGACACGCCCGCGAGCGACGCGCCCTCGCCCGCCGTCGTCGCGCCGTCGACGGCCACCACGACTCCGCCGCCCACCCGCCGCACCGGCTGGGCGTGGCTGGCGCTGCTGCTGGCGCTGGCCGGCGGCGGCGCATGGCTGTGGTACAGCGACCACCAGCGCGCCGAACGCGAACGCGCCGCGGAGATCGAAGCCGCGCAGCGGATCGAGGCGTTGGCGTCGCGGATCGAAGGCCTGCGCCGCGATGTCCGCGGCCACGGCCAGCGCCTGCAGCAGGCCGACGCCACCAACCGCGTGCTGCGCGACGAACTGCTGGGCATGGGCCAACGCGCCGCACTGCTGGAAGACCAGGTGAAGAAGCTCGCCGACGCCAACCGCGACGGCGCCCTGGCGCTGCGCATGGACGAGGCGGAACTGCTGTTGACCCTCGGCGAGCAGCGCCTGCGGCTGGCCGCGGATCTCGACGGCGCCCGCCGCGCCTATGCACTGGCCGCCGGCGTGCTCGACGGCATCGACAGTCCCCGCGCGCTGAACCTGCGCCAGGCGCTGGCGCAGGAACGCGCGGCGCTGGACGCCCTGAAGGACGATCCGCGCCGGGTGGCGCTGCGACGGCTCGATGCGCTCGCGACCGCGCTGCCCACCGCGGACACCCTGCCGCGACCGCAGGCGCCGGCCGCGAACGCGCCGTGGTGGGACCGCGTGCTGTCGCGGCTGGTCAGCGTGCGCCGCAGCGACGCACCGCAGGCGCTTTCCAGCCAGGACCGCGAAGCCGGGGAGATCGCGATGCAGCTGGAACTCGCATTGGCGCGCAACGCGATCGAACGCCGCGACGACACGGCGCTGCGCGCCGCACTCCAGCGCGCCGACGCCTGGCTGCTGCGGCTGTGGCCGGCGTCGCCGCAACGCCAGGCCGCGCGCAGGGAACTGCAGGCGCTGCGCGAGATCCCGCTGGCGCTCGAGATGCCCACCCTCGGCAGCACGCTGGCGCTGCTGCGGGCGGAGCGCGGCGGTTGAACGCGGACGGCGCATGAATCTCTTCCGCAACCTCCTCTTCTGGATCCTGCTCGCGCTGGCCGGCGCACTGCTCGCGCAGTTGCTGCTGCAGGACCCGGGTTTCGTGCTGGTGCGTTATCTCGGCACCACGGTGGAAGCGACGCTGGTCGGCGCAGCGCTGCTGTTCGCGCTCGCACTGTTCGCGCTGTGGCTGCTCTGGAAAGTGCTTGGCTGGCCGTTCCGGCTGTGGCGGCTGCGCCGCGAGCGCGCCGCGCGCACGCGACTGGCGGAAGGGCTGGATGCGCTGCATCACGGCCGCTACGCCGAAGCCGAAGCGCTGCTGGCGCAGGCCGCGCTGGACCCGCATTTCGAAGCCCCGGCGCGGGTGGCCGCCGCCCGCGCCGCCGCCGCGCGCGGCGATACAGCGGCCGCCACCGCGCATCTCGACGCGCTGGCCATGAGACATCCTGCGGCGCGCGCGATCGCCGCCGCGGAGATCGCACTGGCCGAAGGTCGGGCCGACGATGCGCTGGCCGCGCTGGAGGCCGTGACCGACAGCGCGCGGGCGCCGCGCGCCGCGACGCTGCGTGCCGATGCGCAGGCGGCGCAGGCCGCCCGCACCGGCGCTGGCTGAACGCACCGGAATGCCTTCACGCTCGGCTATGCTGCCCGCAATGCGCCACCTCCACGCCCGATGACGCCCCCCGTCCACGCCGCCCCCCGCATCGAGCTCGACGCGAACGACAGCGGGCTCGCGCGCCTGCACGGCGAATGGACCCTGCAGCATGCGCTGGCGATCGGCGACGCGCTGCGCGGCGTGCCGGAACGGGTGCGCCACCTCGACGCCAGCACGGTCGCGCGGCTGGATTCGCTGGGCGTGCTGCAGTTGCTGCGGCATGTCGCGCGCAACGGGCTCGACGACGACGCGCTGCATTTCCGCGACGATCACCGCGCGCTGGTGCAGGTGATCGAAGACGTGAAGGACGGACGGCCGAAGACCAAGCGGCCCTACGGTTTCGCGGCGGCGCTGGAACGTCTCGGCCGCGCGGTGCACGACAATGCCCGCGAAGTGGTCGCGCTGGTGAGCTTTCTCGGCGAAACCCTGGCGAAATTCGCGCGCACCGTCGCCCAGCCGCGGCGCCTGCGCCTGACCGCGACCGTCTTCCACATGGAACAGGTCGGCCTCGACGCGGTGCCGCTGGTGGCGCTGCTGTCGTTCCTGGTCGGCGCGGTCATCGCCTTTCTCGGCGCCAACATCCTCGCCGACTTCGGCGCGGCGATCTACGTGGTCGAACTGGTCAGCATCTCGTTCCTGCGCGAGTTCGCGGTGTTGCTGACCGCGATCATCCTCGCCGGCCGCACCGCGAGCGCGTTCACCGCGCAGATCGGCTCGATGAAGAGCCGCGAGGAGATCGACGCCATCCGCACGCTCGGCCTCGACCCGGTCGATCTGCTGGTGATCCCGCGCCTGCTCGCGCTGATGACGATGCTGCCGCTGCTGACCTTCATCGCGATGCTCGCCGGCATGCTCGGCGGCATGTTCGTCGGCCACACCAGCCTCGATATTCCGGTGCAGGCCTATTACGGCCGCATGCAGGAAACGATGGAGCTGCGGCACTTCCTGGTCGGCATGTCGAAGGCGCCGATCTTCGCGATGGTGATCGGCCTCATCGGCTGCCTCGAAGGCCTGCAGGTCAGCGGCACCGCGCAGTCGGTCGGCGAGCGCACGACCTCCAGCGTCGTCCAGACCATTTCGCTGGTGATCGTGCTCGATGCGTTCGCCGCGATCTGGTTCATGCACATGGGGTGGTGATGGACGCCGTCGACGCCGTCATGCCCATGGACGACAACACGCTGCGGCGCTTCGTGCAGGATTTGCTGCCTTCGGTCCGGGATTTCCACATCAAGAGGTTCAACGGTACGCTGACCATGGCGTTCGATGCGTTCGACGACTTCGTTGCCGCAAGCATCGGCGCTTCGAGCGCCAACATCGTGGCGACCGTGTTCAATACATTCGAAGGGAAGCATGCCATCCCCAGGACCATTGCAAGCTGTTCGATGCGCCTTGAACTGACGCCCGGCCTGAACGACGCACGGCTCGCATTTTTCTTCATGGAACTCGCGCTCCTGCGCAAAGCGGACGGCACGCTGCCCGAATCCTCGTTCCGGCCCCTCAATCGCGAGCCTCACGGAATCGAATCCCTGATCCGCGCAGGCGAGGACGCGCAATGACCGCCATCACTGCCCCATGACCACGCAAGACACCGCCGACGCCCCCATCATCCAGGTCCGCGGCCTGCGCAACCAGTTCGGCGATCAGGTCGTGCACGAAGCGCTCGATCTCGACGTGCGTCGCGGCGAGATCATCGGCGTCGTCGGCGGTTCGGGCAGCGGCAAGTCGGTGCTGCTGCGTTCGATCATCGGCCTGCGCGAACCCGACGCCGGCCATATCGAAGTGCTCGGCGTCGACGGCCGCTCGCGCGACAGCGAAGACCGGTTGCACATCGAGCGCAGCACCGGCGTGCTGTTCCAGGACGGCGCGCTGTTCTCGTCGCTGACCGTCGGCGAGAACGTGCAGGTGCCGCTGAAGGAACACCATCCGGATCTGCCCGAATCGCTGCTGTACGAACTGGCGCTGCTGAAGGTGAAGCTGGCGGGGCTGCCGCCCGATGCGCTCGACAAACTGCCGTCTCAGTTGTCCGGCGGCATGCGCAAGCGCGCCGGACTCGCGCGCGCGCTCGCGCTCGATCCGCCGCTGCTGTTCCTCGACGAGCCCACCGCCGGCCTCGATCCCATCGGCGCGGCGGCCTTCGACCATCTCACCCGCACCCTGCAACAGGCGCTGGGACTGACCGTGTTCCTGATCACCCACGATCTCGATACCCTGTACGCGATCTGCGACCGCGTCGCGGTGCTGGCCGAGCGCCGGGTGATCGCGGTCGGGCCGCTGGCGGAGATCGAACGTTTCGATCATCCGTGGGTGCAGGACTATTTCAACGGCCCGCGCGGGCGTGCGGCCCGCGACAGCCAACGCAGCATCGCCGCGAGGACATGACATGGAAACCCGCGCCAACTACGTGATGATCGGCGTCTTCACGCTCGCGGCGGCCGCGTTCATGCTGCTGTTCGGGCTGTGGGCGGCGAAATACACCTCCGACAAGGACTGGCGGTATTACGACGTGATCTTCGACGAAGCCGTCACCGGCCTCACCGAGGGCGGCAGCGTGCAGTACAACGGCATCGGCGTGGGCACCGTGGCCCAGCTGAGCCTGGCGCCGGACGACCCGCGCAAGGTCATCGCGCGGGTGAAGCTGCGCGCGGCCACGCCGGTGAAGGTCGATACCCACGCCAAGCTGTCGTTCACCGGCCTGACCGGCACCGCCTTCATCCAGCTCACCGGCGGCAGCCCGAAGGCGGCACTGCTGACCGCGCCGGGCGACGCGGTGCCGGTGATCCAGACCGAGGCGTCGGCGCTGCAGAACATCGCCGAGACCGCCAACAAGCTGGTGGCGCGGCTGGACAAGGTCCTCAGCGAGGACAACATCCACAACATCACCCAGACCCTCGACAACATCGAAAGCGCCACCGGTGCGCTGGCCGACCAGCGCGAGGACCTCGGCGCGCTGATCCGCAACGCGCGGGTGTCGAGCGAGAAACTGTCGGCGACGCTGGACACGACCAACACCGCGATCGCCGATGTCGACCGCGAGCTGGTGCAGAAACTGCCGCAGCTCATCGCCAAGCTCGACAGCACGCTCAACCGGCTCGATTCGGCCGCCGGCAATGCCAACGCGCTGCTCAGCGAAAACCGCGGCGCGATCAACAGCTTCACCCAGGACGGCCTGAGCCAGCTCGGCCCGACCCTGGACGAACTGCGCGCGCTGGTGCGCGATCTGCGCAAGATCTCCAGCCGTCTCGAAGACAATCCGGCCGGCTACGTGCTGGGCCGGCAGAAACCCAAGGAGTTCGAGCCGAAATGAGCCGCCTCTCCGCACGCGCATGCCTGCGCATCGCCGCGCTCGCCATCGCGACCGCATCGCTGGCCGGCTGCAACCTCCTGCCGAAGCAGGAATCGCTGGCCCTGTACCGACCCGAACCGACGATCGCCGCCGATGCCGCATGGCCGCAGGCGACCTGGCAATTGCAGATCGCCCGTCCCTACGCCGACACCGCGCACGATTCCGCGCGCATCCTCGTCCGCCCGCAGCCGGGCGAACTGCAGGTGTACAAGGGCGCGGCATGGACGCAGCCGGCGCCCGACCTGGTGCTCGACACCCTGCTGCGCGCGTTCGCCGACAGCGGACGCTTCGCCGGCGTCGCCCGTCGCGGCGAGGGCGTGAACGCGCAGTACGAACTCCTGCTGGATCTGCGCCGCTTCGAATCCGATTACGACGGCGGCACGACGCCGAGCGCGCGGATCGCGCTCGGCGCGCGGCTGGTCGACAACGCCGCGAACCGCGTCGTCGCCAGCCGCGTGTTCGACATCGACACGCCGGCCGACGGCACCGATGTGGCGCAGATCAATCGCGCCTTCGAACGCGGCCTCGGCGACGCCACGACGCAATTGATCGGCTGGACGTTGGCGGAAGGGCAGCGCGACGCACAGCGTCGGCGATGATCGGACGCCGGCAGGCAACCGCCGGCGAACAGGGCAGGCGCGACACCGCTCAGGGCCGCGGGCGGCTCAATCGCACGGCGAGAAGATCCTCCGGCGCCCATTCCGGAAGCGCACGTGCCGCGCATCGTTCCCCCGCACCGGTGCCGCAGAGCGCACCACGCAGCAGCTCGGCGCCGAGACGCAGCCCGGGACCCGCACCTTCGCGCGCTGCGATGCGCTCCACGGTTTGCCGCGCCGCCTGCAACCGTCGCGGATCGGCGCCGGGCAGGCCGACGGCGTGCCGCGCCATCAGCGCCAGCGCTTCCGCCTCCTGACGGCTGGGTTCGCGGATGGCGAGCAAGGCGTCGATCCGCGACCGCAACAGACGCCACGCACCCGCGGACTCGCCATCGAGGATGCGCTGGCGCGCGGAGGCGATCAGTCCATAGTCGGTCTGTTCCGGACTGCGCTTGCCGTCGTTGCAACGTTCGAAATAGGCGTTGGCGCGATCCCGGCGACGGGCTTCGGTCAACACCCATGCGTAAAAGCAGGGGTTGGGCGACGCGCTGATGTCCAGACCGGCGCGCTCCATCGCATCGATGCCCTCGACCGCGGCGTCGAGCTCGTCGCGCCAGAAATGCGATTCGACCTGGAGATAGAGCGCCCACGCCGGTGCCCGGGGGTGCGGATGCGGCGTCCGTTGCAGCACCTGGATTTCGGCCAGCGCATCGGTGTAGCGACGCGCGCCGACGACCTCGCCGACGACGAAATACGGATGCAGGCTGTTGCCGCCGTCGAGCCGCGCATCGCGGATGCGCTGTCGTGCGCGGCCGAGATGATCGCGCCACGCATCCGATCGATCGCGATCGATCCGGGCCAGCAACAACAGCGCCTCGATTTCCGCACGCAGTTGGCCGGACGCGCGCGCCTGCTCGACGATCGCGCGCAGTTCCTCGCGTCGGGCGACGAGCCCCGGCCCGGGCACGATCGGCGTCGCGCGCTGGACCCATACGCGGCTTTCGGCAGCCGACGCCTGGTCGCCGAGGGTCGCGAAATCGCGGGCGATCCGGGTCTGCGCCGCGGCGGCCGCTCCGCGTTCGCCGCGATGCATGTGCAACGGGCCGAGATTGGTCTGCAGACGCAGCGCCGCATGCAGCCAGCCGGCGCGCTGCGCGACGTCGCGCGCACGTTCGATTTCGTATTGCGCGCGCGGCAGTTCCTGCAGGCGCAGCAGCGCGAGGATCAGCGCATCCTCCTGCTCCAACCACTCGCCCGCACCCGCGGGCTGTGCGGACAGCCGTTCGATCTCGCGCAGCGCATCCTGGAGCTGCAGCCGTTCGACACGCGCGACCATGCCTGCGCGCGGACACGGCGCGGCGCCGAGACGATCCGGTGCGATCCGTGCGAGCAGGCGTTCGATGCGACAGCGACGCACCGGATCGGTTTCCTTCGCGGGAACCAGCGACTGCGCGGCCTCGCGGGCATCCTCGGCGCGGCCGTGTTCGAACAACAGGCCTGCCAGCGCGATGCGCGCATCGCCCATCCGCGCATCGAGCGTCAGCGCGCGCTGGAACTCCAGCAGCGCCGTCGCGCGATCGAAGCGCGCCTCGGCCAGGCGTCCGGCGACGTAGGCATCGGTGGCGGCGCCCGGCGCATGCGCGATGGCGGGCAGATGCCGGGTCAGCAGCGTCTGCAGGGCATCCAGCAGGCCTTCGGGCGGACCGCGGTAACGCTCGCGGATGCGCACGCGCCCCTGTTGGAGGATGAGTTCCGCGTCCAGCGTCTGCCGGTCGCCGCGTTTCACCCGCACCTGCAGATGCGGACCGCGGAACGGGTTGTCGACCTGCGCGCGCTGGAAGACCACGACATCGATATCGCGCAGATGCGCCTGTTCGATGGTCTTGCGCAGCAGCGTGTCGCGCAGCCACCCCAGCGATGGCGGCACCAGGACCGCAGCGCTCATCTCGACCTGCGGATCGAAGACGATCGCGCCCGCCGGCTGCCACCAGCGCCACAGCGGAATGGCCGCGGCCACGATCAGCGCTGCCAATGCGATGACGAGCGGAAAACGCCATCGGCGTCGACGCACCGCAGACGCGATCACCTGCGACGGAACGGATGCCGTCGCAGCGGCAGCACGCGCGGAAAGCGGCGCCGCGTCCGACGTAGGCGCGACATCCGTCGCCGCTGCCGATGACTCGACGGGCGGTGCGGCTGCGGTCACCCGGGCATCTTCCGGCACCACCAGCAGATAGCCGCGTTTGCTGCGGGTCTGCAGGATGTCCTTGCCTGTCGGCCCGAGCGCGCGGCGGATCTGCCAGACGCAGTGGGTGATCGCGGCATCCTCCACCACCCGCCCCGCCCAGACCGTTTCCAGGATGTCCTCGCGCGACACCAGCGCGTTGGCGCGCCGCGACAGCAGCAACAGCAGCGCCTCCGCGCGCGGCGTGAGACCGCTCGATCCGTGCTCGCCGGACACCGTGCCGCGATCGAGATCGATCGTCAGCAGGCCCAGCGTGAACCCGGTGAACACAGACCCGTCGCCCGGTTCCATCCGCCCTTCCCGTAGTGGCATGGGCCGAGTCTAGAGCCTCCCGGGCGCGTTTACATGTGCGTTACATCGCACACCCTGTCGATGGCTCGATCGTGCATGTCGTCGATACAGGATCGACGGCCGGCGACGACAACGGGACACGGGACACGACGGTCCGTGCCCCGTGGCGCACCGCATTCCGACACCGGATCACTCGACTTCCGGCGGCGTCGGTGGGGGCATCCTGCGGGCGGGACGACGCGCGCGCAGCCAGCGGCGCAGGCCGTACACGCCCAGACCCAGCGCCAGCCACAGCGGCCACACATGCACCAGCGCGATCACCAGATCCAGCACGCCATACCAGCCGATGCGCAGGGCTTCGAAGAGACGGGCGAAGAAGCCCGGGCTGTGCTTGCGGAACACGGCTTCGACATCGGCCATCTCGGTCTGCCGGATCTTCGACAGCTGATGCAGCGACAGCGTGATGGTGCTGAAGGCGACCCGGTCTTCGAACTGCTTCTGCTCGATCAGCGCTTCGTCGCGCTGCAGCTTGGCGCCGGTGCGGGCCGCGATCACGTCGGCCTTGCGGTCGAGGCGGTCGCCGTTGCGCACCGCATCGCCGAGTTCCTGCTGCGCCTGCTGCTCACGCTGCCATGCCAACTGGCGGCGCAGCAAATCGAACTGCGCGTCGGCGGCCTGGAACCCGCGCTGGTCGAGGAATTCCATCTGCGACGCGATCGCGCGCAGGAAGGCCTGGGTGTTCTCGCTCGGCACGCGGACGGTGAGGCTGCCGCGGACCGTGTATTCGGCAAGTTCGATGAGCTTGCCGTCGCCGGCCGGGCGGCGCTGCACGTTGAGCGTCTGCGCCGAGATATCGTTGCCTACGACGAAGCCGCCCTGCTGCGCGGCCGCGTCCTCGATGGCGAGCGCGGAGGTGTAGACATCCTTCACCCGGAACTGCGCCTGCGCGGTGCGGATGAACTTGCGCTCGCCATCCTTGTAGGTGGCGGCACTGGAACTGACCTGGCCGGCGTCGACGCGGGTCTCGGTCTCGACCTCCTGGCGCCGCGCGACCTCTTCGCTGGCGACGGCATTCGACGAGGCATCGGCCATTTCGGCGGACGCGACCGCATCGGCGGCCACGGCCTGTTCCGCCGGCGGCGCCATCGGCGCCGATGCGGGCATCGCACCGCCCATCGCCTTGTCGGCGGTGCCTTCGTATGCAGCGGATTCCGCAGCGGTTTCCTGTTTGCTGCAGGCGGCGATGGTGAAGCACAGCGCGGCGGTGAGGCCGCAGACGAGCACGTGGCGCAGGAACGCCTTCGAACGGATGGCACGCATGTGGATTCCCCGATGAGCGAGCGGTGGCGGTGACGACGACGGCGTGTGGAAACGTACCGGATCGCGGGATGGGGTTGCCCGGGACCGGCCACGACGAACCGTCACCGCCGTCACCCGCTTTCCGGCACTGCCTCGGCCGCACCCCGGAACTCGGCGAGGCTGTGCAGAAACGACGGGCCACAGCCCGCGAATCGCGCGAATCGCGCATCGATCCGCAACGGCCGCAATGTCGTCGCGACATACCTGATCAGCAGCAGCGACATCCCCAGTTGGACGGCCGTCGCGACGATGGGCCAATACCACCACGAGCGCGGACCGGTGAAGGACAGCGACGCGCCGACGGCGGCGGCGTTGACGAGGACGACCGCGAACACGGCCAGCGCCCGGCGATACCTGTGCAGGGAACAGAGGCCGATGGCATGCCGCGACGAATATCGCCACGCGGCGCGAAGATAGATCGCGATCACCACCGCGCATTGCAGCAGCACCAACCAGACCGCGAGCGACTCGGCGCGTGCGGGCGACCATGCCTGCAGCGCGATGGGCGTCGCCAGCACCGACAGCACGAAGACGGCCAGCCACGGTGGCACCCGCACGAAGCTCTTCGTGCGCAAGCGCGCGTCCACGGCGCCGTTGCATTTCACGCAGCGCATGGGCAACGGCCGGTGCTTCAGCACGACCAGCGTGTCGCCGTCGCGCCAGCAGTAGGTCGCTTCCTCGGGATCGACCGCCGCGGCCTCGATCAGCGCGGCGCGCGGCGCGCGATACGGATCGTCCTCGTCGCGCGCGTCCATGGTCGCGACCCGACGTGCGCGATCAGCGTTCGAGGATGGCGACCACGCCCATGCCGCCCGCGGTGCAGATCGAGATCAGGCAGCGACCGCCGCCGCGCTCCTTCAGCTGCTTGGCGGCGGTGGCGACCACGCGCGCGCCGGTGGCGGCGAAGGGATGGCCGGCGGCCAGCGAGGAACCGAGCGGATTGATCTTCGCCGGATCGATCGCGCCCAGCGGCGCATCCAGGCCGAGGCGGGTCTTGCAGTAGTCGGCGCTTTCCCACGCGCGCAGCGTGCACAGCACCTGCGCGGCGAAGGCTTCGTGGATTTCGTAGATGTCGAAATCCTGCAGCGTGAGACGGTTGCGCGCGAGCATCTCGGCGACCGCGACCGTCGGCGCCATCAGCAGGCCTTCGCCATGCACGAAATCGACCGCGGAGACGTGCGCGTCGCGGATGTGGCACAGCACGTCGTGGCCGTGCCGCGCGGCCCAGTCGTCGGACGCGACGAGGCAGGCGGCGGCGCCGTCGGTGAGCGGCGTGGAGTTGCCGGCGGTCAGCGTGCCGCGGCCGGAACTGCGGTCGAACGCGGGCTTCAGCGTGGCCAGTTTCTCGAGCGTGGTGTCGGCGCGCAGGATGTTGTCGCGCGAGACGCCGCGGAAATTCACCACGAGGTCGTCGAAGAAACCGCGCTCGTAGGCGGCGGCGAGCTTGTGGTGCGACGACAGCGCCCAGGCGTCCTGCGCCTCGCGCTCGATCTTCCATTCCTTGGCCATGTCTTCGCAGTGTTCGCCCATCGACTTGCCGGTGCGCGGCTCGCCGACGCCGGGAAATTCCGGCTTCAGTTCGCGCAGGGAAAAGCCTTTGAAGAAACGGCCGAGACGCTGCATCGGCGTCTTCGCCGCGGCCACCGACAGCAGCCGGCGACGGAAGGCCGGGTTGTGCGCGATCGGCACGTCGGAGGTGGTGTCGGAACCGCCGCCGATGCCGACCTCGATCTGGCCGGCGGCAATCTTGTTGGCGACGGTGATGATGGTGTCGAGCGACGTGCCGCAGGCGCGCTGCAGGGTGATGCCCGGGGTCAGCGGCGACAGTCCGGAGGACAGCGTGGCTTCGCGGCCGATGTTCCAGTCGCTGCTGTGCTTGAGCACCGCGCCCATCGCGACTTCGCCCAGCTGCTGGCCCTGCAGGCCGAACTTCTCGACCACGGCGCCGAGGGTGCGGACCGACATCCCGAGATTGCCGACATCGGCGTAAGCCGTGTTCTGGCGACAGAAGGGAATGCGGGCGCCGCCCAGGACGGCGACGGGACGACCATGCAGCATCGGACACCTCTCGGAGAGTGATCGCGCCGGCGGAGGTGCGGCGCATGCCATCGGATTGGACCCGCAAACGCTGGAGCAACGCCTCTAAATCGCGCTGCCCGCACGCGTGGACGGGCCGATCCGCGGATAATGCGCGAGTGTAACGCCGCACCCCACTCCGGCCAACGAGACCATGACCACAGAACCGACCGCCGCTTCCGGCCACGCTCACGATCAGGCGCCAAGGAGGGTGGTCCGCGGCGCGCTCGCGCTGGAACTGGTTCCCGGCTCGCAGCCCGGCCGCGCCGCGCTGCGGCAGACCGAGGCCGGCGCGCTGGCCGAGCGCGTGGGTCGCGATCTGGCGACACTGGCCGGCGATGTCGCCGCGCGGGATCTGGCCGCGCTGGATCTGGTGCTCGCCGGTGCCCACTACGACCCCGCGGAAATGCTGCGGCCGGGCTGGCCGCTGCATCGGCGGCTGGAAGAACTGCATGCGCGCGCGCCGCAGGCCGCAGGCCCGCGCGTGATCGCCTTCGGCGCCGACGCCGAGGGCGTGGTGCCGCTGCCGCTGCGCGCGGAACTCGAACTGCACGGCGGACCGCTGCGGGTGGTGCCATTCCTGCTGGTGGGTCCGGCCGCGCAGGCGACCGCGGTGGCCGAGGCCTTCGAACACGCGCTGCTGGAACGCGGCATGGCCGGCGCCGACACCGCGCTGACCGCGCAGGACAGCTTCGAGGCCAAGGTCGAGCATGCCCGCTACCTCACCGCCTACGATCTCGCCGCGATGATGGCGCTGCAGTACCGGCACGTCGGACTGGGCGCGCTGTGGCCGCTGCTGGAAACCGCGCTGCTGGCGCCGGACGAGGACGCCTGGCTGGACGCACCGCCGGAACCGCTGCTGCGCTACGTCGACGGCGCGGTGCGCATCGCCGCATTCGACCGAGCCGGCTGGCAGCACCGCTATGCACCGGACGAACGCGACCCGGTCCGCATCGACCGCGGTTTCGCGCATTTCGAAGCGCGTCAGCGCCAGCTCGTCGCGATCCTCAAGGTCCACGGCCTCGATGTCCACGGCGTGCCCTGCTCCGCCACCGCCGATCCGCGCGAGGCGCTGGGCTGACGCCGCGGCGTCACGTCGCGATTTCGATCACCCCGCAAGCCACCCGCGCACCGGCGTTGCCGGCCGGCTGACTGGCGTAATCGTCGGCGTTGGCGTGGACGATGATCGCGCGACCGAGGATGTCGTTCGCTGCGCCGCTGCCGAGCGTGACGCCCTGCAGGCGGATGTCGACGTGGGCCACGCCTTCGCCGTTGGCATGCAGGTTGTCCATGTCGCCGAGGTGATGCGGCGCGATGCCCGCGCGGCCATGCGCGGCGGCGCCCGGATTGAAATGCCCGCCGGCGGCGCTGCCGTCGGCGGCGCTGCAGTCGCCGCGTTCGTGCACGTGGATGGCGTGGGTACCGCCTTTTGCCAGACCACCGAGTTCGCCGTGGATGCGCACGCCGCCGTCGATGGCGGTGATCGCGAGACGTCCGCTGACCAGACTGGCGGAGGCCGGCGCCATCTTCGCCTCCGCGCGCTGCACGCGATGCTGCGGCACGGGTTCGGGCGCCTTCGGCGGCGGTGCGCTGGCGCAGGCGGCGAGCGCGGCGGCGAGCGCGGAAACGACGAGGAGACGGGTCGGCGTCATGCGAATGGCTCCAACGATGCGGGGAGTTCGATCATAAACGCAGCGGCAAGACCTGACCGCGCATCCGCATGCGCGCGTATGCCGGGCTTCAGCCGCGGCGTGGTCTGCGTCCCGGACCGAGTTTGCGCGTCAGCGTATTGCGGCCGAGACCGAGCTTCGCCGCGGCTTCCGAACGATGGCCGCCGGTGTGCGCCAGCGCGGCATCGAACAGCGCCTTGTCGAATCGCACCAGCGCTTCGGCGTGCAGATCGACGCGCCCGGCATCGAGTCGCGCGCGCGCCCAGGCCGCGAGCGCCGCATCCCAGTCGTCGGCCGTCGTCTGCGCGGCCGACGACGGCCGTGCGTCCGGGCTGGACGCACCTTCCAGAAAGATGCCTTCCAGATCCGCGGGCCCGATGCTGTCGCCGGGCGCCAGCGCGGACAATCGCCAGCACAGGTTCTCGAGTTCGCGCACGTTGCCCGGCCAGTCGTGCGCGCGCAGCCGCTGCAGCGCCGCGGGCGTGAAGCGCTTGGCCGGCGCATCGAATTTCGTCGCCGCCGCGCGCAGGAAACGTTCGGCGAGCCGCGGGATGTCGTCGCGACGCGCGCGCAGCGGCGGCAGTTGCAGCCGCACCACGTCGAGCCGATGCAGCAGGTCGGCGCGGAAGCGGCCTTCGGCGACCAGCACGTTGAGATCCTGATGGGTCGCCGCGATCACGCGCACGTCGACGCGGATCAGTTCGCGCCCGCCGACGCGGAAGAATTCGTTCTCCGCCAGCACCCGCAACAACCGCGTCTGCAGCGGCAGCGGCATGTCGCCGATCTCGTCGAGGAACAGCGTGCCGCCGTCGGCCTGCTCGAAGCGGCCGGTGTGTCGGCGGCTGGCGCCGGTGAACGCGCCGGCCTCGTGGCCGAACAGTTCGCTTTCCAGCAGTTCCGCCGGGATCGCCGCGGTGTTCAGGGCGACGAAGGGCTTGCGCGCGCGCGGCGATTCGCGATGCAGCGCGCGCGCCACCAGTTCCTTGCCGGTGCCGGTCTCGCCGGTGATCAGCACGCCCAGCGGCGCCTGCGCCAGGCGGCCGATCGCGCGGAACAGCGCCTGCATTGCGGGCGTATCGCCGATCAGCGCATCGGTCAGCGCCGCCGATGTCCCGGGCACTGCGTCCGGCGTCGCCGTATGGCCTTCGCGCTGCGCGAGCGCCTGCGCCGCCAGCGCTACCGCGACATCGAGATCGAAGGGCTTGGAGAGGAATTCGTGCGCGCCGCCGCGGAACGCGCCCGCGGTGCTGGCGATGTCTGTATAGGCGCTCATCACGATCACCGGCAGTTGCGGATGCCGCGACTTCACTGCATCCAACAGCACCAGGCCATCGTCGCCCGGCATGCGTACGTCGGTGAACAGCAGATCGGGCACCGCGCGCGACGCCATCGCATCGAGCACCGCGCGCGCCGAATCGAACGCGGTCACCGCGTAGCCGGCCTCGCGCAGCGCAGTGGCGAGCACGAAGCGCACCGCGCGGTCGTCGTCGACCACCCAGATGGTGGTGTCGGCATCAGGCTTCGTCATGGCGTTCCTTCGCGTCGTCCTCGACGTCATGGGCGTGCGGCATCGCCGCGGCATACGGCAGCAGCAGGGTGAATACGGTGTGGCCGGGACGCGAGCGATAGCTCAGCGAGCCGCGGTGCTCGCGCGCGACCTGCTGCGCCAGCGCGAGGCCCAGCCCGGTACCTTCGGCGCGGCCGCTGACCAGCGGCAGGAACAGCTGTTCCGCCAGCGACTCGGGCACGCCGCGGCCGTCGTCGGCGATCTCCAGCCGCAGCGCGCGCGCATGCGCGATGTCGCCGATGCGCACGCCGCGCTCCACCCGCGTGCGCAGGCTCACGTTCGCGGCACCGGCCTGGATCGCGTTGCGCACGAGGTTCCACACGCACTGGGTCAATCGATCGGCATCGCCCGGCAATTCCGGCAGCGACGGGTCGTAATCGCGGATCAGTTTCACCGCCCAGCCGGCATCGCTTTCGGCCAGCCGCAACACGCGTTCCAGCACGCCATGGATGTTCAGCGGTTCGTGCGCCTTCGCCGGCGCCGGCGACAACAGGCGGTCGATGAGTTCGGTCAGCCGCGCGACTTCCGATTCGATCAGGCCGGTCAGCTCGCGCGCCTCGTCGTCGTCGACCCGGCGCGACAGCAGTTGCGCTGCGCCCTTCAACCCCGCCAGCGGGTTGCGCAGCTCGTGCGCGAGGCCCTTCAGCGCCGCCGACAGCGCCGACGGCAACACCGTCGCCGGATCGTCGCCGGGAAATTCATCGACCGGATGCGCCTCCAGCCACCAGCCGCCGTCCTCGCGCCGCGACAGCAGGGCATCGGCATACAGCCGGGTGTCCGTGCCGGGAAACCCGAACGGCAAGCGCCGCAGCCGGATCTGATCGCCCGCCGGCGGCTCCGCCAGCACCCGCGCCAGCCGCTGGTCCTCCACTTCGAACGCCGCCAGCGGCAAGCCCGGTAGACGCCGCGGCCCCACACCCAGCCAGCGTGCGAACGCCAGATTCCCGCCCTGCACCCGCCCGGCGCCATCGCACCAGGCGATGGGCGTTGCGAGGGCATCGAGGGCGGCGGTATCGACCGGCATTGCACCAATCTAGTGCAATATCAAATCCAACACTAGAATGCTTCCGCTTGACCAGCGACCTTTCCGCCGCCGTCTCATTCGTCGTAGACGATATCGACACCTTTTCCGAGATAGTTCCGGATCCAGTCATCCTCCCGGTCGAATTGCTGCGCTGGATCGGACACGTCACCGTAGCCGTAATCGAACGAGAAGCGACCTTCCGGATCAAGCATGACCGTCGCGGATGAGAAGAGCGGCTGGCCAGCCTTCTTGACCGCGGAGTGCAAGTCGTTCATCGCATTGTCGATGGCGTAAAGACCCTCGGTGACGAAATGGTGGCGCCCCGAGGGATCGAGGTAATACAACCCCGTCATCGAAACGCCATCATCGATTTCCGAGCGCACCCATAGCTTGCGAAATTCGCTGGGCACCACATCGAAAGCGGCCTGGCATACCTTTCGATAGTGTTCTTCGATTTCAGGAGTCATCATCCACCGTATTGATTTCTGTAGGTCACTGGCGCCACCGGGCGCCCGTTGATCCACTGACGGACGACCAGCTGGTCAGGGCGCAACGAATTTCCGTTGAAGATCGGCTCGATCCGAACTCTGACAGTACTCCCGCCATTGATCAACCGCTCCCAATGGTTTTCAAGCCGTTTGTAGGCGGAATTGTTGAAATTCCCGTTCTGCGCGAAATGATTGAAGTCCTCGGTCGGGCCATCGAATCGTCGGCCGATGTAATGCCCACCCTGGTCATCGGGCAGTCTGTCGGCGCCGCCCGCTGCCCTCTGCGCAGTCGTATTGCGGCCTTGTGCCGGATTGAGCCTGAGCTGGCCCTCGACGCGAACGACACGGCCCACGTCATCGAGATGGTAGGTGTAGCCATTGACGGTGCGGGTCGTGAATCGCGACGCTGCTGATGCGAGATCGTCGAAGAAGCCACTGAGCCGACCAGCGCCTCCGGTTGCGAGGCTCGCACCACGCGTTGCGAGCACACGACCCAGTGTCGTGCCGGCTCGAATGGCCGCACCCGCGCCAACGGCGGTCAGGGCGATATTGACGACTTCGAAAACGAGATGGCCCGCAGCCCTGCCGAAGTCGAAGAAAGCGCCCGGCGCGAAACGCCCATCGTTCGGCAAACGATTCCAAGTGCTTTGAGTTTCTTCCAGGGCGCGGAAGAATCCACCGAAGACGGCTTCACTCGCAGCATCCCATTTCTTGCCCCAGGACGATCTCACGAAGCCCTTGACGGAGTCGACCATGTCGCTCATGGCGTTGAAGTCGGAGCGGTAGCGCTCCGCAAGGCGGTTCAGACCGACGCCTCGCAACGCGGCAAACTTCAGCGCCCCATCGACCTGGCCAGCCAGGGTCGCCAATCCCTTGACGGTATCCCATCCGTTCTCGAGGATGCCGTAAGCGACACCCACGGCCATCGCGCCACCATTGCCGAAACCGGAAAGACCGCGTTGGATCTGCTGGATGAAAGCCTGGCGCGCGGTGGCGAAGGAGGTCTGCTGGTAATAGACACCGTCGCCTTGCACATTGCTCATGATCCGGTCGGGCGTAAACAGACGCACGCTCGCCTGGAAGATCTCGTTTGATCCGGTGACGAAAGTAGAGGGCGAACCACCGACGTTCAGCGTGAACGACACATCCTTGTAATTGGATGCGAGCGCTTGCATGGCGAGCATGCCGTTGACCGCACCGGTGTCCATGGCAACACCGTTGTCGCTGGTGTACCGGATACCGGACTTGTGGGCGACCCATTCCGCAACTTCTTCCAGATAGGCCCCAAGAAGCCCTGCAGCACCTTCTGCCGTACGAGCGCCGTCCACCAGCGACCTGTTCACGAAGATGATGCCGGTCTCCGAGTCATAAGCCGCATTGGCCGCTTTTCCATCGGGTGTGGTGAGGTTTTCGACCGACTGCACCGTCAGGGAATGCCTCCCTTCCAGAACCTCGACGCGCAACATTCGCAGACGTTCCAATTCTGCGCCGCTCGCGGTCTCGATGGCCTGATCGATCATGCGCAACTGCGCTTCGGGTCCTCCCAAAGACAAAGACTGATTGCCGACTCTGGACAACTTGCCGACCGCGGCGTTGGCCAACGCATTGCCGAACGCATCGAGCGCCATGGCGCCATAGTCGATCTCGCCCCCGAGGCCGAACGCGCGCCTCGTATGCAGGGCGACGACGCTGCCGCCGAAACCGGTGACGGTGTCTCGGATGATGTCGTTGCCGATCTCCAGTTTGTCGAGGACGCTGCCGATGCCCTTGCTCACGAGCGCGCTGGCCACGGAGGTGACGGCCGAAGCGGCGATGCTGCGCCAACTGAAGCTGGCATCGAGCCCCGCGATGCGGTTGGCCGCATAGCCGCCGGCAGCGGTCAATGCGCCGGATGCCGCGACCTTGCCCCACTGCCCTGCCTGGATCAATTCCTTCGTCGGACCCATCACGCTGCCGATGCCCGCCGTGAACCCTGCGGTCAGGCCTCCGGCGACGGCACTGCGCAGGCTGAACTTGTCGACGACACCCATCGCCATGCCGACTGCCTGACTGGCCACACTGCCCATGAAGCCGCCGACCGCAGCCGCAGCCATCGTGGCGGCCGTGATGCTGCCGCCCAGCGCGACCGCCATGCCGGCGCCCGCGGCGATCGCACCGCCGGTCAACACACTGGCGCCTGCGGTCATGATCGCGCCCATCGACGTCGCCACGGAACCGAAGGCAACGCCCTGCGCGGCAGCGGACATCGCCATCGCCGCCGCGCCCGCGGTGAACACCGTCACCACCACCGCGACGACGACCATCAGGATCATCGCGATCGGGTTGCAGCTCTTCTTCGGCGGCGGCGTGATGTAGGGCAGGCCCGGGCTGGTGGGGCCGACGGCCTCGCTGGGGTCGTAGGGCCTGAACGTGCCGGCGTCGTTGTTGCTGACGGTGACCTTCGGGGTGCTGAGCTGGGTGCCGGCGATCAGGGCGCCATCCGGGTCGGACAGGCCGTTGGCGTCGGCGAGGACGTACCACAGGCTGGCGTTGCCGTAGACGCGCTGGGCGAGGCTCTGCAGGGTTTCGCCCTGCAGCACCGTCACCGAACCGCCGCCGGCGGCGTAGTTGCCGCTGCCGTTGAGCCCCTGGATCTGCGGCGTGTTGTAGGTGTAGCCGCTGTTGTAGCGGATCTGCCCGCCTTCGCGCAGTTCGGCCTGCTGCTGGCCCGCGGCGTGCACGAACTGGTAGTTCGCCTTCGCGCCGGAGGCATCGGCGACCTGGGTGAACACGCTGTTCTCGATCGTGCCCTCGCGGCGCGTCTGCACGCGACCGTCGCCGTTGTAGGTGTAGGCGCGGGCGCGGTCGTGCAGGGTGCCGTAGTTGCCCGGCAGCGGGGTGTTCTCGATCTGGCGAACGAGCTTGCCGAACGCGTCGTAGGTCAGCGTGTTGGTGGTGGCGCGATAGTTGGTGTTGGTGCTCGTACCGGTCACCACCTTCTCGACATAGCCTTCCCAGCCCTCGTAGGTGCTGGTGTAGGTGTGGGTCGCCCAGCTGATCTCCTTCGCGGTGTAGCGATAGGTCCACACCCGGCCCAGCGCGTCGTAACCGCTGTTGCCGCCGGCATCGCTGTACATCACGCGGCTGTTTTCGACCAGCACGTTGAGGTTGGTGCGCTGCTGGGTGTCGTCGTAGGTGCCCGGCTCCATCCACTGGATGCCGTTGATGCCGTTGTTGCGGTCGAGCGTGACCTGCAGGGTCATGCGGCCGTCGGCGTCGTAGGTGAAGGTTTCGGCGCCGGACAGCCAGCCGGCGACCGACATCGGCAGGCCCTCGGGGAAACCCTCGCCATCGAGCGGGGCGTTCTTCTTGGTGCCGTTCTGGTAGTAGCTGCGGGTCTCGGTGAGGCGATCCGCGGCGTCGTACACGTACTGCTTGGACAGACCGCCGAACGCGAAGCTGACCGGGTTGAGGTACTCGGCGTGGTATTCGTACTGCTTGCGGCCGCGCAGGTCGTACGTGGTGCGGTACACGATCTGATTGGTCCCGGACACCACCGCGCGACCGACCACCTGGCCGACGGCGTCGTACATCAGCTCATAGGACTGCACGCCGCTGGCGAGACCGATGTAGGTCCCCACCGCGCCCGCCGCGCCGATCAGCTGGCCGCCGACGAGCTTGAGGCGGTTCTCGGCGTCGTAGACGAACCATTCGTCCTTCACCTGCACCGGCACGCTGGTCGCCAGCGCCTTCATCACCGGCTGGGTCTCGGCGGCATTCGTCGTCGTCGGCTCGGACACGGCCGTGGCATTCTCGACCGCGGGCGCGGTGCCGCGCCCCATGTCGAAACGGTAGGTCGCGCCCGCCGACTTGGCGACGGATCCCGACGGGGCGGCGCCCGCACCGGTTCCGGCGTTCGCGTCGATCGGCGTCGACATCAGGTTGATCGGGCCGCCGCCGTTGCCTTCCTTGTACAGCAGGAAGTCGTCGTACACGCTCAGGCCGGACGGATCGGTGGCGCGCACGCGGATCGTCCAGCTCTGGTTGTTGGTCCCGAACGGATAGCCCTGGAACGTGCGGGTGGCGCCGTTGAAGCTCAGCCAGGCCGGCAGCGCGGCGCCACTGACGAGCGTCGCGGTGTAGGTCAGCGGGTTGTTGTCCGGATCGGTGAAGCTGTTCGCCGGAATCTCGTAATAGAACTCGTAGTCGCTCATCGCGTACTGGTCGTCCAGCGGAATGCTGACGACCGGCGCGCGATTCGCGGTGGGCGGATTGATGGTGAACGAGAACGTGGTGCTGGCCGTGCCGCCGCGACCGTCGCTGGCGCCGTAGGTCACGGTCCAGGTGCCGGTGGTGGTCGGCGTGCCGGTGATGGTGCGGGTGACCGGATCGAAGCTCAGCCCCGGCGGCAGATTACTGACGCTGTGGCTGAGCGCGTCGTAGTCCGCATCGGTGAACGCGGGCAACGTCAGCGACAGCGCCACGTTGATCGTGCCGGCCTGCGCACCCACCGCGGGCGCGCTCGGCGCGTTGTTGGCCTGCACCGTCAGCGTGAACGTGGTGTTGGTGACGCCGCCGTAACCGTCGTTGGCGGTGTAGGTGACGGTCCAGCTGCCGGCGGTCGGCGGCGTGCCGGCGATGGTGCGGGTGCCCGGATCGAAGCTCAGGCCCGGCGGCAGATTGCTCACGCTGTAGCTCAACGCGTGACCGTTGGCGTCGGTGAAGGCCGGCAGGGTGTAGTTGAACGCGCTGTTCTGACGCGCGGTCACCGTGCCGATGCCCGGTGCGACCGGTGCCACGTTCACGGTCACCGCGAAGCCGCCGGTGGCGCTGGCGCTGCTGGGATCGCGCGCGGTGATGCGCATGTTGTAGTTGTAGAAGTACTGGTAGCTGCCGCCGAACCCGCCCGGCGAATACAGCGCCTGCAAGGTACCGCTGACCGTGCCGTTCGACGCGATGCTCAGGCCCACCGCCGATGCCGACACCCAGGTCGGGTCGATCCAGCGGTAATCCGGCTCGCCCGGCGCGATGTAGTACAGCTCCCAGTAACCGGGACGCTCGACTTCCAGCGTGTAGGTCAAGGCATCGCCGTTGGCGTCGGTGAACGCGCCGCCGGGCATGGCCCAGGACACGCCCGTACCGGACGACCCGCTGCGCGCCGGCAAGGTGCCGTTGTAGACCGGACCGACGTTCGCGGTGGAGATGGTGAACGTGCCGGATGCGGTGCTGGTGCCGTCCGACGCCATCACCCGGATCGTCCAGGTGCCGGCGCCGCTGGGCGTGCCGCTGAAGGTGCGGGTGGCGGCGTTGAAGCTCAGCCACGACGGCAGCGCGACGCCGTTGGCGTCGGCGCTGTAGCTCAGCGTGTCGCCATTGGGATCGGTGAACGCACCGGCGGGCACGGTGTAGTTGAAGCCCACGCCCGGCGACGCCGACTGGTTGGTCAGGCCGCCGGCGTAGACCGGCGGCGTGCTCGGCGTGGTCACGGTGAAGGTGGTGCTGGCCGACACGCCCGACGTATCCGTCGCGGTGTAGGTGATGGTCCAGCTGCCAACCACGCCCGCCGTGCCGCTGAAGGTGCGGGTGCTGGTGTTGAAGTTCATCCAGCCCGGCAGGCCCGTCGCGGTGTAGGTCAGGGCGTCGCCGTTCGGGTCGCTGAACGCCGCCGGCGTGTAGCTGAAGAAGCTGCCGGCGGTCGCGGTCTGATTGGTCACGCCGGGTGCGACCGGCGCCGAGTTCGCGACGGTCAGCGTGAAGCTGGCGTTGACCGTGCCGCCGCGACCGTCGTTCGCGGTCACCGTGACCGCGTAACCGCCCAGCGCGGCGGTCGAACTGCCGCTGATCAGACCGGCGGTGCTGATGCTCAGGCCCGCCGGCAAACCGCTGGCGGTGAACGTCAGCGGGTTCGAATTCACGTCGCTGAAGTAACCCGCGACGTTGAAGTTGAACGCCTGGTTGCGGCCCGCCGTCTGCGCCGGAATCGTGCCCGCCGTCGGCGGCGTGTTGGTCACGTTGAAGGTGAACGTGCCGGTGCCGGTCAGCGAACCGTCGCTGGCCACGATCCGCGCGCTGTAGCTCGCCTGGGTCAGGTTGCTCGCCGTGCCGGTGATCTGGCCGGTCGCGCTGTTGATGCTCAGGCCGATCGCGGTGATGTTCGTCCACGTGCTGCCGATCAGCACCTGCGCGCTGTAGCTCAGCGCATCGCCATCCGGCTCGGTGAACGCACCGCCCGGCAGCGGAACGTTCACCGCACCGCCGTGCACCAGGGTCGGGCTGGTCAGGCCGCCGTTGTAGACCGGCGCGCTGTTCACCCACGGCTGGACGTTGAAGATGATGTCGCCGTCGCCGGTCGCGCCCGCGCCGCCGACGAACTGCTCGTTCGCCGCGCTCACCCGGCCGCGGCTGTCGGTCGCCTGCACCCGGATCGCGATCTGCCCGGCCGCCTGGCCCGCAGGCACCGTGCCGCTGAAGGTCCGCGTCGCCGCGTTGAACGTCATCCATGCCGGCAGCGGTGCGTACTGCACCCAGTTGTACGTCACCCACGTCGGCGGGATCGTGTCTTCCCAGTACGACTCGCTCTGCTGGGTCACCATCTGCGCGCCCAGCGCGAAGCTGTCGCCGTCGTTGTCGACGAACAGGCCGTCCGGAATCGTATAGCTGAAGCTACGGCCGATATTCACCGTCCGATCGGACAACGCCACGGCGGTGCGCACCGGCGCGGTGTCGGTGCCGATGGTCAGCGTGAAGGTGGTGCTGGTCGCCGCGCCCAGGGCATCGGTGGCGGTGTAGGTCACCGTCCAGTCGCCCTTGGTCGTGCCGGTGCCGCTGATCACCCGCGTCGACGGATTGAAGCTCAGCCCCGGCGGCAGGTTGGTCGCGGTGTAGGTCAGCGCATGGCCGTTGATGTCGGTGAAGACCGGCAGCGTGGTGCTCACCGGCGTGTTGTGCGCGAGGATGATCCGCGAAATCGACGGTGCGGTCGGCGCCACGTTCGCGGTCACCGCGAAACCGCCGGTGACGCTGGCGTTGCTCGGATCGCGCGCGGTGATGCGCATGTTGTAGTCGTAGTAGTACTGATAGTTGCCGCTGGTGTAGTACTGGGCGGGCGCGTACAGCGCCTGCAGCGTGCCGCTGATCGTACCGTTGGCCGCGATGCTCAGGCCCACCGAGGACGCGGAGATCCACGCCGGATCGACCCAGCGGAAATCCGGCTCGCCCGGTGCGATGTAGTACTGCTCCCAGTAGCCGGGGCGCTCGACTTCGAGCGTATAGGTCAGCGCGTCGCCGTTGGCATCGGTGAAGGTGCCGCCGGCCAGCGCCCAGGACACCGGCGTGTTCACCGTTGCGCCGCGGCTGGGCAGCGTGCCGTTGTAGGCCGGCCCGGCGTTCGGCGTGGTGATGGTGAAGGTCGCACCGACCTGGTTGGTGCCGTCGGACGCGAGCACGCGGATGGTCCAGGTGCCGGCCGCGGTCGGCGTACCGCTGAAGGTGCGGGTGGCGGCGTTGAAGCTCAGCCACGACGGCAGTGCGGCACCGTTGCCGTCGGCGCTGTACGTCAGCGTGTCGCCGTTCGGATCGGTGAAGGTGTTGGCCGGAATGACGTACGTGAACGCCTGCGACGGCTGCGCGGTCTGGTTGGCCAGCGAGCCCGGGGTATAGACCGGCGGCGTGCTCGGCGTGGTCACCGTGAAGGTGCGGCTGGCGGTGGCGCCCGCAGTGTCGGTGGCGGTGAGCGTGATCGACCAGCTGCCGACGACACCGGGCATGCCGCTGAAGACGCGGGTGGTGGCGTTGAAGGTCATCCAGCCCGGCAGGCCCGACGCCGTGTAGGTCAGCGCATCGCCGTTGGGATCGGTGAACGCAGGCGCGGTGAAGCTCCACGCCACGCCCGCGGTTGCGGTCTGATTGTTGATCGTCGGCGCCACCGGCGCCGAATTGGCGACGGTCAGCGTGAAGCTGGCGTTGACCGTGCCGCCGCGACCGTCGTTCGCCGTCACCGTCACCGTGTAGTTGCCCAGCGCCACCGTGGTGGTACCGCTGATCAGACCGGCGGTGCTGATGCTCAGGCCCGCCGGCAGGCCGCTGGCGGTGAACGTCAGCGGGTTCGAATTCACGTCGCTGAAATAGCCGGCGACGTTGAAGTTGAACGCCTGGTTGCGGCCCGCCGTCTGCGCCGGAATCGTGCCCGCCGTCGGCGGCGTGTTGGTCACGTTGAAGGTGAACGTGCCGGTGCCGGTCAGCGAACCGTCGCTGGCCACGATCCGCGCGCTGTAGCTCGCCTGGGTCAGGTTGCTCGCCGTGCCGGTGATCTGGCCGGTCGTGCTGTTGATGCTCAGCCCGATCGCGCTGATGTTCGTCCACGTGCTGCCGATCAGCACCTGCGCGCTGTAGCTCAGCGCATCGCCGTCCGGCTCGGTGAACGCACCGCCCGGCAGCGGAACGTTCACCGCGCCGCCATGCACCAGGGTCGGATTGGTCAGGCCGCCGTTGTAGACCGGCGCGCTGTTCACCCACGGCTGCAGGTTGAAAACGATGTCGCCGTCGGCGGTATTGCCCGCGCCGCCGACGAACTGTTCGTTCGCCGCGCTCACCTGGCCGCGGCTGTCGGTCGCCTTGACCCGGATCGAGATCTGCCCGGCCGCCTGGCCGGCGGGCACGACGCCGCTGAAGGTCCGCGTGGCCGCATTGAAGGTCATCCATGCCGGCAGCGGTGCGTATTCCACCCAGTTGTACGTGACCCACGTCGGCGGCATGGTGTCTTCCCAGTACGACTCGGTGTACTGGGTCACCATCTGCGCGTTCAGGGTGAAACTGTCGCTGTCCGCATCCGCGAACAGGCCGTCCGGAATCGTGTAGCTGAAGCTGCGCCCGATGCTGAGCGTGCGATCCGCCAGTGCGACCGCGGTCCGCGCCGGCGCGGTATCGGTACCGATCGTGATCGAGAACGACTTGGTACCGGTGAGACCGGCGATGTCGGTGGCGCGCACATCGAAGGTCAGCGTGCCGGCCTGGGCGTTGGTGTTCGGCCGGCCGGAGAAGGTGACCGTGCCCGCCGCGTAGTCGACGTTCATCCGCAGCCACTGCGGCAGGGTCGAACCGTTCGGCCAGATCGTGGTGAGGTTCAGGCCGTCGTTCTCGGGATCGCTGAAGAAGCTCGAGATCGCGAAGGTCTGGCTGTAGTTGTCGTTGACGCGCAGCGGCGGCAGCGTCTGCGTGCCGCCGGTCGGGGCCGGCGCGCGGTTCGCGAACACGCGGACCACCAGCGTGGTGGACGTGGACGCGCCATCGACGTCGGTGGCGGTCATCACCACGTTGTAGACGCGGCCGTTCACTTCGTCGGCCGGCACGTTGCCCGAGAACACGATCTCCGGCGTCGCCTGGTCGTACAGATACTGGAACGACATCCACGCCGGCAATGCGCTGCCGTCGGACAGGCGCGCGGTCACCTGCATGCGGTCGCCTTCGGCGTCGGTGAAGACGTTGGCGAGCGGGCGCGTCCATTCGAACTGGCGGGTGAGGATCGCGTCGACCGGCTGCGGCACCGCGACCACCTGCGGCGCCGCGTTCGGCGCGGTGGTGATCACGAACTGCTTGACGATGTAGGCGCCCTGCTGATCGGTCGCGCGCAGGCGCACGGTGAACGTGCCCGACGTCGTCGGCGTGCCACTGAGGCGGATCGCATCGGGATTGCTGGCGTCGACGGTCAGCCACGACGGCAGCGAGGCCTGATTCTCGATGCTCAGCGCCAGCACGTCGCCGACATCGGCGTCGCGGAAATGCTCGCTCGCGACCAGATCCTTGTTCCAGGGCTGATTGGTCTTGACCCGCACGGCCACGTCGCCCGGCTGCACCAGGGTCGGCGCGGTATTGGTGCGCACGCGCACCACGAAGGTGGTGCTGGTGGTGTTCGCGGGGTTCGCGGTTTCGGTCGCGGTGAGGCGCACCACGATGTCCTGGTCGGCCAGACCGGCGCCCGGATTCGCGGTGAAAACGATCTCGCCGGTGTCCGGATCGCGGGTGGCGACCAGCCAGGCCGGCAGCGCGCTGCCGTCGCTCTTGGCGATGGTCAGGCTCAGCGCATCCTGTTCGGCGTCGCGGAAAATGTCGGTGAACAGCAGACGGAACTGCGAGGTGAGGCCCTTGCGGACCGTGCGATCCTCGACCGCGCGGATCACCACCGGCGCGGCGTTGGTCACCACGATGCCGTCGACGTTCGGGCCGTAACCCGAGACCGCGCTGACGTGGCGGCGGTTGCCGTTGGCGTCGTACTCGGTGATCAGGTCGAAGATGCGCTTGTTCAACAGCTGGTCGTGCTGGGTGACGCGCTCGACGCGGTTGTTGCTGTCGTAGGTGGTGCGGGTGACGGTGTGCACCGACAGGCCGTAGATGTCGGAGGTGATCACCTCTTCCATCGTGCGGTTGCCGGTGGCGTCGTATTCGTAGCGATAGGTCGTGCTGCCCTCGACCACCTGACGGATGCGACCGTTGGCGTAATAGCTGACGGTCTTGGTGCCGTTGCCGGTGGTGATGCCGAAGCCGCCCGCGGCGGTTTCCGAGGTCAGCTGGCCCGACGTCGCGTCGTAGGCGTAATTGCTGTCGCGGCCGCTGAGGTTGTTGTGGTCGATCGTGCGCCCGAAGACGTCGTAGTCCCAGGTCGCCTCGTTGATGCGGACGCTCTCGCCGTCGCGGTCGGTCAGCGAGCCGGAGGTGGTGGAGTACGCGTTGCTTTCGCGGATCTTGCGGGCGCCCGCGTCGTAGGCGTAATCCATCACCACGCCGACCGCGGTCTGGCTGCGGATCAGCTGGTTGCGGCTGTCGTAGTCGTAGCGCGCGGTCTGGGTGAGCGCGTTGGTGACCTGGATGCGGTCGCCGTTCTCGTTCAGCACGTAGCTCTGCAGCACGGCCTTGTTGCGGGTGCTGCCGCTGGCGGACGGCAGGTAATCGCCGATCGCGACGACGCGGCCGACGCGGTCGTATTCCTTGAACGACAGATAGCCCAGCGCGTTCTGGGTGATGCGCTGGTTGCCGAAGATGTCGTAGGCGAAGCGGGTGGCGTTGCCGAAGGCGTCCTTGGCCACGGTCAGGCGACCGGTCTGGTCGTATTCGTTCGCGCGCAGGTTGCCGTTGGCGTCGCGGGTGGCGACCAGACGGCCGAGGGCATCGTAATAGCGCTCGTTGACCGGGCGCTGCCAGGTCACGCCGCCGTTCTCGGACACCACCTTCACCAGCGGCCGGATCTCGCGCACCAGCTGGTTGAGGCTGTTGTATTCGTAATCGGTCTGGTAGCCGCGCGCGTCGATGATGCGCACGACATTGCCCCAGCGATCCACGGTCTGGGTGATGCTGCTGGTGGTCGAGGTGACCGCGGTATGCGACGGCAGCGTCACTTCCAGGGTGCGGCCCAGCTTGTCGACGCGCGAGACGGTGACCGCGGAGATCACGCCTTCGGCTGCGCTGAGATACGCGTTCTGCGCGCTGCGCACCAGGTGCCCGGCGAGGTTGTAACCGTAGCTGCGGGTGGCGCCGCTTTCGTTGGAGGATGTCAGCCGCCCGGCGGTGTCGTAACCGTAGATCAGCGTGCCGGTAAGGCCGTACTGGGTCTTCTGGGTGATCTCGCCGAACGCGTTGTAGACCACGGTCTCGCCGCTGTCGACGACCGTGCTCTGATAGACGCCGCTGAGCATCAGCTCGCGGTCGGTGCGGTTGCTGAGCTGGCGACCGGTCTTGTCGTAGGTGTTGGTCGACACCACCACGGCCGAACGGCCGTTGTTGCCCTGCAGGGTGTAGCGCACTTCGGTCACGTTGTCGGCCGCATCGTAACGGCGCGTCACCGTGGCGCCGGTGGCGTTGCGTTCCCACACCGCGCGGCCCTGCCAGTCGTAGCGCAGCAGCTGCACCTGGTCGCGGGTATCGTCGGCGACCGCGGCATTGGCGCCGTCCTTGCCGTTGGCGTAGCGGCGCACCACCACCGCGTTGCCGAAGGCGTCGTAGCCCATGGTCGTGAACGGCGAACGCTGCTCGTAGATCAGGCCGGTGGTGAGATCGCGGCTGGCGCTGGTGCCCAGCAGGCCGTCGACCGACTGCACCAGCACGCTGCGCGCGGCTTCCTGCACCGAAACGGCGCGGCCGATGGCGTCGTAGACGGTGCTGGTGGTGCCGGTGTCGTCGCTGATCGAGGTGACCCGGCCTTCATGGTCGTAACCGTACGTCGCGACCACGTCGCGGCTGCCGGTGCTGCCGTCGACGCGGCGATACTGGCGCACCGAGGTTTCGCTGATCTTGCGGCCGAGCGCGTCGTAACCCCAACGGGTGATGCGGTCGTAGCCGATGGCGGCGTCGCCCGGCGCCGGCAGGCCCGGACGCGAGGCCGGATTCGGCGTGCCGGTCAGCGCACGCGCGTATTCGATGGTCTCGGTCGCTTCGCCGGTGGCGTTGTATTCGGTCTTGGTGACGTAGCCCATCGCATCCACGGTCATCGTGTTGCGGCCGAGCGCGTCGTAATAGCGGGTGGCGGTCGCCCACACGGCGCCGCCGGTACCCGGCACACCTTCGATGAGATCGGATTCCAGCGTGAGATCGCCGAAGGCGTTGTAGTCGAAGGTCTTGACCGGCGAGCCGGTGGCGGCGCTGCCGTCGGCGCGGTAGTAGGTGATCGAGGACTGCGTGACCGTCGCCTTGCGGCCCAGCAGGGTGTACACGGTGTCGATGACGCGATCGTTGGCGCCGGCGGTCAGCACGCCCGCGGTCTGCAGCTGCGCCATGCTCAGCGACTGGCCCTGCGACCAGCCGGCGATCGCGCCGGTGTTCGTGACGGTCGCGTAGCGACGCAGCGATTCCACTTCGCCGAAGGCGTTGTAGGTGTAACGGGTGGCGTAGCCTTCCTGGTCGACTTCGTAGGCGACACGGCCGGCGGCGTCGTAGGCCTTGTAGCTGTAGAAGTTGCGCACGTCCTTCTGGACGACCGCCTGGCCCAGCGCGTTGTAGGTGATCTCGATCGTGGCCTGCACGCCGGTGGCTTCCAGCGCGTTGGTGGTCACGTTGTAGGCGCCGGCATCCGGGAAGATCGTGCTGACCTGGTAGCCGCGGTTGTCGTAGACGTAGCGGGTGGTGCGGCGGTCGGCGGTGACCGGCGCGTCGGCGTTGTCGACGCGGGTGAGCACGTTGCCGAACGCATCGTAGGTGTAACGGGTGGCGATCGCGCGATTGGCGGTGGAAACGTTGCCGGCGGCGTCGACGCTGGTCACCGCGACCTGCGGACTGAGTTCGGCGGTGCGGCGACCCGCGGCGTCGTACTGATAGGTCCAGACCGCATTGTTGCGATCGGTGCGGGTCAGCATCCGGTCGGCGGCGTCGTAGGTATAGCTTTCGGTGCGATTGTTGGCGTCGGTCTTGACCTGCAGGCGACCGGCGGCGTCGTAGGCCGAACGCGTGCGGCGCACGTCGACCGCGGGCTGGGCATTGGCCCAGGCCGACAGGCCGGTCTCGGTCGTGGTGGTCGCCGGCGGACGTTGCCCGTAGGCGATGGCGTCCGTGACCCGGCCGGCGCCGTCGTAGCGCCACTCGGCGAGCGCCCCGGTCGCGTCGAGCATGAAGCGCTGGCGGCCGGCGGTGTCGTAGACGTAGCGCTGGCTGCGGATCTGGGTCGCGCGGATGAGTTGATCGCTGCTCAGCGCGGCGTTGAGCGCGTTGCCGACGCCGGTTTCGGTATAGCTCGTGCCGAACGCGATGTTGACGCCGTAGCGCACCTGCGCCGTCACGCGGCCGGCGGCGTCGTACTGGGTTTCGGCGACTTCGGCGATGCCGGCGGCGGAGCGGAGGATCGTGTAGCGCTGGCGGCCGGCGCTGTCGTAGACCAGCGCCTGCGCGCGCGCGGCGGCTTCGTTGGCGGTGGCGAAAGCGGAGAAATCGGCGGCCGTGGCGGTGCCCGCACGCAGCGCGTCGCGCAGTGTCGTGGTGATCGCGAACGGCGCCGCGTAGGTGCGGGTGACGGCCATGCGTCCGGCGCCGTCGTAACCGATCTGCTGCAGGGTGCCGGCGAGATCGACCAGATGGATCACCCGTCCGGCCGCATCGTACACGCGGTATTCGCCGAGGTCGGTGGCGGCCTCGACCACCAGCGCCTGCAGCGCGGCGACGCTGGTGGCGTCGCCGACCGACGCGAAGTTCACCGTGGTGGCGTAACGGCGCGTCGCGACCACACGGCCGGCGGCGTCGTACCAGTTGCGGGTGACCGCGCCGATGGCATCGAGCACGAACACGACCTGACCGGCCGCGTCGTAAACGAAACGGATCTGTACGTCCTTGGCCGCGTTCGCACCGGCCAGCGCGCGCACCGTGTCGATGGTGGCGGTGCCCGCGGCGAGCTGCGTGCGCAGCGACGCGCTCAGCGCGGCGGGCTGGGCATAGCGCCGTTCCAGCACCTTGCGGCCGGCGCTGTCGTAGTCGATCTCGATGACGCCGCCGGTGCCGTCGACGGTCATCACCAGACGGCCGTCGCGATCGTAGATCCGGTAGTTCACCTCATCCTGCGCGTCGTTCGCCAGCGTCTGCGCGGCGACGAGCGCGGACATCTCCGCTTCGGTCGGCGCGAGCGGCAACCCGGTGATCGTCGCGACCTTCGCGTAGCTGCGGGTCATCGTCGCGCGACCGGCCGCGTCGTACACCACTTCGCTGACGCCACCGGCGTCGTCGACGCTGAAGCGCATGCGGTTCGCGGCGTCGTAGCTGTAGCGGGTGGTACGGTTGCTGGCGTCGGTCTTGCGAACGACGTTGTCGCTGGCGTCGTAGACGTAGGTGGTGATCAGGTTCAGCGCACCGGGGGACACCGTCTCGGTCACGCGACGGCCGAAGGCGTCGTAGGCATAGGCCACGGTAGTCGCCGCGGCGGTGCCGGCGCCCTGGGTCATCGTCAGCTGGCGGCCGTCGCGATCCCAGGTGTAGGTGGTGCGCAGCGCCAGCCCGTTCGGGTCCAGCACCGCTTCGATCAGATTGCCCTTGCGGTCGTAGATCAACGACGTGCGCACGTTGCTCGCGTCGGTGACGGTGAGCTGGCGGCCCTGGCCGTCGTAGGTCCAGGTGGTGGTCAGATTCAGGCCGGTCGGATCTTCGCGACGGGTCAGCGTGCGGCCGGCGGCGTCGTAGCTGTAGTCGACGCGGCGACCGCTGGCGTCGACGGTCGATGTCAGCAACCCGCGCGCATCGTAGGTGTTGTCGACGACGGTGCGGTTCAGCGCGTCGACGACGGTATCGACCTGGCCGTCCTTGTTGTAGGTGGTGGTCGTGGTGGCGACGGTGCCGTCGGGCAGCGTCTGCGTCAGCGTCAGCGCCTGGCCGAAGCGGTTGGAGACGGTGGTCGCGGACACGCCTTCCGGCGTGGTCACGGTGATGCTGCGCGCGCTGTCGCTGTGCACGTAGTTGGTGATGCGGCCCAGCGCATCGGTCTGCGTGACCACGCGATCGAAGGCGTCGTACGTCGTCGACACGCTTTCGTTGCGGCCGCTGACATTGTTCGCGGTCTGCGACAGCACGCGACCGAGGCGGTCGTAGGCGATCGTCATCGTGTTGTTGCGCGCGTCCGTACGCGTGGTCGCGCGGCCGAAGGCGTCGTAGATCACGCCGATGCTGCGACTCAGGGTGCCGCCGGCTTCGTTCTGCCCGGTCAGCAGGCCGCGGCCGTCGTAGGTATTCGTGACCGTGCGGCGGACGCTGTTGTCGAGCTCCAGATCCTGCTGGGTGCGCACTTCGCCGAACGCAGTGTAGGTGTACAGCGTGCGGTAGTTCTCGGCGTCGATCCGCTCGCTGAGCTGGCCGCGGCGGTCGTAGCGCAACTGGATGCGGCTGTCGGTCGTGGCGTTGAAGGTCAGCGCCTGGATCGCGCTCTGCGCGCTGGCGCGACTGCCGGCGACCGCAAGCGTGATCCGTCCGGTGTAGACGATGGCGTCGGATGCCTGTCCGAACGCGTTGTAGCGCGTCTCGACGACTTCGCCCCACGCGTTCTGCACGTTGGACGCGTCGTGCACGCCGCGGACCACGAAGGTCTGGCGGCCGGCGGCGTCGTAAAAATACCAGGTCTTGTTGCCGGCGGCGTCGATGCTTTCGGTGCGGCGACCGACGAGGTCGTAGCTGTGGCGCACACCGTACTGGGCGTAGATCGCGTCGATCTGCGTTTCGGTCATGCCGCCGAGCAGGCGGGTGGAGCCCTCGCCGGCGAGTTCGCCGATGAGATTGCCGAACACGTCGTAACGGCGATTGCCTTCGCGCACCTCGCTGGTGCCGGCGGCGCTCTGGGTCTTCACCAGACGCCCGGCTTCATCGTAGATGTAGTTGGTGACCGTGCCCTCGTGATTCAGCTCGGTCGCGACCTGGCCCAGCGCATTGAAGCTGCGCTGGGTCAGGCGGAACGCTTCCGTCGGTGCGCCGGTGGTGGCGCTGGTGCGCAGCGCGACGAAGGTTTCGCTGCCGCTCAGGCCGGTCAACTGCTTGGCGTAGGCCTTCACCGCGCGCTGGTTCGCGGCCTCGTCGTAGACGAATTCGGTGAGATAACCTTCGGCGTTGAGGATGCCGATCTGCTGGCCGCGCGCGTCGTAGAAATAGCGCGTGGTCTGGTCGGCGGGATTGGGCGCGACGGGACGCAGGGCCGCGAGGGTCCCGGTCGCGCGCAGCGCGACGCTGGTCGGCGTGGCGTAACGCACGCTGCGGATCAGGCGACCGCCGGCATCGTAGATCGCCTCGACCAGAGAGCCTTCGGCATCGAGCGTGCCGACCACGCGGTCGGCGTTGTCGTAGAACATCCGCTGCACGCGCGGCGTCACCGTGGCATCGCCGGGCTTGCTGAGCGTGGTCGACAGCAGGCGGTTGGCGCCGTCGTAGGCGTAGGTGGTCAGCAATCCGGCGGCGTCGGTTTCGGTCGCGATGCGGCCGCCGTTGTCGTAGGTGCGGTAGCCGTTGCGATCGTTGGCGGCATCGGTCTGGACCCAAGCCTGGCTGCCGGTGAGCGCCGGTGCGGTGGCCGCGAAGATCAGCGTGTCCTTGACGACGGTGCTGCCGGAGATCCAGCCGGTGGTGTTCACCCGGATCGCGTAGGCGACGGTCTGCACGCCGCGGCCGACGCCGTCGTAGACCGTGCGCGCCACCGCGCCGGTGGGATCGACCACCGACGACAGCCGGCCAGCCGCATCGTAGAAGTAATACGTCCGCCCGCCGGCGGCGTCCTGACTGGCGCGCAGTCGCCCGCTGGCGTCGTAGAAGTTCTGGGTGGTGCGGGTGACGAGACTGCCGCCGACCAGGCCGGCATCGCTCGCGCTCACCACCGCTCCGGCGCGGTTGTGGGTCGCGGTGCGGGTGGCGCCACCGTCGAAGTCGACCCGGATCTGATTCGCGGAATCGACGTAGGCGTAGGCGGTGAGCAGCGTCGTGGCGTCGTTCGCGGCCAGCCAGGTGGCGTAGCCGGTCGGATCGATGCGCGCGTCCGGCATCGCCGTGGTGGCGGCGGCGCGGCTGAGCTGGCTGAGCAGGCGGCCCATGCCGTCGTAGACGTAATCGACGATCTCGCTGGTCGTCGGCGCGGCGCCGGCCAGCGTGCGGCCGCTGCCGCGCACCGCGATCTTCTGGCGCAGCAGACCCTGCGCGTCGTAGGTGTAGCGCACCAGATCGGTGGCGGCATCGAGCACGCCGGTGCCGTTCACGTCGGCGCTGACGGTCGCATAGGTTTCGGTCTGCGAGACCCGGCCCTTGGCGTCGTAACCATAGACGGTCAGCGCGCTGTTCGACTTGCGCAGCGCCACCGCGTCGGTGGCCCAGGTGTTGAGCGCCGCTTCGGTATAGGTGCCGCTGTAGGTGGCGCCGAGGTAAGTGCGCTCGCTCGCGACCTGACCGATGCCGTTGCCGGTGGTCGCGTAGGTGAGTTCGCGCACTTCGCCGGCCGCGTTGACGACGAAGCGCACGCGGTTGCGGCTGTCGTAGATGTAGCGGGTGGTCAGCGCGCCGGACGGGAGATTGGTGGTGCCGGTGTGGTTCGGATCGAGGCCGTCGGCGTCGGCGACGGTGTAGCGGGTTTCGGCCGTGACCTGGTTCGCGGTGCTGTAGGTCCAGGCGATAGTGTTGCCCAGCAGATCGCGCTGCAGGGTGCGGTTGCCGTTCGCGTCGTAACGGAACACGGTGTCGAGCACCGCGGTGCCGCCGGCGGTCGCGGCCTGGCTGACGCGGATCAGATTGCCCGAGGCATCGTAGGTGTAGCTGGTCTTCTGGCGCAGGCCGTCCACGGCCGGTTCCAGCACGCCGATCAACTGGCGGTTGGCGTCGTATTCGTAGGTCCAGGTGCGGCCGGCGCCGTCGATGACGTCGGTCGAATTGGCGTTGTAGACGAAGGTGGTCGTCTGCGTGGAGCCGTCGCCGGCGCCGCCGCGGGTCACCGTCTTCACCCGGAAACCGCCGGCACCGTCGGCTTCGTAGGTGTAGGCGACGTTGACGCCGTCGCTGGTGCTCACGCTGGCGATGCGCAGATCGCTCACGGTCGTGCTGACGTAGGTGTACGACGTGCGGAAGCGCTTGCCGTCGTTGTTCGCGGCGGTGGTGGCGTCCCAGGTGTTGTCGGTGGTGATCTCGGGCGTCAGATCGGTCTGCACCCACGACAGGCGGCCGCTGCCGTCGGCGTTTTCGTAACCGTAGGTCACCTGCACGCGGGTCGTGCCGCCTTCGCGGGTGCTCACCGACGCCAGCTGGCCGGCGGTGTTGTAGGCGAAGATCAGCGAATCGGCGTTGGTGCCGCCGCCGTCGACGGCGCGCACCTGGGAGACGCGATTGTTCGCGTCGTAGAGCACGTCGTAACGCGCGGGATTGGTGCCGTCGGTCCGCAGATTGCGGATCCAGAGCAGGCGGCCCTTGAGCGTGGCGTTGGCGTGGTCAGCATAGCGCTCTTCGCGCCGGGTGCTGCCCTCGGTATAGGTCCACACCAGATTGGTGCCGTCCCACACGAGGGAATCGTGCGCGCCGTCGCCGCCGGTGGTGGTGTAGTTGTTGGCCGTGCCCGAGTACGTGAAGACCACGCTCTGGCCGTCGCCGGTGGTCAGGGTCATGGTGCTGCCGACCGCGTTGAGCGTGCCGGTGAGCGTCAGGTTGCGCTCGAACCCGGTGACCCAACCGTCCTGGCCGGTGCCGGCGACCACGCCGCGGCTGTTGTAGGTGCGCAGGAATGCGGCGCTGAGGCCACGCGCCACCAGGCTTTCGTCGAGGTCCTGCAGGACGAGATTGCCGGTCGCCAGATTGACGTACTGGCTTTCGCGGCTCTGGCCGATGCCGGCGTTGCCGCCGGTGGCGAATCCAAGCTGGGTGTACGACGTGTTGTACAGACCCAGACCACTTCCCGTGAAGACAGCGACCATGCGTGATTCCTCGAAACAGATCCGTGAAAGGCGTGGGCGCATTGGCCCGAGTTACATCGCTGTTCCAGCGCAGGGCAAAGTTGTTTAGGGGGAATTCACTTCGAGGCCGGCACGGGCGGCGCGGACGCGCGTCGGAGGATTGGCCCACGCCGGCCTCGGCCATCGATTTCGGACATCGATTCATTTCCAATCAATGACTTGAAACGACTTGGCGACGAGACGCGACGGCTTGCACCCGCACGGTCAATCAATTACGTTAGTCGTTACATAACTTCCGTCGAATACCATGGACTACATCGCCCAGCTCGGCCTCGTCGCCCTCGGCAGCCGCATGCGCGCCGTCAGCGACCGCCTCTACGCCACCGCCGACGAGGTCTACCGGCTGACCGGCCTGGAGATCCAGGGCCGCTGGCTGCCGCTGCTGCGCATCCTCCACGACCGCGGCCCGCAGACCGTCGGCGAGATCGCCGACGCCGTCGGCCAGACCCACTCCGCGGTGAGCCAGCTCGCCGACCGGCTCACCGAACAGGGCTGGCTGTCGGTGCAGCTCGATCCCGCCGACAAGCGCCGCCGCCGGCTGGCCCTGACCGCGCGCGCGGAAACCGCGCTGCGCACGGCCAAGCCGCTGTGGCGCGCGATCGAAGACCTCTTCGCCGCGCATTGCCGCGAACACGGCATCGACCTGCTGCATACGCTCGCGACCTTCGAGCGCGCGCTCACGCCGTCGCTCGCCGCCGACATCGTCGCGCGCGCCGCCGCCAGCGACCGCAACGCCCTGCGGATCGTGCCGTTCGCGCCGGCGCTGCGCGCGCATTTCTACCGGCTCAACGAAGCTTGGCTCCGGAAATATTTCTACGTCGAGGAAATCGACCACCGCGTGCTGTCGAACCCGGAAACCGAAATCCTCCAGCCCGGCGGCACGATCCTGTTCGCGATGCTGGGCGACGACGTCGTCGGCACCTGCGCGCTGATGCCCGATGCCGACGCGGACGACGGCGCGGACGGCGTCTACGAACTGACCAAGATGGCGGTCGACGAATCGCGCCAGGGCCTGGGCATCGGCCGCGCGCTGATGGAAGCGGCGATCGACGAATTCCGCCGTCGCGGCGGCCGCCGGCTGTTCCTCGAAACCAACAGCAAACTCACCCCCGCGGTGCGGCTGTACGAAAGCATGGGCTTCGAGCACCAGCCGTCGCTCAAGCCCGACTCGCACTACGCGCGCGCGAACGTCTACATGGTGTGGCGCGACCCGCAACCCGCGGCGCACTGAACGACGCGCATGCTGCAGCGCAGCGAAGACGCGACGCGCATGCGCACGCGGATGCAAACGAATTCATCCGGACGAACGACTCTGGCAGCCGCCACCGCCGCGTGGCATGGTGCGGCCAACGTCGCATCCGAGAGTCTTTCCGTGAATCTCCTCGCTCCGCTGCTGTGCTGCGCCACCCTCCTGCTCGGCGTTGCCGGCGACAGTCACGCGCGCACGCCGACACTGCGCTTCGAAACGCTGCAGCTCGAAGCCGAAACCGCGCCGCGCTGGTGGCACGGCGCCACCGTCTATGAGATCTGGCCGCGCTCGTTCCAGGATTCCGACGGCGACGGCAACGGCGATTTCAACGGCATGACCGCGAAGCTCGACGATCTCAAGGCGCTCGGCGTCGATGCGATCTGGCTGACGCCGGTGTTCGAAGCGCCGTCGTATCACGGCTACGACTTCCAGGATTTCTACGCGGTCGAGCGCGACTACGGCACGATGGCCGACTTCGAGCGCTTCATCGCCGAAGCGCACAAGCGCGACATGAAGGTCATCCTCGACCTCGTGCTCAACCACGTGTCCGACCAGCACCCGTGGTTCCTCGCCTCGGCGAAGAAAGTGAAGGGCTACGAGGACGCCTTCATCTGGCGCAGCACGCGTCCCGACGGCTGGGGCCAGGCGTGGTCGAACCAGCCGAACCCGGAAGCGGTGTGGCACTGGAACGAACAGCGCCGCGCGTACTACTACGGCGCCTTCGGCAATTCGCAGCCGGACCTCAACCTGCGCAACCCCGCGGTGGTCAACGAACTCGACGCCGTGGCCGCATTCTGGCTGAAGAAGGGCGTCGACGGTTTCCGGCTCGACGCCGTGCGCTACGCGATCGAGGACGGCCCGCTGGCGCAGCAGGCCGACACACCGGCCACCATCGATTACTGGACCGCGTTCGCGAAGAAGGTGAAGGCGATCAATCCCGACGCGCTGCTGGTCGGCGAAGCCTGGGCGTCGCTGGAGACCGGCGGTCGCTACCGCAACGGCGGCCGCGGCCTCGATTCGGTGTTCGACTTCGATTTCGGCAACATCGTCATCGCGATCCTGAATCCCGACAGCGAACGCCGCGCCGACTTCGGCACCGTCAGCGACACCGACGTCAGCCGCAAGCGCGACAGCCTCTGGGCGAACCTCAAGCAGCGCGCCGACGCCGCGCCGATGGGCTATTTCGCGCCGTTCCTGACCAATCACGATCAGAACCGGATCATGCATACGCTGGGCGGCGACGCCGCGAAGGCCAGACTCGCCGCCGGCCTGCTGCTCACCTCGCCCGGCACCGCCTATCTCTACTACGGCGAAGAAATCGGCATGTCGCAGTACAAGACCGGCGAAGACCGCTACCGCCGCGCGCCGATGCAGTGGACCGAAGACAAGGGCGCCGGCTTCAACGCCACCGGCAAGACCTGGATCGATCTGCCCGCACCGCGCGGGTATCGCGGCGATCAGGGCGCGTGGTGGGCCAAATACTGGAAACAGCAGCAGGGCCAGGGCCACTCCGTCGCCGCGCAGCAGGCGGACCCGAACTCGCTGTATCGGCACTACCAGCGCCTGCTCGCCGTGCGCAACGCCAATCCGGAACTGAAGCAGCCGACTGAACTGCGCTACTACCCGGTCGCCGCGCCCGATGTGTGGGTACTGCATGCGTCTTCACCCGCGGGCGATGCCTGGGTGGTGATCAACCTCGATCCCGCGAAACCCGCGACCTTCCCTGTGCCCACCGAACTGCAGGGCACGCGCACCGATCAGGTCAACGGCGAAGCGAAGACGCTCGGCCAAAACTTCGACCTGCAGCCGGGCGAGACGCTGGTGTTCTAGCGCCTCTCGGCGGCTGATGCTCCGACACATCGGGGGAGCGCCCCGGCCCGTCACCGGAGCCCCTGTGGGAGCGACGGAAGTCGCGACGGATTGCAGACCTTCAACAGCCGAAGGCTGGTCAAGACTGTCCGTGGACCGTCGCGACTTCCGTCGCTCCCACAGAGGTGTTTCCTGGCTCGATTCGGAGTCCGGGCGCCACGGCGCATCGATTGGCTATCCTGTGCATCCCCCACGCACAGGTCGCATCGTCATGTCCCTCGCTCGCCCCGCTGCCGCGCTGTCCAGCTGCCTGCTGGCGTTCGCCGCACCCCTGTTCGCCGGCACTCACGCCGGCGCCGAAGCGGTGAACTTCGAGCATGAGGACTGGGAACTGGTCTGCGACAACACCCGCACCTGCCGCGCGGCCGGCTATCAGGACGAAGACGCCAGCGCACCGGTCAGCGTGCTGCTCACCCGCAAGGCCGGGCCCGGCACCGCGGTCACCGGCCAGGTCGCGCTGGCCGACGACTGGGACGAAACCCTCCTCGGGGACTTGCCGAAACAATTCCGGCTGGCGCTGTCCATCGATGGCCGCGCGCACGGCAGCGTCGCGATGCAGCAGACCGACACCGTCGCCGACCTCACGCCCGCACAGGTCGCCGCGCTGCTGAAGGCGCTGGCGCGCGACACCCGCATCGAATTCAACGCCGGCAAGCACACCTGGACGCTCTCCGACCGCGGCGCGTCCGCGGTGTTGTTGAAGATGGACGAAGTGCAGGGCCGCCTCGGCACGCCCGGCGCGCTGCGCCGCCCCGGCAAGCGCAGCGAATCCGACGTGCTGCCGGCGCTGCCCGCGCCGGTGGTGCGCGCCGCCACGCCGCATCCGCCCAAGCCCACCGACGCCGGTTTCCTCGATCGCCACGGCGACGCGCTGCGCGCCGCCCTGCGCCGCGCCAGCGACGCCGACGACTGCATGGACCTCTTCGACGAGAACGACGTGCAGCCGCTGGAGATCGCCCGCCTGACGAAAACGAAACTGCTGGTCTCCACCCGCTGCTGGCTCGCCGCCTACAACGCCGGCGACGGCTACTGGATCGTCGACGACACGCCGCCGTTCAAGCCCGAATTCGTCACCGAACAGGCCAACGGCTACGAAGACGGCGCCCTGTCCGCCTCGCACAAGGGCCGCGGCATGGGCGACTGCTGGGGCTCGCAGGAATGGACCTGGGACGGCAAGACCTTCGTCGCCACCGGCGAAATGACCACCGGCCAGTGCAAGGGCTTCCCCGGCGGCGCGTGGCAACTGCCGACACTGGTGACAGACGTGGTGAATGCCAAGAAATAGGGTGCGGCCTTGGCGCACCGGTTTCTTGGCCGCAACGCGTTGTATGAACGAGCCAAGTCAGAATCGATGCTTTTCCGCACGATACGGCGCATTTGGTTGTCTTGCTTGGTCTGTGGTGTCTATTCGCGACTTGCAGCGCACGTTGAATACCGATTTCCCGTAGCCCGGGTAAGGCCGCAGGCCGCACCCGGGGATCGATCGTTGTTCATCCCGGGTGCGCTTCGCTTACCCGGGCTACTTGCTACCTAATCGGATCTTTTCGGCGGCGGCTTCATTCGTTGGATATGCACCGGGACTTCTTGTGGCCCCGCCCGCTGCATCACAGAGTTCACCATGCCTTGCACATAGACGTCCAGCAGCTCGGGCTGCGTAAGCGTGGCAAAGCTGGCGCCATGTTCCCCCATGAATTGAAGTAGCTTTTCCTTCGGAGTGCGGGCGTAAGTAGCTTTCAATCTGTCGTAAAGCTCAATTGGATCATTGATCGGATCCGGTCGTTGGCGGATCTGCCCGAAAAAGGTCTCTGGATAGCGCTTCCAAGCAGCGAATTCCTCCGGTGAGAGCTGGTTGGTATAGATCGCCCTGCCGCCTTCGTCCCGATTAATGATCAACGCGACCTCTCCGTTTGTCTCGTTGACACACGCGTCCTCCAAGGTGCCCACCGCGCCGTCATCCATCTGGTAGCGATGCCCGATCAGCAGGCGGTTAGAGGGAAGCCCGGGAATTTCCCCTTCAAACGTGGAGGGGACATCGATATGTTCTTGGATCGACGCCAAGAGCGCTTCAATCTCAGGATTACGTGCGCGCATCTCAATCTTCTGCGGCAACGTCAGCAGCTGGCCGGTCCGATAGTCGTCGACCCTGAATCCCTCGACGGTGGCTCCCGCATCGGGAACCTCACTATCCAGGTGGTGATGGTCTGGGTAATTGGTGATGAACACCACGGCAGGCGGCAAGGCCGCTGCGTTGGGTTGGCCCTCAAACTTCCGCAGTGCATTGATGCTGATCGTCCGCCAATCATTCGGGCCGCCAGGCACATAAGGATAGGCCTGCGTGTTCAGATCAACGAAGATCAAACGGTCATGTGGCGTTGCCTTCCTCAGCGCATCGCTCACTAGCCCAGCGAACTTGCCAAGGTGCTGGTTAGACTTCTTCGTAGCATCCTGATTTCGGATCTTACATTCAACGCCAAATGCCTTGCCTGTGCGCGGATAGGTGGCAGTGTATTCCACATGCTTGGATCGGCGATCCGTCTCATCTTCCCATTCGAGATCGAATCCGGCTCGCAACAGCATGGCCGCGACACGAATTTCATAACGCACCCCGACGAACTGATCTGGGCTTTTCAAGCGACCAATCAGTGATTTCCGCAGCTCAGGGGTGCGAGCTTGATCGTTGTTGTGTTCAAGGGTGTAAAGGTCATATGCCAAGGTCAGAAATGCGCTGATTGCTCCGGTCATGAATGTGTGCCGCGTCTCGCCGGGCGTAAGGTTGGCAGCTTTGGACACCGCCAGAAGCCTTTCATGCCACTCGATGATTGGGTGGCGTTCGCTTTGTTCCGACTGCGCCTGGGCGTTGAACCAATCGTGCTCTAGAACATCGAAGATGTAGCTGTAAAGGAAGTCATGGAAGGTTGGCCATGCGCCCTGAAATAGACGATGGCCCACCGTCACGATCCGCTTGTCAGCAGTCTGGGCGGCGATGATGGGGCGGCCGAGACCTTGCTGTCGCTGCTGCTGTATCCAATGGATCTCGGCCTTGCGCTGAGCCTCTGCGGCGCCTCGCGAGATCATCTCTTCGTAGTCGGCATTAGGGCCGCCGTGGCAGCGCTTGAACTTCTTGCCACTTCCACACGGGCAGGGATCGTTCCTGCCGGGCTTAGTGCCGCCCACCTGTGGCCTTTTTTTTCGCTTTGTCCTTGAGGGTGGCCTTTCCCAGTCACTCATGCACTTCTTCCAACGATTGTGTCGATGTAGTAGCAAGCACGCAGGGCGGGCCTCACCACCACCTTACAGCGTCCGCTTTGGGTCGAAACCAGCCCGTCGAAACTTACTCTCCAACCCACCCCCCCATCAACATTTCACTCCCCTAGATAGGCACGCTCACACACCACATCACACAACACCCCGTCAAAGCACCAGCGGCCTGAAGGCCGCTCTACCGTGGGGTGGTGGTCGTTGTTTGATGGCGGCGCGGGATGCTGGGCTTCGCTGCGCTCAGCGCCAGCCTACGATCCGTTGCTCAGCGCCAACCTACGATCGGTTGCTCAGCGCCAGCCTACGTCCTGTGGCTCGGCGCCAGCCTGCATGTTGCATGCATGCGCGGTGGCGGCTTTTCGCGGGCGTTGGCGGCGAAATCCGCGAAGCTGAACGCGGCGGCCCGCGCGCGATGGGGGCGGATGGCGTAGGATGGCGGCGCCAGCGCTGCATTCGCGCGTCGCGCCCGTATCCGAATCCCGATCGCACGCCGATCCCGAGTCGGAGTCCGCATCCGGTCGTTCCGCTCCCTCATCTGCGTGACCGCTCCTTTCGGGGCGTCGTCCTCCGGGAGCATCCATGCCGGGTTATCACACACGCCAAGTCACCCACGCCGTCGGCGGATTTCCGTATCGCCTGCGCGTGCTCAGCGATCTGCAGCAGTTCGCCGATCCCGACGGGCACGGCGAGCGGCTGGGCATTTCGCCGGCGCAGTGGAGTCTGTTCGGGCAATCGTGGCCGTCCGGGCGCCTGCTGGCGCAGGCGATGCATCGTTTCGACATCGGCGGCAAGCGCATTCTCGAACTCGGCTGCGGCATCGGCCTGGCGAGTCTGGTGCTGCAACGGCGCGGCGCCGATGTCGTGGCCAGCGACATCCATCCGCTGGCGGAGCCCTTCCTCGCCTACAACGCGGCGCTGAACGGTTTGCCGGCGCTGCATTACCGGCAACTGCGCTGGGACGAAGCGCTGCCGGCGCTGGGACATTTCGATGCGATCATCGCCAGCGACGTGCTGTACGAACGCGGCCAGGCCGAGCGTCTGTGCGAGGTGGTGACGCGGCATGCGTATCCGGTGGCCGAAGTGCTGGTGACCGATCCGGGCCGCGGCAACAGCGGCCGCTTCACGCGGTTGCTGGGCGAATTGGGTTTCGCGCTGGAAACCTCCGCCTGCCCGATGAACGATGAAGATCCGCCGCCGTATCGCGGCAAGGTGCTGCATTACCGGCGCATCGCGCGGGCGGCGAACGCATGAACGCAGTGCCGACGCCGTTGTCGACCGCACCGCCGCCGAAGGAAAAGCAGGTGCACTGCAGTCGCTGCGATGCACTGTGCTGCCGGTTGACGGTGGTGCTGTTCGAGGAAGATTCGATCCCTTCGCACCTGAGCGAATTCAACGAACAGGGCGTGCGGGTGATGGCGCGCGACGACGACGGCTGGTGCGTCGCGCTGGACGGTTCGAAGATGAATTGCGGCATCTACGACACGCGACCTGCGATCTGCCGCAAATTCAAGATGGCCGGCCCGTATTGCCTCGATGTGCGCGCCGAAGCGCGACGCGCGGCGCGACCGGTCGAGATCACGCTGCTGTGCTGACTCCGAACTGTTGACGCCATTCTGTTGACGCGCTTGCGTCGAGGCCCACCGATGACCGAAAAGAAAACCCCGCCGACCGCCGCACCGACCGCCGAGCCCGTCCCGGCGCAGGCGGCGAAACCCGCCGCCCGCAATCTCTTCCGCGCGACCAAGGAAGAACGCCGCAGCGCGCTGACCCACGATCAGATCGCCGACGATCTGGCCGAGTTCGAGCGTACCGGCGGGCGGATCGAAGTGCTGGGCAACACGCCGATGCTGCGCACGATTCCGCTGGCGCCGACGCCGGCCGCCACCGGCGCGCGCAAGCCCGCGGGCAAGGCCCCGGCCGAGAGCAAGCCCGCCGAGTAGGCCGCGCGTCGCCCCGGGCGGCATTGGCGGCCCCGACGGCCACCACTACACTCGCGGCATGAACCCGACCCTGCCCTCTGCGTCGCGCACGCGCCGCCCGCTCGCCCTCGCCGCCTTCGCCCTCCCTGTCCTGTTCGCCGCCGTGCCCGCGTACGCGCTGGACGGCAAATGGACGCCCGCACAGGTGCTCGACATCGATGCGCGCTGGCTCAAACGCCAAGGTTTGAAACTGCCGCCGTCGGCGCTGTGGGACGACACCCGCGGCACCGGCCTGCTGACCGGCGCGGTCAGCATCTCCGGTTGCACCGGCGCCTTCGTCTCCGACACCGGGCTGATCGTCACCAATCATCACTGCCTGTTCGGCGTGGTGCAGGAACACAGCACGCCGGCGCGCGATCTGATCACCCATGGGTTTCTCGCGCGCACGCAGGCCGAGGAATTGCCCGGCAGCACCACGCGGGTGGAAATTCCGAAGCGCTTCACCGATGTCACCGCGCAGGTGCTGGCGGCGGTGCCCGCCGGCGCCGACCCCGCAGCGCGGCTGCGGGCGATCGATGCGAAACAGAAGGCGCTGGTGAGCGAATGCCAGCGCCAGCCGGACACGAAGTGCAAGGTCGCGGCGTTCGACGACGGCGTGACCTACACCCTGATCGAATCGATCGAACTGCGCGACATCCGCCTGGTGTACGCGCCGCCGCGCGCGATCGGCGAATACGGCGGCGAGATCGACAACTGGTCGTGGCCGCGGCACACCGGCGATTTCGCCATCGCCCGCGCCTACGTCGGCGCGGACGGGCGGCCCGCGGATCGCGCGGAGACCAATCGCCCGTATGCGCCGGAATTCTTCTTCCCGATCGCGAAGGACGGCCTGGACGAAGGCGATTTCGTGATGGTACTGGGCTATCCCGGCGTGACCTGGCGCGCGCTGATCGCCGAGGAAATGCGCGAACGTCGCGAACGTTTCTTCGTGCGTCGCGAAGATCTGTTCGGCGAATGGATCGCGATCCTCGAACGCGCCAGCGCCGACGATGCGGCGGGCAAGATCGCGGTCGCCGCGAATCTCAAGGGCATCCACAACCGCTACAAGAACGCGCAGGGCCAGATCGCGGGCCTGGATCGCGGGCGCATGGTCGACAAGCAAGGCGCACAGGACGAAGCGGTGGCCGCATGGGCCGCGACGAATGCAACGCACGCCGGCGCCGTGGCCGCGCGCGACGGCCTGCGCGCGGTGCTGGCCGAACGCGAGCGCAGCTGGGAGCGCGATTTCCTGCTGAATCTGGTGCCGATGGGCACCGACAGCGTGGCCGGCGGCATTCCGCCGCTGCCCAAGGGCCTGTACTTCGGCGCGACGCTCGCGCACAACGCGATCGAGCGGGCGAAACCGGACGCCGCGCGCGCGTCGGGCTTCACCGACGCCGACCAGGGCAAGCTGCGCGATCGCCTGCGCAGCGAGCAGCGCAATTATTTCGCTGCCGCCGACCGCCGCGTGTTCGCCGCACTGGTGCGGCGCGCGCTGGCGCTGCCGGCGGACCAGCGCATCGCCGCGGTCGACGCGCATTTCGCCGGCAAGAGTCCGGCGCAGATCGACGCGGCCATCGACGCGATGTACGCCGCGTCGCCGTTGCTGGACATCGACACGCGCGAAGCGCTGCTGGGCGCATCGACCGAAGCGCTGGAAGCGCGCAGGGATCCGCTGCTGGCGTTCGGCATCGCCTGGAACCGCGACCTGCGCGCGCTGCGCGAACGCGAGCGCGACTGGAACGCGCGCGCCGCGCTGTATCGCCCGGTCTGGCGGCGCGCGGTGGCCGCGCATGCGGGCAAGCCGGTCGCGCCCGACGCCAACGGCACCCTGCGCATCAGTTTCGCCCACGTGCAGGGCTACGCGCCCCGCGACGGCGTGACCTACACGCCGTTCACTACCCTGGCCGGGGTGCTGGAGAAGCACACCGGACGCGAGCCCTTCGACGTGCCCGAGGCCGTGCGCCGGGCGGCCCAGGCGCCCGGGGCCGGGGCGCAGCGGGTGAACTTCCTGGCCGACGGCGACACCAGCGGCGGCAACTCGGGCAGCCCGGTGATCGACGGCCGCGGCCGGCTGGTGGGCATCAACTTCGACCGGGTCTGGGAGAACGTGGCCGGGGACTTCGGCTTCAACCCGGCGGTGTCGCGGAACATCAGCGTGGACATCCGCTACCTGCTGTGGCTGCTGCGGGACGTGGAGCGGGCCGACGGCCTGCTGCGGGAGCTCGGCGCCAGCCCCGACTGACGCGATATGATCGGCCGGCCGCCGCACCGGTGGCCGCAACGCCAGGGAGGGGCGTTCGATCTGCCCACGCCGGAGTCCTCGACATGTCCGCGGTCCCCCCTTCCAACCTCACCGATCTGATCAATCGGCGCACCTCGGTCGACAAGCCCGAGCTGGAAGCGCTGGCCGCGGCGCTGTGGCCGAAGCTTGAGCGGCTGGCCGCCCATCAGCTGCAGGGCCGCAGCGGACTGACCCTGCAGGCCTCGGATCTCGCCCAGGACGCGTACATCGCGCTGATGCACGAGTTCCCGGGGCGCTTCAACAACCGCGAACATTTCTACGCGCTGGCGGCCCGGATCGTGCGCAACATCGTGGTCGATTATCTGCGCCGGCGCAGCGCCGAGAAACGCGGCGGCGGGCTGCCGTTCGAACGCCTGGAAAAGGCCGAAAACGATGTGTCGGCCTCGATCGACGATTCGGTGGACTGGATTGCGGTGGACGCCGCGCTGAGCGTGCTGGCGCAGAAACACGAGGCCGCGGCCCAGGTGGTGGAACTGAAATTCTTCGCTGGCCTGACCAACGAACAGATCGCCGAAGCGATGGATCTCTCGCGCGCGACCGTGATCCGTCACTACCGCTACGCGCGTGCGTGGCTGATCGATCATTTCGGCGCGGAGCCGGCGCACGATGGTTGAAGAGACGACGCAGCCGCGGGGCGACGGCGCGATCGACGAAGGCGAGCTGTTCGAAACCTTGTGCGAATTGGAGCCCGAGGCGCAGGCGCAGCGGCTGAAGGCGCTGGAACGCGACGATCCGGCGATGGCCGCGCGGCTGCGCCGGCTGCTGGCGATCGACGAGGCCTACGGCACCCATACCGCGCGCAGCGTGCTGGCGACGGAGCTGCCCGACCCGGTCGGCGACATCAGCGACATCGGCGCGTTCCGGCTGGTGCGCCAGATCGGCCGCGGCGGCATGGGCGTGGTGTATCTGGCCGAACGCCGCACGGGTTTCGAGCAGCAGGTCGCGATCAAGATCATGCCGCGCTTCGCGACCGATGGGCCGGGGCGCGAGCGCTTCGCGCAGGAGCGCCGGATCCTGGCGCAACTGCGGCATCCGAACATCTGCAGCATCCTCGACGGCGGCGAGCTGCCCGACGGCACGCCGTGGCTGGCGATGGAATACGTGCCCGGCGAACCCCTGTGCGCCTGGTGCGAACGGCGCAGCACCGGTCTGCGCGAACGCGTCGCGTTGTTCCTGCAATTGTGCGAAGCGGTGCAGGTGGCGCACCGCAATCTGGTGATCCACCGCGACCTGAAGGACAACAACGTCCTGGTCGACGAGGCCGGGCACCTGAAGTTGCTGGATTTCGGCATCGCCAAATCGCTGTCGACCACGACCAGCGCCGCGGCGGGCACCGCCGCGCACGACCGCTTCTTCTCGCCGATGACCGCGGCGCCGGAACAACTGCAGGGCGAACGCATCACCGTCGGTACCGATGTCTATGCGCTCGGCGCATTGCTGCATCAGTTGCTGTGCGGGTTCCTGCCGTTCGAACGACCATCGCGACCGCCGCTGGAACTGCAGCGCGCGATCCTGGAGACCGTGCCGCCGAAGATGAGCGATGCGGTGCAGCGCGAACGCGATGCGGGGCATGCGCTGGCCGATGCGCAACCGGCGCAGGCGCTGCGCGGCGAACTCGATGCGATCGTGGCGCATTGCCTGCGCAAGGACGCGTCCGAGCGCTATACCGATGTCGTCGATCTGACCCGCGACCTGCGCGCCTGGCTGTCCGGACATCCGATCTCGATCTCGCAGAGCGACCGCCTTTACCGCAGTCGCAAATTCCTGCTGCGGCATCGGCTCGCGGTGGCGCTGTCCACGGTCGCGATCGTCGGCGTGCTCGGCGCGCTGGCGGTGACGCTGTGGCAGTCCGCAGCGCTGCGCCGCGAACGCGACGCCGCCGAAAGCGCGCGCCAGCGGTCGGAGATCGACCGCGACCGCGCGCGCGCCGTCGCCGGTTTCCTGCGCGACACCTTCGAGCAGGCCGACCCGGGACGCGCGGAGACCGGCGGGCTGCTGGCGCGCGATCTGCTGGAACGCGGCAAACGCCGCCTCGATGGACTGGAGGGCCAACAGGACGTGCAGGCAGAGCTGGCGCTGCTGCTGGCCGAGAGCGACGCGAATCTGGGCCTGCTGCGCGAAAGCGACGCGACGTTCCGCAGATACGCGAAGGCGATCGATGCGCTCGCGGCGACCGATGCCGACGTGCAGATGCGCGCCGGAAAACTGCGGCTGTCGAACGCGCTGACGCTGGACGAAGACAGCCCGCGGCTGGACGCGGCGCTGGCGACGCTGGCGCGATCGGCCGATACCCCGGAAGCGCGGGTCGACATCGCCCGACTGCACGAACGCCTGCTGGTCCGCCGCTCCGAATTCAACCGCGCGGCGGACGTCCTTGAAGCGGCCTGGCAGCAGTACGGCGATGCGCTGGCCCCGGCCGCTTCGCTGCAATTGCGGGTGGATCTGGGCAACGCGCTGCTCAACGTCAAACGCAACGAGGACGCGCGCCGCATCTGCGACGGCATCGACCGCACGGCGCTGCGCAGCCATGCGCCCGCGCTGCAGATCCGCGCGCTGCGGTTGATCGTGCGCGAGGCGAAGCGGCGCAAGGACACGCCCGCGGCGCAGACGGCCGCGGTGGAACAGTGGCGGCAGACCGCGGAACGGCTGTACGGCAGCGATTCGCTGGAAGCGGCGAGCGCCTACGTCTGGAAGATCGAACTCACCGAAGCGCCGGAGGAACAAGACGCGCTGATGGCGAAGGCCTACGCGATCCAGCGCGCCAAGCTGCCGGCGATCTCGTCGGCGCGCGCTTACGCCGAATTCAACATGGCGGCGTTTTATCTCGAACTGCGCGAACGCCCGGATCTCGCCGAACCGCATCTCGCCGAAGCGGTGCGGATCGGACGCCTGGCCACCGCGCGCGATCACGGCGACGTGCGCCTGTTCGAACGGACCTGGGCCGAGACCCTGAATGCGCTGGGGCGGCACCGCCGCTGCCTGGAGGTGGTCTCCGATCCTCCTGGCAACCCGGAAGACCGCGAAGACGCCGAGCGGCTGAGCGGCCTGCGTCTGGCGCTGGCCCGCGCTGCCCTGGCCCTGGGGCAACCCGCACGGGCCAGGGACGAGATCGCGGCCATCCCGGGGCTCTGGCGCACGCTCGGGCAGCCGCTGCCGGAACCCTTGGCGAGCGACCTGCGCGACCTCCGGGCCCGTCTCGGGAGCAGCGACGACGAAAGGTGATCCTGTTCACATCCTTTCGCCGAGGAGAAGCATCAAGGACTTCACTTGGGCGCCGCAAGGACACCGTCCGCGCCATCGACTCACGACCACTTCCGTCATGCACCACCCGATCACATCCACGGAGTACCCCATGCCCATACGTCGCCTTGCCCTGGCCCTCATGCTCGCCCTCGCCTGGGTCCCGACCGCTTACGCCTTTCCGCCCTGCCCGCGCGAACCGCTCGAACTGGTGCCCCTGGACGGATCGAATCCCACCGCATCGACCGGCGCACCCCACTGGTACAAGGGCTTCCACGCGCTGGTGGGCAATCCGGTCGTGATCGGAGGACTCGCGCGCTGGACCGCGGACGACGATTCGCAGGCTTCCCCCTTTCCGGATAGCCCGACAAACGGCAAATGCCACGACCGTCTGCCGATCCCCGGGGACAATGCCGCCAGCGGCAGCGTTTCGCTGACGCCGTCCTATCCCGATGGTGCCGGCTTCGGCGTGGTCGCCCTGCCCGATCTGCGCTACAACACGGAGCAGGATCTGGGCGTCCGCTACACGCTCGCCTTCACGGTCGACGACCAGGCGATGATCGAAGCGGGCGAATGGCTCGATATCGCGCAGCTCGAATTCCGCTGGAACGCGATCGACGACATCAAGGATCCGGATGCGGTCTCCGCGATGTACCGCATCCGCAAGGCCCAGCCCGAAAAAGACCGGCTCGTGCTCGAAGTGATCGAAACGCGCGTGCCCTACATCGCATCGGGCCAGCGGCCGCCGGTGTTCGAGCACGTCGTCGCGACGATCCCCGTGCAGCAGGGCGGAAACGCCACGCGCGTCGGTCTGCGCTGGGCGCAGGTCGTCGGCGATCCCGTCGAGCCTGTCGGAGACATCGATCCGAAAGGCTTCGGGGAAATCAGCCTGCCGGTCGGACCGGATCCCGAAACCACCAGCAGCGGGGGCGCCATCATCATCGGCCCACCGATCGTCACCAGGCATGAGGTCTCCTCCGTGCTGGAAGTGATCGGACCGGGCAATCGCGTCGTCTACAGAATCGCTCTGCCGCAGCAGTGGGCGAACAGCCTGTCGATGGGGCTGCTGGATTACAACATCGGCAAGGAATCCGACTACGGAAACCGGTTCGGCGCCGAAATGATCGATACCGCACTGTGCGCCGAAACGACCGGTACGACGGACTGCACCGGGGTGTTCTGATCGCGGTGCGCCGATCGTGTTCAGCCGGTCCTGTTCGGCCGATCCTGTTCGGCCGATCCTGTTCAACTGATCCTGTTCGGCTGATCCTGTTTGTCTGCGCACGACGCTGAAACCCGTGAAGCCCCCGCCGCACGGCGGGGGCCTGCACGGCCCGGAGAGGGCCACGACCCATGCAGACACACAGGAGTTTCACGACACCATGAAGATTTCACTCGCAGCATCCCTCGCCTCCCTCCTCCTCGCCGGCAATGCGCTGGCCGTCGACACGCCGAAGGCCAACGGCTTCCGGATCGAAAGCGAAGACCAGTTCGCACGCGATTACGCCGACAGCGTCGAACGCATCGATGCGGGCGTCTACCTCGTGACGAAGGGCCCGCTCGCCGGCAAGACGATCACGATGGGCGAAGCCGGCCTGTCCTACGACCTCGCCGCGCTGCGCGCGCGCGTACCGGCGTCGTTGCGCGAACGCGCGCAGATCAAATCCCGCATCAAGCGACTGGAGCGGACCGCCGAGCGATTCGAACGTCAGCATCCGGGTGTCGCCACGAAGGCCAGCAACGTGGGCAGCATCAGCTGCTATCACTACAACTGGTCGACCCGCCAGGGCATCTGGTACAGCGGCACCGCCTACGTCAGCGCGACCGCGGAGTACTACATGAGCAACGGCGGTGGCGGCCTGAACTTTTACTACGCCCGTGCGGCCGCCAGCGCCAACGGCAGTCTGAGCACGCCGCCGGGCGTGCCCTATGGCTCGGGCGCGTTGTCCGCCTATGCCGTCGCCTGGAATCACCAGACCAACGTCATGAACCAGCAGTTCGGATACGGCAACTATCCCAACGTCTCTTCGGGATACGTCTACAGCGGCCCCGCCTTCTCCCACGATCTCGAAGCGTTCTCCGGCGTGGAAGGCGATGGCGACTGCACCGGTTACGTCGGCATCGCCGACTATCTGCGATAACCGCTCCCGGCAGGACAGCCGGCGCGCACGCAAGAACGCCATACGGCGAAACGCGTCGCGGTGCCCGAAAACGAACGGCCCGGTCTCCCGGGCCGTTCGTCCGTGCGGATGCACCGGGAACGATCAGTGTTCGTACGCCGCTTCGCCGTGCGAGGCGATATCGAGACCTTCGCGCTCGGCGTCCTCGTTCACGCGCAGACCGATGGTGTACTTCACCAGGGTGAAGGCGATCAGCGAGACCAGACCGGAGAGGACCACCGTGACCACCACGCCCTGGAACTGGATCCAGACCTGCGAGGCGATGCTGTAGTCGGCCAGCGCGGTTTCGGTGACGTAGTCCCAGATGCCCGCACCGCCCAGCGACGGCGCCGCGAACACGCCGGTGAGCAGCGCACCGGTGATGCCGCCGACACCGTGCACGCCGAACACGTCGAGCGAATCGTCGGCGCGCAGCAGCTTCTTCAGACCGGTCACGCCCCAGAAGCAGACGAGGCCGGCGATCGCACCGATGGCGAGCGCGCCCATCAGACCGACGAGACCCGCCGCGGGCGTGATCGCCACGAGACCTGCGACCGCACCCGAGGCGCCGCCGAGCATCGACGGCTTGCCGCGCGCGATCCATTCCACCGCGCTCCACACCAGCACCGCAGCGGCGGTGGCGAGGAAGGTGTTGACGAACGCGAGCGCGGCCACGCCGTTGGCTTCCAGCGCGGAGCCGGCGTTGAAGCCGAACCAGCCGAACCACAGGATCGAGGCGCCGACCATGGTCTGGGTGAGGTTGTGCGGGCGGATGGCTTCGCGGCGATACCCCAGACGCGGACCGATCACGTACGCGCCGACCAGACCGGCGATGGCGGCGTTGATGTGCACCACGGTGCCGCCGGCGAAATCGAGCGCGCCCTTCGCCCACAGATAACCGGACTTCGCCAGCACGCCCTCGACCGCGGCCGTGTCGGTGAAGGCATCCGGACCGGGGAAGAACCACACCATGTGCGCCATCGGGGCGTAGGCGAAGGTGAACCAGATCACCGTGAACAGCAGCAGGCCGGCGAACTTCACGCGTTCGGCGAAGGCACCGACGATCAGGGCGCAGGTGATGCAGGCGAACGCGCCCTGGAACACGAAGAACGCCAGCTCGGGGATGTACACGCCCTTGGTGAAGGTCGCGCCCAGCGCACCGTTGAGGCCGGCACCCAACAATCTGGCGCCGCCGCCGATGAAGGCGTTGTTCTCGGTGAAGGCGAGGCTGTAGCCGTACAGCACCCACAGCACCGCGACCAGCGAGAACACCACCAGACACTGCATGAGGATCGACAGCACGTTCTTGCTGCGCACCAGGCCGCCGTAGAACAGCGCCAGCCCGGGCAGGGTCATGAAGATCACCAGCGCGGAGCAGACGAGAATCCACGCGGTGTCGCCCTTGTCGGGCGTCGGCGCGGGCGGGGCTTCCGCCGCGGCGGCTTCAGCAGGTGCGGCGTTGGCAGGCGCCGCTTCGGCAGTTGCGGGTGCGACGGCCTCCGCGGTCGCCGGCGCCGCGTCGGCGGGGGCATCGGCCGCGGGTGCGGCCGCTTCGGTGGCGACGGCGTCGGTCGCCGGCGCGGTCTGTGCGCTCGCGACGAGCGTCGTGCCGAAGGTCATCGCGCCGAACAGCAGCGCGAGCAGGGCGGCACGTTTCACAGCGGCATACTTCAGGGCAGCAGGCTTCGGAACATCGTGTTTCGGAACAGCATGGGTCTTCGACCCGGACAGGAATCCAGACATGGGACGGTCTCCGAGTGAGGGTTAGAGCGCGTCCGCGCCGACTTCGCCGGTGCGGATGCGGATGACCTGCTCCAGCGCGGTGACGAAAATCTTGCCGTCGCCGATCTTCCCGGTGCCCGCGGATTGCTGGATGGCCTCGATCGCGGCGTCGAGCCGGTCGCTCGCGACCGCCACCTCGACCTTGATCTTGGGCAGGAAATCGACGACGTACTCCGCGCCGCGATACAACTCGGTATGTCCCTTCTGTCGACCGAAGCCCTTGACCTCGGTGACGGTGATGCCGGACACGCCCATCTCCGACAAGGCTTCGCGCACCTCGTCGAGCTTGAACGGCCGGATGATGGCGGTGATCAGTTTCATGCGCTCTCCCCGTGGATGGATGAGCGCCGACGCCGTGGCGCCAGCGCCCCTGGATGAATCCCGCATCCCCGCGCATCGCCCCGGCAACCGACCGGGAACGATGCGCGGGGACCGTGGGTCCCGGGGGAACCGCAGCGCAGTCCGACGTGGGGAAGGAAGCTGCGTCCGCGTTTCCCGTGCCTCGTCTAGCCAACTCTCCGTCGCATCCCTGCGACACCGCTCCTTTCGTTACCGCTTCCGCGCGTTCGACGACTGCAAGTCGATCACTGCAGATCGACGACTACAGCTCGATCGTCATGAACACGCTGTACGGGTCTTCGACGTAATCGGCGAAGGGCCCGCACTCCTCGAAGCCGAAGCGCTCGTACATCGCGCGCGCCGGCAGGAACGCATCCGGCGATCCGGTTTCGAGGCTCAACCGCCGATAGCCGCGTTCGCGCGCCACCCGCAGGATGTGCCGCATCAGCGTCGCGGCGACGCCCTTGCGCAGATGATCGCGGGCGGTGCGCATGGACTTGATCTCGCCATGCGACGCGTCCAGCGCCTTCAGCGCGCCGCACCCCATCAATGCGCCGTCCTTCCAGACCGTCCAGAAGGTGATCTCCGGACGACGCAACTTTTCCAGATCCAGCGCATGGACGCTTTCCGGCGGCGAGTGCAGGAACATCTCGTCGAGGTGTTCCTGCAGCAACCGCGCGATCTCGGGCCCGCTGAGGTCGTCGATCCGGATGTCCATCGTTTCCCTGTCATCCCGAACGCATGTGAGGGATCTGTTTTTACCGTGGGCATCGCACGCGATCATCACGGCGTGTCGCCCCCACCCCAACCCTCCCCCGCACGCGGGGGAGGGAGATGACGCATCAGATCGTGCAATACATCTGGTATTCGAGCGGGTGAGGAAGGAATGCTCGCGCAGCACCGCCGCGCATTCCTTCCGAACGCCCGGCGCGCCGCGCCGGGCCGGACATCCGCCGGCCCGAAGCGACGACACATGGCGTCCCATTCGCGCATCAGATCGTGTAGTACATCTGGTATTCGAGCGGATGCGTCGCCGCGCGGAACTTGGTGACTTCCTGCATCTTCAGCGCGATGTAACCGTCGATGAAGTCGTCGGAGAACACGCCGCCGGCCTTGAGGAAGTCGCGGTCCTTGTCCAGCGCTTCCAGCGCCTGGTCGAGGCTGTGGCACACGGTCGGGATGTTCTTCTCCTCTTCCGGCGGCAGGTCGTACAGGTCCTTGTCGCTGGGCGAACCCGGATCGATCTGGTTCTTGATGCCGTCGAGGCCGGCCATCATCAGCGCGGCGAAGGTGAGGTAGCCGGAGTTCATCGGATCGGGGAAGCGGATCTCGATGCGGCGCGCCTTCGGATTCGCGACGTACGGGATGCGGCACGAGGCCGAACGGTTGCGCGCCGAATAGGCCAGCATCACCGGCGCTTCGAAGCCCGGCACCAGACGCTTGTAGCTGTTGGTGGTGGAGTTGGCGAAGGCGTTGATCGCGCGGGCGTGCTTGAAGATGCCGCCGATGTACCACAGCGCCAGCTGCGACAGGCCGCCGTAGCCGTCGCCGGAGAACAGGTTCACGCCGCCCTTGGCCAGCGACTGGTGCACGTGCATGCCGCTGCCGTTGTCGCCGACGATGGGCTTGGGCATGAAGGTCGCGGTCTTGCCGTTGCGGTGCGCGACGTTCTTGATGATGTACTTCATCGTCAGCAGTTCGTCGGCCTTCTGCACCAGCGTGTTGAACTTGGTGCCGATCTCGCACTGGCCGGCGTTGGCCACTTCGTGGTGGTGCACTTCGACTTCGATGCCGGCTTCTTCCAGGGTCTTGCACATCTCGGCGCGGATGTCGTGCAGCGAATCGAGCGGGGCCACCGGGAAGTAGCCGCCCTTCACCATCGGACGGTAGCCGGTGTTGCCGCCCTGGTATTCGCGGCCGGAATTCCAGTGGGCCTCTTCCGAATCGATGTGGAAGAAGGTGTGGCCCATCTCGTTGGCGAAGCGGACGCTGTCGAAGATGAAGAATTCGGGTTCGGGGCCGAAGAAGGCCTGGTCGGCGATGCCGCTGGCCTTGAGGAAGGCTTCGGCGCGCTTGGCGACGCCGCGCGGATCGCGCGAGTAGGCCTGCATGGTCGCCGGGTCGAGGATGTCGCAGGTCAGGACCAGGGTCGGATCGGCGGTGAACGGGTCGAGGAAGGCGGTCGCGGCGTCCGGCAGCAGGATCATGTCGGACTCGTTGATGCCCTTCCAGCCGCTGATCGACGAGCCGTCGAACATCTTGCCGTCTTCGAACAGGCTGGCTTCGACGATGGATTTCGGAAAGGTGACGTGGTGCTGCACGCCGCGCATGTCGGTGAAGCGCAGGTCCACGAATTCGACCTTGTGGTCCTTGATGAGTTTTTCGACGTGCTCGAGGGACATCTTCGGAAGCTCCGATGGGTGAGAAGGATGCACTTCTCTCTGCAAGGGGCGTGCCAGCGCGGGAAAGTCGGCAAGCCATTGATTTCGAAGGACGGAGATCGTCGAACGCCGGCATGACGCACCACATCCGAGCAAACTCGGCACCCCGGCTTGCACCTGATCGGTGCGAAACGGATTTCGTGTCTCCCGCGATCCGTCGGTGCGGGCAGGCATCGCGCAATGCGGTGCGGGCGCGACGGGCGGACCGGTAGACTGACGCGCTGCGGGCCCGGCGCCCGCGTCCCCACGATCCGGAAATCCGCGTCCATGCGCCTGCATTTGCTCGCCCTGCTGTGCCTCCTGCCCTTCGCCGCGCCCGCGGGGGCCGCCGAATTCGACACCTGCCTGGTGCTCAGCGGCGGCGGCGCGCGCGGCATGACCCACATCGGCGTGATCAAGGTGCTGGAGCGCGAGCGCATCCCGGTCGACTGCATCGTCGGCACCAGCATGGGCGCGGTGGTCGGCAGCCTGTACGCCAGCGGCATGAGCGCGACCGAGATCGAAACCGCGCTGCGCGCACTGGACTGGAACACGATGTTCGCCGACCGCATCGACCGCCGCGCCTTCACCCAGCGGCGCAAGGCCGAGGACCGCAGTTTCCTGGCCAAGGGCGGCTTCGGTCTGCGCGACGGCAAGCTCGGCGTGCCGCCCTCGGTGTTCGAGGGCCAGCGGCTGGCGGTGGCGCTGCGCGCGGCGCTGTTGCCGAGCGCGAACATCGCGCGCTTCGACGACCTGCCGATTCCGTATCGCGCGATCGGCACCGATCTGGAAACCGGCGAAGCGGTTGCGATGGACCAGGGCGATCTGGTCAACGCGGTGCGCGCGAGCATGGCGGTACCGGGCGCGTTCGCGCCGGTGAGCTACGGCGAACGCTCGCTGATCGACGGCGGCGTCTCGCTCAATCTGCCGGTCGAAGTCGCGCAGGCCTGGGGCGCGAAACGGATCATCGCGGTCGACATCGCCGCACCGCTGAAGAAGCGCGAACAGCTGCTCGACCCCTTCAGCATCACCGACCAGATGGTCACCGCGCTGATGCTCAAGGAAACGAAGCGTCAGCGCGAACGACTGGGCGCGGGCGACGTGCTGATCATCCCGGAACTGGGCGACCTGGGCTCGGCCGATTTCACCGCCGGCCTGGATCAGGGCGTGGCCCTGGGCGAAGCGGCGACGGTCGCGGCGCTGCCGCAATTGCAGGCCATGCAGGTCTCGCCGCAGGCCTATGCCGCATGGCGCGAGGCGCGACTGGCCCGACTGAAACCGATCGGCGCGATCGAACGCGTCGAGCTGGTCAACACCTCGACCGTGGACGACGCGGCGGTGCGCGCGCACATCACCGCGCAGCCGGGCGACGCGGTGGACGCGAAGAAGATCGAAGACGATCTGGGCCGGCTTTACGGCCTCGGCGAATTCTCGCGCGCCTATTACACCGTCGACACCGCCGAGAACGGCGGCAGCGTGCTGACCTACGTCACCCGCAGCCGGCGCTGGGAAGAGGACGGCACGCTGAAATTCGGGCTGTTCATGCAGGACGATTTCGAGGGCCAGGGCGAATACCAGATCGGCGCGCGCTACGGGAAACGCGAGATCAATCGCTTCGGCGCCGACCTGTCGCTGGAAGCGCGGCTGGGCGACCGCAACCGCGCGTTCGCCGAGTTCAACCAGCCGTTGAACATGCGGCGCACCGCGTTCGTGCGCCCGTCGCTGGAATGGCTCGGCGAAAACCAGCCGCTGATCGACGACGCCAACATCACCGGCGATTACCGCTACAGCCGCTGGGACGCGCGCGCCGGCATCGGCCTGAATCTTTCGCACTGGGGCGAAGTCTCGGTGGCGCCGTTCGTGCGCCGCAATCACTACGACCTGCGCGTGGATTCGCAGCCCACGGGCATTCCGCGCACCGCCACCAGCGCCGGCGTGGATGTCGACTTCACCCTCGACACCCAGGACGACGCCGAATTCCCCGGCAAGGGCTGGTATCTGCACGCGCGGCACACGCGCTACCTGCCGATGCTCAATGCCGACAGCGAAGGCTTCACCAGCCGCGCGCAGGCGTCGTACGCCTTCACCGCGCTGGGCGGACGCTGGCAGTTCGGCGCGCAGGCGCAGGATCATCGCGGCAACGCCTACGAAGACGTGGCGCTGCTCGGCGGCCCGTTCCGGTTGTCGGGTTACGGCATCGACCGCCTGCGCGGCACCGGTTCGGCGCTGGCGACGCTGCAGTTCAACTATCCGCTGGCGCAGTTGCTGCAATACCCGCTGTTCGTCGGCGGATCGCTGGAGGCCGGACAGGTGTGGCGCCGCGGCCAGGAACCCGCCTTCGACCGCACCATCTTCGGCGGCAGCGTCTACAGCGCGCTGGACACGCCGATCGGCCCGATCTATTTCGGCCTGGGCCTCGCCGAGGAAGGCGAGGAAGCGGTGTTCCTGCGGCTGGGACAGCCGTACTGATTCATCGCAATGAATCGCGGCTGTCGCCGCCGACGCGGTCGCAAGCCGCTGTCATGCGCCGGTGCTAGCCTGCGTTCGCCATGCGACGGACCGCAGGCGGGCCGCCATCGCGCGGCATTGCGTACGGGATCCATCGCAGGCCGGCACGCGCCCCCGCGCGGGCCGTCTCCCCCGTTCGACACAAGGAGTGTCTCATGCGCAGGATCCACCTTCCCTCACCCACCCGCACCGCCACCCGCGGTCTCGCCCTCGCACTCGGCGCGTTGCTGACCACGTCCGCATTCGCGGCCGACGATCCGGCCCTGGCGGTGTCCGCGGCCATGCGTCAGGCGCTGCAACGCGATCTCGGCCTCGGCGCCGGCGAACTTCCGCGTTACCTCGACACCGAACGCCTCGCCACCCGCAAACAGGACGCAGCCCGCCGCGCGCTCGGCGCGAGCTACGCCGGCAGCTGGCTGGAACGCGATGCGGCCGGCGGATTCAGCTTCGTGGTCGCGACCACGCAACAGGCGCAGGCCGGCAAGGCGCGCGCGCTGGGCGCGCAGACCCGCGTCGTCGCGCACAGCCTCGCGGCTCTGGAATCGGCGATGTCGGCGTTGAACCGCACGCGCACGACGCGGAGCGTCGGCGTACTGCGCCCGACCGATCGCGCCATCTACGCCTGGCGGATCGATCTGCCCGCCAATCGCGTGGTGATCACCACCGCGCCGGACGGCGCCGCCGCAGCCGCGGATTTCGTCGCGTCCAGCGGCATCGACGCGGCGCTGGTCCGTTTCGAAACGTCGCGCGAACGCCCGCAGCCGGTGTACGACATCCGCGGCGGCGACCGTTACAACGTGCCGAACAGCTGGTGCTCGATCGGCTTTTCGGTGACCCAGGGCGGCAACACCGGCTTCGTCACCGCCGGCCATTGCGGCACCGCCGGCACCGCGGTCAGCGGCAACAACGGCGTGGCGCTCGGCAGCTTCGCCGGTTCCACCTTCCCGGGCAACGACTTCGCCTGGGTGCGCAACACCAGCGCGTCGTGGACGATCCAGCCGCTGGTCAACAACTACGCCGGCGGCACGCTGAGCGTGGTCGGCAATCTCGAAACCCCGGTGGGCGGCGCGATCTGCCGCTCCGGCGCGCGCACCGGTTATCGCTGCGGCGTCGTCACCGCGAAGAACGTCACCGTGAATTACAGCGTCGGCCCGGTGTACGGCATGGTCCAGTCCAGCGCCTGCGTCGGCGGCGGCGATTCCGGCGGTTCGTTCGTCACCCCGGGCGGCGAAGCGCAGGGCGTCACATCCGGCGGCCAGCTCAATCCGCAGACCAACGAGAACTGTTCGCTGGCCAGCCCGGTGACCTTCCATCAGCCGCTGCAGCCGATCCTCAACGCCTACGGTCTGGTGCTGCAGACGGTGCAGACCTGCGGCCGCATGAATCCGGGACGCGTGCTGCCCAACGGCGGCTCGGTGACGTCCTGCGACGGCCGCTTCACCCTCGTCATCCAGGGCGACGGCCATCTGGTGCTGTACCAGGCCGGCGTCGGCGCCATCTGGTACAACAGCGTCTTCGGCAGCGGCCACACCCTGCACATGCAGACCGACGGCCATCTCGTCGTCTACAACGGCGCCGGCCAGCCGGTCTGGTACACCGGCACCAACGGCAACAACGGCGCGTTCCTCAGCGTGCAGAACGACGGCAACGTGGTGATCTACAACCACCTCGGCCAGGCGCTGTGGCATACCGGCACCTACGGCCGCTGAACCGCATCGCCCGGCCGTCGCCGCGCGCACGGCGCGCGCGGCTTCGCGGTCCCCGACACCTCCGAGCGATCGGGGGTGTCGGATACACTGGCGGTTTCCGCGTTCCGGCCGCCGCATGTCCGATCTGCTCAACGCCCTGATCCTCGGCATCATCGAGGGCATCACCGAATTCCTGCCGATCTCCAGCACCGGGCATCTGCTCATCGCGCAACACTGGCTGGGCGCGCGCAGCGATCTGTTCAACGTCGCGATCCAGGCCGGCGCGATCCTCGCGGTCGTGGCGATCTATCGCGAACGCCTGTGGAACCTGCTGGTCGGTTTCCGCAAGCCGGAGAACTTCGATTACGCCTTCAAGCTCGCGGTCGCGTTCGGCGTCACCGCAGTCGGCGGCCTCGCGGTGAAGGCGCTGGGCTGGGAACTGCCTGAGAAGGTGACGCCGATCGCCTGGGCGTTGATCCTCGGCGGCGCCTGGATGCTGCTGGCCGAACATTTCGCGGCGAAGCGCGCGGCCGCGCTCGGCGAACGCGCGGCGATCACCTGGACCGTGGCCGTGCTGGTCGGCATCGCGCAGGTCGTGGCCGGCGTATTCCCCGGCACTTCGCGCTCGGGCGCGACGATCTTCGTCGCCCTGCTCGCCGGCACCACCAACCGCGTGGCCGCCACCGAATTCGCCTTCCTGGTCGGCATTCCGACGATGTTCGCCGCCACCGGCTACGAGTTGCTGAGCCTGTACAAGGACGGCGATGTGGGCGGCGAGGACTGGAGCGCGCTCGCCGTCGCCTTCGTCGCTTCGGCCGTCACCGCCTTCGTCGCCGTGAAATGGCTGCTGCGCTACATCCAGAGCCACCGCTTCACCGCCTTCGCGATCTATCGCTTCGCGCTCGGCGCGGCGCTGCTGCTGATCCTGCCCGCCGGCGAATGACCGCGCCCGCCGCCGACAGCGCAGCCGCGGGCGCGATACGCGGCCCGTGGTGGCGCGATCTGCGCCGCGACATCGCGCGGTCGCTCGGCGCGTCGGAAGCGGAGATCGCGTCGTGGCTGTGGGCGCTGGGCATCGGTTCGGCATTCTGGGGACTGATCGCCGGCGGGATCGCGCTGGCGCTGCGGCCGCGCCCCGCCTGAACGCCGCGTGCGCGGCCGGACGCACACCGCATCCGGCCGGTGTATGGTGCGGCCTCACGGCGCCGCGGCGGCAACCCCCGATCGCCCCGCCGCACGTTGCAAGGAAGTGTTCGACATCGCGCATGCCAGCGCGCGCGCCACCTGCACCCATGGAGCCCGACATGACCCGACCCGTTCTGCTGTTGCCCCTCATGCTGACGCTGAGCCTCGCCGCCTGCGCACGCACGCCCGAGGCCGCCCACGCGGACCCCGCGCGGGTGGGCGACGACGCACCGCCGGCCGCCACCGCGACCGATGCGCTCGCCGGCTATTACTGGCGGCTGCAGGAGGCGACCGACGCGCAGGGCAAGCGCATCGACGCCCTGCTGGTGCGTCCGGAACAGCCGCTGCAGTTCAACATCGCGAACGGCCGGATCGCGGTGCTCAACGCCTGCAACCAGATGGCCGGCACCATCCGCTTCGACGGCGACGAAGCCCGGGTCGAGCGTTTGATCTCGACCAAGATGGCCTGCCTGGACGCGCCGATCATGGCGCTCGACGGCGCGATCTCGCTGCGCCTGCAGGGCGCCGCCCGCATCGCGCTGCGCGAAAGCGACCCGCCGCAACTGGTGTGGACCGCCGCCAACGGCGACGTGCTGCGTTTCGTCGGCGCACCCACGCCGGAAACCCGCTACGGCAGCGCGGGCGAGACGGTCTACTTCGAAGTCGCACCGCAGACGAAGCCGTGCCGGCCGGGCCTGGCACCGAACACCGTCGCCTGCCTGCAGACCCGCGAACTGCGCTACGACGAGAACGGGCTGCGCATCGGCGAACCCGGGCCGTGGCAGACCGGCAGCCTCCGCATCGAAGGCTTCACCCACGAACCCGGCATCCGCACCGTGCTGCGGGTGAAACGCTTCGCCATCCGCAACGCACCGGCCGACGCGCCGCAGGTCGCGTACATCCTGGACACCGCGATCGAATCCGAGATGGTGCAGCCCTGAACCGCGCGACCGCCGCACCCGCCGTATCTTCCTTACGCTTCCGGAATCCGACGATGAGCCTCCGCAACGCCATGATCGCCACCGCCCTGATGCTGACCACCGCCGCCTGCGCGCATGCCGGCGCCACCACCGGAACCGCTTCGGAGGCCGCCGGCGATGCCGCCGGCGACGCCACCGCAGCGGGCAGCGGCGGCGAACGCAGCCTGCGCGTGGATCGCGACGAACTGATCAACACCGGGGGCTGGCGCCTGGCGTCGGCGAGCGGCGGCGACGGTGCGACCGCGGTGCGCGCACCGGGCATCGCCTTCGACATCAGCTTCGACCGCGAGGGCATCAGCGCCAACGGCGGCTGCAACACCATCCGCGGCACCTACACCGTGTCGGGCAAGCGGATGCGCTTCGACGTCGCGATCGCCACCCGCATGTCGTGCACCGACGACAAGAACCTCGCCGACCGCAGCTTCGTCGAACTGATGAACCAGTCGTTCCAGGCGGAACTGCTGGAACCGATGCCCTACCGCCTGCGCCTGACCGGCGACGGCGGCCAGGTGCTGGTGTTCGAAGCGAAACCGATGCAGCTGTAAGCCCCGGGGCGAGGCGCGGAGTGGTTCAAACCATCCGCGCCCCGCTGCGCGCCTGTTCGTCGGGCGTGGGCTGCGGCGTCGGCTGCAGCAACATCGCTTGGGCCTGCGACTCGCGCAATCGTTCGGTGCTGGCGGCGAGCGACTGCTGCCCAGCGCTGGCCACGTCGGTGTAGGCCACACGCCGCCATTCGGCGTCGAGGTTCTGCGTATCCACCGCGAAGGCGCGGGTGCCCTCGGCGTTGAAGGCGACGTGACTGATCTGCGGCAGGCCGGCTTCGACCGCACGCACGGTCAGATCGCCGGCGAGATTGCGTCCGAAGTCTCCCGAGTCGATGCCGCGCCCGCGCTCGAACGTCTGAATGCGATCCAGCGCGCTCGCGAACATCGTGTGATTCGGATGACGCGGGTCGTCGAGGCCGGGCTCGCGCGGTGTCTGCGTCGGCGCGACCGACTCGGGCAGCGACGACTGCCGGTTGTCGTTCGCCGGGGGCAGGATGGGCGTGTCGATGCTGCGCGACTGCGGACCGATCACCTGCTCGATGGTCAGGTCGACGCCGCGGGTACCGCCGCGCACGTCGCGGTCGGGATAGTGCTCGGGCACGTCGAACAGCACGTTGCTGTGCGGACGGTCGCGCCCCTGCAAGCCGCCGGCCACCCCCACGTTGCCGGTCAGGCCATGTTCCTGGATCACCTCGCTCAGGCGCTGCCCGTCGCGCTCGGTGATGCGCACGAAGTTGCCCGCCACCTCGTAATTGCCCGGCAGCAGCAGCGGGTCCGGCGCGGTGCTGCCGGCGCCGGCCTTGAGCAGCGGGATGCGGCTCAGATCCTCGCCCTTCTCGATGGCCTCGGCCAGGCGGTTGTGCACGCTGCCGCCCGGCAGCGACGGGAAGTACACGGTCACGCCTTCGGGCACGGTGAAGGTCTGCTCGGCGAACGGCCGTTGCGTGTACGGATTGACGCCCGACAGCCCGGCGTTGCCGCCGATGGCGGTATACGTGCCTTCGCCCGTGTTGGTCAGACCATGCTGGGTGTGGAAGTTGGGATCGATCGGCAGCCGCGGCGGCAGATTCGACAGATCCGGCGGATCGGGCTTCGGATAGCGGTCCGGCAGATCGAAGGTGATGCCCTGCCAGTGTTCGCGTTGGCCCTGCGACACCGACTGCTGCAGACACGCGGACACGACGATGTTGCCGCTGAGATCGTGATCGCGGATCAACTGGCTCAGGCGCACGCCCTGCGGGTTGTCGACCGTGATCGGATTGCCCTGGATGTTGATGGTGCCGAACGCCGGCGTGATCAGGATGTCGGGCGCGGTATCGCCGGCGCCGAGCTTGAGCAGCGGCACGCCGGAGAGATCGCCGCCCACGTCCGCACGCTGGCCGAGACGGTCGGTGATCGTGCCGCCGGGCAAACCCAGGAAATGCAGGTTCACGCCTTCCGGCACGACGAAGGTGTCGCGCTGGACGCTGTTGCCGACCGGACCGACTGTCCAATCGGTCTCGAGCACGCCATGTCCCGAGATGGTGGTGTATCTGCCACCGCCTTCGCCCGTCAGATCGTGACGCGTACTGAACCGCGGCGTATAGGCGACGCTTTGGCCCCTCAAATGCGCGCCATCGTCTTCGCTGACCGCGAGGAGGTCGCGATCGTCGCGCCCCGGGGCATAGACCGCCTTGCGTTCTTCGCTGCCTGTCTCCGCACCGATCCGCACGGTGTTGCCATTGCCTTCGACCACCGTGTTCTGGTTCCCCTGCACGGCAGACACCGAGCCGTTGACCGTGCTGTTCTGCACGCCGCCGGAGAGGCGGCCATCCACCGGCTGCGGATTCGAGGTCTCCGGCGTCGGCGTCTCGACACGAACGCCGTTGACCACGGCGTTGTTGCCCGCACCGATCTGCACGGTATTTGCGTCGCCCTGCACCACCGAATTGCGATCGCCCTGCACCGACGACAGCGAACCCGTCACCGACACATCGTTGCCGATCTGCTGACGCGAATCGGAACGGCCGTCGATGGTCTGGGTCACGCTGCCGGCGGTGACGTTGGCGCCGAGATTCTGGGTCTGGACGTTGTTGTCGCCATCGTTCACCGTCTGCCGACGATCGCCATTGATCCGCGCTTCGCCGGTGTCGATCTGGATGTTCTGGTTGCCGATGATCGACTGCACGCCGCCGTTCACGGTGCTGTTGTCGATGCGCACGTCGGTGCCGGTGCGACCCGACGTGCCGGGGTTCTGCAGTTCGATGCGCAGGCCGGGCGTGTCGGTCGCCTGGACGTTGCCGTTGCCGTCGGGCGCGGTGGTCGCCGCGGTGCCGAGGGTTTCGCGATTGCCGCTCACCTGCACGTTGCCGCTGCCGGAGACGGTCTGGATCGTGCCGGTCGTGCTGTTCTGAACGTCCACACCGATGCTGCTGTTGGCGGGCGCGCTGATCGAGATCGAGCCGGTGGTCTCGTTGCGCACCCGCACGCCCACGTCGGGCGCGTCGTCCGGCGCGGGATTGAGCAGGCGCTGGCCGGGGTTCGCCGGCTGCAGCGACCGCAGCGCCTCCATCTGCGCCTGCAGGCGCTGCACGGCGTCGCCCTGCAGCAGCACGCCGTTCTCGAACGATCGACCGTGCTGGAGCATGTCCTGCTGGTTCTGCCACAGGTACGCAGTGCCGACGTAGGCCTGTTCGCGATCGGCGATGATGACGTTGTAGTGCGGGCGCGGCTGCCACGCGGACGCGTCCTCGACCTTCAGGTTCGGCAGGCGCTGCTGGGCCTCGGCCAGCAGCCGCCGCGACTCGGGATCCATCTCGCGGAACTGCACCTGCACGTTCACGCCGGCCTCGGCGCGCTCGATGATCGCGCGCGTGGTCTCGGGATTGCGCAGTTCGCTCACGCTGACCGTGAGCTCGCGCTCGGCGCCGCGGATCAGGCCGTCCTGGGCGCGCGCGATGTACGGCAGACGCGCTTCAGGATCGTTGATCAGCACGCCTTCGCGCGCGGCGTTGGCGGTCAGCTCCTGACGGCGGGCGACGCTGGCGTCGCCGATCACCGCCTCGTTGAGATAGGCGTTGAAGGCGCGCGCGGCCTCCGGCGGCAGCGGCACGCTGATGTCGGCCTTCTGGCTGGAGCCATCGATCACCGCGCCGGTGCTGAACAGCACCTGGTCGTTCACCGCCACGCCCTTGGCGTGGATCACCTCGCGCTGCGACGGATCGCGGCCGAAGAACTCCACCTGGATGCGGTCGCGCTCGATGATCCGCTGCAGTTCGTCGAAACCGGGCTTGCCCTCGAACGAACGGAAGCTCGGCTCATAGGCCACGATCCGGATCGGCGCGTTCGGATGCATCTGCCGGAAATCGCTCATCGCGTCCAGCACCTGGCGCGCTTCGCCCTGGTTGTTGAAGGCGATGTTGAACACGGTCAGGCTCGGGGTCTGCCCGGGTTCGAGATTGCCGGCGTTGCGGCGGATGAAGTCGGCCTGGGTCTGCAACGACTGCGCGCCGAGCGCGAGCTGCGGGCTGGGCGTACCGTCGAGATTGCCGAACGCCGGATCGCGCAGCGGCAGGCCGGTCGGTTCGGTCGAAATCGCGCGATTGCGGGTGTTGGCTTCGCGATGGATGAAGCTGTCGACCTGGAAGCTGTCGTTGAAATCGGGAGAGCGCACGTCGACATAGCGCGGCGCGATGTCGGACGGTTCGATGCGCTGGGTGACTTCGGTGCCGTTGCGGATGCGGCCGGTCGCGGTCAGCTCGCCGTTGTCGCCGACGGTGATGCGATACGCGCCTTCCATCTCGCGGTCGCGCAGGCGCGCTTCGAAGGTCATGCCGGGCTGCAGCGGCATGCTGATCTCGCGGTCGGGCTCCATCGGCCGCATCCGGATCACGCCGTGGCGCACGTCGCCGAACCGGTACTCGCCGTCTTCGCCCAAGCGCATCCGGATGTCGACCGCGCGGTTCTCGGGCACGAACACGGTGCGCTCGGGATTGTCGGGATCGACCAGCTGGAACCCGCGCCGATCCACGCCGGGCTGCCAGCCAGGGGACTGCAGCGCCTGGAACCGCAGCGTTTCGCCCTGATAGGTCACTTCGCGGCCGACCGGGGTGAAGATCTCGGCGGCCCGCGCGTCCGGCACCACGGTCGTGCGCTCGGCGTTCTGCGGATCGCGCAGGACGATGCCGTTCTCGTTCCTGCCGGCGGTCAGCCACGGTTCTCGCCCGTACATCACCGCGTTGCCCGACTGCGCGAGCGCCTGCGGCGTGGTCGCCCGCATCTCGAACATCGCTTCGGACGGCAGCGCCTCCACGCGCTGGCCTTCCGGGCGCAGGCGCAAGCGGCCTTCGTCGTCCACGCCCATCACGTCGAAACGCTGTCCGTTCGGCGCCACCAGCGGCTCGGGCGCGCGCATGCGCTGCTCGCGTTCGACGGCATGGAAGGGCAACAGCGGATCGTTCGGCTGCGAGGAGGGATTGAGCCGGGGCTGGTCGGGATCCGGCGTCTGCCGGTCATTCGGCGGTGGATTCTGCGTCGGCGGTTGATTGTTGTTCGGCGGATCGACGCGATCCTGCGGCGGTGTCTGCACCGGCGGCTGCGTGTTGTTCGGCGGATCGACGCGGTCCTGCGGCGGCGTCTGCACCGGTGGCTGCGTGTTGTTCGGCGGATCGACACGATCCTGCGGCGGCGTCTGCACCGGCGGTGTCTGGTCGGGCGTCCGGCTGCGACCGAGGAGTTCGTCCGCACGGTCGTGGATGCGCTGCATCGTCTGCGGCGAGGCCGACAGATCGACCACGTACTGCTGGAGACGTTCGACGCTGCCGTAGTCCCAGGCCGGGCTGCCGTCGGCGTTGCGGGCCGGGCCGCGGCCGCCGGCGTCGAGCGATTCGCGCAGCGCCTGCGCATAGGCCGCGCGCGAGGGCTCGTCGATGCTGGACACCGCGGATTGCATCACGCTGTCGAAGGCGCGCTGGTGCAGCGCGGCGACCGACTGCACCTGGCGGCCATCAGTGAGATTGCGGACATAGTCCAGCACTTCCTGCGGCGAATCCTTGCCGGCGGCGTCCAGCGACAGCCGCAACGCGCGCGCATACGCCGGCTGCAGGTTCTGCGGCACGCTGTCGACCACGTCGTCGACGATGGCGCCGATCGCGCGGTTGTGCACCGCACGCATCGCCGGGCCGTTCGGTGCGGCATTGAGGTTGTCGATGTAGCGTTGCCCCGCGCTTGGGTCGCGGATGTTCTCGGCTTCGAAGGTCTGGCGGTAGGCGCGGGCGTAGTAGGCCTCGGTCCCGTCGGGCAAGCGGTCGGCCGCGCCGTTCACCACGATGTTCATCGCGCGGTTGTGGACCGCCATCGCCGACGGCCCGCCCGGCGCGCCCGCGAGGTTGTTGATGTATTGCTGCGCGCCGTCGGGATCGAAGCGTCCCTGGCCCAGATAGCCCTGCTCGCTCAGGATGCTGGCCAGACTGCCGCGATAGGCGTCGCGCACGTTCTCGGGGATCTGGCGCAGCGAATTGTCGACGACGTGGGTCAGCGCGCGCTCGTCCAGCGCTGTGCGGAAGGCGGCGGCGTTGGGGCCGTTGAACGCATCCATGTAGCCCATGCGTTGCTGCGGCGTGGTCAACCCGGCATCGCGGAACGTGTCGTCCAGCGCACGCTGGTAGGCGAACTCGACCCGGTCCGGATACGCCGAGACCACCCGCTGCTGCATGGTCTGTTGTGCGATCTCGTGATACTGCCGGGTGACGGCATGGTTCGGATTGTCGTTCAGCCAGCGCGCGAAACCGGCGACCTCCTCCGGCGTGTCGTAGTTGTTCGCGCGCAGCAGTTGGGTGAAGGCTTCACGATACGGCTCGCGGTAGTTCGCCGGCAGGCCCTCCACCAGCTGGTTGGTGAGCGTCGCCGCCTGGGCGCTCGGCGAGGCGGTCGGCGTACGCGTGCGCGCCGGCACGTCGCCGGCCGCCAGATCGTTGGCGTCGCCGGCCTGGCCGCGCTGGCGCATGACCTGCGGGCCCTCGTCCAGGGCGCGGATGGCGTCGCCGATGTTGTGGACCTCGCCGTTGCGCAGGCGGCGGGCGAGATTGCCGATCGACAGCCCGGCCTCGACCACGTCGGCGGCGTCGAGCGCGATGAACGCCACGCGCACGGTGAGGAAACCCTTGTGATAGTCGTCCAGCCCGGCCGCCTGAATCAGTTGCTGGGCTTCGCGCACCTGCTGCTGCAGGGCCTGCGGCACGCGGTCGAGGTTGCGCAGCATGTCCACCGCCTGCCGCCCCGCCTCCACCGGGTTGGACGCGCCCAGGATCAGCGAACGCCCGCCGGTGCCCACTTCGTCCAGCACCGCGTCGGCGGCGCCAGCGGAAAAGGCGATGGGTCCGCGCTGCCCCTTCAGGGCGTCGAACACGGTGAAGGTGCTGCGGCCGTAGACCTCTTCGACGTGGGCCCGGGTGCGCTCCTTCACTTCGTCGAACAGCGGGTCGAGCGTGGTGCGCTGCCAGAAGAACAGCGGATTGTCGCGGTCGCGGATGCCTTCCAGATATTGCAGGAACTGCGGGCCGTCCATCGTGTTGGCCTTTTCCAGCAACACCTGGGTGGTGCCCAACGCGAAGGCCGGGGTGACGAAACCGAACGGGGCACGTCCCCGCAGTTCGTCCAGCGTCTCGTTGATCAGCTCGCCGGCGCGGCGATAGCCGGCCTCGCCGCCGCCACGGTCGCGGACCATCCGCTGGATCAGGATCGCCATGTCGTTGGCGGCGGCCAGATCGCGGTTCTGCTGGGCGGGGTTGTTGAGGTAGGAACCGCCGTACTCGTCGGCGATCCAACTGGCGGCCTGCCTTCTCTCTGACATCGCGGTCCTGGTCCCTGCTCGGCCGGGACGGCCGGCCCGTCCCGTAGCGCGCGGCGAGTCTAGGGCGGCCGCGATGCGTCAAAGCGCAGGCTCTGTCACGGTTTTTTCGGGCAAGAGATCGGCGAGAGAAAAACGAGAGATTCACCGCGTCGATCACGACGCGTCCACAAGGCCCCGTGCGACGGGAATCGGTCGCGCCGCCACGGGCATCCGGAGGCAAACGTCGTGGTGGATCGCGACATGGAAGCACCGCCGCCGACGCCCTGCGGGTGCATTCGGCCGCCGCGGCGCGGAGTCGACTTCGACGCGCCCTGCGGCAGGCGGTCGGTCGGGATTCTCTCCGCTTGCGCGCGCCTCAGGGCGCGCCGGCCACGCTCCGGCTCAGCCCTTCACAGCAGCATTGAGCGAATAGGTGCCCCAGGTCGCCGCTTCGGCCAGCACATGACCGTGCATGGCCCGGAACACATCGCCGGCGCCGAAGCGCGCCGGCAGGTCGAGACGTTCGACATCCAGCGCGAACACGCGGAAGAAATAGCGGTGCAGGCGCAGATCGTGGCCCGGCGGATACGGGCCGTCGTAGCCGAGGTAGTCGCCGCCCATGTCGGCATCGCCGGCGAACCAGCCGGTGTAATCGTTCAGGCCATGGCGCGCGCCGGCAGGCCCCGCGGGCGCGGCCTTGCCGCGCGCGACGACGCCGTCGCTGCCGCTGCCGGCGGCGAGTTCGCGCACGTCCGCCGGGATGTCGACGAGGACCCAATGCACGAAATCGCCGCGCGGGTGGTCCACCGGAATCGGCGTATCGCCATCGGCCACCAGCGCGCCGTCGGTCGGCGCGTCGGTGTCGATGCACAGCAGCGCGAAGGAACGCGTGCCGGCCGGCGCGTCGTCCCAGCGCAACTGCGGGTTGCGGTTGCCGCCGAATCCGTCCGGCGTGCCCATCGCGAATTCGGCGGGGATGCGCTGGCCGTGTTCGAAACTGCTGCTGGCGATCTTCATGTCGTGCTCCTTCGTGGGGCGTGTGGCGTCATGCGATAACGATAACGATGCCGGCGATGCGGATGCCGGCAACGCCGGTCACTCCGCCGGATAGCCCAGCGACTGCGCCACTTCGGACAACAGCGCGAAGGGCTCGGCCAACGGGCGGGCGTAGTGGCGCCAGTGGCCGAAGGCGAACCGCTGCGGGCCGAACATCGAGGCCGGCGGGACGCGGATTTCCTCCAGTCCGAGGCCGCCGCCGATCTCGCTGGCGAAGGCTTCGACATCGGCCAGCGCGTGGTCGGTGCGCACGATCTTGTGCGGCTGCGCCTGTTCGCGCTGCAGCGCGACCACGTGCTGCAGTTGCCGCGCGATCCACAGCGCGGCGTCGTTGGCCGAGGCCAGGCCGAACGGCACCGGGCTGCCGAACGCCATCCATTCCAGCAGCATGTCGCGGGGATCGCGCAGCGCGATCATCACGATCGCGCCGGGCTGCAGCGGCCGCAGCATCTTCAGCAGCGCGTTGTCCCAGAAAGGCAGCCAGTCGATGATCATCCCATCCTGCACGCCGCGCGCGGGCAGCGCGGCGCGCCATTCCGCGAGCAGACGGTCCGGCGCCAGCGTGCCGGCGTTGAGCGCGGCGATCGTGTCGGGGTTCTGCAGCGGGTCGCGCGGCGGATTCGGGCCGAAGCGATCGGCGCGCAGCGGGTAGCCGGCGTGGCCGATCACCGCGGCGACCTTCTCCACGCCCGATCCCGGCGCACCCCACAGATACGCCACCGGCGGCGTGCCGGGCACCGGTGTCGCGGCCTCGGGCCACGGACCGCCCGCGGGACCGGGCGCGGTCAGCGGCCAGCGCGCGGCGGCTTCCGCGCTGTTCACCGCGTTCCAGGTCAGCACGGCCTCGCCGTGGCGGCCGGCGCGATCCTGGGCGAACCCCAGCCACGGCATCAGGCCGCGCTTGGCGTCGTCCGGCGCCTGCGCGATCAGGCCCTGCACGTGGGCGACCGCCGCCTCGGGCTGGTCGCGGACGAGACGGTCGAGCAGGCGCATCTCGGCGCTGGTGCGGCCGGGTTCGAGTTCGACGATGCGCTGCGCCAGCGCGGCCACCGCTTCGTCGTCGCCGCGGGCTTCGTGCAGATGCATCGCGGCTTCCAGGCCGACGACGTTGTCGGGCAGCGCCGCCAGCCAGCGATCGACCACCGCCTGCGCGCCGTCGCCGGCCTCTGGCTCGAACGCCAGCCGCAACTGCCACAGCGACACGCCTTCCGGATGCTTCGCCAGCGCGGCGTCGAGCTGGGCGCGGGCGTCGTCGAGATCGCCGGTGCGGCGCCAGATGTCCGTCGCCAACCCCCAGGCGCGCGGGTCGCGCGGCTCTTCGGCCAGCGACTCGCGCAGCAGCGCGATGGCGCGCTCGTGGCGGCCCAGCGCGAGTTCCAGTTCGGCGGTCATGCGCTTCAGCGCCGGGGTCGCGCTGTCGGGATCGGCGAGCAGCGGCTGCAGCACCTCCAGCGCCTCGTCCGGACGCTGCTGCTGCAGCAGGATGTCCGCCAGCAGGCCGCGCAGGCTGCGCATGTCGGCGGAGAGTTCGATGAGGCGGCGGAACACCTGCTCGGCGAACGCGTAACTGCGCTGCTGCAGATGCGCGAAGCCCAGCGCGTACAGCACCTGCAGGTCGTCGGGCGCCTGCGCCGACGCGCGGGTCAGCAGCGCCTGCGCGCGCGCGCCGTCGCCGCGACGCAGCGCCACCATGCCTTCGATCGTCTTGACCCACGGATGATCGGGCTGCAGGCGCGCGGCCGACCGCTGCAGGCGTTCGGCTTCGTCGATTTCGCCGCGGCCGATCGCCATCTGCGCCTGCACGATGTAAGCCTCGAACTGGTTCGGGTCCAGATCGATCGTGCGCTTGAGCGCGGCCTGGGCCTCGTCCAGCCTGTGTTCCTTCAGCAGGAAACCCACGCGCTGGAAATGGATCGACGCGTCGTCCGGCGCCAGCAGCACCGCACGGCCGATCGCATGCAGCGCGGCGGCGGCATCGCCGTTCGCGCGCTCGGCATGGGCCAGCAGGGCGTGGGCATAGGCGTCGTGGGAGGATTCGGCCACGGCCAGGCGGGCCAGCGACAGGGCTTCGGCGTGGGCGCCGCGCTTGAGGGCGGCGATGATCTTGTCTTGCATGAAGGCTCGGAAACGGCGGGGCCGGGGCCCGGAACCCGCGATTGTACCGCCGGGGCCGCAGCGGCCGGGCCGTTCAGCCCGGCAGCGCGTCCGCGAATTTGCCGGCCACCCAGCGCTCGGCGTAGCCGTCCAGCTTCGCGCTTTCCAGAAACCCGCAGTGGCCACCGTGCGCGGCGATCTCGATCCGCCCGTTCGCGGGCAGGCGCAGGGCGTGGAATTCGGCGACCGGAATCACCGGATCGTCGATCGAGGTCAGCAGGTCGACCGGCACGTCCAGCGCGGCCAGGCGCTCACCGGCGACCGAGTAACCGTTGAAGTAATCGTCGAGCGTGTCGAAGTCGGTGTGCCGCTCCACCATCCAGCGGGTCAGCTCGCGCATCCGCAGCCGCAGCACGCGGTCGTCGAAGTCGTAGTACTCGGGAAAGGTGTCGCGCTTGCGGCGCAGCGAATCGCGCCACTGCCGCTCGAAATAACGCATGTAGAACGGCAGCCCTTCTTCCATCCGGGTCATGGTCACCGCCGGATCCAGCAGCGGGCAGACCGCCGCCGCGCGCGCCAGCGGCAGCCCGGCCGCGCGCCCGCGCAGCGCCACCCGCAGCGCGAAATTGCCGCCCAGCGAATAACCCGCGACCACCATCGGCCGGTCGCTGCCGGAGAGGAACCGATTGGCCACATCGACCGCGGCGTGCACCACTTCGTCGATGCGATTCGAATGGAACAGCGCCTGGTTCAGGTGATGGGTGTCGCCGTGGTCGCGGAAATTCAGCCGGAACACCTCGAACCCCGCGCGCAGCAGATGCACCGCGGTCATCCGCATGTAGCTGGACTCGACGCTGCCCTCCCAACCGTGCAGCAGCAGCGCCAACCCGCGCGGCGTGCCGCCGGGCATGCGGCTGTGCACGCCTTCCAGGCGGATGCCCTCGCCGCCGTCGACCAGATACGGCTTGCTCACCGCACCGCTGCGCCGCAGCAGCAGCGCGCCGCGCGCGCGCCGCAGCGGACTGGTCGCGAGCAGCGACTGCAGATGCGGGCTGCGCAACCAGAGCGGCGGATGGTAGGAGGAGGTGGAGATCATCTCGCGGCGACAACGTGGGGAGGCCAGCATACGTCACGGCGCTGCCGTCTCAGAAATGCTCGATTCGGCGCGCTTTCGCTTCGCGCAACGCGCGTTGGAGGCAAACGCGATCCGGAGCGGCGGTCGTCATCGCGATCCGATCTTCCAGCGCATCGATGCCACGGCGATTCCAGAGCCTGCGCGACGCGGCGGCACGTTCGGCCTGCCACCAGAACCAGGCGTCGCCATCGCGCTGCGCCAGATCGCCTTCGGCCCCCTCCGGCGACAACAGGCGGCACATGGACATGGTTCGATCAATCGCGCTCGCATGCCATCCATCGCCGTGCGCGCAAGCCGCGAGGAGCCCGATGCAGACCACCGACGCAAATTTCGCGGCGGCGCTCATCCCTGCTGCATCGCCTCCACGATCCGCGTGCGCGCGGTCTCGGCGAGACGACGGCGGCCTTCGGCGTCGCCGGGCAGGATCGGTTCGAGGAAGACCACGTCGGCGACGCAGCCCGGCTCACCGAGCAGGCGCAGCATGTTCGCGGCGAAGCTCTCGGTCGGGCCGAACGCGACCACGGTCTGCGCCGATCCGCGCGCGCCGTAGCGCAGCGCGACCGGCTGCACCGGAACGTTGGCTTCCACCGCGGCGTGGAAGATCCGCGCGTGGAACGGGCCGACCTCTTCGCCGCCGCGGGTGCGGCCTTCAGGAAACACGCCGACCGCGCGGCCGTCGTGCAGCCGCGCCAGCATTTCGTGGAGCACGCCGCCGAGCGATTCCTGGCTGCCGCGCTGGTGATAGATGGTCTCGCCCATGGTCGCGAGCCAGCCGACCAGCGGCCACGACGCGATTTCGCGCTTGGCGACGAAACCCATCATGCGGAAGGCGTGCAGCGCGACGATGTCGATCCAGCTGACGTGATTGGCGACGAACATCACCGGACCGGGCAGCGGCGTGCCGATGCGGCGCAGGCGGAAACCGAACACCCGCATCAGCCCGCCCTGCCACCAGCGCACCATGCGGTGACCGAGGCGGTCGCCGCCGACGGACAGGCCGCCGAACGGCCACGACATCAGGATCAACGTGATCGGCAGATGCACGAACACGTGCCAGAGCAGCATCGGGGTACGGACGAGGTAACGCAGCAGCCGGGCGGCGCGCGCAGCGGGAGAGGCCTGGGTCATGCCGTCACGATACCGAAGCGATTTGGAGCTTTGCACCTCCGCCGCCTCAGGCACGCTGGGGCACGACCGCCAGGGTCAACCGGGAGATGCAGACCAGGCGGCCGGCGGGGTCCTCGATGCGGATCTCCCAGACCTGGGTGCGGCGGCCGATGTGCAGCGGCCGGGCGGTGCCGGTGACCTCGCCGTCGCGGACGGCGACGAGATGGTTGGCGTTGATCTCCACGCCGACGCACATCTCGCCCGGCTGCACGCAGAGGTTGCCTGCGCTGCTGCCGAGGGTTTCGGCCAGCAGCACCGAGGCGCCGCCGTGGAGCAGGCCGTAGGGCTGCCGGGTGCGGCCGTCCACCGGCATCGTGGCGCGCAGGAAGTCGGGGCCGATCCCGGTGAAGACGATGCCCAGCGCCGCCATGGCGGTGTCGGGCGAGTGGGCGTTGAGCTGTTCGAGACTGGTGGCGTGGCGGAAGACGCCGGGGGCGGGACTGTTCATCCGGTCAAGGATACCCGAGGGCCCTGCCGGGCCCCGGCGCGGTCGTGCGCGGGAGAGGGGCGCGCACGCCGCGGCCGGGGATTCGACCGATGGGACGGTGTCGGCTCAGCGGCAGCGGAACCGGGCCTGGCCCCAGTCGCTGGTGTAGCGCTTCTCGAGGGCGTAGCCGCTGCTGGTGCCGTAGCCGATGCCGAAATCGCGTTCGCGATAACGGACGGAATGGGGGGCGGACCCGGCCTGTGCCTGCACGGCGACCGGCGTGCGCGGGGCGAGCGGGGCGAGCGGGGCATGGAGCGGGGTGACGTTCATGGCGGAAGATCCTGCGGTTCGATGGGTGTGCGGGGGAATGACTTGCGGGTGTTGCAGCGGAACGGAAGCGCGTGGGAGGCTGCGTCGAAGGTTCAGGCGCAGCGGAAGCGGATCTGGCCCCAGTCGGTGGTGTAGCGCTTGTCGAGGGCATAACCGCTGCTGTTGCCGTAACCGACGCCGAAACCGCGTTCGCGATAGGTGCGGCGGGCGCCGGAGAAGGGGATGACCTTGGCGGAAGGGGTGGCGCTGCGGTCGGTGGTGGTGGTGACGTTCATGGCGGGCTCCGGATGGGCTGAGTGGCTTGGTGTGTTGGTAAAGTACAACACCTATCGACCAAAACAGATGTGCAGGAAGTCACCCATCGCTTGGCATGGCACCAACCGATTGATTTCATTGATTTTCGAAGATTGCCGGGCCGACGAACGGTCGAACTCCGGCCCGCCCTGAGGCGCCAAATGCGCGAATTCAGCCCCCGACGGGCACGCCGGCGTGGCTGCAATGGGGTGCGATCCGGCGTTGCGGGCCGGTCAAAACGGTCAAACCCGGCGCGCCCTGGGCCCGCCCTACGGGATCGCCTACAGGATGGGCGCCAGACCGGCCCCGAACGCGGTGAAGATGCGGGTCAGCGGCCGGATCACCGGCGCCACTTCGGGGAAATCGCCCACCGGCTCGTAGCAGCGGCGGAAATGCGGGTCGCGCGGCGACATCGGCGCCGGGCAGTCCGGCCCGGGCGTGAACTCGTAGCTGGTGGCGTAGCGCACCGGCCAGAAATCGAACAGCGGCAGCAGCTCCGAGACCTTCGCCAGCGAATACTCCAGCCCCGAGAACACTGGCGGCTTGTCGCGGCGCGCGATCATCCACGCGTTGGCCGGCGCCATGTCGCGCTCGATGCTCGCGGCCAGCGCGCGCGCGAACGCCGGATCGTCGATCACCACCAGCGCTTCGGTGTTGTAGGTGTCGCCGCGCGGGTCGAAATTGTGGGTCCCGATCACGCCGACGCGGTCGTCGATCACCAGCGATTTCGCATGCAGGCCGAAGCGCACGCCGCCGCGCTTGAGCGGCACCTGTTCGTTGCTGCCGCGCTTGGAATAGCGCAGCGCCGAATACTCGCGCGCCAGCGGCGTGGGCCGATCGGGCGAACGACTGCCGTCGCCGATTCCGCGGTAGCCGGAACCGGAACCGGCGCCCGAACCACCGGAACCGAGCACGCTCGGCGTGCCGTCCGCATCCCACGCGATGTCGACGGTGCCGGTGGCCTCCACGTCGATCGGCGCATCCTGCGGAAACGGTTTGAACTCGTAGATCTCGAATTTGTAGTCGCGCAGGTAGCGGCGCTTGTACTTGTACGACAGCGCATAGGGGATGAAGGCGTCGGTGGCGGCCAGGCTGTTCGTGGAGATCACCACCCGCGGCGGCGATGATCGCTGCTGCAGCGCATGGAACATGCGCTGCGCCGGCTTGGACAGCACGAGATAGGGCGTCTGCAGCAGCACGCGTTCGTCGGCGGTGTCGATCAGGTCGCGCAGCAGCGGCGAAGACGTCGCGTTGCGGTCGTCGACGGCATCGTGCTTTTCCGGCAGGTCGCCGATGTAGCGAAGATCGCGCACCGGCATCGCCGCATCGACCAGGCGGCTGCGCACCAGCGCGGCGTCGTCGGCATCGCGACCGATCAGTTCGATCCGCCGCGGTTGTTCGGGCGCGGGATGCTGCAGTTTCGGCACGCCCTGGCGCAGCACCAGCCGGCCCACGTCCGACAGGCGGGTCAGCGGCGTGCTCAGCGGCGCATCCCAGAACGCTTCGAAATGGGCCTGCATGTCGGCGACCGCGGGCCCGGCGACGAGAATGTCGCGGTCGCGGAAGTTGTAGCGCGCGTCCCAGTCGAAATAGTCGTTCTGGTAATTGCGCCCGCCGGTGACGCCGACCAGACCGTCGACCACGATCAGCTTGTTGTGCATGCGCTGGTTGAGCCGGCGCCAGCAGCATGCCGAGGCCAGCGCATACATCGGATAGCCGAAGCGCGCGCGGCCGAGCACCGGGTTGTACACCCGCATCTCGAAATTCACGTGCGCGCCGGCCAATGCCGCGACCGTGTCCACCCGCTTGAGCGCGGCCAGCTGGTCCACCAGCAATCGCACCTTCACGCCGCGCTTCGCCGCGATCAGCAGTTCGTCGAGGATCAGGTGTCCGGCATCGTCTTCGTCGAAGATGTAGGTCTGGATGTCGATCGCGCGCTGGGCGCCGCGGATGAGATCCAGCCGCGCAAGCAGCGCATCCTGGCCGTAGTCGAGCATCAAGGCGTAATGCTGCGGCGGCGATGCGGAGGCCGGTGCGGTTGCGGCCGGTGCCGGCGGCGCATCCTCCGCCAGACCCGCGGCCGGCGCTGCGGCGACGACGGACGGGTCATCCGCCACCGTCGACGGTGTGAGGCCGGCGGCGCGCTCGCCCAGCGCGCGCAGCGGCGAAGGCCGCGCGCACGCATCTTCGCGATTGCAGTCGATTTCGACGCTGCGGGCGACGGCGACCCGGATCTCCACCTGCGCCTGCTCGTACGTCGACAAGGTCGCGCACGCGGTCTGCGACAGCGCGAAGACGCACAGCAGCAGCGCACGGATCGCCCCGCTCATTCGCTGTCCTCGCGCACGCGCAGGCGCAGGTTGAAGCGCACGTGGTCGGAGACCGCGAAGATCCAGCGGTCCACGCCGTAGTCGCTGCGGCGCACGCTGCCGTTGGCGCTGACATCGCAGTCGTAGGCGGGGCGAGCGCAGTCGGCGGCTTCGATCGCGAAGGTTTCGCGACGGCGCACGTCGCGGATGGTCAGTTCGCCGGCGAGCTTGCCGCCCTTTTCGATCAGGGCGGGCGGATACGGATCGGACACGAATTCCACGTCGGGAAAACGCTCGGCCTCGAAAAAGCCGCGGCCGCGGGTCATGCCGGTGTAGTTCGGATGACCGACGATCTCGACATCCCGCGCCGACAGCACCAGACGCACGCGGCGACGGCCGTCGTCGAGCGTCTCGATGCGCCCGCTGTAGCGCGGAAACCGTCCCTGCAACACCTGGCCCCAACGGGTCTTGAGCGTGAAACCGATGCGGGTTTCGGCCGGATCGATCTCGGCCGCCGATGCCGTCTGGCCCGCCGCGAACATCGCGCAGAGGACCGGCGCGCAGAGCAGAGAAGGAAGGAAGGACGCAGTCCGCTTCACGGCCACCAGAACGCGGAGAGGGTGGCCACGCCGGGCTCCACCACGGCGTCGGTCGGGAAATGCAGGACCACGACGCTGCCCGGCGGCATGCCGCGGTAGTCCCCGGATTGCCCGCTGTGCATCAGCGCCGCGAGGCGCTCCAGGCCCGGATTGTGGCCGACCAGCATCAGCCGCTCGACTTCGTGGTGCTCGTCCACCAGCTCGGCCAGCGCACCGGCGGTGGCTTCGTAGATGCCGTCGACCAGTCGCTGCTCGACGAATCCGATGCCGCGCATCACCGCTTCGAGGGTCTCGCGCGTGCGCCGCGCCGGCGAGCACAGCACCCGATCCGGCACCAACGCCTGCGCCGCCAGCCAGGCCCCGGCGGCCTCCGCTTCGGCCAGGCCCTCCGCGGACAGCGCGCGGTCGACATCGGCCTGTCCGGCGTCGGCGGGTTCGGCATGGGCGTGGCGGAGCAGGATGAGGGTTCGCATGTGCGCGTCAGTCTTCGGGCGACGGGATGTGGGGCAGCTTAACGCGAACCACCGCGATTCGGGATCGGCCGCGCGGTCGCGCGGCCGGCCCCGGTTCAATCCAGCGTCTCGGGCAACCGCCGCAGCGCGTCGCGGAAGAACAACCGGTCCGTGGGCGTGAGTTCGCGCAGGCGACGACGCAGGCGCGCGGCGGCTTCGGCGCTGCGCGCGGGCTCGCCGTCGTGGGCCTCGTACCAGGCGACTTCGAGCAGCACGTTGGCGCGCTGCAGGGCGTCCACCTGCACCCGGCCGGCGTCGACGTCCGCCTGCATCGTCGCCGCGAGCGCGCGCCAGCTCTCCCACTCCACGCCGAGGGTCATCGGTGCGATCAGCGCGCGGAACGCCTCCGGCGACATCACCGGCCAGCGACGGAAGACATCGAGTCTGGGATGCGGTGCGTCCGGGCCACCGGCACGCGCCATCCGCAGCAGGTAGATGGTGTTCCAGCAACCGCCGCCGACGCCATGACGCCCGCTGAGCCATGCCGCCAATCCGATCCACGTCATCGGATGGCCGTCGTCGCCCGACCCGCCATCGCGGCCGCCATCGCGCACCCCATCACGCACGACCAGGCCGCAACGCTCGAACAGCCACAGCGACCAGCCGAGGTTGCTGGCGGTGGACGCGGCGGCGTCGAACAGTTCGGCTTCGTTCGCCAGCGCCAGCGCCGCGCGGTAATAGCGCACCGCCGTGCGCGCGGCATCGGTACGCTCGGCGATCTCCACGCGTTCGTCCAGCGCCAGCGCGCGATGGATCAGCGCCTGCAGGTTCGCGTGTTCGCTGCGCACCCGCGGGTGGTACTGGAACAGGCCGGTCCAGCGCGGATCGTCGGCCGCCTGGCGCAGGATCTGACGCGCCGCCTGCGGATCGCGGCCGGCGTAGGCGCACCACGCCTGCACGATCGCCGCCATCGCGCCCAGCCACGCATGCTCGGGGGCCTGTTCGTCGTGCCAGTGGCGGTCGAGTTCGGCCAGCACCGCGCGCGCGGCGTCGGCATTGCCGGCGCGACGCCACACCATCGCCTGCTGCAGCAGCGCCAGCGCCTGCAGCCACGGGTCGTCGGTGAGGGTCTGCGCGCGGCGATAACCGGCCAGCGCGCCGTGGTCGCGATCGAGGATCAGGCGACCGTCGAGCATGTCCTTGCGCGCGCCGGCCCACGCATGCCAGTACGCGGGCGAAGCGTTGCTCACCATCGCATCGCCGAAGCCGTCGGCGCCCGCGGATGCGCGCATCGCCGACGACGCGCCCAGCCATGCGATCACCGCGTCGGTGCCCGCGGGTTCGCCGTGCAGCAGGATGCGCAGGCGCGCGGCCTCGCCTTCGGCCAGCCAGAACGGGCCGCGGTTGCGGCCGGCCAACGGCAGCAGATCGGGATCGCGGGCGCGGTCGGTGCCCCAGCCCACGCGCAGCCCCCAGCGCGCGAAATCGGCGTAGGCGCGGCTGACGATCATGCGCAGGTTGCGCGCGTTGGCGAAGCGTTCCCGCAGCTGCGCCTCGCGCAGCCAGCCCTCGCCCGACTGCGCCGCCAGCCACAGCCGCAACAGCACCCACAGCGACTGATGGCGCACCGGCGCGTCCTGCACCAGCGACGGCGCCCCGAGTTCGATCGCGATGTCGCCGCGCGCGCCGGCATCGGTGGATCGGGTCCGGCGGCGCGGGGCCGGGCGCGGAGGCTTCGTCGTCGATTTCGCTGGGCGTGTGCTCATCGATCCAGTCTGGCACGCGCCGGGCGGCGCGGTGACGGACGTTACATCAGTGACGCCCGCGACGACAGCACCGCTTGGGGCCGGGCCGCGCGCTGACGACACTGCGACGCACACCTTCGCCGGAGTCGCCCGATGCGTCGTTTCCTCCGCAACACCGTGCTCGTCGCCTGCCTGCTCGCCCTCGCGCCGATGCTGTGCGCCGCGCCGCCCGCAACACCCGCGCCGACCGCCAGCGCCGCCGCACGCTTCGCCGCCTACGGCCAACCCGGCACGTTCCTGCTGCAGCGCGACGGCCAGCGCGCGCAGGTGGTGCACGGTGCGGCGCTGGCGGACACGCCGCTGCGGCCGGCATCGACGTTCAAGCCGATGCTCGCGCTGATCGCGCTGGAAACCGGCATCCTGAAAAGCGCCGACGAGATCGTGCCCTGGAACGGCAAGCCCTATCCCGACCGACCGGCATGGCAGCGCGACATGGCGCTGCGCGAAGCGATGCGGACCTCCAGCGAAAGTTACTTCGGCGTGCTCGCCGAGCGCATCGGCCGCGAGCGATTGGCCGCGTGGGTGCAGCGCGTGGGCTACGGCAACGGCCGCATCGGCGCGACGCCGGCGCTGGCCTGGCACGACGGCGTGCTCACCGTCACCGCGCGCCAGCAACTGGCCTTCGTCGACCGCCTGCGCCGCGGCGACCTGCCGTTCTCGGCGAAGACCCTCGCTGCCGTGAAAGCGGCGATGCGCGACGACGACGCGAACGGCACCCGGATCTACGGCAAGACCGGCACCCACCGCGACGGCGACCGCACCGGCAACGCCTGGTGGATCGGCTGGGTCGAAGGCCCGAAGGGCCATGCCAGCTTCGTGCTGGGGATCGATCTGAGCGCGGCGGACGATCGCGCGATGCGGACCGTGCTGGACAAGCGGATCGCGCTCGGCAAACAGTTGCTGCGCGACGCTGGACTTTTGTCGAAGTGATGCACGGCGGTAGAGCGGCCTTCAGGCCGCTGCTTTTTCGTACATGAAGAGCGGCGGCCTGAAGGCCGCTCTACCGGGGAAGGAACAGCGTGCCGCGCACCGGGATTGGGGTGTCAGCCCTTCTTCAACCACTTCAGCAGCGGCGCCCAGTCTTCCTGATGCTCGCGCACCTGCTGCGAGTGATAGTCGAACAGGCTGCGGCCCAGGCCGACCAGCATCACGTAAGCCTGGCTGTCGCGCAGTTCGGCGACCACCGGATAAGGCCACTGCTTCAGCAGCTCCACCGCCTGCTGCGACGCATTCGTCCACGGCTTGAGGCGGTTGCCGATCAAGCCCACCCGCAGTTGGCCGCGGCGCACGCGCGGGTGTTTGGCCACGGCGTTGAGGAAGCCCACGGTGGCGTCGATGTCCAGCGTGGAGGGCAGCACCGGCACCACCAGGGCGTCGGCCTCTTCGAAGAAGGTTTCCAGCGTCTCGACCGTGGAGCCGGCCGGGGCGTCGATGACGATGCGCTGGGTGTCGTCGGGAATCTGTTTCGCCCAGTTGCGGCGGGTGCCGTCCAGGGGCAGCACCGCGCTGTCCAGTTCGGCCCGGCGCTCGGCCCAGCGGGTGGAGGAATGTTGCGGGTCGGCATCCACCAGCACGGTGCGGTGCCCGTCGAGGGCGGCCTGCGCGGCGAGATGCGTGGCGATGGTGGTCTTGCCCACCCCGCCCTTCGAACTGGCGACCAGAACCGTTTTCATCGGCACCTCCGCAGTGAAGAGCCCGCAGCTTAGCACCCGCGACCGCTCCGGCGACCGGGTGCCCGGTCGCGCCTCAAGCCGTGAACTGGCTGCGGATCACGGCATGGAACCAGGCTTCCGGCAGCCACCGCTGCAGGACGAGCGTGATCCGCGCATCCACGCCGACCATGTAGCGCATGCGCGGCTGGGCGGTGGCCAACACCTTGCCGATCCGTTTGGCCACCGCTTCCGGCGGCGACCCCATGCTCGACGCCTTCCCCGCCATCGCCAGCAGCTTCTGCATGCCGGTGCGGTAATTGGGGGGCGCATCGGCGGGGAGGGCGGCCAGACCGGCGTTCAGGCCGGCCTGGGTCTTCGGCAGGAAATCGGTGACGATGCCCCCGGGGCACACCGCCACCACCCGGATCCCCTGCGGCCACAGCTCGTGGCGCATGGCCTCGCTCAGCCCCAGCACCGCGAATTTGGAGGCGTGGTAGTACGCCTCCCACGGGATGCCGACGAAACTGCCGATCGAACCGAGGTTCACCAGCTTGGCGGTCGCGCCCGGATGGCCCGCCACGTAGCGGCGCAGCAGCGGCAGCGCCGCCCGGCTCAGGGCCGCCAGGCCGACGACATTGGTCTCCATCAGCGTGCGGGCCTCGGCCTCCGTGGTGTATTCGAACGCACCGTTGAGATTGAAGCCCGCGTTGTTGATCAGGGCATAGAGACCGTCCGGGGCGTGGGCCTCGACCCGCGCCAGAGCATCGCGGATGTGATCCTCGCGGGTCACGTCCAGCAGCACCGGCACGATCCGCGCGGCCGATGCGGCCGGCGCGGCGGCCACCAGCGCCGCACCGTCGGCATCGCGGCGGACCCCGGCGAAGACGGTGTAGCCCTGCTCGGCCAGATGCAGGGCCGTGCTGCGACCGATTCCGGTGGAGGCGCCGGTGATCAGGACGGTGTCGCTGCGCATGGAAGAAACCTGTGGGTTGCGGTGGGGGGGCCCGACACTAGACTATCGACCTCGGCCCACCGTCAACCCCATCTGAGCGCATCAGGAAATTCCAGGATGCCACGCGCCGCTTTGCTATCGTGTCGCCCTTTGCGGGCGCCTGCCCCGAGCTACGGACAAGAATGAGCGGTCTCCAGGATCTCGTGGCGCTGATCCGCGCCGATACCCCCCTGATCGTGATCGAAACCCCCGACGAGCCGCGGGTGGTCGAACTGTTCCGGCAGTCCCTGATGCATGTCTGGCGGGCGCTGTTCCGCTGGTCGATCACCGAGGGCCTGCGCCGCATCGACATGGACCGCGAAGACGCGGCCGAGGTCGCACCGGACGCCGGCGCCACCCTGCAGGCGATCTATCGCCACGACCAGCGCGGCGTGTTCCTGCTGCTGGACTTCGCGCCCTACCTGAAATACGCCGGCACCCAGCGCCAGGTGCGCGACATCCTGCAGCGCCGCAACTGCCTGCCGCACGTGCTGGTGCTGGTCGGCAACAAGATCGAACTGCCCGCGGACCTCGAAGCGCACGCCGTGCGCTACCGCCCGCACCTGCCGAGCAGCGACGCGCTGCTGAAGCTGGTGAAGGACGAAGCCGCCGCCTACACCCGCGAACACGGCGGCAAGCGCGTGGAGGTCGATCCCGACGCGGTGAAGCAGATCGTGCGCAACCTGCGCGGCCTCAACGAAACCGACGCCCGCCGCATCGCCCGCCACCTGATCTTCCGCGACGGCGTGCTCAACGCCGACGACCTGCCCGAACTGGCCAAGCTGAAGTTCGAGCTGATCAACCGCAGCGGTCATCTGCACTACGAATTCGACCCGGTGAAGCTCGATCACGTGATCGGCGCGAAGCGGGTGAAGCGCTGGATCGAACTGCGCCGCGCCGCGTTCGTCGACGGCAACGCCCCGCCCGGCCTCGATCCGCCGAAGGGCGTGCTGCTGCTCGGCGTCCAGGGCTGCGGCAAATCGATGCTGGCCAAGGCGATCGCCGCCGGCTTCGGCGTACCGCTGCTGCGCCTCGACTTCGGCGCGCTGTACAACAAGTACCACGGCGAAACCGAGAAGAACCTGCGCGACGCGCTGGCTTCGGCCGAGCAACTCTCGCCCTGCGTACTCTGGATCGACGAGATCGAGAAAGGCCTCGCCAGCTCCGGCGGCGAGGACGGCGGCGTCTCGCGCCGCGTGCTCGGCACCTTCCTCACCTGGATGGCCGAACGCAAATCGCCGGTGTTCATGGTTGCCACCGCCAACCAGGTGCAGGACCTGCCGGCCGAACTGCTGCGCAAGGGACGTTTCGACGAAATCTTCTTCGTCGACCTGCCCAGCCCCGAAGCGCGCGCCGAACTCTTCGCCCTGCATCTGCGCCGGCGCAGCGTCGATGCCGAAGGCTTCGACCTCGCCGCGCTCGCGCACGCCGCCGACGGCTTCTCCGGCGCCGAAATCGAACAGGCCATCGTCGCCGCGCTCTACACCGCCCACGCCGCCGGTCACCCGCTCAGCGATTTCCAGCTGCGCGCGGAGTTGAAGAACACGCGACCACTCTCGGTACTGATGGCGGAGCAGGTGAACGAACTGCGCGAATGGGCAGGACCGAGAACCGTGCCGGCGGATTGATTGACGGCAACGGCCCATAAAACCCAATCGGGTGCGCCTCGATCCATCGGACATTGGCATCAAACTGATACTGCGCTGATACTTCACGGACGAAGATCCGGATTCCAGAATTTTCTTGGCTCGCCTCGCGATGAGCCATTGATCGGATCGCGACTTTTCCGGTCGAAGCATTCCCTCTGATTCACTCAGCACCACCAGCGGGCGCACGGCGCACGCCTCAATCATGCGAACAGCGAGCGATTCTTCTCATGGAAAAAGAATCCCAATCGTTTCGAGGTCAGCCGATAACGGCTGGTTTCCGAATACGACCATTTCCCCGGGATTCTCATGAACGACTCCACTCGTCCCAACGATGCCGCGAGCATCGACGCCGCTGATCGCTTCATCGCAAAAAACGCTCCGAAGCCTGGCAGCGTCCTTCTCGATGGCGCCGAACTGCGTCGCCTGCGCCACGCCCGCCTGATGAGCCAGCAGGAACTGGCGGATCACTGCGAGGACCGCCGCTACCGCGTGTCGCTCCCGACGATCAAGCGCGCGGAGCTGGGGCGCCGCGTCCGGTTTCGCGTCGCACGCGAACTCGCCCGCTGTTTCGACGTGCCGGTGCTGCAGATCCTTCGCGCGATTCCGGCTTGATGCATGCCGCGTCAAGGGAACGAAGGGCAAACGACCTCATCCCCGGCCGCATCCACCCGCGATCCACGTTCTAGCAGGACATCGATGATCCCGTGCGATGCGTCGCACGGGATCATCGCCCACGGAAGCAACACCCACTTCAAGGAGCGCGCACATGTCCGGCCAAAGCACATCCACCTTCGAGATCGCGACCTGGTACGACACCTGGAACGCGACCGGGCTGCAGAATCTCGTGAACGGGATCGTCCCGCTGAACTATGCGACCCGCTACAACCTCGCGTTCGGCCAGCTTTCGTCCGACCCCTCCGGCGGCTACACCGTCGACATGACCGGGCAATACGCCGATCAGGTGAAGCAGCAGATCCTCGCCCAGGTGCCGGGCGTGCAGATCTACGCGGGGCTGGGCAGCACCGGCATCGCCGAGACCGTGGCCGACAACGCGCAGAACGACAACCGCTCGACCGCGAACATCGTCGCCTGGCTGCAGGCCAACGGTTACGGCGGGATTTCCATCGACGCCGAGGACTTCGGCGCGATGCAGCTGGTGCCCGAATTCGTGACCCAGCTCGGCCCGAGCTTCCGCGCTGCGGGCCTGGGCATCGCGGTCTCGGTGCCATGGCCGGGCAACGGCCCGACCGGACTGTACGGCGAGAACGCGGTGCAGGCGTTCAACGACAACGTGGATGTGTTCGAACTGCAGGACTATTCGTCCTCCGGCACGCCCGACGACGCGCCGGTGTGGGTCGCCGCCGGCATTCCCGCCAACAAGCTGATGGGCGGCGTCGCCACCGAGAACGGCAACGCGCAGACCTCGCTGGCGGACACCCAGGCCTGGACGCAGTACGCGATGCAGAACGGGCTGCAGGGCATGTTCAGCTGGCGCCTCGACAACGACCACGGCACGCAGGGCGAAGACGAGGACGTCGATCCGACCTTCACCGGTGCGAAGACGCTCTACGACACGGTCAACGGCGGCTGAGGCCGCGCGGCCGGGTCCGGATCGACGCGGTCTTCGCGTGGATCGCGGTCGTTTCACACGGTCGTCCGCCGCATCGCCGTCGGGGGCTCCCGCCCCGCGGGGTTTCGCTGCACCATGTGCGCGGGGACCCTTTCGACCACGAGGCCGCGATGAAGACCGAACCGCACGCCGAACCGCGTCGCGACCCGCCATCCTCGTCGACGCGCCTGCGCCGGGCGATGGCCGTGCGCTTCAGCCTGCTGGCGGACAAGGCCGACGATGCGGTCATCGAGCGCCGGATCCGCGAAGGCGTGGCGCTGCAGGGTGCGACCCCATGGATCCTGATGTTCGCGATCTTCATCGCGTCGATCGGACTGAACGTGAATTCGACCGCGGTGATCATCGGCGCAATGCTCATCTCGCCGCTGATGGGCCCGATCATGGGCGTGGGCCTGGGTGCGGCGGTGTACGACTTCGCGCTGATCCGCACCTCCCTGTGGAACCTCGCCATCGCTTCGGCGATCAGCCTCGGCGTGTCGACCCTGTATTTCCTCGTCACGCCGCTGGCGGAAGCGCAGTCGGAACTGCTGGCGCGAACGTCTCCGACGCTGTGGGACGTACTGATCGCGCTGTTCGGCGGGCTGGCGGGCATCGTCGGCATCACCCGCGAAGAGAAGTCGAACGTGATCCCGGGCGTGGCCATCGCCACCGCGCTGATGCCGCCGCTGTGCACCGCCGGCTACGGGCTCGCCACCGGGCAGTGGCAATACTTCGGCGGCGCGTTCTATCTGTATTCGATCAACTGCGTGTTCATCGCGCTGGCGACGGTGATCGGCATCCGCCTGGTGCGGGTGCCGGTGCATGCGTCCGTGGATTCGACGGTGGAGCGGCGGCTGCGCAACGGTCTGCTGATGCTGGCGCTGGCCACGGCGCTGCCCAGCGCCTGGCTGGCGTACCGGCTGGTGCAGCAGGAAGTGTTCAAGTCGCGCGCGATCGCGTTCGTGCGCGACGAGTTCGCGTTCGACAGGGCGCACGTGGCCGATACCCGGGTCGATCCGGCGACGCGGGCGATCGAGGTGTCGCTGATCGGCCTGCCGCTGGACCGGCCCACGCTGCAGCGCATCGAAGGCAAGCTCGCGACCGCGGGCCTGCCCGGCGCGAAGATGCTGGTGCACCAGGCCGGCGAGAACGATCGCATCGACGTGACCGCGCTGAAATCCAGCCTGCTCAGCGACCTCTATCGCGACAGCCAGGACGCGCTGCAGAAGAAGGATGCGGAACTGGCCGCGCTGCGCGACCGTCTGGCCGCGCGCGAGGCCCTGCTGAATCAGACGGACGCGATCGCCGCGGAACTGCGGGCGCTGTTGCCCGCGACGACCTCGGTCACGCTCAGCCAGGGCTACCGGATCGCCGACGGCGCGGAGACCTCGCCGGTGGTGCAACTGATCGTGCAGTCGTCGGACGACATCGACGAAGCCGACCGCGACAGGATCGTCGCCTGGTTCAAGGCCCGGGCCGGAACGGACGCGGTCGCCGTGGTGTTCGACCGCCCGCAGGACTGATCCTTCCGTCCGCCGAACCTCAGGCGCGACGCGCGGGCAGGAAGCTGCTCCTGCGCAACAGCGCCGCCGAGATCAGCGACACCAGCACGCCGACCGGGAAGATCTCGGTGAAGGTCATCGGCATCCGGTACAGCGGGTCGGCGTACTGGACGCTGAAGGCCTTCATCTCGGCCGTGATCCGCGCGAGTTCCGCGGCGCTGGCGCCTTCGGCGCGGCGCTGCGCGATGAAGTGCTCGGCGAACTTGGCGCCGTAGTCCAGGCCGGTCACCGCCAGCGCGGTTTCCCAGGCCAGGACGTAGAACACGCCCGCGACGACGCTGATGCCCAGCCCCATGCCGAACGCCGGCCAGAAGCGGATGACGCCGCCGAGGGCGTCGTCGCGATGCCGCTTCACGCCCACGAAGATCGCGCTCAGGGCGATCAGCATGGACGTGTACCCGATCGCCATGCCGATGCCCATCGAGGGCGGATGGTCGGCCATCGCGACCGTGGTCCCGAACAGGATGCTGCCGACGATCAGGCCGGCGACGGTGCCCCAGAGCAGGATGGTGCGGAACATGCGGGTCTTCCTCGAAATGGTGAAGGCGTCATTGACCGCGTCGGGGTGTCGCCAGGCAATCGCCCGAACGGGTGATTCCGCGGAAATCACCCGCAAAAGCGCGCGACAGGGACGGTCAGGGCAGGATCCCCAGCGATCGCGCGCGGTGGATGGCTTCGGTCCGCCGCCGCGCGCCCAGCTTCTCGAACAGCCGGGCGACGTGGGTCTTCACCGTGTTCGGCGACACCTCCAGCAGCGCGGCGATCTCCTTGTTGGACTGCCCGGCGGCCAGCGCCTGCAGCACGGTCAGCTCGCGCGGGCTGATGCCCAGCGACGCCACCGCCTGCGGATTGCCGTCGAAGGGCGGCGGCTTGCCGGCCCCCAGCGCGCGGGCGCCGAGCCAGACACCGAGCGCGAGGAAGCCCGCGGCGATCAGGAAGATGTAGATCGCGTCCGAATGCGCGCGCGCCAGCCGCTGGTAGTCCAGCCACTGCAGCGCCAGGGTGCCGGCGGCCAGCAGTGCGCCGTAGTAGATCGCCCGCTTCCACATCTGCCGGTCTCCCGCACCGTTGCGCGGCGGTGGTGCCGCGTGTGCCGGCCAGTCTATCGCCGCCTGCCGGTCCACATTCAACCCGCCAGCCACCACCCGGTGATGGCATGCCGCGGATGCGCCACCCACGGCACCACGAAGGTGACCTGATGGCGCTGCGGCACCCGAAACAGGCTCAGCGAATTCCAGCGCGGCAGGAAGGTCTCCAGCACGTCGCCGTCGTTGTCGAGGAACTGCAGCTGGCCGCCCCAGTCCGGGCGCCAGTCGCGGCTGAGATTGATCACGAAGGCGTAGCGACGCCCTTCGGTGTCGTCCTGATCGTCGTGCGGCATCAGGTACTGCCCGGGGCGATAGCGGGTGCACTGCAGCACGGTGCGGGAGATCGCCTCGTCGCCGGAGAGCAGGCGCGCGAATGCGATGAACTGCGGCGCGTTCAGGAAACGCAGCACGCCGTGGACCAGCAGGTCCGGGTCCCAACCTTCCTTCGCCGCCTTCACCAGCATGTAGCTGTCGTAGGCGAACTGGTAGGCGTTGGCGGCGCGCGCATAGCCGTGCTGCAGCAGGCGTGCGTAGTCGGCATCGTCGGGATAGGCGCCACGCGGCGTGGTCCTCGCTTCGCCGCTGCTGCGTTCGGCAAGTTGCCAGGGCACGCGCTCGGCCAGTTCGCGCGCCAGCGTCTCCGCCGCGGCGGGCTGCAGGAAGTCGGGAATCTGGATGCGCGCATGCTGCGCGAGCGCGCGGCGCCAATGGTCGATGTCGATGTCGTTGCTGATCATGGCGGTCGCGTCGGACAGAAGGATGGAATTCGATGCGGCGTGCGGGAAGCCTAGCCGATCGGCAAGCCTGCCCACAGCGGCAGCGTGATCAGCGACAGCAGCAGGCCGTAGCCGACCATCGCGGCGGCAAGACGCGGCGCAAGGTTGTGCGAGATCGCCAGCGCACCGGCGGTCACCATCGACGGCATCGCCGATTCCAGCACGGTGGTGCGGGCCATCTCGCCGTGCAGACCCATCAGCGGCACCAGCAGCAGCGCCAACGCCGGCATCACCGCCAGCTTGAGCGCCAGACCGATCGCCAGCGGTTTGAGCTCGTCGCGCGGCAACGCCAGCTTCACCGACAGACCGATGGTCAGCATCGCCAGCGGCAACAGCGCATCGGACAGGCGCTGCAGGCCGCCGGCGATCCAGGACGGCGGTTCCGCAGGCATGACCGTGAACCCGAAGGTCAACGCCCACAGCGGCGGAAACTTCAGCACCCGCAGCAGCATCCCGCGCGCGGTCGGTGGTGCGTCGCCACCGTAGCGAGCGAGCACCCACAGCCCGAACGTCGACAGCATCAGGAACGCGCCGAACTGGTCGTAGATCACCGCGTACGGCAGCGCGTGTTCGCCGATCAGCGCGCGCGTCAGCGGATAGCCGAGAAAACTGGTGTTGCCCAGCGCCACGGTCAGCAGCAGCACCGCGCGTTCGTCGTCGCGGAAGCGCAGCCAGCGCGCCGCCAGCGTCACCAGCGCGACGGTCGCCGCCAGCAGCAACCACGGCACCAGCGCGACGCCGATCAAGGCCGGCTCCAGGTGCAGCCGCGGCGCGTAGCGCAGCACCGCCGCCGGCAGGCAGACGTACAGCACCACGAGGTTCAACGTCTGCGCCGCGTTGTCGGGCAGCACGCGCGCGCGCTGGAAGGCATAGCCCAGCGCGAGCATGGCGAGAATCAGGGCGAAGGCGTCGAAGGTCATGGTCGGGCTCGGGGCTGGTGCCGCCGGCTCTCGATACTCGATGTCGGCGAACGGGAATACTGCGATCGCCGGCCCGTGGACGGCAACATCCCCCACATCGGCCGCAGTAGCATGGTGGCGCCCCGCTCCGGGGCCTGAGCACAGGATTTGCCATGAACAGGAGTCGCCATCTCGTCCGCCCGTTCCTTCTCGCAGCGCTGCTGACCCTGGTCAGCGCAGGCTACGCGAACGCCGCCTGTACGCCCTCGACCTACGCCTACTGTTGGCAGCAGTACGAGAGCTGCATCATCAACGGTGGCGAGCAGGAATTCTGCACCGCCGAATACTTCGACTGCCTCACGCGTCGCGGCTGCGGCTGACCACCGAGCCGCCGTGATGCGCGTCCTCGCCTCGTGCCGCAGGCGGGGCGGGGACGTCAGGCTCAATACCCGGCCGCCATGCCGTCCTTGCGCGATTCGCTGGCGCCGACGTAACCGCCGTCGGGATTCACCATGATCGCCTGATAGCCGCCGTAGGGGCCGTCGGCGAAACGGACGCTGTGGCCCTTGCGCATCAGTGCGCGGATGGTATCGATCGGGAAGCCGCTTTCCAGATCGACCTCGCCACCGTCGGTCATCGCCGTGCCCTGCCCCGCAGGTTCGGTGCTGCCGTCGTGCTGGATGCGCGGCGCGTCGCCGGCTTCCTGCAGGTTCATGCCGAAATCGATCATGTTCAGCAGGATCTGCACATGGCCCTGCGGCTGCATCGCGCCGCCCATCACGCCGTAGCTCAGCCACGGCTTGCCGTCCTTCGTGACGAACGCGGGAATGATGGTGTGGAACGGGCGCTTGCCCGGCGCGAAGCTGTTGGCGTGCCCACGCTTCAGCACGAACTGCTCGCCGCGATCCTGGAAGATGAAACCCAGCCCCGGCGGCGCCATGCCGCTGCCCATGCCGCGATAGTTCGACTGGATCAGCGAGACCATCATGCCGTCGGCATCGGCGACGGTCATGTAGATGGTGTCGCCTTCGTTGAGTTCGGGAATGATGCCCGGCTCCGCCGCCTTCATCGCGCGCGCCATCGAGATCAGCGCACCGCGTTCGCGCGCATAGTCCTTCGAGATCAGCCGCGCGACCGGCGTGCGATGGAACCGCGGATCGGCGTACGACGCCGCGCGGTCGGCGAACGCGAGTTTCTTGGCCTCGACGAACAGATGCACGTGTTCGGGGCTGCCGAAGCCGTAGGATTTCAGATCGTAGGGCTCCAGCAGATTGAGGATCTGCAGCGCGGCGATGCCCTGCCCGTTCGGCGGCAGCTCCCACACGTCGTAGCCGCGATAGTTCGTGCTCACCGGGTCGACCCACTCGCCGTGATGCGCGGCCAGGTCTTCGTAGCGCAGGAAACCGTCGTTGGCCTTGAAATAGTCATCGATGGTGCGCGCGATCTCGCCGGTGTAGAACGCATCGCGGCCGCCGCGGGCGATCTTCTCCAGCGTGTTCGCGAGATTCGGATTGCGCCAGGTTTCGCCGCGCCGCGGCGCGCGGCCGTCGATCGTGAACTGCTCCTTGAACCCGGGCCATTTCGACAGCACCGGCACGCTGCGGCCCCAGTAGTAGGCGATCACCTCGTGCACCGGATGACCGTTGCGCGCGTAGGCGATCGTCGGCGCGAGGTTCTGCGCCATCGTGCGCCGGCCGAACTTCGCGTGCAGCGCGAACCACGCATCGACCGTGCCCGGCACCGTCACCGGCAGCGGCCCGTGCGGCGGAATGTCCTGCAGCCCGCGGCGTTCGAATTCTTCCAGGGTCAGCGCCTTCGGCGAACGGCCCGAGCCGTTGTAGCCGTGCAACTGCTTCGTCTTCGGATCCCACACGATCGCGAACAGATCGCCGCCGATGCCGTTGCCCGTCGGCTCCATCAATCCCAACGCCGCGTTGGCGGCGATCGCCGCATCCACCGCGCTGCCGCCCTCGCGCATCGTCTGCAGCGCGATCTGCGTCGCCAGCGGATGCGAGGTCGCTGCCATCGCATGCGGCGCGTAGACCTCGCTGCGGGTCGCGAAGGGTTTGCCGGTGACGCGGTCGGCGGCGTGGGCCGCACCGGTGGCGATGGTCAGCAAACACAGGGACGCGATGGTCAGGGACTGGGTGCGCATGGAAACCGCCTCGGACTCGGGATGCACAGCGTAGGCCAAAATCCGCCCCTCATCCGCCCTGCGGACACCTTCTCCCCACACATGGGGAGAAGGCGGCACGTGACATTCCCGGCGAACCTGCCTCGCGGCAGGAATCGCACGCGGGGATCACCGCGTGTGCAGCCCCGCCGGAGTTTCAAGACGATTCGATTCACCGCCATCGGCCGTGGGCACGGCATCACCCGCATCGCGCCTTCCGGCGCTCCTCAAAAGCTCGGGCCTGAAGGCCCTCCTACGAGGTCGGCGGGATCTCTAGGAATGCTGCGCGGCGAAGCCGGCGATCAGGGTGTCGTTGTCGACCGCGGGCGAGTAGAGGTAGCCCTGGACGGCGTGGATGCCGCAGGCGCGGAGGCAGTCGGCCTGGGCCTGGGTTTCGACGCCTTCGCCGACGACGTCGATGCCGAGGTTGCGGGCGAGGCCGACGAGGGCCTGGACGATGGCGAGGTCAGCGCGGTCCTGGGGGAGGCCGGCGGTGAAGCCGCGGTCGATCTTGATGGTGTCGATCGGCAAACGCTTGAGGTAGCCGAGCGAGCAGTAGCCGGTGCCGAAATCGTCCAGCGCCACGCGCACGCCGAGGGCGCGGATGCGGGCGAGGGTTTTGGCGGCGGTGTCGGTGTCGCGCAGCAGCAGGGTCTCGGTGATCTCCAGGCACAGCCGCTGCGGCGGCAGGCCGGATTCGGCGAGCGCGCTGTCGACATCGGCGGCGAGGCCGGCTTCCTCGAACTGGCGCGCGGACACGTTGACGCGCAGCATCGGCGCGACGCCGTTGCGCGCGGGCCAGCGCATCGCGGCGCTGCAGGCTTCCAGCAGGACCCAGCGGCCGAGGCGGACGATCAGGCCGGAACTTTCCGCGGCTTCGATGAATTCGCCGGCGGGCACGATGCGACCTTCGTCGTTGCGCCAGCGCAGCAGGGCCTCGGCCGAACGCCAGTGGCCGTCGCGCAGGTCGACCTCGGGCATGTAGTGCAGCAGCAGACGGCCGTCGGCGAAGGCATCGCGCAGCGACTGTTCAAGACGCATGCGCTTGAGCAGATCGCGATGACGATCGGCGTTGAACACCTTGCAGCGGCCCAACCCGTTGGCGCGGGCGCGGATGCTGGCGTTCTCGGCGTTGCGCAGCAGCGCGTCGGCGGAAGGCGCGGCCAGATCGCGCGAGAACGCGATGCCGGCGGTGACCGTGGCGGGATAACCGCGCGGGCCCGCGGCGTCGGTCTGCACCAGATCGATGCAGCGTTCGGCCAGTTCCAGCGCTTCGACTTCGCGCAGGTGGCGATGCGGGATGATCGCGAACGCATCCTCGCGAACGCGCGCGAGCGCGGCGCTGTCGGCGGTGAGCTCGCGCAGATGTTCGGCGCAGTCGACGAGGAAGCGGTGGAAGCCGTCGACATCGATGCCTTCGTGACCGGCGGGCGGATCGACCTGCAGATGGATCACCGCAAGGCCGGTATCGCCTTCGTGCAGCGGTCGCAGCGCGGTGTGCGCGACTTCCAGCAGATGATCGCGGTTCGGAAGATTGGTGTGCGGGTCGTGGCGTTCGAGGAAACGCAGGCGATTCTCGATCTCGCGCCGACGCGCGATTTCGTAGGCGACGGCGACGTAGTCGCCGATGCTGCCGGCGAAGGCGTAGTCCTCCGGCGACCACATCCGCGCGCTGCCGACGTGTTCGTGGCAGACCACGCCCAGCAGTTCGCCCTCGGCGCGGATCGGCGCATCGAGCAGCGAATGGATGTCGTGACGGCGCAGATACGCGCCCAGCGCTTCCTCCGAGGCGGAGACGGTGCTGTCGTTGCGGACGTCGGCGATATCGACGACGCGGACCTCGCCGAGTTGATCGCCGTATTCCGAATCCAGCAGCAGGGATTCGTCGAAACCGGGCGGGTCGTGCTCGCCGCTGTCGCGGATGTAGGCGTGCACGCAGCGGAGCTGTTGCCGCGCGCTGTCGACGCGCCAGACGTTGACGCGTTCGACCCCGAGGGTCTCGGCGGCGACTTCGCAGATTTCGGCGATCGCGGTTTCGAAGGTGCAGTCTTCGTGCCAGACGCGCCGGCCGAGCGCGACCAGCGCATGGTTGTGGCGCCGGGCGCGCGCGCAGCGTTCCGCCTGCTTCGGACTACCTGCGCTGGCCGTCATCGTCCCCCCGTCGCCACGAGAAGGCCGCTGCCGGAACGCTCCGGCAGCGACGTTTTAAGCACAGTACACGGGAAAAGGGGAATGCACCGGCCACGGCAGGGCGAGGGCCGGGATCAATCCACGGTGCAGGTCAGCGTGACCGCGATCGAGCCGTTGGCCGGCAGGGTGGGAATCGGCGCGCCCGCGCCCTGCAGTGCGGCGACGAGAGCGGCACCGGTGACCGGCGGACACGCGGCCCCACCCGCCGCGATGCAGCTGGCGGTGGTGCAGGTCAGATTGGTGGGCGGCGGGTCGGCCAGCACCGCACCGTTCGCACCGTCGGGGCCGAGGTTGGTGACCGTCAGCGTGTAGCTGGTCGTGGTGCCGGAGACCACCGAGTCGATCGCCTGGTCGACCTCGCCGTTGAGGCCCGGCGTGTTGGTCTTGGTGAGACGCAGATCGGCCTGGTTGTTGCGGGCATTGCTGAAGGTGCAGGTGAGGCTGTCGCCGGCGACCGCTGTCAGCGAGAACGAGGTGCCGCTGCCCGAAGGCGCCTGCCCGCCGGAGAGCGTGTTCGTGCAGGCGTAGGTGGTCTGATAATTCGCGAGATTGGCGCCGGCCGCGGCGGTCTCGCTGAAGGTGTAGGTCGCACCCACGGCGCCCGGATTGAGCGTGGCCACGCCGGTGGCGGTGCCGCCGGCGCCGGTCGTGGTGACGGTGGCGGGACCGCCGGTGCCAGTAATGGTGAGCGTGAACTGGTCGGTCGCGGTGAAGCGGCCGGCGGGCAAGGCCTTCTGCAGGCGCAGGATCGGCAGCAGGCTGTTGGTGAAGGTGCAGGTGAAGCTGACGCTGGCGCCGACCTCGGCCCCGGTGATGGTGTAGGTGCTGCCGCTGAGGCTGCCGACCGGGGTGCCGGACGCGTTCTCGCAGCTGGCGCCGACGAAGGACCAGCCGGCCGGGAGGCTGTTCTCGTTGATCGTCACCGCGGTGGTCGGCGCGACGATGGTGTAGGCGAGCGTGGCCGTGCTGGCCGTGTTGCCGTCCACCACGGTCGGCGTGTTCACCGCGGAGGTGGTGACGGTGCCGGTGGTCTGCGCGGTATTGCTGAGAGCGAAACCGAAGGCGCCGCCGACGCCGCCGATCGTGGTCTTGCGCAGGAAGAGCTTGCGCGAGACGGTGAACTGGTAGTCCTCGACTTCGCCGCTCTGCACCGTGCCGCGCGGGGTCGAGCAGTTGTCGAGCGCGGTGTTGTTGGTGCAGACGCGGAAGCGGGCGAAGGTCGGGCCGATGATCGCGGTCACCGGCACCGCGATGTTGAGATTGGTCACGCCGACCGCGACCGCCTGGTTGGTGATCATCTGTTCGCCGGCATCGGCGAAATCGCCGTCGGCGTTCCAGTCGAACCACACGTTGAGGAAGCCGGACGCGTTCTGGATGCTGACCGGGACGATGGTGGTCTCGCCGGTCGGCAGCAGCGGCGTGAGGGTGACGCCGTCCTCGTCGTCGGTGTTGTTGACGTCGTCGCCGGTGGCGGTGGCGTTGTTGAGCAGGCCGCTGTCGGCATCCACGGTCGCACCGAGGCGGATGCCCGCGATCGTGTGCGTCGCATTGCCGTAGCTGACCGGCGCGTCGGTCACGTCGGCGTTGTCGGATTCGAGCAGGAACGAGGCGTTGGTGCCGCCGTAGACGAGGGTGGCCGCCGGCGCCGATGACGTGACCGTATACAGATCGCCCGGCGTCACGCCGCCATTGCGGTAGAAAGCGCCGCCGGACATGCCGTTGGGCTCGTTGTTGACGTTGCCGTTGGGCGTGTCGTAGGTGCCGTTGTTGTTGCCGGTGACCAGCGACCCGGTGAGCGAAGTGTGGCCGGTGGGCGTGGCGAAGCCCTGGGTGGTTGAACTCGCGGCCATCACCAGCTTGCCGTCGTCGGCTTCGTCCGGTGCCTGGCCGGCGTCGTAGGCGGCGGGCGCGAGATTGAAGTTGCCGGGCGTGCCGGTGGTGACCTGCGCGGTCGCGGTCGCGTTGCGGACGAAGCCGGTCGGCGTCTGTTCGACGTTCTGGTACACCGACGCCAGCAGCAGGGCATCGTCGCCGGCGTTCGACGGCGTGGTCACGTCGGGGAAGGTGATGCTGACCGTGCCCGAAGCAGCGCCGCCGAGCAGCGTGTCGATCTCGGTTTCCAACAGCACGATGTGGAAACTGCTGACGCTGAAGAACGCGGTGCCGGCCGGCGAGCCCGACGGCGAGGTACTGATGGTGATGAAGCGGGTGTCGCCGCTGGGCGTACCGCCGATGACCAGCGCGTTCTGCTTGTTGATCGTGCCGCCGGGGCCGACCAGCCGCGCGGTGATCTGGCTGTTGGTGGTGGTGGCCGGCGGCGTGCCGATGCGCGGCTCGGGCCAGTTGTCGCCGAGGCCGGTGCCCGCGGTGTTGCCGCTGGTGCACAGGCCGCCGGTGCCGTCGGCGGGCGAGCAGTGATCGCGTTCGAACGTGGCCCAGACGAAGACCGCGCGATTCTTGCCGGCGGGAATGTTGAAGCTGGCGATCGTCGGCGTGCCGGTGGCGCCGGCGCCGGTGGCGGTCGCGGTCTGGGTGGTCAGATGCTGGACCTGAGCGGCATGCGCGGGCATCGCCGGGACGATGCCGAACAGCGACGCGATGCCCGCCGCCGCGAACCATGTCCGCATGCGGCGGAACGCGCGCTGCGGAAACCCGCCATCGATCGGGTGGTTGCTGCGTTCTGTGCCCATGGCCCTGCCCCTGTACTGCATGCGCATCCCTGACTGTCGTCAGCCTGCTGCGATCATCGAAATCAACCCCGTCTCCCCGCGACGAGACGCAACCTGCACGCGCCTGCGCGCGCACCGGCCCCGTGCGGACACGGGCCTGTCACACCTTAGAGGTTACGACTCGCAGCAGATACTGTCACTTGCGACAGGGTATTTCGAACGACATCCGTCACATCATCGATCGCCGCCATCGAATGCTTCGTCGCGATGGTCGCGTTCGAATTGATCGCGACTATTGCACCGTGCAATTCAATACGAATGTCGCATTGCCGTTGACCGGCAGCACGGGCACCACGACGCCCGCGCCCTGCAGCGCGGCGACCAGCGCGGCACCGGTCTGCGCCGGGCATGCGGCGCCGCCGCCGGCGCTGCAGGTCGCGGTGGGACAGGTCACGCCTGCAGGCAGGGGATCGACCACCCGCGTGTCGTTCGCGGGTTTGGGCCCGGCGTTGGTCACGACGATGGTGTAGAGGGTGGCCGCACCGGAATCGACCGTGTCGGCGGCCTGATCGATGTCGCCGTTGATGCCGGGCGTGTTGGTCTTGGTGATGCGCACATCGGCCTTGCAGGTGCGGCCGACATCGCTGCCGGGCATATCGGCTGCGGGCGCGATGGTCTGCGCCACGCCGTCGCCGCCGGTCTGGGCGCCGTGGTTCGCGCCGCCCGATGGCGCATCGCTGGTCGTGGTGACGCCCGGCGCACCGCCGCCGAGCGCCGGCGCGACCGGACTGCTGGCGATGACCACGCCGCCCGCGCCACCGCCACCGGGGCCATGCGCGGAGCCGCCGGTCGGCCAGGCATCGCCGCCGCGGCCACCGCGCACATCGATGCCCGCCGCGGCCGACCACGTCGTCGCCACGATCAGCACGCTGCCGCCGGCGCCGCCGCCACCGGCGCCATCGTTGGACGGATTGTCCGCGGCGCGCGCGCCGCGCGCGCTGACGCTGCCGTTCCCGGCGAAATCGACGGCGCGCAGCATCACGATGCCGCCGCCGGCCGCGCCGCTGGATTCCGCCGGCTGGCTGTTGGCGTTGTTGTCGCCCGCGCCGCCACCGCCGCCCATGACCAGCCGGGCGACGCCCGCGCCCGCGAAACCGGTGCCGCCGAAGCCCCATTTCTTGTCGACGAGGTTGCCGTAATCGGCGAGCACGCCGGCATAGCCGACACTGCGCCAACCGGCGCCGCCGCGCCCGCCGGCGCGGCCGTTGCCGCCGCCACCGCCGCCGCCGTTGTCGCTGCCGCCGTCCCAGAAGGCACCGCCGCCGCCGGCATTGGCCGGCGCGCCGCGGGCGAAGTCGCCGGTGGATGCAGTGCCGGTCGGATAACCGCCCCAGCCGATGCCGAGATCGACGATGGCGGCGGTCGCGCCGCTGTCGGGATCGCGCTTGTCGCTGACGAAACGCGGCGTACCTGCGATGCCCTCGCCCTTGGTGCCGTGGCGGGTGTCGTCGTCCCAGCGGAACCGCTCGCCGGCATCGTTGGCGGAACGGCTGCGGCCGCCACCGCCGCGGAAACCGAGGCCATCGACGTTGACCGTGCCGTTGAGCGTGAGCGTGTACGCGGCATCGATCACGACCACGCCGCCGCTGAAGCCGTCCCATGCGGGCGCGGTCACCGTGCCGTTGAGCGCGACGCTGGCGTACTGCGGCACGAGGATCACCTGGAAGGTGCGACGACCGCCGGCTGCGGTGGCGTTCGCCTGTTCGTAGGTCGCGGTGAGCGGCGAGCCGGCGAGATTCAGGACCGCGTTACTGCTGCCCGCACCGGCGCGTACGAACTGGTAGCGACCTGCGAGACAGCCGCTCGCGGGATCGGCATAGCCGGAGGCCGGCTCGCCTGCGGCGCCGTCGCCGTAGGCCGTGGTGTCGGTGCTGTCGATGTTCGCGCACTGCATCTGGATCACCAGCACCAGGTCGCCTTCGGCCAGGGTGACGGGGGCGCCGCGCTGTCCGCCCAGGACGATGCTGCCGGTGCTGGCGCCGTAGTTTCCGTTCGCGGGCGTCCAGTAGGTGTTGACGATGCCGGTCGCGGTGGCGTCGCCGTCGCTGCCGGGCAGCGCGCAGACCTGGGCCCGGAGCTGCGCGAAGGGCTGCGCCACCAGCAGTGCGACGCAGGCGATCCGGGCAAGGCGATCGGTCTTCATTGCACGGTGCAGCTGAAGGTGAAGGTGACGGTGTTGCCGCCGCTGGTCGCGGGCAGGTTGCCCAGCGTGACGCCGGTCGCGAGGTTGGCGACGGTCAGCGCACCGCCGGGGCAGGCGCTGGGGGACGCGGTGCTGCTGCAGGTGACGACGTTGGCCGCGGGACAGGTCAGGCCCGCGCCGGGCGTGTCCGAAATGACCGCGGCGGCGACCGGATTCGGACCGGCGTTGGTGACGACGAGACTGTAGGTCGTCGTCGCGCCGGAAACCACGGTATCGGCCGCCTGATCGGACGGCCCCGACAGCGGCGTGTTGGTCTTGGTGATGCGCAGATCCGCGCTGCCGGTGAAGTTGCACAGCGGCAGGTTCGCGAGCGTCGGCGCGGTGGTGGCGTTGCCGTTGCCGCCGCGGGTGGCGCCGTTGGGCAGGAACTCGGTGACCGCCCCCGAGCTGGTGGTGCCGTTGACGCCGGCGGTCACCGTGCCGGTGCCGGCAGGCGATGCGATGTATCCGCCGCCGCCGCCGCCGCCGGGACCTTCGGATTCGTTGTTGGTGATCAGCTGGCTGCCGCCGTTGCCGCCGATGGCCGACAGCGAAAGCCCGCCCGCGCTCGGGGCGACCAGCACCACCGAACCGCCGCCACCGCCGCCGCCCGGCGCATCGTTGTGACCGGGCACGGTATTCGTCGCGGTGGCGCCGTTGGCCTGCAGGCTGCCGTTGCCGGCCACCGCATTCGCGATCAGGAACACCAGGCCGCCGCCGCGCGCACCGGCACTGGCCGCACCGTTGTTGCCGTCGCCGGCACCGCCGCCGCCGCCGAAGAAGAGGCGGGTGTCGCCGACGATGCTCGGATTGTTCGCGAGCGGGCGCCCGCCGAGGCCACCGCGTTCGCGCCGGCTGTTGCCGCCCCAGCTCGCCGTACCGGGCGCCACGGTGAGCGCGTCCTGGTTGCTGGCAGCGTAGGTGTAGCCGCCGCGACCGCCGCCGGGCGAATTGGTGGTGGCGGTGAGCGTGCCATCGATATTCCACGCGGTGACCCAACCGGCGACGCTGGTATCGGGCACACCCTGGCCGTTCCAGCCGACCGCGCTGCCGCCGTTGGCGCCGCCGCCGCCGCCGGCGTTGTGCGCGTTGCCGCCGCCGCCGCCGTTCGCCGGCGCGCCGCGGTTATAGCGTCCGCCGAGGCCGTCGTAGGTGGTCTGGCTGCCGGCGATGCTCTCGCCCTTCTCGCCGCCGTCGGCGGTGGTGGCCGCGACGTAACTCGCGACATCGGTCCCGGCCGCGGTGGTGTCGTTGTCGATCGCGCCGCCGCGGAACCCGAGGCCGTTGGCGTGGATCGAACCGTTGACCGTCAGCGTGCCATCGACGATCGCCGCGACCACGCCGCCGGTGCTGCCGGCCCATGCGGTCGGCACGATCGACGCACCGGCGTTGACGGTGAGACTGGTGTACTGCGGCACCCGCACCACCTGCGCACCGCTGGCGTACGAAAAACGCAGCGGCGTGGTGTCGCAGACGGTGCCGAGCGTGATCGTGGTGCCGCTGACCGACGCCACGCTGACGTACTCGTAGCGCCCGGCGTTGCCCAGCGCGGTCACCGCGCCGTAGCCGCTCGCGTTCGTCGTGCTGATCGTCGCGCCCTGGGCCTGATACAGCAGCAGCACATCGCCGGCGGTGATGCCGGCGGCGCTGGCGACGGTGAGGGTGGTCGCGCCGGCGGCCGCGGCCGCGCTCAACGTGGTGTAGCTGTTGATGACGGTGTTCGCGGCGGAGACGGTGCTGGCGCCGTCCTTGCCGATCTGTCGCGCCTGCGCGGGCATCGCGATCGCGGCCGCGACGCCGCAGGTGATCGCGGCGCACAGCGCGGTGATCCGGAAGGGAGTGCGCTCACCCATGATTCGGTCGCTCCTGACTGGAAAGTGATGCGGGGAACGCACCGACGATCCCGCCGCCCGCCGGGCATGCAGTCTGCGCGGCGCCCGAGCTGTCTTCGCCATGGGCGCGCATGATCGATACGTCGATCAACGATAGCCGATGACTATCGTTACTGCACCGTGCAACCGAATGCGAATGTCGCGGTATTGCCACCGGCCGTCGCCGGGAGGGCACCGAGGGTCACGCCGGCGGTCAGATTGGCCACCGTCAGCGCACCGCCGGGACAGGCGCTGGGCGATGCGGTGCTCGTGCAGGTCACCGGCGTCGCGGCAGGACAGGTGAGGCCGGCGCCCGGCGCATCCTGCACCACGATCCCGGTGGCCGCGTTCGGACCGTTGTTGGTCACGACGATGGTGTAATTCGACGTCGTGCCGGACACGACCGTATCGGCCGCCTGGTCGACGTTGCCGTTGACGCCCGGAGTGTTGGTCTTGGTGATCGACACGTCCGCCTGCGGCAGCGACAGCGTGGTGGTCGTGCTGCTGCTGTTGTTGGCGTTGCTGATGTCGCCGCCGCTGCCGGCGGGAATCGTCGCGGTGTTGTTGATCGGTCCGGGCAGCGCGCCCGCCTTCGGCGTGACGCTGATCGTGGCCACCGCCTGATTGGTCGCGCCCGCGGCGAGCGCGGCCGTGCTGGTGCACGCGATGGCGACGTTGCCGGTGTTGATCGGGAAGCCGGTATTCGGCGTGCACGCCCAACCCGCGGACGGCGTGATGCCGTTGATCGTGTAGAGATTGGCGTTGATGGTGTCGTTGATCGGTACGCCTGCCGGCGTCGCGGCGCTGCCGGGATTGCTGGCCTGCAGCGTGAAGTTGAAGGCATTGCCGACGGTGGCGCTGGCGGGCGCGGTCTTGGTCACGCCCGGGTTCGGATTCTGCACGCAGAAACCGCCGAACGTCGTGCTGACCTGCTGCTCCGGCGGGTTGCCCGCCGCCGGCGGCGCGGCGTTGCCGTAGACGATCGTGAGCGTGACGATCGGCGCGCTGAAATTGAAGGTCGCATTGCAGTCGCCGTTGGTGAACGGGCAGTTGGTGCCGGTGGTCGCCGTGCCCGAGGGCGCGGCGACGTTGCCGGCGATCGCGACCAGGCCGCTGGCCGCGGTCGCGGTCGGCGTGACCGTACCTCCCGCCGGCGCGGTGCCGGTGACCGTCACCTGATCGGCGTAGGCATTGGTGGTGCCGCTGCGATCGATGTCGGTGATGATCAGGCGCAGGTTGTCGACCGGCTTGCTGAAGGTGTAGGTGATGGTGTTGGTCTGCGTGGTGTTGCCGCGGTTGACCGCGAAGCCGAAGGTGTCGGCGATGCCGCCGGTCAGTTCGTTCTGCGGATAGCCGGCGCTGATGTTGCCCGCGGTCACGCTGGCGTTGACGCTCACCGCGGAAGCGCCGGTGCCGATGTTCGCGGCATACGTCAGGCTGCCCGAGGTCCACGGATTGGCGCCCTGGTCGAGATTCTGTGTGGCTTCATTGGCGGCGCAGGCCGCGGACTGCGCGTTGGCCAGTCCGGACATGCCGCCCGCAGCGATGAGCAGCGCGGCGCACAGCCGCGCTTTGATACGGAATTGCGTGTTCGACATCGTTGGACTCGATCGTTCTCGTCAATACCAGCCGACCAGATTCACGAACCACCCCTTGTGGTCGTAATCGAAGTCGGTGAGGTCGTCGCTGAATTCGGTGAAGTTGTAGCCGACGCCGAGGCGGAGGTTCTTGCCCAGGTCGCGATCGATCCCGAGCAGCACGCCCTGACGATCGCCACCGTCCTCCACGCTCAGCCAGCGGTACTCACCCAGCGCATGCCACTTGTCGGCGAAGGCGTACCGCGCCTGCCCCGCTGCGAAAGTGGCGCCGGAATCCGCCCATTGCCCGGCGAGGCGGCCGAAGCGCACTTCGCCTTCGCGCCGCATCAGCTTGCCGGCGAATTCCCAATCGGTGTTCGGCTTGTAGATGCCTTCCAGCGACAGCACCTGGCTGCGCTGATCGTAGAAGGCCACGTTGTCGCCGATCTGCGGCAGCGACGACACGTCGTACAGGTACGTGTACTTGCCGAGCAACGCCCACTTGCCGGAATCGAACGGACGCCAGGCGAAGCCGAAGTTGCCCTCGATGAACTTCGCGCCCGCGGCCGACGACAGATCGTCGGTGGTCTTCGAGTAGTTGAAGCGCGCCGCGATGCGGAAGCTCTCGTTGACCTTGTGGGTGAAGTTGTTGGTCGTCACCCACTGGTCGCGCTGCTCCGCGCCGCGGTCGCGACGCCACTCCAGCTTGCTCTGCCACTGGGTGTCGTTGGACGTGCGGCCGGCGCTGACGCTGACCGCGTCGCGATCGACGTTGCCGGTGCCGCGGTCGAGGTTCGCGTTCTGCAGGGTGAAGCCCAGCGTCCAGCCCACGCCCGGATAGAAATCCATGCCGAAGGTGTGCGCCAGCCCGGATTCGTTCGGCGCCTTCAGGAACTGGCTTTCGTTGAACAGGTTGACCTGGTTCGACAGGCGCCAGCGCTGGCCCAGCGTCCAGCCGGTGTTGCGGCGGTCGTTGAACAGCGGATCGTAATCGCTGCGGTCGGTCGAGTAGGTGTAACCGCCGTACAGCGTGTGCTCCGGGCTGATCCGGTATTCCGCGTTGACCTGCGCCGAATCGCCGCGGTCGCCGCTGGTGACTTCCGCGCCGACGCTGGACAGATCGCCGAACAGATACTTGGCGCCGAGCGTGAGCGCGTCGTTGTCGGCGTACTGGCCGCCGTCGTCGTCGACCGTGAACTGCGCGGTGCCGTAGACGTCGAGGCTGCTGCCGAAACGATGCTTGTACTGCAGCGCGGCGAGCGTGCCGACGGCGTCGCCGGCCAGACGCTCTTCGTCCACGCGACGCAGCTCGGCGGCGAGGCTGTCGTGATCGTTGATCCGCCATTCGCCCGCGACCTGCGCCTGGGTCAGCGCTTCCGCGCCGCGTTCGGCGCGGCTGTAGCGGGCGCGCACGTTCACGTTGGGGGCGAACTGGCCCAGCACTTCGGCGCCGTGTTCCTGCACGTCGGCGCCGGTATCGAAGCGACCGATGGAGAAGCCGGCGTCGACGTCGCGCCACCAGGCGCCGGCCGACCAGTCGAGCTCGCTCCAGCCGAGTTCCTTGAAGTTGGCGCGGGCTTCGACCGCACGCGCGTCGCCTTCGCGGGCGCCGACGGCCGAGTTGAGCTGGGTGAAGCTCAGGCCGCCGTTGTCGGAGAAGAAGATCGGCGCGCTGGTCGCTTCGGTGCGGCTCTGTTCGAGCTTCAGGTAGGTGCCGCGACCGGCCTGCAACGTCAGGTCCACACCCTTGAGCGAATAGTCGTCGCCGGCGCGGTTCTCGTCGATCCAGGTCGCGCCGACGGCGACGTGATCGCCGAACCAGTGCTTGCCGCGGAAACCTGCGGTGACCTCATCGGCGTCGAAGCCGTTCGGGATGTATTCGTAGTCGATCAGCAGCACCTGCGCGAAGCCGTCGAGCGGCGTGTCGCGGGTGAGCGTGGGCAGGTTTTCGCGGGTGATCTGCGACAGCGGACGGGTCAGCAGCACGCGGCCCTGGAACTCGTCGATCTCGTAGTCGGCGCCGCGCGCCAGGTCGATCCGGCGTTCGACCCGGCCGGTGGTGCCGTCGCGCACTTCCAGCACCACGCGATCCGAACCCGGCAGCACGTCGGTGTGCTTGAGGTAGTACAGGCTGCCGCCGGTACCGAGGAATTCGCTGTGGCCCGGCGCGGTCTGCGCTTCGGAACCGAACACCTTGAGCTGCGAACCGGCTTCGCCCAGATCGGTCGAGCGCCGCGAACGCCAGCTCAGCGCGCCGCCGTAGAGCGAACGCGAATACTGGCCGTATTCGGTGCCGGTGATGCCGGTGTTGTAGTTGCCCCACAGCGCCTGGCTCTTGTCCCAGTCCACGCGCACGTAGAAGCGGCCCTGGGTGTCGACGTCGCGATAGGTCGTGGAATCGTCGCCGTACACCGGATAGTAGGCATCCGGATCGAGGCGGCGGAACACGTCCTGCGGATCGGCGTCCCAGAAACCCCGGAACAGTTCGGAGACTTCGCGTTCCTGGGTGTCGGCCTGGGCGGTGATCAGGTATTTGCCCTTGATCTTGCCCTTGAGATAGAACGCGAGCCGGCCTTCGAGCAGGAAGCTGTCGTCGTAGCGATCGTCGCCCGCCAGCGGCTCGATCGAGCCGGAGACGTTGCCGCCCGACGCGGTGAGGTCGGCGATGGCGACCGCGAACATGTACTTGCCGCTGACGTCGATGTCGAGGCGGCTGTTCGTCGCCTCCTGGCCGGCGCCGCGCAGCTGGATGTCGAAGCCGTGGCGACCGACCGGCACCAGGTATTCGGCGACCAGCTTGCGCTGCAGGTCGACCGGATGGCTCTGGCCGTTGATCAGGACGCTGTAGCCCTCGGGGATATCGCGGCCCTGGATGCGGATGCGCGAACCGTAGATCGGGATGTTCTGCTGGCGCAGCGAGTTCTCGCCGAACACGCCTTCGACCAGACTGCGCTGCTCGGCTTCCTCGGCGCTGAGCGCGAGACCGCTGCTGCGCTCGACCGACTGGCGCAGCACCTGGTTGCCGCGTTCGGCTTCCTCCGGCGTGACCAGTTGCATGCGGCGCGGATAGGTCTCGTCGAAACTGCCGTCGGCGGCGTACGCGCGCACCAGATAGACCAGTTCGTCGCCGGCGCGGGCCTCGAAGCCCGCCGGCAGCGCGCCGTCCCACTGCACATCGCTCACCGCGCCGACCGGCAGTGCCACCTTCGCCAGCGGCTCGACCAGGTCGGCGTCGCTGGCGCGATAGATCAGCACTTCGGCGCGCTGGATGAAGGCGGGATAGTTGTTGTAGGCGTAGAACCGCACCGGCTTGGCGATGCGGCCGCCATCGAACGGCACCAGCGACGGCGCGGACACGTTGAACTGCGGCTGGCCGAGATTCGGATCCTCGGTGGCCCAGATCACGCCGCCGCCCGGCAGGTCGGTCGACCATTTGCCGATGGCCAGCGCCTGGCCCGGCTGCAGGTCGTAGTTCCACTTCGATTCGACGCGTTCGGCCTCCACCGTCACCCGGCGATCGGGCTGCAGCGTGCCGGAGTCCGACTGTTCGGTGGTGGCATCGGTGACCGGCCGCTGTTCGCCGCGGGTGCGGATCTTGAACAGCACGCCCTCGTCGGACGCGCAGCCGTCGGTGCCGCACTGGGTGGCCGGCGCCGTGGGCGCGTCCTGCGCCGTGGCGTTCGCGGCGAAGCCGGCGAGGATGCCGATCAGGGTGTAGTCGAGCAGTTTCATCTTCATCACGGCACCCCTCACTGACCGTTCATGCCGGCAGGGGCTGCCGGATCTTCGTTGAAATCGACCCGAAGCCTGCTGCGCAGTTCCGGCGGCATCGCTGCCGCGATCGCTTCGTGAACGGCCTTCGCACGGCGCATGCCGAGTGCCACGTTGTATTCCTCCGATCCTCGTTTGTCGGCGTGGCCGACGATCGCCACCTGATTGGTGCCGATCTCGACCAGGTACTCCGCGATCCTGCGCATCAGCGGCAGGTATTCGGGCTTGATCTCGGCGCGGTCGGTTTCGAACAACACGGTGCCGATCAGCGGCCACGCCATCACCCCGACCACCGTCGACGACGGATCGTGGGGATTGGCGCGGACGCTGATCCGCAGCGCCGACGCGACTTCGGGCGAGAGCTTCGCCACCAGCGCGTCGCGCACCGCGACCGCGCGTTCGAAGGCGAGCAGATCGCTGTCGCCTTCGGCCGCGATGACCACTTCGCCGCCGCCGTACTGCTGCGTCGTCTCGGCCATCTTGTCGATCGCCGCGCGGTACTGCGTGCGGATCTCGGCGCTGCCGGGCTCGAACATCACCGAGCCCAGCTCCATCTCCACCGACCGCTCGCCGCCTTCCAGCACCGACACCGGCAGCTTCACGCCGAAGTCGAAGCGGGTCGGGATGCCCGGGGTGACGCGTTTCACCAGCGGGTTGTCCGTGGTGAACGTGCTGCCCGGCGGCAGCGTGGCCGGATCGACCTTGAGGATGAAGTTGCGACCGCGCTCGCGACCGCCGTCCACGCCCACCACACGGTAGCGGCCGTACTGGTCGGTCTCGATCAGCACGCCCTCCACCGAAGCGATGCGCACACCCGGAATGCCGCGTTCGTCGATGCCGGCGTTGCCGATGACGTACTCGACCAGATAACCGTCGGCCAGCTGGCTGGTCCGGCGTTCCACCGTCGGCTCGGCGCCGTTGAGGCCCTTGGCCGCGTCGCCGCTCTTCTCGACGCGGGTGCGACCGTCGGCGCCCATGCGCACCGTCACGCCCTGCGCCGACGTCAGCACGAAGTCGTCGGTGAAGCGCAGGTCGCGGAGCTTCTGGCGGATGGTGACCGTGCGCCGCGTGGTGTCGCCTTCGGACTGACGCGCGGCGATGTCGCCCACCGCGATGCCATGCAGCATCGGCGAACTGGCATCCGGTTCCGGCGTCGGCCCGTTGCCGCGATCGACCGTGGTCGAGTTCGGCACGTAGGCCTCCGGCGCGAAGCCGCCCTGGACGCGCAGGTTGCCGAGGCCCGCCGCATCCTGCCAGCCGTCGCCGTCGCGGTCGTTGAAGACCGTACCGACGATCAGCGATTCGTCGAGCATCGGGTCGGAGACCATCTGCACGTCGGCGGTCGCCACGTTCGAGACCACGTCGCCATCGTCTTCCACGTACGCGCTGTTGGTGTGGACGCCCGAGCGGACGCCCGCGCCCACGCGCAGCAGGTAGGTGATGGTGGCGCGGCCGTCGGCCGGGATGTCGATCTGATCCACGCGGATCGGATACGTCCCCACCAGGCGGCCGGCGTTGTCGGCATCGGCCACCGCCAGCGAACCGTCGACGTAGGTGAAGCCGGCCGGCGGCGTATCGATCAGCATGCCGTCGGTCATCGGGGTCTGGCTGGTGTTCTCCATCGTCAGCGTGTAGCGGACCAGGTCGCCGACATTCACGTCGCGCGGGCTGGCGGTCTTCACGATGCGGATCGCCGCCGGTGCGCCGTTCACCGCGACCACCGCGGTGCTGGTCGACGTCACCGTCTGCGTCGAGGTGGAGGACTGCGCCGTCGCCGTCACCACGTTGTCGAGCGTGCCGCCCGCCGCCGCTTCGGCCGCCGTCACCGTGTGCGTGTAGCTCGCGCAGGTGGCGGTGGCGCCCGGGGCCAGCGTGGTCGGCGTGCAGTTCAGCGTCGTCGGCGCGCCGCCTTCGAAGCTGTCGGCCACCACAAGGGCGTTGAGGGTGACGTTGCCGGTGTTGCGCACCGTGACCGCATAGGTGATCACGTCGCCGTCATCGGCCATGCCGATCACGCCGTTGTCCGTGGTCAGGGTCGCGGTCTTGGTCGCGGCGATCAGCGGCGTCTGCACGATGGTCGTCGTGGTGCTGTCCGGCGGGGACACCGTGGTGCCGCCGCCCGGCAGCGAGCCGGTCGCGGTCGCGGTGTTGTTCACCGTGCCCGCATCGACTTCCGCCTGCGTGATCGTGTGCGAACCCGTACACGTCGTCGACGCGCCCGGGGCCAGCGTGGTCGCCGGGCAGACCGCCGGCGCGCTGAGCTGGGCGTCGTTGATGACGAGGCCCGTCACCGTCACGTTGCCGGTGTTGGTCACCACGAAGCTGTAGGCGATCGTGCTGCCCGCGGTGTTGCCCGACGGCGTTCCCGCGGTCTTGTCGATCGTCAGCGCCGGCGCGGCGGCCACGATCACGGTCGCGATCGCGGTATCGCAGTTGTTCGGATTGATCGCCTCGCAGATCGTGTACGGATACGTGTAGGTGCCCGCTTCCGTGTTCGGCGCGATCGTGATCGTGCCGTCCGGATTCATCGTGATGCTGCCGCTGGTGGGCACCGGCGCCGTTCCGGGCGTCAGCGTCACATCGGCCGGATTCACCGCCACGCCGTTCAGCGTGTCGTTGACCAGCACCGACGCGGTCGTGCCGCCGCCCACGCCGTTGACCGGCGGGAAGGCATCGTCGACCGCATCGATCGGCGCGGCATCCACGGTCACCGTGATCGTCGCCGTATCGCAGTTCGTCGGGTTCAGGTTCTCGCAGATCCGGTACACGATCGTGTAGCTGCCCGCCGGCGTGCCGGCCGGCACGCTGACGTTGCCGGTCGCCACGTCCAGGGTCGGCACCGGACCGCCGTTGATCGGCGTCGCCGGCGTGACCACGGTCCCGGTGATGTCGGCCACGTTCACCGCCACGCCGTTGAGCGTGTCGTTGGCGTAGGCGTTGACCACGTTCGTGGCACCTGTGAGGCCGTTGACCGGGCCCGCAGCGTCATCCACCGCGTCGATCGGCGCCGCGCCCACCGTGACCGTCACGGTCGCGTTGTCGCAGTTGGTCGGGTTCAGCACTTCGCAGATCCGGTACACCAGCGTGTAGGTGCCCGCCGGCGTACCCGGCGCCACCGTCACCGCACCCGTCGCCGGGTTCAGGGTCACGTTCGGGTTCGTCGTGCTCACCTGACTCAGCGTCACCGTCGCCAGCGTCGCCGGCGCACCGTTCAACGTGTCGTTGACCAGCACGTTCGCCACCGCCGTGCCGCCGGTCGCGCCGTTCGCCACCGTGCCGGTGTCGTCCACCGCGTCGATCGGGGCTGCCGCCACCACGACCGTCGCGGTCGCCGTGTCGCAGTTCGTCGGGTTCAGCACTTCGCAGATCGTGTACGGATACAGATACGTGCCCGCCGTCGTGCCGGCCGCGATCGTGATCGTGCCGTCGGCGTTCATCGTGATCGCACCCGCGGCCGGCGTTGGCGCCGCGCCAGGAGTCAGCGTCACGTTGCCGCCCACGCCCACGCTCACCGGGCTACCGCCCAGGGTGTCGTTGACCAGCACCGAGGCCGTCGTCGCACCGCTCGCACCGTTCACCGGACCGTAGCTGTCGTTCACCGCGTCGATCAGCGCCGCACCCACCGTCACCGTCACGGTCGCGTTGTCGCAGTTGGTCGGGTTCAGCACTTCGCAGATCCGGTACACCAGCGTGTACGTGCCCGCAGGCGTACCCGGCGCCACCGTCACCGCGCCCGTCGCCGGGTTCAGGGTCACGTTCGGGTTCGTCGTGCTCACCTGACTCAGCGTCACCGTCGCCAGCGTCGCAGGCGCACCGTTCAACGTGTCGTTGACCAGCACGTTCGCCACCGCCGTGCCGCCGGTCGCACCGTTCGCCACCGTGCCGGTGTCGTCCACCGCATCGATCGGGGCTGCCGCCACCACGACCGTCGCGGTCGCCGTGTCGCAGTTCGTCGGGTTCAGCACTTCGCAGATCGTGTACGGATAGGCGTACGTGCCCGCCGTCGTGCCCGGCGCGATCGTGATCGTGCCGTCGGCGTTCATCGTGATCGCACCCGCGGCCGGCGTCGGCGCCGCGCCAGGAGTCAGCGTCACGTTGCCGCCCACGCCCACCGTCGCCGGGCTACCGCCCAGGGTGTCGTTGACCAGCACCGAGGCCGTCGTCGCACCGCTCGCACCGTTCACCGGACCGTAGCTGTCGTTCACCGCATCGATCACCGCCGCGCCCACCGTGACCGTCACGGTCGCGTTGTCGCAGTTGGTCGGGTTGAGGACTTCGCAGATCCGGTACACCAGCGTGTACGTGCCCGCAGGCGTACCCGGGGCCACGTTCACCGCACCCGTCGCCGGGTTCAGGGTCACGTTCGGGTTCGTCGTGCTCACCTGACTCAGCGTCACCGTCGCCAGCGTCGCCGGCGCACCGTTCAACGTGTCGTTGACCAGCACGTTCGCCACCGCCGTGCCGCCGGTCGCACCGTTCGCCACCGTGCCGGTGTCGTCCACCGCATCGATGGCATTCGGCGCTTCGGTAATCGTGACGGTATCCGTGGCCGGCGTCAGCGTGCCGCCCGCCGGCGTACCGGTCGCGGTCGCGATATTGGTGACCGTACCCGGCGTACCGGCGAGATCGGCTGCCTGGATCGTATAGCTGCCGGTGCAGGTTGTGCTCGCGGCGGGCGCCAGCGTCGTCGCCGGGCAGGTGACCGTGGCGATGCGGTCATCGGAGACCGCGATACCGCTGATCGTCACGTTGCCCGTGTTCGTGACCAGATAGGTGTAAGCGATGACCTGGCCGATCGTGCTGTACGTCGGCGCGCCGGCGGCCTTGTCGATCGTCAGACTCGGGGTCTGCGGGATCGGGGTCGTCACCGTGTCCGTGGTCGGACCCGGCACTTCGGTCGAGGTGACCGTCGCGGTATTGACGATCTGGCCCGCATCCACCTGGGTCTGCGTGACCACGGTCGTACCGGTCAGGACGCACGTTCCGCCCGGTGCCACGCTGGCGCACGTCGTGCTGGCCGGAGTCAGCAACGGATCGCTCACCACGACATTGGTCAATGTCACGTTGCCGGTGTTCGTCACCGTCACCGTGTAGGTCAGGGTCGAACCGACCGTCAACGTCCCCGTCGGGGACGACTTGTCGATCGTCAGGGCCGGATTGGCCACGATCGGCGTGCTCGTCGTATCCGGCGGGCTCGTCGTCGTGCCGCCGCCCGGCGGCGTGCCGGTCGCGGTCGCGCTGTTGTTCACCACGCCCGCGTTCACTTCCGCCTGCGTGATCGTATGCGTGCCCGTGCACGTCGTCGATGCGCCCGGCGCCAGCGTCGTCGCCGGACAGGTCGCCGCCGCATCCAGGTTCGCGTCGTTGATCGCGATCCCCGTGATCGTCACGTTGCCCGTGTTCGTCACCAGGAACGAATAGGCGATCGTGCTGCCCGCGGTGTTGCCGCTGGGCGCGGCCGCGGTCTTGTCGACCGTCAGCGCAGGCGTCTGCGCGATCGGCGTGCTCGTCGTGTCCGGCGGGCTCGTCGTCGTGCCGCCGCCCGGCGGTGTGCCGGTCGCGGTCGCGCTGTTGTTCACCACGCCCGCGTTCACTTCCGCCTGCGTGATCGTGTGCGTGCCCGTGCAGGTCGTGCTCGCGCCCGGCGCCAGCGTCGTCACCGGGCACACGGCCGCGGCGTCGAGGTTCGCGTCGTTGATCGCGAGCCCCGTGATCGTCACGTTGCCCGTGTTCGTCACCAGGAACGAATAGGCGATCGTGCTGCCCGCGGTGTTGCCGCTCGGCGCAGCCGCAGTCTTGTCGACCGTCAGCGCAGGCGTCTGCGCGATCGGCGTGCTCGTCGTGTCCGGCGGGCTCGTCGTCGTGCCGCCACCCGGCGGCGTGCCGGTCGCGGTCGCGCTGTTGTTCACCACGCCGGCGTTCACTTCCGCCTGCGTGATCGTGTGCGTGCCCGTGCAGGTCGTGCTCGCGCCCGGCGCCAGCGTCGTCACCGGGCACACGGCCGCGGCGTCGAGGTTCGCGTCGTTGATCGCGAGCCCCGTGATCGTCACGTTGCCCGTGTTCGTCACCAGGAACGAATAGGCGATCGTGCTGCCCGCGGTGTTGCCGCTCGGCGTGCCCGCGGTCTTGTCGACCGTCAGGCTCGGCGTCTGCGCGATCGGCGTGCTCGTCGTATCCGGCGGGCTCGTCGTCGTACCACCGCCCGGCGGCGTGCCGGTCGCGGTCGCGCTGTTGTTCACCACGCCGGCGTTCACTTCCGCCTGCGTGATCGTGTGCGTGCCCGTGCACGTCGTCGATGCGCCCGGCGCCAGCGTCGTCGCCGGACAGGTCGCCGCCGCATCCAGGTTCGCGTCGTTGATCG
>NZ_BAABJE010000012.1:0-24975 GCF_039543145.1 Lysobacter hankyongensis | reverse complement strand
CCGCGGTGTTGCCGCTGGGCGCGGCCGCGGTCTTGTCGACCGTCAGCGCAGGCGTCTGCGCGATCGGCGTGCTCGTCGTGTCCGGCGGACTCGTCGTCGTACCACCGCCCGGCGGCGTGCCGGTCGCGGTCGCGCTGTTGTTCACCACGCCGGCGTTCACTTCCGCCTGCGTGATCGTGTGCGTGCCCGTGCACGTCGTGCTCGCGCCCGGCGCCAGCGTCGTCACCGGGCACACGGCCGCGGCGTCGAGGTTCGCGTCGTTGATCGCGATCCCCGTGATCGTCACGTTGCCCGTGTTCGTCACCAGGAACGAATAGGCGATCGTGCTGCCCGCGGTGTTGCCGCTCGGCGCGGCCGCGGTCTTGTCGACCGTCAGCGCCGCCGTGAAGGTGATCGGGGTCGGACCTTCCGTGTCCGTGCAGCGCGCAGCCGCAGGACAGGTCGGATCACCACCGCCACTGACGGTTGCGGTGTTCGTGACGTTGGGCAGGGCCGCTTCGGTCGGCGTCACCGGAATCGTGAAGCTCGTGCTGCCGCCCGCGGCCAGACCGGCCGGAACCGTGCAGGTTACCGTCTGGCCCGCGGCCGTGCAGCCCGCAGGCAGCGTGCCGATCGTCAGACCCGTCGGAATCGTGTCGGTGATCGTCGACACCGCGGTCGTCGCCGCCGTGCCCGTATTGCTCACCTGCAGCGTGTAGCTCGCCGGCACGCCGACCGTGAACGATGCGGCCGAAGCCGTCTTCGTCAGCGTCAGCTGCGGCGCATTCACCGGCGTCGGACCTTCCGTGTCCGTGCAGCGCGCAGCCGCCGGACAAGTCGGATCACCACCGCCGCTGACCGTCGCCGTATTGGTCACGCTCGTCCCGGCCGCCAGCGTCGGCGTCACCGGAATCACGAAGCTCGTGCTGCCGCCCGCGGCCAGACCCGCGGCAATCGTGCAGGTCACCGTCTGGCCCGCAGCGGTGCAGCCCGCCGGCAGCGTGCCGATCGTCAGACCGGTCGGAATCGTGTCGGTGATCGTCGACACCGCGGTCGTCGCCGCCGTGCCCGTATTGCTCACCTGCAGCGTATAGCTCGCCGGCACGCCCACCGTGAACGACGCGGCCGAGGCCGTCTTCGTCAGCGTCAGCTGCGGCGCATTCACCGGCGTCGGACCTTCCGTGTCCGTGCAGCGCGCGGCCGCAGGACAGGTCGGGTCGCCACCGCCGCTGACCGTGGCCGTGTTGGTCACGCTCGTCCCGGCCGCCAGTGTCGGCGTGACCGGAATCACGACGGAGCTGCTGGCACCCGGGGCGAGTGCGACCGTAAAGATGCAGGTGACCGTCTGTCCGGCCGCGGTGCAACCACCTGGGAGCGTACCGATCGTCAATCCGGCCGGGATGGTGTCCGTGACCGTGATGTTGCCCGAGGTCGTCGCCGTGCCGGTGTTGCTCACCTGCAGCGTATAGCTCGCCGGCACGCCCACCGTGAACGACGCGGCCGAAGCCGTCTTTGTCAGCGTCAGCTGCGGCGCATTCACCGGCGTCGGACCTTCGGTATCCGTACAGCGCGCGGCCGCAGGACAGGTCGGATCACCGCCACCGCTGACCGTCGCCGTATTGGTCACGCTCGTCCCGGCCGCCAGCGTCGGCGTCACCGGAATCACGAAGCTCGTGCTGCCGCCAACGGCCAGACCGGCCGCAATCGTGCAGGTCACCGTCTGACCCGCAGCGGTGCAGCCCGCCGGCAGCGTGCCGATCGTCAGACCCGTCGGAATCGTGTCGGTGATCGTCGACACCGCCGTCGTCGCCGCCGTGCCCGTATTGCTCACCTGCAGCGTATAGCTCGCAGGCACGCCGACCGTGAAGCTCGCCGCGCTCGCGGTCTTCGTCAGCGTCAGCTGCGGCGCGTTCACCGGCGTCGGGCCTTCCGTATCCGTACAGCGCGCGGCCGCAGGACAGGTCGGATCACCGCCACCGCTGACCGTGGCCGTGTTGGTCACGCTCGTCCCGGCCGCCAGCGTCGGCGTCACCGGAATCACGAAGCTCGTGCTGCCGCCCGCGGCCAGACCCGCCGCAATCGTGCAGGTCACCGTCTGACCTGCAGCGGTGCAGCCCGCAGGCAGCGTGCCGATCGTCAGACCGGTCGGGATCGTGTCGGTAATGGTCGACACCGCGGTCGTCGCCGCCGTGCCCGTGTTGCTCACCTGCAGCGTGTAGCTCGCAGGTACGCCGACCGTGAACGATGCGGCCGAAGCCGTCTTCGTCAGCGTCAGCTGCGGCGCATTCACCGGCGTCGGACCTTCCGTGTCCGTGCAGCGCGCGGCCGCAGGACAGGTCGGATCACCACCGCCACTGACGGTTGCGGTGTTCGTGACGTTGGGCAGGGCCGCTTCGGTCGGCGTCACCGGAATCGTGAAGCTCGTGTTGCCGCCCACGGCCAGACCCGCGGCAATCGTGCAGGTCACCGTCTGACCCGCAGCGGTGCAGCCCGCCGGCAGCGTGCCGATCGTCAGACCGGTCGGAATCGTGTCGGTGATCGTCGACACCGCGGTCGTCGCCGCCGTGCCCGTGTTGCTCACCTGCAGCGTGTAGCTCGCCGGCACGCCGATCGTGAACGACGCGGCTGAGGCCGTCTTCGTCAGCGTCAGCTGCGGCGCGTTCACCGGCGTCGGACCTTCGGTATCCGTACAGCGCGCGGCCGCAGGACAGGTCGGATCACCGCCACCGCTGACCGTCGCCGTATTGGTCACGCTCGTCCCGGCCGCCAGCGTCGGCGTCACCGGAATCACGAAGCTCGTGCTGCCGCCCGCGGCCAGACCCGCCGCAATCGTGCAGGTCACCGTCTGACCTGCAGCGGTGCAGCCCGCAGGCAGAGTCCCGATCGTCAGACCCGTCGGAATCGTGTCGGTGATCGTGCTCGCCGCGGTCGTCGCGACGCCGCCGCTGTTCGTCACCTGGAGCGTGTACGACGCCGGCACACCTACCGTGAAGCTGGCCGCGCTCGCGGTCTTCGTCAACGTCAGCTGCGGCGGCGGCTGCGGCGAGTTCACGCACACCGCGTTGTCGCCGGCGGCGCCGTTTTCCTGGCCGATCGGCAAAGACACGGCGTTGTACAGGCCGCTGCCCGGTGTCGGCGTCACCGCGCAGACGGTGGGCGGCGTATTGGCATTGAAGACGTAGCTGATGGTGACGTTGAAGGTATGCGTCACACCCGCGCCGATCGAGGTTCCGGCCGGCGCGAGCTGATACGCGCCGGGTCCGGCCTGCGAGCCGCTGGGCGGTGCGCCCGTGCCGCTGGTCGTCCAGGCGATTCCCGTCTCGGTGATGCTCGCCGGGAAGACCGGCGAATCGCTCAACGCGCCATAGGTGCCCGCAGCGGCACCGCTGTTGGTGACGGTCACGGTGTAGGTGACCGTGTAGGTCCCGGCGACCGAGGGGCCGGTGGCCGTACCGGCCACCTTGGCGATGTTGATGACGGGACGGTTCACCGGCGTCGGGCCTTCCGTATCCGTGCAGCGCGCAGCCGCAGGACAGGTCGGATCGCCACCACCGCTCACGGTGGCGGAGTTGGTGACGCTGGCCGCCGCGCCCGCGGTCGGCGTGATCGGAATCACGAAGCTGGTGCTCGCGCCGGCCGCCAGACTGGCGACGGTGCAGGTCACGGTCTGGCCCGCGGCGGTGCAGCCCGCGGGCAGCGTGCCGATCGTCAGACCGGTCGGAATCGTGTCGGTGATGGTGCTCGACGCGGTGGTCGCGGAGCTGCCGGTATTGGTGAGCTGCAGCGTGTAGCTGGCCGGCACGCCGACGGTGAACGACGCCGCGCTGGCGGTCTTGGTGAGCGTCAGCTGCGGGCGCGTGACCGTGGTGTTCACGCTGCCGGTATTGCCGCCGGCGCAGGAAATGGGCGCGCCCGAGCAATCGGGGTCGCTCACGCCGGTGGGCGGAATGACGGTGGCGGTGTTGGTGATGCTGGCCGCGGCGGCGGCGCCGACGGTACAGGCGATCGTGAGCGTGGCGTTGCCGCCGGAGGCGATGGCCACGCCGGTCCACGTGCCGGTGCCGGTGGCGCCCGAAGCGATGGTGCCGACGGTGAACGTGCCCGCGGAAGGCGTGAAGCTGCAGCCGGTGAGGCCGGCGGGCAGGCTTTCCTGGATGGAGAAGGTGTTCGAGGCGAGGATGGCGCTCGGGCCGCCATTGCTCACGGTGAGGGTGTAGGTCAGCAGCTGGCCCACCGCGACCGGGTTCGGGCTGGCGGTCTTGACGAGACTGAGATTGGTGGTGCGGGTGATGGCGTCGCTGTCGGTCGCCGAATTGTTCGCGTTGTTGGGATCGGTCACGGTCGCCGGTGGCGTGATCGTGGCGCTGTTGACCGCGTTCTGCGACCACGCGAGCGGACTCGCGACGAGCGCGAGACAGAACACGATGATTGCGGCGACCGAACGGCGCGTGGTTCCAGCGATGCGAGTCGAATTGGCCAGCACTTGATGCTTCCCCTTGGCACGTCCGCCCCGACGCGTTTGTGCCCTTGTCCCGATGACACGGCGCCGCGATTCCCCAGGCGCCGCTACTTGGTTGTGATACGACTTCATGCAACACCCGGATGCGAACCGGGAGGCGCACGACAGAGATGGCCGACTGTTCGCCGGTCCCCTGCCTCACGCCAATGTGACGGAAAGCAAATATCGAGCCAATGCGGCTCGTTCGCGGCAGAAAAGCCGCTATCCCCATGATCCGGCACGCAATCGGGGCAGCCTGAACGTTGCCCACAGGCGCGTTGCCAGTCTGCATATTGGGTCACATTTTGAACGTTTGTGCCAACAGCGTCCCGGTTCGAGGGTCGACCCGTACGGATTTTCGGGCCCCAACCAGGGACCGGCTTCCCGGTTGAACCGAACCCCGCTCCTCGCCCAACCCCCTGTCCCTGCTAGAATTTTCGCTCCAGTTTCCGCGCCACCCTTCCGTTTTCGTCACTCCGCCACACGCGGGCGCCGTCCGTCGGCACCGCCAGGGACGCCAGATCTCATGACCAGCCCCATCGACCTTCACGCGCCGGCCGGCGCGCCCTCGCCCGCCGCCGACCATCCGGCCGTCGATCGGGAGTACACCCTCGACCACAAGTTCACCCGAACCGAGGGACGGATCTACCTGTCGGGGGTCCAGGCGCTGGTCCGACTGCCGTTGATGCAACGCCTGCGCGACCAGGCGGCCGGGCTGAACACCGCCGGCTTCGTCAGCGGCTACCGCGGCAGCCCGCTCGGCGGCTTCGATCTGGAACTGTGGCGGGCGAAGAAGCATCTGGCCGAGGCCGGCGTGAAATTCACGCCCGGGCTCAACGAAGACCTGGGCGCGACCATGGTCTGGGGCACCCAGCAGACCAATCTGTTCCCGGGCGCCAAGGTCGATGGCGTGTTCGGCATGTGGTACGGCAAGGGCCCGGGCGTGGACCGCTGCGGCGACGTGTTCAAGCATGCGAACGCCGCCGGCACCTCGAAGTTCGGCGGCGTGCTGGCGCTCGCGGCCGACGACCACGCCTGCCGCAGCTCGACCCTGCCGCACGGCAGCGAGGGCGAATTCCAGTCCGCGCTGATGCCGGTGCTGAACCCGGCGGGTGTGCAGGACATCCTCGACATGGGTCTGATCGGATTCGCGATGTCGCGTTACACCGGTCGCTGGGTCGGCTTCAAGACGATCGCCGAAACCGTGGAATCCTCGGCCTCGGTCGACGTCAATCCGCTGGCGCTGCGGATCGTGACGCCCGACGACTTCGAGATGCCGCCGGGCGGCCTCAACATCCGCTGGCCGGACCCGCCGCTCGATCAGGAAATGCGCCTGCATCGCTACGCGGTGAAGGCCGCGCAGGCGTTCGCGCGCGCCAACCGGCTCGATCGCGTGGTCATCGATTCGCCGAACGCGCGCCTGGGCATCGTCACCACCGGCAAGAGCTACCTCGACGTGCTGCAGGCGCTGGAATATCTCGGCCTCGACGCGCGCGCCTGCGCCGATCTCGGCATCCGCGTCTACAAGGTCGGCATGACCTGGCCGCTGGAACCGATGGGCATCCGCGCGTTCGCGCGCGGGCTGCAGGACATCCTGGTGGTCGAGGAGAAGCTCAGCTTCATCGAAAGCCAGATGAAGGAACTGTTCTACAACTTCGACGGCATCAATCAGGACAACAGCCGGCCGTCGATCGTCGGCAAGTTCGACGAGAGCGGCGAGTGGATCCTGCCCAGCACCAACGAACTGACGCCGGCGCGCATCGCCGGCGTGATCGCGCGCCGCATCCAGCGCTTCCATGACTCCGAACACATCCGCGGCGTGCTGCGCTGGATGGAGGAGAAGGAAGGCGAACTGGCTCTGCCCCGCGCCAGTTTCCCGCGCGTACCGCACTACTGCAGCGGCTGTCCGCACAACACGTCGACGAAGGTGCCGGAAGGCTCGCGCGCGCTCGGCGGCATCGGTTGCCACTACATGGTCACCTGGATGGACCGCAACACCGACACCTTCACCCACATGGGCGGCGAAGGCGTGACCTGGTGCGGCCAGTCGGCGTTCACCGAGAACGAACACGTCTTCCAGAATCTCGGCGACGGCACCTATTTCCACTCCGGTTCGCTGGCCATCCGCCAGTCGATCGCGGCCGGCGTCAACATCACCTACAAGATCCTCTACAACGATGCGGTGGCGATGACCGGCGGCCAGCCGGTGGACGGTACCCTCACCGTGCCGCAGATCGCCCAGCAGATGCGCGCCGAAGGCGTGTACACCATCGCGGTGGTCAGCGACGACATCACCAAGTGGACGCGCCAGCGCTACCTGTTCCCGAACGACGTCGAATTCTTCGACCGCCGCGAACTGGACGAGGTGCAGAAGAAGCTGCGCAAGACCAGGGGCACCAGCGTGCTGATCTACGATCAGACCTGCGCCACCGAGAAGCGTCGCCGGCGCAAGCGCGGCAAGCTGCCGGATCCGCAGAAGCGGGTCGCGATCAATTCGCTGGTGTGCGAAGGCTGCGGCGACTGCGGCGTGAAGAGCTTCTGCGTGTCGGTGCTGCCGAAGGAAACCGAATACGGCCGCAAGCGCGACATCGACCAGAGCAACTGCAACAAGGACTACAGCTGCGTCGAAGGGTTCTGCCCGAGCTTCGTCACCGTGCACGGCGGCCAGTTGCGCAAGGGCAAGAAAGCCAATGCCGCGGACCGCCTCGACGATCTGCCGATGCCGACGTTCGCCAGCGATCTCGACAGGCCCTGGAACATCCTCATCACCGGCGTCGGCGGCACCGGCGTGGTCACCATCGGCGCGCTGCTCGGCATGGCCGGGCATCTCGAGCGCAAGGGCGCGACCGTGCTCGACCAGACCGGCCTCGCCCAGAAGGGCGGCGCGGTCACCACCCACATCCGCATCGCGAAGACGCCCGACGACATCCACGCCGTGCGCATCGCCGCCGGCGAGGCCGACCTCGTGCTCGGCTGCGACATGGTCGTGGTCAACGACTACTGGGCGCTGTCGAAGATCCGCGAAGGCCGCAGCCATGTCGTGCTCAACAGCTACGAGGCGATGCCCGGCACCTTCACCACCCGTCCGGACATGCAGTTCCCCGCGGCCGACATCGTCTCCGCGATCCGCACCGCGCTCGGCGGCGACGCACCGGCGTCGGCACTGCAGCTCATCGACGCCACCCAGTTGGCGACCGCATTGATGGGCGACGCCATCGCCGCCAATCTCTTCATGCTCGGCTACGCCTGGCAGCGCGGCCTGGTGCCGATCTCCTTCGACGCGATCATGCGCGCGGTGGAACTCAACGGCGCCGCGGTGCAGATGAACAAGACCGCGTTCGCGTGGGGCCGGCTCGCCGCGATCGATCTGCCGGCGGTGGTCGACGCCGCAGGCATCGTCAAGAACGCGCCGACCGCCGCCGAAGCCACGCCGCATGCGCTGCCGCTGCTCGCGCCGACCGCTTCCGAAGGTCGCGAATCCGGGCTGATGCCGCAGACCGCGAACCTGCGCAGCGGCGACGAACTGCGCCATGTCCCCGAGCACGACCACGCCGGCGCCGGCCTCGCGTTCCTGCCGCTGGACGACGCGCGCCTGTCGCGCTCGCTCGACGAGATCATCGCCCGCCGCGTCGCCTTCCTCACCGAATACCAGGACGCCGCCTACGCGAAGCGCTACCAGGATCTGGTCGCGAAGGTACGCGCCGCGGAACAGGCGAAGGCCCCGGGATCGACCGATCTGTCCGAAGCGGTCGCGCGCTACGCGTTCAAGCTGATGGCGTACAAGGACGAATACGAAGTCGCACGGCTGTACACCAGCGGCGACTTCCAGCGCCGCATCGAACAGCAGTTCGACGGCGACTACAGGATCCACTTCCACCTCGCGCCGCCGCTGCTGGCGAAGAAGAACGCGCAGGGTCAATTGATCAAGCAGGAATTCGGGCCGTGGATGTTCAAGGCCTTCAAACTGCTGTCGAAACTGCGCGGCCTCCGCGGCGGCACCTTCGACATCTTCGGCTACACCGAAGAGCGGAAGATGGAGCGCCGGCTCATCGCCGACTACTTCGCCACCGTCGAACGCCTGCTCGCGTCGCTGGACACCGGCAACGCCGCGCTCGCCGCCGAGATCGCCTCGATCCCCGAACACATCCGCGGCTACGGCCACGTGAAGGAAGCGCACCTGCACAAGGCGAAGGCGCGCGAGGCGGAGCTGCTCGCGAAATGGGACGCCGGCCCGGTGGAGACGCGCGCGGCGGCGTGAGACCGCATCGGCAGCGATACGCAAAGGCCCCGGGAACCCGGGGCCTTTTTTGTGGCCGGTGTCGATGCAAGCAGCGGGCGATCAACTGCCGTAGAACCGATCCAACGCCTTCTCCGCTTTGCCGCGTTCGTGGTCCGACATGCCGCGCGTGACCGCGCGATAGTCTTCGATCAGCACCGGATCGTTCGGCATCGTCGCGGCCAGTGCGTTCAATACTTCGCCGCGTTCGAAGTCCGACGACATCGCGCGCACGCTGCGCAGGATCGCGCGGCTGCGTTCCGCGCTCGGCGCGCCGCCGCGGATCAGCGCGGCCAGCGCTTCACGACGCTCGAAGTCGGAAGACATCGCGTCGACGGCCGCGAGATAGTCGGCGTCGGGCAACGGCACGTCGGCATCGGCCGCGGCTTCCAGCACCGAGCGGCGTTCGAAGTCGCTGCTCATGCCGCGCATCGTGCGCAGCGCGAGGGCGAGCGCCGCGGCGCGCGGCTGGCCGTCCTCGATCACCGCGGTCAGCGCGCGCTTGCGCTCGAAGTCGCTCTCGAGACCGCGCAGCGCGCGCGACCAGCCATCGGCGTTGCCGCCGTCCACCGGCAGTTTCGCAGCGGCTTCGATGAGCCACTCGGCACGTTCGAAATCCGAATCGATCTCCGCGGCGATCGACAGCAGCACGGCCTGCTGCGGCGACGTCACCGGGCGCGACAGCGCGATGCCGAGCGCGCGACGCTTCTCGAAATCGGAGCGGATCGCACGCATCAGAGTCAGCGCTTTCGCGGTCTGCGCGTCGTCGGGATCGCCTTGCGCGAAGAACTGCCCGAGGTATTCGGCGCGGACGTAATCGCCGTGCAGCAGCGCGATCTCGGCGAGCAGCGCGTCGGCGCCGCCGCGGGCGAGGATGCGCTTGGCGCGCGCTTCCGCGTCGAGGGCGCTGAGCCGGTAGATCTGCGGGATGGTCGCCGCCAGCCAGGCCTGCGCGGCGGCGTCGAACGGATGCGCCTTGCCATCGATCTTGTATTCTCGCGTCGCGCCGGCTTTGCCCGGCGTCATCCGCAGGCTGCGCGACACGCCGGCATGCGTCTGTTCGATGTCGAACACCGCGCCGCGGCCGAGCGTGGCGACATCGCTCTCCGCGTCGTTGAAGGCGACATCGCCATCGATCACGACCCGCAGGGTCTCGCCCACGCCGGGCATGTCGGAACGGATCGCGTGGGTCTGGCCGTTGTGGCGGATCGTGATCGACAGATCGTGTCGTTCGAACAGGCCGGGAATCATCCCGGGGCGCGCGACCACCATCACGCCCGGCAGGGCGAGGAGTGCGAACAGCGCGAACGCGGCGGCGGCCCAGCGCCAGCGCACCGGAATCGTCGAAAGTCTCATGTGCGGGTTCTCCAGAAGTGTGCGGACGCGCGGCACGATGCCGTCGCCGCGTTCGGCCATCGCAAGTGCCAGCGCGGCACCGCGATCGAAAGAGGTGTGGCACCGGTCGTCGGCGGCGTGCGCGCTGCGCGCGAGACATTCGGCAAGGCATTCGGCCAATGCCCGGCCCGCGCCGCGCTCGGCCGCGGCGCGGTCGCACAGCGTCTCGGCCAGCGTTTCCAGCCGACACAGCGCATGCCACGCCAGCGGGTGGAAGAACAGCGGCACCAGCGCCAGGCGCTGCAGCGGACGCCACAGCGGATCACGGCGATCGAGGTGCGCGAGTTCGTGCGCGAGCATCGCGCGTCGCTGCGCGACATCGAGCGACTCGGCCCAATGCGGCAACAGCACCACGCCCGGCAGCACCATCGGGCTGTTCAGTGCCGGCAGCACGCGCAGTTCGGGTACGCTCACGCCCATCTCGTCGACGAGATCCCGCAGCAACGCGGTGGTCGCAGTGGACGCCGGGCGACCTTCGCGCAATACGCGACGGCGCATCCGGAACAGCGCACGCATCTGATGCAGCACCCGCAACAGCAGCACGACGCTGCCCAGGCACCACAGCAAAAGCGCGAGCAGCAGCGCATCGGTCGCCACCGGCAGCGCAAGCGCGGGGACGACATCGCCCGCAGGCACGAGCGCATCCGCGGCGCGGCGCGTGGCGATGGCGGCGGCGGGCGGATTGGCGGTCATCTCGGCCGGCAGGTGGGCGCGCGGCGCAGGCGCGGTCCGCGGCGCAGGCGCTTCGGCGACGACGGGCGACACGGCCGGCGATCGCAACGCATGGAAAGGCACGGCTTCGATCGCGACCGAGACGAAGGCGCCGAACAACGCGATCCGCCAGGCGAGTTCGGCCCAGTGCGGATGCTTCAGCCAGCCGGCGCGCTCCATCGCCCACACCGCGCCGAGCAGCACGGTCGCATGCAGCGCGAAGGCGAACAGCAGACCGCCGAAGGATGCCAATGGCAGCGCCGTGGCGATGATCTCGTCGATCATGGCGTCTGCTCCTCGTCGGCGCGCTGCAGCAGCGCGCGGACCTGTTCCAGATCGCCCTGGGCCACGTCGCGCTCGCTCACCAGATGCGCCAGCAGCGCCTTCGGATCGCCGCGGAACACCTGCGCGATCAGGCTGGACACCATGTTGCGCCGCACCTGGGCCTCGGTCACGCAGGGCCGGTACACCAGCATCCGCCCGTCGCGGCGGGCCTCGACCACGCCGCGCTTCTCCAACCGGCTCAGCAGCGTGGCCACCGTGGTGTGGGCCAGATCGCGGTCGACCAGGGCCTCGGTGACCTCGGCCACGCTCAGCTCACCGGCCCGCCACAGCACCCGCATCAGGTCCAGCTGCAGGTCGCTCAATACGATGTCGTCGGCCATGCCGGCGATTCCTCTACAGGTGTAGTACTACAGTTGTAGAACACGATCCCGAGGCCGTCAAGAGGCCGGAGGTCACGGCGGGGCTCAGGGGTTCGTCGGGACGTCCGTCGCCGCAGGCACGGGCGCCGCGGTCCGGTGCCAGCTCAGGACCTCGTCCGCGGGAATGGTCGCCCGCGGCAGACGGTCGTCGTCGATGCCGCCGGGTACCGCCACGTAGACATGCGCACCGATGCGGGTCAGCACTTCGACGTTTTCGAGCCGATACGCGCCCGCTTCACCGCGGTGATCCGGCGTGCAAATCCGCTCGGGCCAGGCCGCATGCACGATCTCGCAGCCGCGCCCGGTGAGGACCAGATCGACGCGACGCATCATGCCCAGTCCAAACGCATTCAGGCCGCCATCGAGAATCGCCAGCGGCGCGCCCGAGTAGAACAATACGAGGCCGAGCATGGCGCCTCTCACCCACATTCCCTGCATGGAGACGATGCGGTAGGTCGCGTACAACATCCAATGGACGAACGGCACGAACAACACCGCCAGCACGGCCATCAGCGTATTGACGGCCCGCAGTTCGCCGTCGACGACGTAGAACGGCAGCACCGCGATCGGCCAGAACGCGAAATACAGCAGCGAGATCAGCGCGAACTGCCAGCGCGTGCGACGCAGCGTACGCAGCCTCCGGCGGACCTGCGGGATGTCCATGGACATCGTCGCGGCGAGGACGCCGACCAACGCGATCGCGAACATGCCGACGACCACGTGCTCGGTGACGCCCGTCGGCCAGATCCGGACACCGGCGAACAGCACGCCGACATAGGCCAGCAGCGTCGAGATCGCAGCGAGCATGAACCACGGCAGCGAACCCGCGCGCGGATGCCAGCCGAAGACCACGCTGCGACGCGCGCGCGGCGGATGCGCTGCGCGAGGCCGGTGGTGATACGACTTCAGCGACGTCCGCCTGGCGGTCGGATCCGACGCGGCAGGCTTCGGCGGCGGTGGCAGCAGATTCGATTCGATCCAGTAACCGATCAGCACCGATGGCAGCACGAGGATCACGATGAAGACGATCAGGCCACCCAACGAGAACAACAGCAGCGCGCCCAGCACCGTTCCCAGATCGCCGAACGACAGCGACGGCGCATAACCGATGCGCCAGAAATGCAGCAGCAGCGCGAAACCGGCGAAGGCCGGCAGCAGGGTTTTCCAGTGTTCCGCGAGCGACCGCAGCGCGCGACGGCTCGGACCGGGCGACGGCTCGGACGGCGTCGACGATGTCTCCGTCCCATCGCTGGATACTGCAGTCATGTCCGATCTCCCTTCGGCAACGCGTCCTGCGCCGGCAACCACCGCCGCGCTTTACGAAATCCTACCGCCGCCATGCATACTTGGCGCATCCCCTGCGGAAAGGAATTGCCATGTCGCCGTTGCCGCTGTCCCTGTTCGCGCTGTTCTCGATCGCCGCCTGCGCGCCCATGACGCCCGACTCCGCGCCCGACGCAGCGGCGCCCGACGCCGCACAGCCCGGTGCCGCCGATCCGGCCGATGCCGCCAGCGGCGGCGACACGCCGGTGAAGGGCCCGGAACCGCCGGGCATCGTCCGCCTGCCCGAGGGCGAGTGCGACGCCGCGCCCGCGCAGCGCTATGTCGGGCAGAAGGCCGACAGCACCGTGGTGCAGGCCGCGCTGACCGCGACCAGGGCCAAACAGGTCCGGGTCATCAAGCCCGACATGATGGTCACCATGGATTTCCGCAGCGACCGCCTCAACGTGCGGGTCGACGACGACGACAAGATCATCGCCATCACCTGCGGCTGAGCGTGCTGCATTTTGACGCCGATCAGCATCGGCGGCGTCGCACGGGCACAGAGTAGGCCGATCGCGGCAGGAGAGATCGACGATGCGTTCGAAATGGATCGCGGTGGTGGCCGTGGCCTTGCTGGCCGCGCTGGCATGGCAGAGCGCGCGCACGCCGGAAGCTTCGCCGCCCACGCCATCGGCGTCGTTGCCCAGCACCACCCCCGCCGATCCGGCGGCGCGCAATCCGCTGGAAACACCGCCGCCATTTGCGGAAACGGCGAAACCCGAGCCATCCGCGAACGCCGCGGGCTATCCGGATTACCTGCCGCCCGAAGCCATCGACACGCTGCAGACGATCGCGCGCGGCGGTCCGTATCCGTATCGCCAGGACGACGGCGTGTTCGGCAACCGCGAACGCCGGCTGCCGTCGCAGCCGCGCGGCTATTACCGCGAATACACGGTCGAAACGCCGGGTTCGCGCGATCGCGGCGCGCGCCGCATCGTCGCCGGCGGACGGCCGCCGACGGAATACTTCTACACCGACGATCACTACCGCAGTTTCAGGCGCTTCACGCTGGACGGCGGCTCCGCCACGGCGGAGGCGCGATGAACACGATGGAGCTCGGCGCGCTGCTGGCGGATCCGACCCAGGCCGGCGCCTATTTCGTCGATGCGCGCGATCGCGAATCGCTGGTGGAAGCCGGCGGCGCACTGCAGTTCGCGGTGTTGCCGGTGGACCTGCGCGCCTGCGCGGATGCCGCTGCGGCGATGCGCGAGATCGCGGAGACCCTGCGCTTTCCCGAATGGTTCGGCGACAACCTCGATGCGCTGGCCGATTGCCTCGCCGACCTGTCGTGGTTGCCATCGGAAGGCTACGTGTTGATGCTCGAACACACCGCCGACTGGCGCGCGCAGGATCCCGAGGCGATGGGCACGGTGCTGGAGATCCTCAACGACACCGCGGCGCGCTGGGCCGCGGACCGCATCCCGTTCTGGGCGTTCCTGCCGGTGTCCACGCGCGAGTTGGAAGCGATCAACGCCTAGGCTTTGCGGCCACCGCTTTTGCAGGAGCGCCGGCAGGCGCGACCTATGACGGAAAGAGTTTCCGCAGCCTTTCGCGCCTTCCGGCGCTCCTACAGAAACGATGCCGCGATGCCGCAATGCCGCGATGCCGCGGCGCGGTTATGGCGCCGGATCGGACACCGCGGGGATCGCATCCGCCGGCACCCGCGCATACCGCCACGCGACGACGACCGCGGCGGCCAGCAGCGTCGCCGCGATCAGGAACGCGATGCCCGGCAGATGCACCGGCGCACGCGGGCCGATGAAGTAACCGAACGAACCGGCGAACACCGCGGGCGCGGCGATGCCCGCCAACGACACCAGGCTGCTCAACGCGCCCTGGATGCGGCCCTGCACTTCCGGCCCCACCTGACGCGTGATCAGCGCTTGGGTGGCCGGCGCCGCGATCGCCCACAGCGCGCTGATCGGCAGGCCGAGCATGAACACCCAGCCGACACCGGCGAAGCCGTAGATCACGAAGCCGACCACGCCGCAGCACAGCCCGAACAGGATCGCGCGGCGTTCGCCCATGCGCTTCACCAGTTTGCCGACCAGGACCGCGTTCACGATCACGCTCAGCACGCCGACCGCCGCCAGCACGTAACCGGCCTCTTTTTCCTTCCAGCCGAAACTTTCGTCGGCGTACAGCACGAAAGTGCTCGGATAGACGTAGTGCGCGAAGTTGGCGACGAACACCAGCGCGACCAGGCCCCAGATCTGCGGGTAATTGCGCAGCAGATGCACCGAGCCCATCGGCTTGGCGTGCGCCCAGTCGAACGTCGCCGAGCGACGCTCCTTCGGCAGCGATTCCGGCAGCACGAACAGGCCGTAGGCGAAATTGATCAACGCCAGCACCGCCGAGAACCAGAACGGCAGACGATGATCGATGTCGCCCAGCAGCCCGCCGATCACCGGACCGATGATGAAGCCCAGACCGAACGCGGCGCCGAGCATGCCGAAACTCCTGGCGCGATTCTCCGGCGTGGTGATGTCGGCGATGTAGGCGTTCGCGGTGGTGAAGCTGGCCGAGGTGACCGCGGAGATCAGCCGGCCCACGAACAGCCACGCCAGATTCGGCGCCAGCGCCATGAAGATGAAATCGATGCCCAGCCCCAGGCACGAGAGCAGGATCACCGGGCGACGGCCGTAGCGGTCGGACAACGCGCCCTGCACCGGCGCGCTGAAGAACTGCACCATCGCGAACGCGGTGCCGAAGAGCCCGACCCAATAGGCTGCCGTGGACGTGTCGCCGCCGACGAAACTTTCGACCAGATGCGGCAGCACCGGGATGATCACGCCGAAGGCGAGCACATCGATCAGCACGGTGACGAAGATGAAAACGAGCGCAGCCTGACGGCGCGCACCGGCGAGGGGCGGATTGGCAGGCGAATTCACGGGCGGGGGCGGAGGACTGAGACGAAGGCCGCAGTCTACCCTGCCCGGGCGCCCGTCCGGCCCGGGCCTGCGACCAATGACCGACGCCTGCGCGGTCGCACCCCCGTTGCCGCAGTGCACCATTTGTGCTTTAGTCGGGTCATCCAGCGACAGGACCTCCGCGGACCTCCGGGCCCGCGAGGGAATCGTCGCCCTTCGATTCCTGGTGGTGTGATCGTCCCGGAGCCCTTCCGATGGAAAGCGACCAACGCGGCGGTACGCGTCTTTACGATTCGCGCGACGAGCGCGATGCCTGCGGTTTCGGGCTGATCGCCCATCTCGACGACCGCCCCGGCCGTGAACTGGTGACGCAGGCGCTGGATGCGCTGGCGCGCATGGCCCACCGCGGCGGCATCGCCGCCGACGGACTCTCCGGCGACGGCTGCGGGATCCTGCTGAAAACGCCCGACGCCTTCCTGCGCGCGCTCGCGGCCGAATCGGGCATCGCCCTGGGCCAGCGCTATGCCTCCGGAATCGTATTCATGCCGCACGACGACGACGCGATCGCGCGGGTGCGCGCCGCGTTCGCGCAGACCCTGCGCGACGTCGGCCTGGCGGTCTCGGGCTGGCGCAAGGTGCCGACCGACGCCTCGGTCTGCGGCACGCTCGCGAAGGCGACGATGCCCGCGATCGAACAGCTGTTCGTGGTGCCGGTGCTGGACGTGGAAGGCGCGCGCATGACCCGCGAGGCCTTCGCCCATGCGCTGTACCTCGCGCGCCGTCGCGCGGAACAGCGCCTGCGCGACGTGCCCGGCCTGCACGTGGTCAGCCTCTCGGCCAGCAACATCGGCTACAAGGGCATGGTGCTGCCGCAGTATCTGCCGCAGCTGTATCCCGATCTGCAGCGGCCGGAACTGGCGAGCAGCGCGGTCGTGTTCCACCAGCGCTTCTCCACCAACACCAGCCCGCGCTGGCCGCTGGCGCAGCCGTTCCGCCTGCTCGCGCACAACGGCGAGATCAACACCATCGCCGGCAATCGCATCTGGGCGCAGGCGCGCGCGCACGTGTGGCGCACCGGCACGCTGGATCCCTCCGAGTTCACGCCGGTGATCGAAACCGACGGCTCCGACTCACAGAGCCTCGACTCGATGCTGGAACTGCTGCAGGCCGGCGGCATGGATCTGCTGAAGGCGCTGCGCATCCTGATCCCGCCGGCGACGCAATCGCTGGAATACAAGGACGCCGACCTGCTCGCGTTCTACGAGTACTACGCGATCAACAGCGAGCCGTGGGACGGCCCGGCCGGCATCGTCGCCTTCGACGGCCGTTACGCCGCCTGCACCGTCGACCGCAACGGCCTGCGCCCCGCGCGCTGGCAGCTCAGCGACGATCGCGTGTTCATGGTCGCCTCCGAGGCCGGCGTGTGGGACGTGGCGCCCGCGCGCATCCTCGCCAAGGGCAAGCTCGGCCCGGGGCAGATGATCGCCGCCGATCTCGATGCCGGTCGCCTGCTCGACGCCGACGCCATCGACCAGATCAACCGCGCGCGCGCGCCGTACAAGCAGTGGCTGAAGCAGGGCATGACCTACCTGCACACCGAACTGGTCGACCCGAACCTCACCGCCGCGCCGTTCGACGCGAGCACGCTGTCCGGCTTCCAGAAACTGTTCCAGCTGACCCGAGAGGAACGCGAACAGATCCTGCGCCCGCTGGCCGAAACCGAGCAGGAAGCGGTCGGTTCGATGGGCGACGACGTGCCGATGGCCGCCTTGTCGGGCCAGCTGCGGCCGCTGTACGACCGCTTCCGCCAGGCGTTCGCGCAGGTGACCAATCCGCCGATCGATTCGCTGCGCGAAGACTGCGTGATGTCGCTCGGCACCCAGATCGGCGAGGAAGGCAACATCTTCGTCGACGGCCCCGAACAGGTCGCGCACGTGATGCTGAACTCGCCGGTGCTGTCGCAGCGCAAGCAGCGCCAGCTGCTGACGCTGCCGGCATTCCGCGATTCGCACCGCTATCTCGATCTGAACTTCAGCGCCGCGGAAGGCCTGCGCGCGGCGCTGCTGCGCCTGTGCGACGAAGCCGAATCCGCGGCCCGCGCCGGGGTGAAGCTGCTGATCCTCACCGACCGCCGGCCGCGTCGCGATCACCTGCTGGTGCACGCGCTGCTGGCCACCGGCGCGGTCCACCAGCATCTGGTCCGCCTCGGCCTGCGCTGCGCCTCGAACCTGATCGTCGAAACCGGCACCGCGCGCGACCCGCATCACTTCGCCTGCCTCATCGGTTACGGCGCGACCGCGGTGTATCCGTATCTCGCCTACCAGACCCTGCACGATCTCGGCGAACGCGGCATCCTCAAGACCAAGCACGGCGAAGCCACCCAGATCGGCCGCAGTTATCGCCGCGGCATCAAGAAGGGGCTGCTCAAGATCATCTCGAAGATGGGCATCGCCACCATCGGCAGTTATCGCGGCGCGCAGTTGTTCGAGATCGTCGGCCTCGACCGCGAGGTCGTCGATCTGTGCTTCACCGGCACGCCCTCGCGCATCGGCGGCGCCACCTTCGACCAGTTGCAGGACGAGACCGCGCACATCGCCGAACGCGCGTGGGACAACAACGTGCTGCCGGACATCGGCGGCCTGCTGCAGTTCACCCCGAACGGCGAATACCACCAGTACAACCCGGACGTGGTCACCACGCTGCAGCGCGCGGTGCGCAGTGGTCGGCGCGACGACTGGAACGCCTACGCCGATGCGGTGAATTCGCGCCCGCCGGCGGCGCTGCGCGACCTGCTCGCGTTCGACACCGCCAAGGCCACACCCATTCCGCTCGACGAGGTGGAACCGGTCGCGAACATCGTCAAACGCTTCGACACCGCCGCGATGAGCCTCGGCGCACTGTCGCCCGAAGCGCACGAAGCGCTGGCAATCGCGATGAACCGCCTCGGCGGCCGCAGCAATTCCGGCGAAGGCGGCGAAGACCCGCTGCGCTACGGCACCGACAAGGTCTCGAAGATCAAACAGGTCGCGTCCGGCCGCTTCGGCGTCACTCCGGAATACCTGGTCAACGCCGAAGTGCTGCAGATCAAGGTCGCGCAGGGCGCCAAGCCCGGCGAAGGCGGCCAGTTGCCCGGGCACAAGGTCAACGCGCTGATCGCGCGCCTGCGCTACGCGCGTCCCGGCATCGGCCTGATCTCGCCGCCGCCGCATCACGACATCTATTCGATCGAGGATCTCGCCCAGCTGATCTTCGATCTGCGCCAGGTCAATCCCGAGGCGCTGATCTCGGTGAAGCTGGTCGCGCACGCGGGCGTCGGCACCATTGCCAGTGGCGTGGCGAAGGCCGGCGCCGATCTCATCACCATTTCAGGCCACGACGGCGGCACCGGCGCCAGCCCGATCTCCTCGATCCGCTACGCCGGCACGCCGTGGGAACTCGGCCTGTCGGAAGCGCGCCAGTCGCTGATGGCGAATGGTCTTCGCGACCGCGTGATCGTGCAGGCCGACGGCGGCATGAAAACCGGTCTCGACGTGATCAAGGCCGCGCTGCTCGGCGCCGAGTCCTTCGGCTTCGGCACCGCGCCGATGATCGCGCTGGGCTGCAAATACCTGCGCATCTGCCATCTCAACAACTGCGCCACCGGCGTCGCCACCCAGGACGACAAGCTCCGCAGCGATCACTTCACCGGCCTGCCCGAACGGGTCGAGCATTTCTTCCGCGGCCTCGCAGAGGAAGTGCGCGGCTATCTGGCGCAGCTCGGCGCGCGTTCGCTCGACGAGATCGTCGGTCGCACCGATCTGCTGGTGCAGACCGCAGGCACGCTGCCGGTGCATCGCCTGATCGACCTGTCGCCGCTGTTGTCGCAGGACGGTCTGACCGGCCCCGCGCGCTGCGGCGTGCGTGCGCCGCAGGCGGCGCCGACCGGGCTCGCCGCGCAGCTCGACGCCGACCTCGCCGACGCGATCGCGCACAAGCGCGGCAACCACGCCTTCGACCAGCCGCTGCGCTACGCCATCCGCAACACCGACCGCAGCATCGGCGCGCGCCTCTCCGGCCGCATCGCCCGCGCGCACGGCAATCACGGCATGGCCGAAGCGCCGCTCTCGCTGCATTTCGACGGCAGCGCCGGGCAGAGCTTCGGCGCGTTCCTCGCCGGCGGCCTGCAGCTGGAGCTGGAAGGCGAGGCCAACGATTACGTCGGCAAGGGCATGGCCGACGGCCGCATCGTCATCCGCCCGCCGCAGGGCATCCGCTACACCGCGAGCGAATCCACGATCCTCGGCAACACCTGCCTGTACGGCGCCACCGGCGGCGAGCTGTTCGCCGCGGGCCGCGCCGGCGAACGCTTCGCGGTGCGCAACTCGGGCGCGCTGGCCATCGTCGAGGGCGCCGGCGACCACTGCTGCGAATACATGACCGGCGGCGTCGTGGTCGTGCTCGGCCGCACCGGCCTGAACTTCGGCGCCGGCTTCACCGGCGGCATGGCCTACGTCTTCGACCGCGACCGCGATTTCGTCGACCGCTACAACCACGAACTGATCGACATCCTGCGCATCAACGCCGAAGGGTTCGAACACCACCGCTCGCATCTGCTCGATCTGCTCGAACGCCACCAGCGCCTCACCGGCAGCGCGCACGCGCAGAATCTCATCGACAACTTCCGCGACTACCTCGGCAAGTTCTGGCTGGTGAAGCCGAAGGCGGTGAGCATCGAGGCGCTGGGCGAAACCCTCAGGAGGGCCGCGTGATGCGCTTTGCATCGGTAGAGCGGCCTTCAGGCCGCTGCCCCCTCCCCAACCCTCCCCCGCACGCGGGGGGGGGAGATTCGCGCGCAGCGCGAATGGGTGGGGGCCACGATCGCGTCGGCATAGATTCGCGGGTGCAGGCATGAGCAAGAAAACCCCCCAGGCCTTCCTGCAGTCGCAACGGCAGATGCCCGAGCGCGTGGCGCTGGAACTGCGGCAGCAGGGCGACTGGCACGAACTCTACGGACGCTTCGACGACGCCGAAGCGAAGAAGCAGTCGTCGCGCTGTCTCGACTGCGGCAACCCCTATTGCAGCTGGGGCTGTCCGCTGCACAACTACATCCCGCAGTGGCTGGAACTCGCGCGCGAAGGCCGCGTGCAGGAAGCGGCGGCGCTGTGCCACGAAACCAATCCGCTGCCCGAGATCTGCGGCCGCGTCTGCCCGCAGGATCGCCTGTGCGAAGGCAGTTGCACGCTCAACGACGGTTTCGGCGCGGTCACCATCGGCGCAGTGGAGAAATACATCGTCGACAAGGCGCTGGCCGAAGGCTGGCAGCCGGATCTCTCCGCCGCCACGCCCACCGGCAGACGCGTCGCCATCGTCGGCGCCGGGCCCGCGGGTCTCGCCTGCGCCGATCGTCTCGCGCGCGCCGGCGTGCAGGCGGTGGTGTTCGATCGCTATGAGCAGATCGGTGGTCTGCTGCAGTTCGGCATTCCGAGTTTCAAGCTCGAAAAATCGGTGATCGCCACCCGGCGCGCGACGCTGGAAGGCATGGGCGTCGAATTCCGCCTCGGCGTGGAGATCGGACGCGACACCGGCATCGACGCGCTGCTCGCCGACTTCGACGCGGTGTTCCTCGGCCTGGGCAGTTATCGTTACACCGACGGCGGCCTGCCCGGACAGGAGTTGCGCAACGTGCTGCCGGCATTGCCGTTCCTGGTGCAGAACGGGCGCATCGTGGTCGGCGAAGATGACATCAATGCCCGACCGATCGCCGGCTGGGAAGACCAGGTGCAGCTGCCCGATCTGCGCGGCAAGCGCGTGGTCGTGCTCGGCGGCGGCGACACCGGCATGGACTGCGTGCGCAGCGCGGTGCGCCTCGGCGCGGCGCAGGTCAGCTGCGTGTATCGCCGCGACGAAGCCAGCATGCCCGGCTCCGCGCGCGAGGTCGCGAACGCGCGCGAGGAAGGCGTGCAGTTCCTGTTCCAGCGCGCGCCGCTCGCACTGCTCGACGACGGCAATGATCATGTCCGCGCGGTGCGCGTCGCCGAAACGCGGCTCGGCGAGCCCGACGCCCGTGGCCGTCGTCGCCCCGAACAGGTGCCCGGCAGCGAAACCGATCTCGCCGCCGACATCGTCATCATCGCCTTCGGCTTCCAGCCCGACCCGCCCGCCTGGCTCGCCGCGCACGGCATCGCCCTGCACGACGACGGCCGCATCCGGATCACGCCCGCACCGCCGCCGCATCACCCCGCGCGCTTCGACGCCGCGAATCCCGTGTATCCCTACCAGACCGCGAACGCGAAGATCTTCGCCGGCGGCGACGGCGTCCGCGGCGCCGACCTCGTCGTCACCGCCGTGCAGGAAGGCCGCGACGCCGCGGCCAGCATCGTGCGGTTTCTGGCGACGGCGTAGGCCAAGCGCGAGCGACGCATCGTGGATGTCGGCGGGCGCATGCCCGCCGCATCTACGCTTGTCACTGTCATCCCGAACGCGGGCGATGCCTGCGGAGGGAGCTGTTATTTTCTGGAAAGAAGAACCTGTTGGTTTTAACAGGTTGGGTTGCGTTGACAGGGGTTTGGGGTGGGGCAGAGACTCTGGGCATGGCCCAAGTTGGGGTCTAATCACAAGTTAAGGCCACATATGAAGTACATCGATACGGCATTCGGTCAACTCGCCTTCGCCTGGAAACTTTACAACTACGGGTTGGAAGGAAAAATTGATCTTGCTGATCTCGATAAGCCAATCACGTTTCAGGAAGGGCATGAAGCTGGCGTAGCTCTTGCAAACCCAATACAAACAGAAATTGACCAGTTTTCATCGCTCACCTATCAGATTCGCAATGCTTTCGCACACGACATATCTGAGCCGCGCTGGAACATTACCAATCCCCGCTACGCCCGCGTCTATGAATTTGGCGGCATCCGCGTTGACTTAACAAATGTGGGTAATAAACACTTTGAGTACACAGACATCGGCGGTCCTGATGTGCTGTTCCATATGCGGGAGTTTGGGGCGAGCCGGGTGTGGCCCTAACAATTCGTTCAAGCCGACCCCGCATCGTGGTCGTCGGCCACGTGCCTACGCTACGCTAGCACGCGTCCGCCACCCCGCCGCGGGGCGGCTTGACTCAGGCGTTAGCCACCAGGAGAACATTAGTGGCACATCCAGAAGCATTAAATGCAGCAAAACTTGGAACATCTGCATTTCGATCTTGGCGTCTTGCTTCAGAAGTTGAAAGAGTTGACCTTTCAGGCGCGGATCTGCGTGGGGTTGATCTGCGTTGGAGCAACTTCGCAGGTGCAAATCTTGAAGGTGCCAAACTTGATGGCGCACTGCTAACAGGCGCCTACTTTGGTCCCGCATGGTTTACGCGAAGCGCACCGTTTTCTGGTCGGGCGGATGTGCCAGCTTGTCTGAATGGGGCGTCCCTATCTGACTCCGTTTTACTAGCAGCAACTTTTAATTATCCAGAGCTAAATGACACCAATTTTGATGGTTGCTACCTTGGCTTAGCAAACTTTCGGCATGCCGTTTTCACCCGCACTTCTCTGAATAGGGCGCAGTTCTTAAATACATCGCTTATGCACTGCGATCTTACAGACTCAAAATTTCTTTCAGAAATTGAACACTTAGGACCTTCTCACATCGACATCGAAACCATCGAGCTGAGCAAGAGTATATCCACCAGATTTCTCCAGCAAACGGGGATGTCGAAAGAGCGTGCTGATTTCCTATTGCGTTTGCATCCCGAGAAAATGCCTATAACCAATCACTCATTCTTTCTTAGCCACTCAACAGCGGACAAATCATTCTGTGATCGTCTCTACTCGCGATTGGTAGATGAAGGGATTCGAGTGTGGTATGCGCCTGAAGATATACGCGCTGGAGAACTAATCGCTAAGCAGCTTCTTCATGCAGTCAGGAAGCATGACAAATTGCTGATAGTTCTTTCAGAAAAAAGCCTTCGCAGCAACTGGGTTGCAAACGAACTTCGCTGGGCATTACAACGCGAAAATGAATCCAAAAGTCAAATGCTTTTTCCAATTTCGCTAGTGTCATTCGATCGGTTACAGCAATGGGAACTGATTGATCCAGATACTGGAATTGACATTGCGGCTAGGGTTAGGAGCTACTACTTACCAGATTTTTCTGATTGGCAGGAAAAGAATAGCTTTGATCAGGCTTTTTTACGCCTAATTAGAGATCTACGAATTTCAATCCAAGAAGGACAGCTGGCTGGTGGCTAACGATTCGTTCAAGCCGACCCCGCATCGTGGCGTCGGCCACGTGCCTGCGCTACGCTAGCAACAACTGGGGTCAGAGTGAGCCACCCCTGATTTCTCGGACACCCAAAAGTGAGGACAATCCTCGCACGGAGGTGTTCGATGCAGAAACGTCAACAGTTCACTACGAAGGATGCGCAGAAGCCAATGATCGTTGCTGAACCTGTTGCAGAACGGCCATCACGACTGCGCATGGCTCTCAACAATCAATCCCTCGGCGACAACAAACCTTAGCGTTGCCGGGGCGATGGGCATCTGGCCCCCCGCCCCTTCATAGATAGAAGGAACACCAGTCGAATACTTATGAGTTCACAACCACAAACTCATGTCGTGATTCTTCACGAGATTGAGCCAGGAAATCTGCGTGCCCCAGGTCGTGCAACCGTTGTTGGAGCCGACATGCTGCAATCCCACCGGGACATACCACACAGGGTCGCCATGTCGGCAGAACACGCTGATGCGACTGCTGCCGAGCACATCGACGAGTTGTGAGCGCAGACTCGCGTTACCGACGCGCGCCGGGTTGTAAACCTCCAACTTCACGCCCGTCTGATACCTGATCGTGAATGCGAATGCTTCGGCCATGCCACCGCCAAGACTGTGGCCCGTCACCCCAATGGTGAAACCAAGGCCGTAAGGCGCATACCCAACTCCCGTAGAACTCGTAGGGCGGGCTCAAGCCCGCCATGATCGAAGCTGTCGACCTGCGGCTCGCGTCGCGCGATGGGAGGCGGCGTTCTCTTTCGGCGGGCTTGAGCCCGCCCTACGATCCGAGTCGATCGAAAACAGATCCCTCGCCTGCGGCTCGGGATGACAGCGGTATCGCGGGAAATCGACCGCAACTAGACTCCCCGCGCAACCCGAACACACAAGCGATCAGGCGCTGTAGCCGATGACATGTCGGTTTGACCTGAGACGAATCATGTAGCCGATCGGCAGGTGAGTTCTCTACCCTCGACAGACCAAG
>NZ_BAABJE010000011.1:1581-7774 GCF_039543145.1 Lysobacter hankyongensis | reverse complement strand
CGCTGCTGGCGCCGGATATCGTGGCCGCGATCCTGGAGGATGCTCTGCCGGATGGTGTCCGACTTAGCGCGTTGCTGATCAACCCGCCGGTGCTGTGGGAGGAGCAACGGGCGCAGCTTGGCACAGCGCCTGCGCCTCATCGGGCGGGAAGGCGGGCCAGGATCCCGAGCCGGACGGACGCTCGCTCGATCATCGCTGAAGAGGGGCGTATACCGAAGCAGCTAGGTTAGGCTATGAATCACATGGCCATAAGTCGAACCGCAGGATGATTGCGTTCGCCTCTTGCAAGCGAGTCAGGAGGTGCTTGGCCGTCTATTGAGATCTCGGATTGATCCTATATGAAACCGACAGAGCAGATTCCGGCAACACAGCCGGACAGTTCGCCTTCCACCATCAGCTTCCGCGACGCGCTCGTCTTCTGGTTCAAACTGGGCTGGATCAGCTTCGGCGGGCCGGCCGGGCAGATCGCGCTGCTGCATCAGGAACTGGTCGAGCGGCGGCGCTGGATATCTGAGAGCCGTTTCCTGCACGCCTTGAACTACTGCATGTTGTTGCCCGGGCCGGAGGCGCAGCAGTTGGCGACCTACATGGGCTGGCTGATGCATCGGACCCGGGGTGGCGTGGTCGCGGGCGTGCTGTTCGTGCTGCCGTCGCTGTTCATCCTCATTGCATTGTCGTGGATCTATTTGCGGTTCGGGGATGTGCCCGTCGTGGCGGGGCTGTTCTACGGCATCAAGCCGGCGGTGACGGCCATCGTGGTGCATGCGGCGTATCGCATCGGGTCGCGGACGTTGAAGAATCCGGTGCTGTGGTGCATCGCCACGGCGGCGTTCGTGGCTATCTTCGCGCTGTCGCTGCCGTTCCCCGTGATCGTGGCGGGGGCGGCGCTGGTCGGATATCTGGGTGGGCGGTTCTCGCCAGCGAAATTCGCGATCGGCGGTGGGCATGGAAACAGCGCGAAGGCGGAACGAGCGCCTGCACTGATCGACGATGCGACGCCCATTCCCGAGCACGCCCGCTTTGGCTGGTGGCGTCTGACGCGGGTATTGATCACGGGTGCGCTGTTGTGGGTGCTTCCGATGTCGGCTCTCGCGATGGGCCTCGGTTGGGAGCACACGTTGACGCAGATGGCGTGGTTCTTCACCAAGGCCGCATTGCTGACCTTCGGTGGGGCCTACGCGGTGCTGCCCTATGTCTATCAGGGGGCCGTGGACCGCTATGGCTGGTTGTCGCCGACGCAGATGATCGATGGTCTGGCGCTCGGCGAGACCACACCGGGGCCGCTGATCATGATCGTCGCCTTCGTGGGGTTCCTGGGCGGGCATGCGAACCCCGTGTTCGGACAGGATGCGGCGTTCCTTTCGGGTGCGGTGGCGGCGGCCCTCGTCACCTGGTTCACCTTCCTGCCGTCGTTCGTCTTCATCCTGGCCGGCGGGCCACTGGTCGAATCCACCCATGGCAATCTGCGCCTGACCGCGCCGCTGACCGCGATCACGGCGGCGGTGGTCGGCGTGGTCGTGAATCTCGCCCTGTTCTTCGGCTACCACGTACTCTGGCCGCAAGGCTTTTCCGGCGTGTTCGATCCGGTGGCCGCTGTCCTGCTGGTAGTCTCTGCGCTGGCCTTGTTCCGCTGGAAGCAGAGCGTCATCCGTGTCATCGCCGGATCCGCTGCAGTGGGTCTTCTCTTGAAATCCCTTCCGCTTTGAGGTTGCCATGCATCGTCCGCACAATCCCGGTCGTCGTGAACTGCTCGCCCTCGCCGCGGCCGCGCCGGTCGCGCTGGGCGTGGCGCCGAGGGCAGAAGCCTCGTCACCGACGCCCGCATCCGTTGCTGCGGCTGGTCACGTGCCCAAACCACTCACGTTCGATCCAGCGAAGTTGAAGGGACTGTCGGAACGGTTGATCCGCTCGCACTGGGAGAACAACTACGGCGGATCGGTCAAGGCGCTCGCTGCCACCCGCAAGCATCTGGCCGATGCGCTTGCCAATCCCGATCTGCCGCCTTACCTCTACAACGAACTGAAGCGGGAGCACCTGCTGCGCACCGGATCGGTGGTGCTGCACGAGCATTACTTCGACAATCTGGGCGGCGATGGTCGGCCCGATACGGATACGCGCAGGATCATCGGCGATGCGTTCGGCAGCTTCGACCGTTGGGAAGCGGAATTCCGCCGCATGGGGCTCGGCCTGGGCGGTGGCTCGGGCTGGGTGGTGCTGGGCTACAACACGCATCTGCAGCATTTCGAGAACTACTGGATGGCCGACCATGCGCACGCGCCTGCGGCGACCCTGCCGATCCTGGTACTGGACATGTACGAGCACGCCTACCAGATGGACTACGGCGCAGCGGCGGCGAAGTACGTCGATGCGTTCTTTGAAAACATCCAGTGGGACGCCGTTGCACAGCGGTTGGAGCGCGTGCGGAAGTCGTAGCAAGATGGGGCGCGGCTCCGATCACAGGGGATGCACCTCCGCTCCCAGGACGATGGTCGCCAACACGATGTAGCGTCCCACTTTGGCGGCCGTCACCAATATGACAAAGATCGGCAGCGGTTCTCGCATCACGCCCGCAATGATCGTGAGCGGATCGCCGATGATCGGGATCCAGCTCAGCAACAATGACCATTTGCCGTGACGCTGATACCAAGATTGCGCACGCCGGAGCTGTGCGTCGTTCGCCGGAAACCAACGCCGGTGCTTGAATCTCTCGATTTGTCGCCCAATCAGCCAATTGATCACGGACCCCAGTACATTGCCTGCACTGGCCACGAGCACTAGCAAGGCCGGCGTGTAATCTGCCAGCAGCAGGCCGGCGAGCATGGCCTCGGATTGCAAAGGCAGGATTGTGGCGGCACCGAAAGCGACCGCGAACAGCGTGATATAGGCAATGATGTCCGACATCAATTTACGCGCATGCCCTAATGATTATCGTGGCCAACGTTCGTGCAAATCGTCGATCTTGTACGCGTGGGTGTGTGTCTTTTCGTTGGGCTGATGCTCAGCCAGGTGAGGATGGTCGTGGGGCAACTCGGGATGCGCATGCTCCACCGCATCGGGGTCGTGACGTGGCCAAGTCCGCCAAGCGATCAGCCACCCGGCCATCGCCACGCCGCTGAGCGCGATCAACGCGATGCCAAGTCCTAAACGCGCGCCCACCCAGCCGGCTAGCGGATACGCAAGCAACCAGCAGACGTGCGAGAGCGAGAATTGTGCCGCGAACAGGAAGGGGAGATCGCTTGCTTCGGCGGAGCGACGTAAGAGGCGGCCACCAGGGGTGACCAGCCCGGCATAGGCCATCCCCAGCAATGACCACAACGGAAGTAGCGTGCCCCATCCGATCCGGCCGTCCTGGCCTTGCCACAGGGCACTGGCGATCATGAGGCTGCTGGCCATGATCATGGCCGATGTGAGCATCACGCGGCGGTCGGACATGCGATCCAGCAACTTCGGCAGCAGCAAGGCCGTCGTCATCGAGCCGGCCCCGAACGCCGCCAGTGCCCAGGCGACTTCGCGATCGCCGCCATGCACCACGCTGCGCACGATCACCACGGTATTGACGAACACCATCGCACCGCCAGCCGCAGCGCACAAATTAAGCGCCAGTAGGCCGCGCAGGCGCGGTGTATGCAGATAGATGCGCATGCCGCGGAAGGCGCGCGCATATGGGCCATCCGCGCTACGCACCGCCGCCACCACCGCCGGAAATGTCGTGGACAGCACGAACAGTGCAGAGACGAGGAAACCGGCCGCTGTACCGGCAAACAAGCCATGGAAACTGATGAGCGTAAGCAAAGCGGCCGCCAATGCGGGGCTCAAAAGACTCTCGAGGTCGTAAGCCAAACGAGACAGCGATAATGCCCGGGTGTAATCGCGTTCCTCGGTCAGGATTTGCGGAATCAACGATTGGAACAGCGGCGTGAAGCATGCGGATGCCGACTGTAAAACCGCGATCAACGCATAGACCTGCCAGATTTCGGTCACGAACGGCAGCATCGTGGCGGCGGCGGCGCGAACCAGATCCAGACCGATCAGCACATGCTTGCGCAAATGCGACGGAACAAAGGCACCGGCAAGCGGCGCCAGCAACACATAAACGGTCATCTTGATGGCGAGCGCGGTGCCGAGCACCGCGCCTGCCTGCGCACCGGCGATATCGTAGGCCAGTAGTGCCAAAGCAACCGTCGTCAGACCCGTTCCCACCAAGGCCACGACCTGGGCGAGAAAGAGTCGGCGGAAATTGCGATGGCGGAGGATTTCGATCATTGAAGGATCATCGGTGCGATTTGCGGTTTATCTGGATTTCTTGGCCTCAGCTTTGGCCGCCTTCGCAGTGGCATCGCACTTCGCTTTCAACGCCTTGATGTCCGGATCGGTCATATCGTTGGAATAGCGTTGGGTGTCGGCCAATTGCGCGCAGGTCGTGGGTTTGAGTTTGGCCGGAGGCGCTTGATACTCCGGTTCGTGGAAACGCGGATCGTGTGCGCTTGCGGTCGCGGCGACGAGAGCGATCGACAGCGCAAAAACAAATTTGAGCGAGGAGCGGTTGAACATGGGAATCTCCATGGGTGGATGGTATGAATGCCTGAGCGAAAAATGGAACGATCAGGGGCGATAGAGTTTTTCTTGATAGCCGGCGACCTGGATATCGACCGTCACCGGCGCAGTGCCACGGTTCTGCCAGTACCAACCATGACTGCCGTCGAACGGTGCGATGAAGGTGCCGGAGGCTTCGCGTTGCGCGCGTTCGACGGCGTAGCTGGTCCAGGCGCCTTTGGCGTCGGGCTGCTCGCCGTGCATATCCAGAGCGACATCGCCGGTCGCTTTCCAGTGGAAGACGATGCCGTCACCGGCCTTGAGAGCGGCCTTGACTTCTGCGCCCTTGCCCGGCGCCAGGGTGACACTCAAGGTATCGTTCCGGTAAGACATCGTGCGTAGTGAAACGGCTGCGGTATCAAAGCTCTGTCCGGCGTTCGCACCGAACACTTCGGCCGCTTTCGATGCGATCTGCGCGCGATCCGCCGCGCTGCGCGACACGGGGACGGTTTGATCAGCGGACTGTGCGGGATTCGGGGCCGGCGTGGGCGACAACGTGTCCGCGTCGTGATCCGTCGCGAGCACGCCGAGTCCGAGTCTTCCGCCGATGCCGGTAGGATCGATCCCGTACTCCGCCGGCAGCACGGTAGTGATCAGGATCACACCGGCGACGACGATTGCCGCGAGCGTGGCCTTCACAAGCTGTGCGGTGGTCGGGTGCTGGGTTTGCATCGAAGTAATGAACATGAACGCCTCGGTCAGGAAATGAAATAGCCGGTGAGTTGATAGCCGATCAACACGAAGCCCGCGATCATCAGCACCGTATTCGCCGCGAACGCATGTCGGTGGAAATTGCTACTGCGGCGCCAGAATGCCATCGCGATCAGGATGCCAGCCAGCGCCAGTAACTGACCAATTTCGACGCCGACGTTGAAAGCGAGCATGTTCGAGACCAGACCATCCTTGGACAACGCGAAATCCTGCAGCTTCGTCGCCAGGCCAAGGCCGTGGAACAGCCCGAAGATCAGAACGGCGGCCTTGGTGTCGGGTTGCACACCGAACCAGCGTTTGTAAGCCCCTAGGTTGTCGAGCGCCTTGTAGACGACCGACAAGCCGATGATCGCATCGATCAGATAGGCGTTCACATGCCAGCCGCCGAGCACGCCGGCCAGCAAGGTGACGCTGTGGCCGATGGCGAACAGGGTGACGTAGATGCCGACATCGCGCATGCGATACAGGAAGAACACAACGCCGAACAGGAACAGCAGATGATCGTATCCGGTGACCATATGCTTGGCGCCGAGATAGGCGAAGACGATCAGGTTTCGACCGGCATTTTGTTCGAGGAAGGTCTGATCGCTGCCGGTCACGCCATGCGCGAGCGCGACGGATGCCAGCATGCAGAGCGCCGCAATGGCGAGCGCCGAGATCGCCGTCCGTTTGATGCCCGATGGGACGGTGTGCGATGGAACACGCAAGTCGGTGTCTCCAAGAAGTATTGAAAGGAACGATGCCTGGCTCACGCGGGCGCTCCGGTGTCAGCGTTATCGTCGCGATGCAACAGCCGATACAGCGCCGGCAGCACCAGCAGCGTCAACAGCGTCGAGGACACGATGCCGCCGATCACCACCGTCGCCAGCGGTCGCTGCACTTCGGAGCC
>NZ_BAABJE010000011.1:0-1529 GCF_039543145.1 Lysobacter hankyongensis | reverse complement strand
ATCGGCAGGAAACCCAAACTCGCGACGAGCGCGGTCATCAGCACGGGACGCAGGCGGGTCAGTGCGCCGTCGACGACCGCCTCCTGCAGCGGATCGCCTTCGGCGCGCAGCTTGCGGATGAAGCTGATCATCACCAGCCCGTTCAACACCGCGACGCCCGAGAGCGCGATGAACCCCACGCCGGCCGAGATCGAGAACGGAATGCCGCGCAGCCACAGCGCCAGCACGCCGCCGGTCAACGCCAGCGGCACGCCGCTGAAGACGATGGCGGCGTCCTTGCCCGATCCGAACGCCATGAACAGCAGGCCGAAGATCATCACCAGCACCACGGGTACGACGACCGAGAGTCGACGACTTGCGGAGATCAATTGCTCGAAGGTGCCGCCGTATTCGATCCAGTAGCCTTCCGGCAACTCGATGTCCTCGCCGATCCGTGCGCGCAGATCCTCGACGTAGGAACCCAGATCGCGGCCGCGCACGTTCGCGGTCACGACGACGCGCCGCTTGCCGTTCTCGCGACTGACCTGATTCGGACCGGGCGCCACTTCGATCTGCGCGATCTGGCCGAGCGGCACATAGCGGATCGCACCTCCGACGGTTTCCGAATCACCATTGAGTATCGCGGGAACCGCGATCGGTAGAGACGCGAGCGCCTTCGGGTTCTGCCGCTGGCTTTCGGGCAGACGCACGACGAGATCGAACCGGCGGTCGCCCTCGAACACCTGACCGGCCATCGCGCCGCCGAGCGCGATCGACACTGTGTGCTGCACGTCTGCCACCGACAATCCGTAACGGGCCAATGCAGCTCGATCCGGTGTGATCGTCATCAGCGGCAAGCCCGTCACCTGTTCCAGCTTTACATCGGCCGCACCTTCGATGCCTGCCGCTAGTTTCTCGATGCCCTTGCCGATCGCTTCGAGTTGTTCCAGATCGTCGCCGTACAGCTTGATCGCCACCTCGGCGCGCACGCCGGCGATCAGCTCGTTCATCCGCATCTGCACCGGCTGGGTGAACTCGTAGTTGTTGCCGGGAATCGTCCACACCGCTTTTTCGAGTTCAGCGATCAATTGCGCTCTCGGCTTTCTCGGGTTCGGCCAGTCCTTGCGGTCCTTGAGCATGATGAAGGTGTCAGCGACCGAGGGCGGCATCGGGTCGGTCGCGACCTCGGCGGTGCCGATCTTCGCGACCACCTCCTCGACTTCCGGGAACTGCTTGATGCGGGCTTCCAGTTGGCGCTGCATGCCGATGGCCTGGGTCAGACTGGTGCCGGGAATGCGCAGCGCGTGCAGGGCGATGTCCCCCTCGTCCAGATTGGGAATGAACTCGGTGCCCAGGCGCGTGGCCAGGAGCCCGGCCAGGACCGTCAACACCGCCGCCGCCGCGACCACGGCCTTGCGCGCGGACAGCACCTTCTCCAGCAGTGGCGCATAGACGCGACTGACGCTGCGCATGACCCGGGTTTCGTGCTCCGAGACGCGGCCGGTGACGAACTGCGCCACCGCGGCGGGCACGAAGGTCAGCGAGAGCAA
>NZ_BAABJE010000010.1:370698-449655 GCF_039543145.1 Lysobacter hankyongensis | reverse complement strand
TTGGTCTGTCGAGGGTAGAGAACTCACCTGCCGATCGGCTACATGATTCGTCTCAGGTCACCGGCATGTACGCGACCCGGTTCAAATCTTGAGTTGCGGAATGTCCAACCCATGGTCCTCGTCCGTGACGACTGAATTAAGCCGCCCCGTGGCGGGGTGGCGGATGCTTGCTAGCGTAGCGCAGGCATGTGGTCGACGCCATGATGCGGGGTCGGCTTGAAAGGATTGTTAGAACAGCGCACGAATTTCATCAAGTTGTTCGTTGTTGAGCCTTGGGCAAAGCTTCTTATCCATGGTGAACCTGTAGCTAATTTCGTTCTTCTCGTTCCTGGCGGAGTGAGAGACATTAAGACCGAGCCAAAAATGTGCAAGCCCTTGATCCATTGTGCAAAGAACGATTGGCCCAAATGGACCTGACGCAGCAGCTAGAAGGAATTCCAAGTAGTGGATGTCCGCTACCGCGTTATGAGCGTCTCCATGGGAGAACGCAGGCTTTGGCTTTATGATTCGTCGGCCAGCAGACAGCTTTTCACCGTGCTTGCTTTCCGAAATGCAGGATATGAGTGCAACCAGTACAAGTGATCGTCCTCGAAGGCAAAAAGAATCGGCAATACTGGAAATCTCACGGATCTTAGGCATGAGATCCATGTCGCTGGGTCTATGGACAACCAATGGAGCCGCGGCGAGCAGGAATTTTACTTCCTGCTCTTGTCTCTCCAGCTTCGGCTCTAGCGCGTCATAGAGCTGACCGCTAGTTTCAGTTGAGTGCTCGATTACTTGCTTGGCAGGATATAGCTGCCTTAATTTTTCATAAGACTTAGAAAGTTCTTGCTGAAACTCTGCTCTCGTTGGTCTTCTTCTAAAGCATCCCTCATATGCAGTAAGAATTGGGTTTATATTCTGTGAAACCCTGTTGAACTCGCCAACCCAGTATTGCTCCGCTTTGTCTGAAATCCTGTCAGGAGCAGACACCTTGGAGAGGACGTTCCGATCTAATAGCAGCAACTCCGTTGAGATCAATGGAAGATAGATGTGGCCACCCCAAGTCAAGCAGAATATTTTCAGCGGGTGTGGTGTGTTCACAGAAACGCGAATCTTCATCGCTGGTCTAACGCCTTAGTTAAGCCGTCCAGTAGCGGGGTTGCGGGCGTGTGCTAGCGTAGCTTAGGCACGTGGCCGACGCCACGATGCGGGGTTGGCTTGAACGAATTGTTAGGCCGCATTGCCAGGGCTGCTGCTTGAAATGTTTTCAGATATCTTCTTGCAGTAGTCTGCCATTTCAGTCAGTGCAGTAGCCAATTCAGAAAAAAGCAACTCTTGCTGGCCAACTACCAAGCGATCTATTAGTTTGTTTGTCTGATTAGCTTCCGTGGGGTGAACGGTTTCGGGGCCATCTGCTTTGAGCATCACCGGGTTTCCGCTCCCAAGGAGGCCTTTCATTAAGCTATCTTCTGTGTGATGTATCTCGTTACGGATAGCTCTGATTTGGTCAGCAAATTTTGCTTGTATAAAATTAGGGCGTGGATTGCTTAGCAATTTTCTTAACTCTCCGTTATCAGCGTGATTCCGCAATCGAGAGAAAGCCTGCTTTGCTCTATGCGTATTCGAGAGACAACTTTCAAAGTGGGAAACAGATCGATGCATGGCGCCAAGTGCAATTCCAGTATGGGTGCTCCAGAACTCCATTAGAGACTGACGTCCCAGTGAGTACTCAACGAATGCAGCCTCTACAAGCCTTACGTACATTACTGAGAGAGCATTGACCTGAAAGTTTGATGAGACGGGGCTGATAAATATCGTTTTTAGCCAAAAGTTCAAAAAATCACCGTTTCGGCTGTCGATTTCTGGGATATTGAAATATACGTACATGCGGCCTAAATACTAATAGACCCCAACCCGGGGCGTAGCGCATACGCTGCCACCGCCGAAAGAGGCGTGTCAATCGCGCAACGCTTTGAAATGTCGAAGGTCATGAGTCATCCGACGAATGGTCGCATTCGTGTGGGTTTACTGATCGGCGGCGAGCAACCGCCAATATCGATGATCGGGGTGGGACGACTCCGATATTGATTCCTCGTTCGGCATTGTCCCGTTAGCCTGCGTGTTGTGATATTCGCCGTTGTTCGCTACCACGCATGGTGAATGTGGACATCATGCCGAGTCCTGAGCGCGCATCGGCACAGCGGCCTGATCCGTCATTCGACTGTTGAAAGCAAGGCCGCTGAATCGTCGCGGTGCGGTCGAATCAGCGGCCTGAAGGCTGCCCTACCGCTGGTGTTGCGGGATCGCGGAGATTCCGGACAGGCTTCAGGAGCGCTCTCCGCGCGGTCGGATCTTTCGGCGCGGTGCCTGCGCTTCGCGATCCTGCATGTCGCGCACGCGTTCGCCGGCGGTGCGGATGAGGTCGGGCAGGAGTTGCGCTTCGGGCAGGTGTTTCCAGTATTTCTGCGGCATTTCCTGGCGCATCATCCGCGGGTTGAGGCGCGCGGGGTTGAAGATGTGGGCGTAGTAGGTGCGCCAGAGATCTTCGTGGGCGTCGTCGTCCGGGGCGTCGTCGCGCTGCGCGCCGGGGCCGAAGCCGAGCGCGCTGCCGTTCCAGGCGACGCTGCGGTAAGGCGTGAGGATCGCCCAGCGCATGCCGGCGAAGCGGCGCGCGAAGAACGGGGCGACGCGGTCGACGATGTGGTGCGCGGGTTCGAACCAGGCGATGAAGGCGTCGGTCTCGCCGGGGATTTCGCGGAAGCGCACGAAGGCCTTCATCTTGTGGGTATCGCGGCCGACGGCCTTCGCCAGTTCCGAGGCGCGGCGCACGTCGGCGTCGGTGAGGCGGGCGAGCAGATGCTTTTCGCCCTGCGCGATCCGCCAGACGATCCGATACAGCAGCGCATGGCGCTGCGGGTCGCTGTGGCACAGCGCGGCGTCGGCGAGTTCGAACAGCGCCGACGGCACCTGCGGTGTGGGCCTCAGCGGTTCGGCGGTCGCGAGATCGGGCGCCGCGAGCAGGCTGGCCTGCGCGTCGCCGTCCCAATCGATGTCTTCGGGCCGCAGGTCCGCGCGCAGCCCCGTGCGCGCCGCAGCGCGCCATGCGGCGAGATCCCATGGCGGGTCGATGCGGACGCGATACAGGCTCACGCGATCGCGTCCTTGCCGCTGTCGTCATGCGCGCGATTCATGCCGCGAACAGATCCTGCTGCCGCGGCTTCGGCGCCAGCTGTGCGCGCAGCGTGGCGGGATCGTCTAGACGCTTGCGCGGATGATGATCCGCCAGCTGCACGAACGGCAGCAGTTTCTGCATCGGCGCGCGCAGGCGGACGAGATCGGCGATCCGCAGCGCGCCGTGGCGGCGCGCGATCAGGATGCGGTCGACGTTGCGCGTGCCGAGCCCCGGCACGCGCAGCAGGCGTTCGCGCGGCGCGCGGTTGAGGTTCACCGGAAACTGCTCGGGATGGCGCAGCGCCCAGGCGAGCTTCGGGTCGATGTCGAGATCGAGCATGCCGCTGCCGCCGCGCGCTGTGTCCGGCGCGATTTCGTCGACGCCGAATTCGTAGAACCGAAGCAGCCAGTCGGCCTGATACAGCCGGTGTTCGCGCAGCAGCGGCGGCGCCTTCACCGGCAGGATCGACGAGGCGTCCTGGATCGGGCTGAAACCGGAGTAGTACACGCGGCGCATGCGGAAGTCGTTGTACAGCCCGTGCGAGGTGCACAGGATGCTGCGGTCGTCGGCATCGTCGGCGCCTACGATCATCTGCGTGCTCTGCCCGGCGGGCGCGAAGCGCGGCGGTTTGCTGCGCTTCGGCGCGGCCTTGGGCTTGCGGGCTTCGAGATTCTCGTCGATGCGCCAGCGCACTTCGCCCATCGCGGCGCGGATGCCGGGCAGGGTCTTTTCCGGCGCCAGCTTCTTCAGCCCGGCTTCGGTCGGCAGTTCGACATTGATGCTGAGGCGGTCGGCGTAGCGGCCGGCCAGCGCCAGCAGTTCCGGCGACGCTTCGGGAATGGTCTTGAGGTGGATGTAGCCGGCGAAGCGATGATCCTCGCGCAGGCTGCGCGCGACTTCCACCATCTGCTCCATCGTGTAGTCGCCGCTGCGGATGATGCCGCTGGAGAGAAACAGGCCTTCGATGTAATTGCGTTTGTAGAAATCGAGCGTCAGCCGCACCACTTCATCGGCGGCGAAGCGCGCGCGCGGGACGTTGCTGCTGACGCGGTTGACGCAGTAGGCGCAGTCGTAGATGCAGAAATTGGTGAGCAGGACCTTCAACAGCGAGACGCAGCGCCCGTCGGGGGTGTAGGAATGGCAGATGCCCATGCCTTCGGTGCTGCCGATGCCGCCCGACTTCAGCGAGTTGCGTCCGCCGGCGCCGCTGGAGGCGCAGGAGGCGTCGTACTTGGCCGCGTCGGCCAGGATCGAGAGTTTGCGGATCAGCTCCATGGCGGCATTGTCTCACTGCGTGCGTCTCATGCGATGAGACGCATACGCGGCGAACGGGCGTCCGGATGCGGCACAATGGCTGCTTTCCACCGGTGCGCTCCGCCCATGCGCCTCTCCGCCCTGTATCGCCATCCGCTGAAATCCGCCGCCGGCCTGCCGGTCGATGCGCTCGAAATCGAGCCGCGCGGCCCGCGCCACGATCGGCGCTGGATCGTGGTCGATGCCGAAGGCCGGTTCGTCACCGCGCGACAGACCGCGGAGATGGTGCTGATCCGTGCCGAACCGCTCGGCGATGGGCTGCGGCTGTCGGCGCCGGGCCTGCCCTTGATCGATGTTGCCGTACCCGCCGCCAACGCGCCGCGGCAGCGGATCACGGTCTGGAAGGACACCGTCGAGGCGTCGATCGCGGCACCGGAGGCCGCTGCCTGGCTGAGCGCCTTCCTGCAGCGGCCGGTGCGGTTGGCGTACATGGGCGAACATGCGCGGCGCGCGGTCGATCCGGCGTATGCGCAACCGGGCGACGAGGTGAGTTTCGCCGATGGCTATCCGCTGCTGGTGATTTCGCAGGCCGCGCTGGATGGACTCAACGCGCGGCTGACGGCGGAAGGTGCGGCGCCGGTGACGATGACGCATTTCCGGCCGAATCTCGTCGTCGACGGCGTCGCCGCGCATGCGGAAGACGACTGGCGGCGCGTGCGTATCGGCGAGGTCGAATTCGATGCGGTGAAGCCGTGCACCCGCTGCGTGTTCACCACGGTCGATCCCGCGCTCGGCCGTCGCCGCGACGATGGCCAGCCGCTGCAGGTGCTGAAGGAATACCGGCGCACGCCGGCCGGCGTCACCTTCGGCATGAATCTGATCCCGCGCCTCGGTGCGCGCGGCGTCGGCATCGTCCGCGTGGGCGATGCGGTCACGCCGCAGGCATGACGAAACGCGCCGCCCGCGGCACCGCGTCGATCGCGTATTCGCCGTAACCGGTGCCGTCCCAGTCGGCGTCGATGCGGTAGCCGAGCCGTCGCAAGAGACCGAGCAGACGCGCCTGCGGGCAGCGCCAGAGGAAGGGTTCGCGCTGCCGCGACAGCCATCGGCGGACGATGCCGTTCTCCGCGGCGAAACCCGTGCCATTCCGGTGCGTCGGTGCCAGGGCGGTGAACAGCAACCCCGGCGGCGATGGCAGCGCGGCCAGTGCGCGCAACAGTCGCAGCAGCGGACGCGCGGGCAGATACATCGCCAGGCCTTCGACGACGATCACGCAGGGCGCGGTCGATGCGGCGCAGAGATCGAGCAGAACGCCGCCGTCGTCCGGCAGGCGCAACGCCGAACGCGCGACGCCGGGCGTGTCGCCGACGATACATTCACGCAGGCGCAGGCTATCGGGATGATCGAACTCGTGCAGTTGGAGATCATGGATCGTCGCGCGCAGCGCGACACCGGTGCCGTCGAAGCCGACCGCAGGCCACAGCAGTCGCGTCCCCGGCACGAGCGTGCGCAATCGCTGCAGCAGCCATTGCTTGCGCCGGCAGTGATGCGCCGCGAGATCGGGCAGGGCGACGCGTTCGATCGCATCGAGCAGTGCGCTGCCGGCGCGATGGCGGGCAAGACCCGCGAGCAGGCGCCAGCCGCCGCCTGCGGCATCCAGGGCACGCGCCGCGATCCGCAGCGACGCGTCGGGCAACGCGAATGCGCGCCCGCGGCGCACGACCGACAGCGCGACCATCAACGCCGTCGCGCTGGGGCGTCCCGCGATCATGTCGCCGACAGGGTCGCGCGCACTGCGCGATGCCAGTCGCTGTCGAGCACGCCGTCGGGATCGTGCCGGTCCTTGGCCGCGAGGAACCGGTCGATGTGCGGATACGCCGCGCGCAACTGATCGGCACGCGCTTCGCGGTGATAGGTGAGATAGAAGCTGCCGCCGAACTGCAGCGCGCGATCGATCAGTCGCTGCAGGTCCGCGCGCATCCGCGCACGACGGTCGGCATCGTGGTGCACGTGCAGGTTCAGCACGATGCAGGCCCAGTCCTCGCGCGCCCAGGCCAGCACGGTCTCGCGGTCGCGGCGGATCAGGCGCACGGTGCCGTAGACGAGATCGGTGTCGTGGCGGCGGCAGTCGTCCGCGACCCGGCCGAGGAAGGCGTCGAGATCGGCGAGCGGCACGTACAGTTCGGTGATCATTTCCGAGCCGGTGTGACCCAGCGTCGCATCGATCGCATCGTGATAGCCGTCGAGATAGACGCCGAACTGGTGATCGTCGCTGCCGTAACGCTGGCCGTCGGTGGCCAGATAGAACGCGCTGTAGCGGCGGAAGGCTTCGCGCTTGTCGGTATGCGCCAGCGACAGCAGCGTGCGCCAATCGTCGGCCGACAGGTGCCGCGCCGGCGTTTCCGGCGGCCCGCCTTCGGCCAGTGGTTCGTAGCGCGCGAACACGCCGAGATCGAGGAAGTCGTCGTCCGCCGGATCGATCGCGAACTGGAAATCGCCGTATTGCGCGCCGTCGTCGCGCGCCTGCGCGAAGGCGGCGGCGAGTTCGCGCCGACGCAGCAGATCGACCCGGCGCCGCACGATCCGTCGCGGCGCGAGTCGAAGGGTCAGATCGACGACCACGCCAAACAGGCCGTAGCCGCCGACCGCGAGCGCGAAGAGCTGAGGTTCGCGCTCGCGATCGACGATGACGATGGCGCCATCGGGTTTCACGAGGGTGAACGCTTCGATGTCGTCCACGAACGGCGCCATGTCCAGGCCGCGACCGTGGATGTTCGCGGCCAGCGCGCCGCCGAGGCTGAAGTCGTCGGCGCCGGTCTGTTTCTGGCGGATCGACCAGCCGCGGCCTTGGCGGTCGCGCTGCGCGGCGAGGAAGTCCTGCAGCGCCGGCCAGCGGATGCCGGCGGCGACCCGCACGCGTCCGCCGACCGCATCGAAATCGAGGATGCCGTCGAGCGCGCGGGTGTCGATCAGCCAACCGCCTTCGGCGAACTGCTGCCCGCCCATCGCATGGCGTGCACCGGCGACGGCGATGCGTCGGTGTTGCCGACGTGCGGCCTGCAGGAGTTCGGAAAGATCGTCCGCGTGGCGTGGCGCGAAGATGCGCGCGTGCCGGGTCGGATTCAGCCGGCTGTGGACATCGTTCTCGTGCGGAGTGCGGTCGTGTCGCGGGGCGCCGTCCATCGGAGTGCCATGCGTGGCTGCGGGCTTCCAGCAAAGCCGCGCCGCGCGGGGCCGGCAAGCGCCGTCGCGTGGGTAGCGCCGCGCGATACCGGTGGTTCCGGGCGGGTCGACTGCAGGATCGACCGCATGCGTTCGGGCGATGCCCGGCCGCAGGCGGATCCAGCCCTCATTCGCTGTCCACGCCCGCCAGATCCAGTACCCATCGTGGCACCACCGGCTCGCCGGCGTAGAAGTCCTTCGGCTTCTGCTCCGCCATCGCCCAGCGGTGCAGCCAGCTCGGGCCGTAACGGCCGTGGTAGCCGTCTTCGCGCAGATAGGCCGGATCGCGCATGGCGTCTTCGAGCGTCACGAAACGATAGCCGCGGCGCTGGATGCCTGCGATCAGTTCGGCGTAGGCGACCGCGTTCAGTTCGTTCGCATGCAACAGCAGGATCTGCGGCAGCGCGTAGCCGAGCAGCGCCTGCGATTGCCGTTCGTAGTAGTCGATCTTGTTGAGCATGTACGGCACGTAGCCCAGGCGCAGGCGTTCGAGCACGGCCGCGCGCTCGGGCGTGTCGGCCGAGCCATCGAGTGCGGAGCCGTCGAGCACGCGCGCATAGGCGAAGGCCCAGACCCATTCGCCGTTGTCCACGGTCACCGGTGCGATGCGGTATCCGTGGCTCGCCAGGAAATCGCCGATCGCGGTCTTGTCTTCGGCGGTGCGGCCCGCGCGCAGGTACGGATGACGGAACCACTGCGGCGTCTGTCCGCGCTTCGCCAGCATCGGCCGCAGCACGCGCTCGCCGCGCAGGATCGTGTCCTGGAACGCGGGAATGCCGACGACGTGCGCATCGACATGCCCGTAGGTGTGATTGCCGAGCATGTGGCCATCGTCGAGCCAGGCCTCGAGCATCGCGACGCGCTCCGGCTGCGCCACGCCGTCGACCTCGAGCTTGTCCTCGTTGACGAAACCGACCACCGGCACGCCCGCCTGCCGCAACTGCGCGAGCAGCGCGGCATGGCGTGTGCGGAGATCCTCCGGCGACGTCGTCGCCATCCGCTGCCACGGCAGATCGTCGATGGTGACCGCGATGCGGCGGTCGGGTTCGGCCGCGTGTGACGCGACGGCGAGCAGCGACAGGCAGCAGGCGAGCAGACGGCGCATGGCGATTCCGATCATGAGGTTTCCGAGGGTACACGAGGGAACGAATGCTCAGAAGCCCTGAACAGGACAGCGCATCTTCACAGGATGGCGGACGCGGCATTCGCCTTGGGGGCACTGGGCCATAATGCGGATACATGAGTGCTGGACATCCGTCATGCTGGAGATGCATGGGATCACCAAGGTCTATCGCACGGAGCGGGTCGAAACGCATGCATTGCGCGCCCTCGATCTGCACGTCAGGGAAGGCGAGTTCGTCGCGGTGACCGGTCCTTCGGGGTCGGGCAAGACCACGTTCCTCAGTATCGCTGGACTGCTGGAGGAATTCAGCGAAGGCGAGTATCTGCTGGATGGACAGGCAGTGAAGGATCTGTCCGACAGCGCAAGAAGTCGGCTGCGAAATCGTGCGATCGGTTTCATCTTCCAGAGTTTCAATCTGATTCCGGATCTGGATGTTGCCGGCAATATCGGCATGCCGCTACGCTATCGTGGACTGCCCACGGCCGAGCGCAAGGAACGCGTGGAAGAAGCCCTGGCCGAAGTCGGCCTCAGTTCGCGCAGCCGACATTTTCCGAACGAGTTGTCCGGCGGGCAGCAGCAGCGCGTGGCGATCGCGCGTGCGCTTGCGGGTCGTCCGCGACTGCTGTTGGCGGACGAACCTACCGGCAACCTCGATTCCGAAATGGCCCGCGCCGTGATGGATCTGCTGGAAGCCGTCAACACGCGCGGCACGACGTTGATTCTGGTCACGCACGACGCCGAGCTTTCGAACCGCGCGCGACGCATCATCCGAATCGTCGATGGCATCGCGACCGACGTTTCCGGCATGGCATCCGCGATGGATGGCGGGAGCGTGCCGGAGTGAACCTGTTCGGTTACTACTGCTATCTGGCCATCCAGAGTTTTCGCCGGCATGCATTGCTGACCGCACTGACGGTGATGGCGATCGCGATCGGTGTCGGGGCATGCGCGACGACCTTGACCGTCTTCCACGCACTGTCGCGCGATCCGATGCCGGGCAAGAGCCACCGGCTGTTCCATCCGCAGTTGGATGCCGAGAGTATGGAGCGCTATTCTCCCGGCGCCGAACCGATTCGTCAGCTCACGCCATTCGATGCCGAGGCCCTGCTGCGCGATCGCCGCGGAGACCGCCAGGCGATGATGACCAGCGGACGTTTGACGGTCGAGACCGAAGACCGGCAGCGCCTTCCGTTCTATGCCGAAACCCGCTACACGAGCGCCGACTTTTTCGCCTTGTTCGACGTGCCGTTTCGCCATGGCGGCGGCTGGAGCGCAGACGACGACGAGAAGCGCGCTCGCGTGGCGGTGATTTCGATGGAGCTCGGCGAAAGGCTGTTCGGCGGACAGAACCCGGTCGGGCGCAGTCTTCTGCTTCAAGGCAAGAATTTCCGTGTGATCGGCATGCTCGATCGATGGCGGGCCACGCCGCAGTTCTATGACGTGCAGGTGCGCGACTTCGCCTATCAGGACCATGTGTTCCTGCCGTTCACGACTTTCATGGAGTTGTCGCTGCCGCGTACCGGCATCAGCAACTGCTGGCGACGGGGTGGCGCTGCGGCGGCGGATCAGGATTGCGCCTGGGTGCAGTACTGGGTGCAGTTGGACACGCCGGCCAAGGTGGACGCCTATCGACAGTATCTGCGCGACTACTCGGAAGAACAGCGCAGCAGTGGCCGCTTCCAGCGTCCGACCAATGTGCGCCTGCGCGATGTGATGGATTGGCTCGACCACAACAAGATCGTTTCCAGGGACGCGAAGCTGCAGGTCTGGATGGCGGCCGGGTTGTTGCTGTTGTGTCTGGTCAACGCGGTCGGGTTGTTGCTTGCGAAATTCCTTCACCGCAGCAAGGACATCTGCGTGCGCCGCGCCCTGGGTGCCTCGCAGAAGGACATTTTCATACAGCACATGGTCGAATGCGCGGGCATCGGTCTGGCCGGGGCGTTGCCGGGTCTGGGGTTGGCCGCATTCGGTTTGTGGATCGTACGTCGGCTGCCCGGCGATCACGCCAGACTGGCGCAACTGGACTGGACAACGCTCGTCGGCGCACTGGCGTTGGCGGTGATCGCCAGCCTCGCCGCCGGCCTGTTGCCGACCTGGCGCGCCAGCCGTACGCGTCATGTGCCGGAATGAGCGCGTCGCAGCGCCGGCATGCGGCGGCGCAGGCGCTCGATCGCGATGCGGCTGCTCCGCGGGTTCGCATGACGCACCACCCCAGCATCGTCCACGGGAGCAACCATGTCATTAGGAGAAACGCTGTCGACGATCCTGAGGCACAAGGCCGCGTCATTGATCATCGTCCTGGACATCGCCATCACCTGTGCGATTCTGTGCAACACGATCTTTTATCTCAGGACCCAGTTCGAGGGCATCACACTGCCGAGCGGTCTGGTCGAAGAAGAAGTGGTGCGGCTGACGCCGCAGGATATCGGCAACGTCGACGACCCCGATGCGCTCGCCCGGGCCGACCTTGCGCAACTGCGCCGGATTCCCGGCGTGAAATCCGTCACGGTCGCCAACTTCATCCCGCTGGGCCAAGTGGACAATGCCGCCGAAATCCGTCTCGATCCAGGCCAGCGCGAAGCCAGCTTGCGGGCGACGGTGTATCTCGCCGATGCGCGGTTTCTCGATACGCTCGGCCTGCGCCTGATCGCCGGGCGCGATTTCGGCCAGCAGGATGTCGTCGAATGGCCCGCCGATCAGAGCCAGCCGCCACCGGTGGCATCCGTCATCATGAGCCGCGGGCTGGCCGAGCGGCTGTTTCCGGGGCGCAATGCCCTCGGGCAGACCATCTACGTGCAGGACGAGCACCCGGCGCGCGTCATCGGTCTGGTCGCGCATCTGAAGCGCGGTTATGCGTCCGGTCCGGTCGACGAGCAGGATGACGCGTTCATCCTGCCGCTCCAGGCCGCTTACAGTCGAATGTACGGCAGCTACCTGATGCGCGTCGATCCCGAACGCCGCGATGAGGTGCTGGATGCCGCCGCGACGGCGCTGCAGCGTGTCCATCGCGATCGTGCCTTCCTCAATCGGGATACGTTCGAAGATGTCCGCGACAGATACTTCGAGAAGGACCGGGCAATGATCTGGTTGCTGGTCTCGATCTGCAGCGGGCTGGTGTTGATCGCGGTGGCAGGCATCGCAGGCATCTCCAGCTTCTGGGTGCGGCAGCGCGTGCGCCAGATCGGGATCCGCCGTGCGCTCGGTGCGACGCGTCGCCAGATCGCATGGCAATTCCAACTCGAAAATCTGGTGCTGAGCGGGGCTGGCGTACTGATCGGGATGCTTTCCGCTTATGGCGTCAGCCTGCTGCTGGTACGCTTCTACGAACTGCCGAAACTGCCGGTCGCTTACCTGCCGCTGGGTGTTGTGCTGATGCTCGTTCTTGGGCAGTTGGCGGTTCTGGTGCCCGCGCTGCGCGCGTCACGCGTGCCGCCGGCGCTCGCGGCACGCGCGCTCTAGCGTGCGCCTTTCCATATTCGACATGCGTCGTGATCGTGTCGACGTGCGTCGTGGCGCATCGGTGGTGCTGGAAAGAACTCCGCGTTGAACGCCGTGCCGCTTTCGGTCTGGAACTCAGGCGCATGTGCCGATCTACCGTCGGTGGATCGACACATGCGAGAAAGATCCATCCGCTGCCGCTTTCCACCGCGCTGCGTGAGGCGCTGTCAGCCGCCTGCGATGAGTGAGGTCACTGCCGCCGATCTGCGATTGGCGCTTTCCAGCGCACGCATGGAGCGCACGCTCCGTAGCGGATGACCGTCGGCCGCATGCGGGTAATAGACCGCCTTGCCATCGAGCCGAAAGCGTTCCGCCGATTCGTGCAATTCGAACTCCTTGATCAGCTCGAAGATCAGATCGAAGATGAATCCATCGCTCATTTCCTCGCACAGCGCGATCGGTCTGGTGTTGTTCTCCATCATGACGCCGCTGTTGACGGAATCTTCCATGACGGCCGTGATCTGCAGATAGGGAATCGATCCCATGTCGGAGACGATCGGTTTCCAGTCCCGGTATACCACGCGATCGCACAACGTCCGGAACCTGTCCATGCATGCAGCATCGGCATAGACACTGGGATGCCGCCTGGGGCAGGTCTGCGCATGTTCATGCATCATCGAGTCCAGCGCACTTTTTAGATCTATGGTTCCAGATGCCATTGTCGATCTCCAGGTTGTTCTGAACGTTCAGGCGTGAGCTGCTTTTCCTCAAGGTCTTTCTGCGGACATCCGCGGACATGCCGGCATGTGCATTCCTTCGCATCAATGTCTCGACCAACTCGACCAAGGCTTGATTGCCGGGATATTCGAGCGATCGGAAGCTGTTGAGCAGTCGCTTCTCGAGATCGTCGCGGGCATACAGATGCAGATCGATATCCAGTGCGATGGTGCCTGGGTCGTCCGCGTCGGTCATGACTGCGCCCCGGCCCGTGGTCAGCCATTCGTAGGAAACGTTGCAGCAGACGGCGATCTGGGCCATGTGGGCGTTGGTCGGACGCGGGCCATTGAGCTGTTCCCACTGCGCGACCGCACTGCGCGCGACGCTCACGGCGGCCGCAAGCTGTGTCTGCGACATTCCGCCGCGTCGACGCGCCAATCTGATCCTGTCCGAAGTTTCCATTTCGCTTGGCATCCCTTGATCCATGAATGCTGCTGAATGTGCGCGCTGTGTCGCTCTCTTGCCTGTGGCCCGCTCCATGCGCTCTCATGGAATATAAACCAGACTTTCCGCGTCTGTACAATTCAATGATCTGAAGTCCGCGTTATCGTGGAAAATGCACAGTGACATGCGCTCAGTCGCCTTTAGCCGATCAGCATTTCTTTGCAGAGATCTGTACAGATCTCGCGATTCGAGTTTCTGTCCGTGCTTCCATAGTCAATCTCAATCGAATTCACGTCGCTGGAATCGCGATCTGCCGATGTCTGCGAGCGCGAGACCACACCATGTGCGCGGGGCATCGTGTGATCGCTAAGCCACAATGAGCACGCGATCCGAGATGCTGCGGTTGCGCGCGTTTGCGGAACATGACTAAGTGTCCCCGCCGGTTTTCGCCGGCAAATCCGGAACATCCACGTTCAAACGGATTTCACTCACAAGGAGAGATCGTCATGTCCAATGTACTGGCCCTTCAGCTTCTGCCCGTCGGACAGTCCCCCATCGGCGGAGATTGCACCTCGTACGTCAGCTGTCCCTCGTCCCAGAGTTCCGGCAAGATCTCGGAAGACGCCGAGTGAGTCGCATGGGCGCCGCGAACTCGGGGTCGTTCATTGATCGATGAGTTCCGGATTTTCCGCTCAGGCGGATGGGCGCCGCAAGGCGTCCATCCGTTGTGGGAACAGCGAACCGAACACGGCGATCCGTGAACACGCGTGATTGCTTCATCGTCTGTCAGGAGAGAGTACTCATGGAATTCGTGGATCATCCGCGCGTCGCGTACACATTGTTCGACGGTCCCTTCTTCGAGAGCATCGATCGTTACGCGCCGGACCCGAAGTACCGCGACGCGGTCAAGGCGCTTCTGCCCGAAGGGTGGAAGGTGCAGCCACGTGGGTTCTGGACGCATTGCTTCGCCCCCGATGCCGATTTCATCGCGCATGGATGGAAGATCCACGTTTCGAGCAGGACCGAGAATGCGATCGAGACCCTGCGGCATGTGACTGCGGTCGCCGTCTCGACAGGGGTCAATTTCAAGTTCTGTTCCGATCGACGCATGTTGCGGCTTTCTCTCAACAAAAACGCGTCGCGCTCCCAGGCCGGAAAGTTCATCGCGATCTTCCCGCGCGACCAGGCGGAATTCGAGGAGGTCATCGAGCGCATCCACGTTGCGACCAGGCACCTCGACGGCCCCTATGTGCTCACCGACCGGCCTTATCGCGACAGCGAAGTGGTCTACTATCGTTATGGCGAGCATCGCGGCGAGCCACGCCTCAATCATTACGGCCAGCGCGTCCGCGGCTACCGGTTGGACGACGGCAGCTGGCATGCCGACACGCGGGAGCCGAAGTTTCGCCTGCCACCGGGTGTGCAGGATCCTTTCAGCCGCGAACAGGAACTTGCGCCTCCAGGCGACGACGGGGTACTGATCAAGGGGCGGTACCGCATCCGGCAAGCGCTCAAGTTCAACGCCAATGGCGGCGTCTACCGCGGCATCGACGAGGCCACCGGCGCACAGGTGGTGATCCGCGAGGAGCGCGGCGCGCTTGGCGCGCTGGAGCAGACCAGCACCGAACACGGTGAGGGCTACTCCCTGCACAAGGAAGCCCGGATCCTGCAGCGTCTGGCCGAGACCGGTTGCGTGCCGGGGTTCGTCGACCTGTTCAAGGAGTGGCGGCACTGGTTTCTCGTACAGGAATACATCGGCGCACAGACGCTGTGGGGCGACGCCATCGGCTACTATCTCGGTCGCTCCGGGAGGACATCCGCCGAAGCATTCGAGGCACTGCGCAGTTCGACCATCAAGCTGGCCACGGGACTGCAGGCGGTCCATGCCGCGGGTGTGGTGCTGCGCGACCTGACGCGCACCAACGTTCTGGTCACCGCGCAAGGTGACATCAAATTCATCGACTTCGAGTTTTCCCACGAGGTCGACGACGCCGGACCCTGGGTGCCGGGCGGCACTTCCGGGTACGCGGCGCCGGAGCAGATCGCCAACGAAACGCCGTCTCCATCCGACGATCACTACGCGCTGGGCGTGCTGCTGCTCGACATGTTGACCTTCAGCGCCTCGGGTTTCGACCTGAACCGGGAAGGCTTGTATGGCCGGCTCGGACAGAACATCGACGATCTGCATTTGCCGCAGGCGTTGAACGACATCGTCGCTGGCCTCACCCATCTGGATGTGGCGCAGCGCTGGGATCTCCAGCGCGCGATCGACGCTCTGAACGCGATCGAGCCGCCGCCGCCGCTGCCGCTCTTTCATGTCGGCGATGATATTCCGGAGGTCGCGCCGCCCAGCGCGGCCCTGAAGTCGGAATTGAGGCAGATGGTCGAGGACATCGGCGCGTATCTCGACGACAGCGTCGATTTCAATCGACAGGATCGGCTCTGGCCGGCGTCGAGCGAAGTCTTCACCACGAATCCGATCAATCTGAAGCACGGAGCTGCTGGTCCGGCGTTCTTCCAGCTGCAGGTCCGCGGTTCGGTCGACCCTGCAGTGTTGGACTGGATCGCCAAGCGGGCCAATCCGCGCGACTGTCCGCCCGGTCTGTTCTCCGGTCTGGCGGGTGTCGCCCTGCTCATGTCGGCAGCCGGCCGCCAGGACACTGCGGAGGCCGTCATGCGCGTCAGCAACGTCCCCGAGATGCTGTACGAAGCACCCGGGCTCTACTACGGCGCCGCGGGTTGGGGTCTGGCGAATCTGCATCTCTGGCAGGACATCGGCAACGTGCGCTACCTCGAGCAGGCATGCGGCGTCGGCGACTGGCTGTTGCGCACGGCGACGGAAGCCGAAGCCGGACTGCATTGGGCGATCGAGGACGTCGTTTCGCTCGGACTCGGTGAAGGGCAGTCCGGAATCGCGCTGTTTCTGACCTATCTCGCGGCGGCGGCCGACGAACCGCGCTACCTGCAGGCTGCGGTCCGCGCGCTGGATTTCGATCTCGCCTTCGGCGAAGAATACGGTGGACTTCTGCTGTGGCAGCCGACGGTCGATGCCCGGCCGGGCGATCCGAGGTCGCCGCATACCTGGTATGGCTCCTCCGGCATCGGTTCCGCCTGTCTGCGCTGCTACGCCGCGACCGGCGAGAGCCGATTCCTGGAAACGGCGCAGCGTTGCGCGTTGAGCGTCGCGTCGCGCTTCACCAACAAGATCTGGCAGTTCGAAGGTGCTTCCGGTTTCGGAGAGTTCCTGCTCGACATGGCGCAGTTCACCGGCGACCAGCGCTATGCGCGCATCGCCTACTATCAGTCCGAAATCCTGCTGCCGCACCGGATCCGCCGACCGAAGGGCGTGGCGTTCGCCGGCAGCGACCATTTCCGCATCTGCTGCGAATACAGCGAAGGCTCATCCGGCATCGGTCTGTTCGTCGATCGCCTGCTGCACGACAAGCCGCGTCTGCTGATGCTGGACGGCCTGCTGAAGGCCGGGATGCCTGCAACGGCGGAAGACAGCAGAATCGCGGCGGTGATGGTTTGATCGCCGGGCCATGAAATCCCGACGTACAGCCCCGGATGCCGCCGACAAGGGCATGGCGCGGCGCCTGCTCCGGATCGCAGGCTACGCACGCCCTTATCGCTGGCGAATCATCGCCGGGACCCTGCTGGTGCTTGCCGGCACCGCGTCCATCCTGATGTTTCCCCTGGCCGTCGCTGCGGTGGTCGACGCCGCATCGACCCAGGGCGACCTTCTCGAGTTGCATCTGCTGGCTGCCGGCATTCTTCTGCTTTTCGTGCTGCGTGCGGTCATCTCCGGCATCGGCGGCTATCTGCTCGATTCCATCGGCGAGCGTCTGGTGCTGGATCTGCGCCACGATCTGTTCACGCACCTGATGCGTCTGGACCTGGACTTCTTCCATCAGCAGAAGGTCGGCGACCTGTCCTCGAGGTTGAGCACCGATACCGCCGCCATCCGGAATGCGGTCACCGAGACAACGGTGAGCGTTCTGAATCAGGCGTCGATGCTGATCGGCTCGGCGTTGATGATGGCGTTCATCAACTGGCGGCTGACGCTGATCATCCTGTTTCTGGCGCCGACCACCACGGTGCTGTCGCGGCATTTCGGCGGGATCATGGAGACCGCCTCCAGGCGCGTGCAGGAACAGCGCGCCGCGGTGTCGGCGGTCGCGCAGGAATCGATCTCGGGCATCGCCGTCGTCAAGGTGCTTTCGCGCTCCGACCATGAGGCCGGCCGCTACGCCCAATCGCTTGCACGACTGCTCGCGAGTTCGCTGCGATCGATACGGATCAGCGCCTGGTTCCGGACCCACCTCTACCTGCTCACGTCGATGACGACCGTCGCCATTTTCTGGTACGGCGGCCTGCAGATCCATGCGGGCAGCATCTCGGCCGGCCAACTGGTGGCCTTCCTCTTCTACGCGCAGAACATCAGCCAAGCCTTCTCCGCCTTCGCTCAGTTGTACAGCAATCTGAGCCAGGCGGCAGGTGCGTCGGCGCGCGTCTTCGAGTTGATGGCGTTGTCGCCATCGATCGAAAGCAATGATGATGCCGTGCCGCCGCCGCGCAGCATCGGCCGCGTCCGCTTCGAGGATATCGGCTTCCGGCATGTGCCGGGACGGCCGATCCTCGACCGCTTCGATCTGGCGGTCGACAGCGGAGAGATCGTCATCCTGTCGGGCGAAAGCGGATGCGGCAAGACCACCGCCGTGCAGTTGCTGCCGCGTCTGTTCGATCCATACCAGGGACGGGTGCTGATCGACGATCGCGACATTCGCGAAGTGCCGCTGCGATGGCTGCGCGAGCAGGTGGCGCTGGTGTCGCAGGATGCGTTCCTGTTCGGTGGCACGATCCGCGAAAACATCCGTTATGGTCGTCTCGATGCCAGCGATCAGGATGTGGAACGTGCGGCGCGCGAAGCGGAAGCGCACGACTTCATCGCGGCGATGCCGCAGGGTTACGATAGCGAGGTCGGAGAGCGCGGGGTCAGGATCAGCGGTGGGCAGCGGCAACGGCTGGCGCTTGCGCGGGCGTTCCTGCGCAGCGCGCCGATCCTGGTGCTGGATGAGGCTACCTCGGGCGTCGACAGCGCCACCGAGGAGAAGATTCACGACACGGTCTATCGTTGGTGCAAACGCGAAGGTATCACCGCGCTGATCGTCGCGCATCGTTCGGCCGCGCTGCGCCTGGCCGATCGCATCGTGGTGATGGAACGCGGCCGGATCGTTCGCGAAAACGACTGCGATCCCGCGTCCCCGCAGGATGCGCAGACCTTCCGTCCTGTGCGCAGCGATGCGGTCATTGCGCACGACACCAGCGCATGCGGCGCCGAACCGCGAATGCGTGCATGACGGGCCGGAAGCGGAAATGTGCGTGGACTCCTGATCCCGCCATGATCGGTGTCGGCATCGAATGCCTTCGGATCGTGCATGCGAACGGGATTCGCGCGCGAGCTTGACTGCCCGTCACACCGCGACTCGATCGCGCAGCCACGTGCCCTCGGTACCGGGGCCGCCGTCGCTCCACCCGCGACAGATCTGGTCCGGGCTCTGATGGGGCAGCGAAAGCCGGCGAAAACGCAGGGAGCGGGCCGCATCGGACACGCGATCATCGACCGGCGGGGTTTCGCACAGGAGTGCGATGCGTGTTGACCTCCGCACGCGACGTTCGGCGTTGACCGACTTGCCGCGGACGCTCAAGCGCTGCGGCGACGGCGCCCTCGGGGCGCGGTCCATCCCCCGAAACGATCTTTCGAAAAGGATTCCCATGAAACGTGCATTGCTCGCATCGGCCGTGTCGCTTGCGGCGATATTCGCCGGCACCGTGTCTCCCGCGTTCGCCCAGGACGCGGCGCTGCGTCACGTCCGCGTCTGCGATTTGTCCGCCTGCTATTACGCCTGGAACGTGGTCGATTCCGACGGCGACGGTTACAGCGATGCCGACGAAATCGTCGCCGGCAGCGACCCCTACGATGCCCAGAGCCGTCCGACGCTGTCGCTCATCGTCGACCTGATCGGCGCGCAGTTGTTGCCGACCTTCGAATTCGGCGTCGGCAAGATCATCGTGAATCCGGCCGAGCTGCAGGCCGAACTCGAAGCCCGCGGCGGCGGCCAGGACTCGCCGCTCGCCGCGTTCCCGCTCGGGCAACGCAAGGATGCGCTCACGCGGCTCGGCCTGGATACCGATCTTTTGGCCGCGCATGGCTACCAGACCGAGTTCGATGGACTGACGCTGGTACGCGGCAACGACGACAAGGGCGCGCCGGTGCGCCGGGTCGGCGGCGTGGATATCCGGTTGATCAGCGCCGGGGATGACGCCGGAACGACGAAAATACCCGACGATCTCAAGGTCGAATACAAGGAAGATTTCAAGGATGGATCGACCTTCATCAAATACACGGACGGGTCTTCACTTTTGATTTCCCCTTCCGGACAGGCGGATTACAGAGGTCCGGACGGCAAGCCCGTGAAATCGTTCTACAACCCCGATGCCGATACCGGCAGCGGAGAACCCACGGAAGAAGACATCAAAGCTTGGGAGAGGGTGCGCAATGCCACCATCCGTACCATGGCGGGCTGGCAACCGATCTCGGGCGATCCTGCCGATATCCGCGATCCCAACGAAACCATCATGCTTGTCGATCCGGATTATCCCGAACAGAACGGACAGGTGTTCGATCCGCCGCAGATCGACAAGGCGCAGGGTGAGACCCGGCCGGATCTGCCCAATCCTGTGCTGGATGGCGGTGGCTGCTGGCCGAAGTGCGGAACATGATCTGCGGCTGACGCCGACCACGGAGATTTTCCGGTGGTCCAACGAAACGAAGACGGCGGCCCTGGGGCCGCCGTCTTCGGACATCGGATTGCGGAGGCGCCACCGTCAACGCACCACGAACACGACGGCCGTGCGTGGCCGCAGGGCACACTGCCGAAGGTCACTGGGCCGGCCGTCGCGTCCACCGTCCGTCCTTGACCCTGTCCGGCGCTGCGCCCACAGTCGGCGCTTCCCATGCCCCGGGTGATCTCCATGCGTTCGATACCTGCGTTTCGCAGTCTCCGTTTTCTTCTCGTCGCGCTGGTCCTGGCGCCGCTGTTCACGGGCTGCGCCAGCGTCCGCTTTCCGCCCGAGCCGCCGGCCAGCCCGTTCGCGGACGGTCTCGACGGCGATGCGATCTTCGCGCGCACCCTGGCCGCCCACGGCGGCGACTTGCGCACCTATCCCGGCGACATCAATCTCTCGACCGACGGCCGCTGGTTCGCGCTCATCCAACGCATCCAGCCGCTGGTGAGCGACAGCGGCTTCCGCATCCGCTCCGAGGAGCGCTATCGCCCGCGCGATGGCGTGTATGCGATCAGCCATTCCGGTCCGCAGGGCATCAAGCATGTGGTGCGCAGCCGCGACGGGTTGACGGTGGCGTACAACGGCGTGCGCGAAACCGACCCGGCGAAGCTGCGCGCGACCGCGATGACCAACGATGCGTTCCGCATGTTCCATTTCGGCCCGAGCTTCTTTCTGGATCGCGTCGATCGCTGGGTCCGGCTGGACGATGCGGAGGACGCCGGGCGCCGTTTCCATCGTCTGCGCGGCACCGTGCGGCCCGGCTTCGGCGAGGCCGCCGAAGACGAGGTCGTGCTGTGGATCGACCGCGACGATGCGCGCCTGTACCGCATCCACATGAGCCTCAACGGGTTCGAGACCACGGTCGGCGCGCATGTCGACACCACGTTCCTGGCGTATCGCGAAGTCGACGGCTACCTGTTGCCGGTACGCTTCCACGAACGCGTACGCGGACCGCTGCGCATCGACGCGCACACGTGGTGGACGACCGGCGTCGACACCGGCCGCGGTTGGCGCGATGACGACGTGCGCGACGCGCTGTCCGGAAGCGCCGCGGCACCGGCGACACCGCTTGCGCCCTGATCGGCTCGCACACCCGCGCTGCGGGCGATCCGCAAGCGGAAATGGAAATGAAAACGGCGACCTTGCGGTCGCCGTTTCCGTTCGTACTGCGTGCGTTCGTGGCGTTCAGCGCACCACGAACACCACGGCCGTGCGCGGCGGCAGGGTGAAGCGGCCGCTCGCGCGGTCGTAGGCCGCCTGCGCGGCGCGGCGGTCGGCGGCGTCGTGGGCGGTGTGCACGGGATGCAGGCGGTACGACTTGCCCGCTTCGCTCGGCAGGGTCAGCGATTGCGCGACCTTGTCGACGTTCACGAAGTACAGCACTTCGCGGAAGCCCGCGCCGGGATAGCCCTGGCCGTCGAGATGGCCCGCCAGCACCGTCGCCACCTGCGCGCTGCCGGTGTTGCGGAAGCTGAGCCGCTGCTTGATCTCGTCGGCGCTGCGCAGGCGGAACAGTCGCGAACTGGCGCGGATCTTCATCAGGTCGCGGAAGGCGTCGCGGGTCCAGCGGATCTCGGTCGCGGTCGGCTTGATGTCGGCGTTCGCCAGCAGCGGTGCCATCACCGGCCAGTTGTCGCCATTGTCGCCCTGCGGCGGCAGGCCGGCGGCATAACCGTTGTCGAGATAGCGCCAGTCGATGCGGTTGAACCAGTCGCCGCTGTCGTAGCTGTTGCGGTCCAGCGACTTGCTGCGCAGGGTGTCGATGCCCGCGTGGAAATAGGCCACGCCCTGGCTGAAGCTGTTGATCGCCGCGCCGAGCATCTGCACTCGCGCGCGGTCCTCGCGGCTGGTGGCGACAGGCAGCTTGAACGCGTTGTTGTCGAACAGCGTCCAGTTGTCGTGGTTCTCGACGTAGTTCACCACTTCCTGCGGATCGACCACATAGCCGGCCGGCTGGCCGCCGTAATCGATCTGATCGAGGCGCAGCGTGGCGTCCCAGTGGGTCTGCAGCACGTAGTCGCGGATCGAGCCGGCGAGGCCGACCTTGATCACGTCGGCGGACCACATCAGGTCGTTGCGGCTCTTGTTGCCGCCGGCGCCGTTGTCGTCGTAGTGCATGCCGTTGATGTAGCCCTGGTTGCTGCGCAGGGCGTTGCCGCCGTCGAAACCGGAGCCGCCGCGGACATGATCGCGGGCGCGGTCGCTGAAGGTACCGATGCCGCTGCCGTTGAGCGACAGCTGCGAGGCCTGCACGAAGCGCGCGCCGTTGGCCACTTCGCCGAAGTTCCAGCCTTCGCCGATCAGCTGGATCGGACGGCCGGCGGCCGCGGACACCTCATCGCGCAGTCGTTCCATCGCCGCGCGCGGCTGGTGGCCCATCAGGTCGAAGCGGAACGAATCGATCCGGTACTGCGTTGCCCAGGTCTTGACCGAATCGATCATGAGCTTGGCCATCATCCGGTTTTCGGTCGCGGTGTTCTCGCAGCAGGTCGAGCGTTCGATGTCGCCCGCCGCGTTCAGACGGTGGTAGTAATCGGGCACCACGCGATCGAGCACCGAGCGGTCGCCCTGGCCCGAAGCGCTGGTGTGGTTGTAGACCACGTCCATGCCCACGCGCAGGCCGGCCTGGTTCAGCGCCATCACCATCGCGCGGAATTCGCGGATGCGCGCGGCGCCGTCGTCGGCATTGCTGGCGTAGCTGCCTTCCGGCGCGGTGAAGTGCCAGGGGTCGTAGCCCCAGTTGAAACAGTCGGTCCCGCGCGCGGCGCCGGCCGCGGCCTGCTGCGCGTCGGAATCCGGCGCGGCGACCGGGATGACCGGCGTGACGCAGCCGCGTTCCGGCGTGCTCGCGAAATCGAACACCGGCAGCAGGTGCACGTCGGTGACGCCGGCGCGGGCGAGGCCGCGCAGATGGCGCATGCCGTTCGAGTTCCACTCGGTGAACGCGAGATACTTGCCGCGGTTGCGCGCGCTGACGCTGTCGTCGCCGGCGGAGAAATCGCGCACGTGCAGCTCGTAGATCGACATGTCTTCCTGCGCGCGGACATTGTCCGGCGAGCGGGCGTGGCGCCAGCCCGGCGGCATCAGCCATGGCGAATCGAGATCGGCGATGTAGCTGCGCTGCGAGTCGGCGTTCAGGCCGATCGAATACGGATCGGTGACCAGATTGCGCACCACGCCCACGCCGCGGACGAACACTTCGACCGCGTATTTGTAGTAACGGCCGTGACGTTCGCCGCGTGCGTCGGCGCGCCAGATGCCGGTGGCCGCGTCGAAGCGCATCGCGTCTTCGCTGTGGGCGACGCCCTGCGCGCCGTAGGTGCACAGCGTGACCTTGCGAGCGGTCGGGGCCCACAGCTTGAAGGTGGTGCGGCCGCGACGCAGCGAGACGCCGAGATCATCGACCGTTTCGGCGGCGGCGTAGCGATCGTCGAGCAGGCCCGCGAGCTGCGGCGTGGTCGCGCCCAGCACCTTGCCGTCGGCGTCTTCCTGCACCAGCACCAGTTGATGTTTGGCCAGATCGGCCAGCCGTGGTTCGTCGGCGGGATTCACCGCCAGCACCACGCCGGCATCGAGGTATTTGAAGCGCTCGGCCGCGTCCGCGGGCACGCTGCCGCCGACCTGCAGCGTCAGCGCGCCGTCGGCGCCGCTCACCGGCTGTCCGCGCGGCGCGATGATCTGGCCGTTCGCCGAGTGATACAGCCTGAACGTACCGAAATCGTCGGCCAGCGGCCACTTCAGCAGATTGCGCGTGAGCCATGCGGCGCGCGCGTCGGTGGTGGAGACGCGGCGGGTGTTCGGCGGTGCGGTGAACACGGTCGGCGTGCCCTGCACCAGCCACACCTGGCCGACGCGGTTGCTGATCGACAGCGCGGCGTAACTCACGCGGATGTTGTCGTTCCAGCCGTCCTTGTTGTTGACGCCGCCGTTCGGATTCGAGGGCATGCCGTGGATGATGAATTCCACCGCGCTGCGGTTGGCGTCGCCCTGCGGGTTGAGCACCGGCAGATCGAACACGATCTCGTTGCCGCCCGCGGCGTAGCCCGGCATCGACGCCAGCGGCACCGGATTGCCCCACTGGTCCAGGGTCAGCCCGGCGAGCCGCGCCGGATCGATGCCGCTGGTCGGCCACAGATGCAGGCCCCACTGGTCGTAGGCGCCGTCGAAACGCTTGTAGTGCACGCGCACCGTGTCGATATCGGGTGTGGCGCCGAGCGGATTGCTGCGATACACGGTGGCGTCGCCGGAGCGCAGCCAGAATTCGCCGCCATCGGTGAATTTCACGATGCGATCGATGCCCGGATCGCCGCCCTGGCCCGGCGGATGCACGATGAAGCCGAAGCCGGCCGCCGCGGGATTCGTGAACTGGTCCGCGCGGATGTCGAAGTACGCGCCGTAACCGTCGATGCCGGATCGCACCAGCGGCTGGGGCCAGGAAACGCCGGGATAATCGGCGATGTATTGCCCGGCGTCGTTCACCTGCCACAGGTGCAGGCCCCAGTCGCCGTAATTGCCGTCCGGACGGTTGTAGTGGATGCGCACGTCGACCGGCGCGCCGTCGCGCGGCGGCGCCGGCACCGGCGTCAGCACGGTGCTCGCGGTCGTCGCATCGCAGATGCCGCTGGTCGCGCCGCCGTTGCCGGAGGAACCGTGTTTTGGAATCGAGACCGCATCGGCGGCGTCGGTCGCGACGTCGCCGCCCAGCGGCAGATCGCAGGCCGCGAGCAGCAGCGTGAGCAAGAAGACGAAAATCGCCGGCAGCGCGCGGCTGCCGCGTGTGGAAAACGGACGCATCCTGACCTCCATGGCACATCGCATCGGGCGCATCGCAGCGGGGCATCGCGACGGTCGACGGGTTGTGCGTTGCAGCAAAAACCCGGGGGAAAACAGCGAAAACGCATTGCCGGGCGACCGGCGTTGCACTGTCGATGATCCGCGCAGCGAGTACAAGGCGAGCCCGGTCGCCTGCAAACGTATTCTCGGGGTTCGCAGCGTTGCCGGTACGGTGCGCGACAAGTCTTATGGCGCGTTTGCCGATCCGTTCGTTGCTCTGAGATGACGGAGCGCATGCAGACCGGCGAGCGTGCCCGCCGGCGGCGACAGGATGCTGAACCAGGCGAAGGTCAGCAGCATGCTGCGACGGGTGGAATAACGGAACACGCCCGCGGTCACGACGAACTGCACGGCACCCAGCACGAGATACGCCAGCAGCATCACCATCAACAGCCATTGGCCGAATTCGACGAGCAGGGGGCCCTCGTACAGGCCCTGCACCGCCTCGATGACGGTCTGCGCGCCCCAGTACGTGGCCCAGTGATCGGCCATCCAGCGCTGCGTGTACGCGGCGGCGACCAGATGCGCGATGGCGGCGGCGAGGTGATACCACGCATTGCGCGATTGCCATGCGGCAACGACTGCGGGCGGCGACGGTGCGGCACGGGGCAGCGGTGGTGGGGCGGTACGGGGCATGCGCGATGGGGTTCCGGAAGCGCCGTCATCATAGGCGGTCCAGGCAGCGATGCGCGTCAGCCCGCGTCGAAGTCGATGAACCCGACCGGCACGGCATCGGTCAACCACACGCCGTTTTCCGAGAGGAAGAACGCGTGTCCCGCCGCCGCCATTGCGTCCGCGCGCACGACGAGCACGATCGGTTTGCCGTGACGCGCGCCCACGGTCGCGGCCGTGCCCGCGTCGGTGGACAGATGCACATGCCGGCGATCGCGCCTGAGCAGACCCTCGCGGCGGATCGATGCGACGAAGCGGGTCGCGGTGCCGTGATACAGCCGCGGTGGCGGCGCGACCGCGGACAATTGCAGGTCGACCTCGATCGAATGCCCCTGACGCGCGCGGATGCGGGTGCCGTCTTCGCTGATCGCGAACCGCTGCTTGTTGTTCTCCGCGACCGCGCGGTCGATGCGTTCGCGCGTCAGCCGCAGATCCTGCGGGGCGAGGCGGAGGATCTCGTCGATCCCGGCCCAGCCGGCGTCGTCGAGCGTCAGGCCGATGGCGTCGGGCCGATGACGCAGGATCAGGCTGAGAAATCTGCTGGTGGCGACAACGCTGTCGTGCATCGGAAAAGTATAGGCGCGTCATCCGTCGTCGGTGCGACTCTGCGTGCCGGGCGCCGTGCCGGGTGCCGTGTCGGAGATACCCGCAGGCTTTCGCGTCCCGTCGGGCGATGGCGCTGGAAACGTTTTCCCGCAGGCGTACGCTGTACCGGCGCCAACGCGGTTCTGTACTTCGTCACGGAACAGAGGCACCAGGCCGCGGCTGCGCGATGTGCGGCATATGGAAAAGCGCATCGCGCGCTCTAAGATCGGCCGCAACGGAATGTCCTCCCGCCGCAGGTGCCGCATGAGCCAAGCCGATCAGAACGCCCCTTACCGGATCCAGACGTCGCACGGCATCGTCGAACTCAGCATCGCCACCGAGCGCGTGCGCAATTCGGGCGAGTCGGTGTCGCAGATTCGTCACTGGACCATCCGCATGTCGGACGATCAGACCAGTCCGTCCCTGCCGCTGGCGCAGACCGGCTGGGATGCGAACAGCCAGCGACTGCTCAACGAGCAGGCCTCGTGGTTGAAATACGAAGGCAACAGCAACGGACTCGAACCGCGCACGGTGGTGATCGCCCAGAACGAGACCCATCCCAACGCCTACATCGCGCGATGGCACGGCAGCGATGCGCCCGGCAGCGGCCAATTGACGGAATTGCTGGTGCCGACGTCGCAAGGATGGCGGCAGGTGCCGCCGGAGGTCATGCGCATGGTGCCGTCCGAGCGCATCACCGACGCGGTGCGTCCCAATGCGACCAGTTTCGATTACATCGTGCCGCAGGACGGTTCGCCGCCGCGCTGGAACGCGAGTTATCTGGATGCGGACAGCCAGCGCGTCCTGCTGACCTTCGCGTCCAACAACGAACTCGCGGTGCGCGAGGTGCGTTCCAACGATCCGTCGCGCGGCTCGATCGTGACCTTCGGCCCCGGCGACGACGACCTGCCCAGAAGCGGTACGATCCGGCTGTCGGAAGGATCGCGGCTGATCCGCGAACAGGGCGGCGCGACCGTCATCAACGCCGCCGGCGACCTGCGGTCGCTGTGGAGCCAGGCCGCGGACGGCGGTTATCGCGAAGAGCGTCGCATCGAACATCTCTACATCGACGGCCGGCCGAGCGAGTGGCGGGTGTCGACCGATCTGCCGGAGAACAACGCCACTCTGTATCGGGTCGATCGCGACAACCGCCAGGTCGGCGATGCCTATCCGCTCTCGCTCGGCAGCGACGGCCGCCTGCTGATTCCGCGCAACGATCGGACCGCGGCTTTCGATGGGGCCACGCTCGGCATTCCCAGCGGCACCGGCATCGGCATCGTCGCCCCGGTGGTGGATCGCACCTCACCGGATGTGGTGACCCGCGAAGTGCCCTTGCCCGCAACCGCCACACCGTATTCGGTGCGCGAAACCATCGAAGAGAAGGCCGGCTACAGCGATCCGTCGCAGGCGGCATGGGCGCGCCAGCGCGTCGAGCTGCCGCGCAACATCGCCGAGAACCTGGAGATCCCGGTGCCTGCCGGGCAGAACGCGGTGGTGACCGAACTCGAACTGCTGCCGCACAACAATGCGCAGGGCCGGTTCTCGCTGCGCGACGGTACCGAGTTGATCGGCAATCGCGACTCGGCGCGCGATCTGTTCGTGATCGCCAACATGAACGAGCAGACGCGCGGCAACGCCCAGATCGCGGTGACCGAAACCGACGGCACCTTCCTCGTGCCCAGCGGCGGACGGCCCGCGCATCAGGTGCTTGCCCAGCTGGCGCAGCAGGGGCTGGAGCCGGTCGCGGTGCTCGGCACCGGTTTCATCACGCCGTCGAACAAGCGCGAAGACGGGCAGACGCCGATCATCGGCTATCACTACACCAATTTCGCGCGGCTGGAGAACGGCGAAGAAGCCCGGGCCAACATCGCTCCGACCGAGCAGCGCGATCCGCAGAACGGCACCAATCTGCGCGCGGGCTACTGGGTCGATGCGCAGGGCGAAATGCATCTGCTCAACCTCGACCGCGAGCGTTTTCCCCAGCCGCAGCAGGTGAACGCCGAGCTGGAGAAGATGAAGAACGACCCGAACGTGGTCGCGATCCATCTGTTCACGCACCGCGCCGCCGACGGCGTGGAGGACCTCATCGGCAATGCGCCGTACGACGCCGATCGCGGCGCGCCGGGCTGGACGCCGCGACCGGCCGGTACCACCGGCGGCCAGTACGACACCGACCCGACCAATGTGACCGAGACGCGGTCGCTGCTGGTGTTCGATGCCCAGGGCGATTTCGTCGGTCGTCTGTCGACGCCGCCGATCTCGACGCGCGACACCTATTCGGCCGCGCAGGAGGTCTACGGCGATCGCGCGAAGTACGTGCTCAACGGCGACGGCGATTTCTACGCGCGCGCCTGGTACCTCGATGGCCGCGACGCTTCGGATCCGTTGGCCCTCGGCTACGAGAACGCGATGATCCTGGTGCGGCCAACGCCGAACGGGCAGCCGGCGCAGTTGCGCGAGTTCACCGACACCGAGCGCGCGGCGATCCGCGAATACGGCAATCAGGAGGGCATCTTCGACGATCTGCGCGATGCGCTGAAGGGTGCCCAGCGCCAGCTCGACGATTTCGGCCGCGGGATCGGCGAACGCACCGACCAGTTGCGCGAGGATGCGCAGCGCACCATCGACGGCATTCGCGAGCGGATCGACAATTTCCGTTTCCCCTGGGAGCAATCCACGAACGGCGACAGGTCGCCCGCGCAGCCGCTGGCCGCCGAGCCGTCGCCGGTGCGCACGGAGCAGGTCGCGGCGAACACGCCGGACTCGCTGTCGACGAGCCGGCTTTCGGGGAATGCGCTCCCGGCGAATGGCTTGTCGACGATCGCCGACAGCCCTGCGTTCCGCGATGTCTATGCGGGCATCCAACAGCAGGACCAGCGCCTGGGGCGCACGCCGGACCAGCACAGTCTGCAGCTCGCCGCCGCGCTCACGGTCGAGGTGGAGCGCCAACGGATCGCGCCGCCGATCGAAGTCGCTTTCGACAACACCGGTACCCGCGCGTTCGCGTTCGAGAAGAATGCGGCACGCCCCGAGGCGCAGTCTTATGCGCATGTCGATATCGCCCAGGCGGTGAATCAGCCCCTCGCCGCCAGCGAGCAGCGATTGGCCGAAGCCAGGCAGTTCGCCGCGCAGACAGCGCCGATGGAATCGCGCGGCGTCGACGATCCCGCGCGCCCGGCCCCGAGACTGGCCTGAATCACGATCCGTCCCTCTCCGCGTGTGTTGTCGTGTCGCGATGGATCGATGCCGTCGCCGAAGTCGATGAATTCGGCCGGTACGTCCCCTGCACTGGCGATCGTCGCGACGCAGAGGGCATGTAAACGGTTGATTCGCCGTGAGCCGATCCCGCAATGCGCCGGGCCGGCGCAGGAATCGCGCATGCAGTGAGGTTTTCGGCGAACGGCTGGGCTACGATGAGACCAAACGCCCGCGCAAGGAGCCATGCCATGACCGAACCCACGAACGAGAGCGTCCGCGAAGACCGCGAACGGCAGACCCGGTTGCTGGCCGATCTGCGCGCTGCCGGCAGAGCCACCGAAGCCGATCAGCTGTCGGTGAATTACCACGGGCTGCAGATGGCCGGTCTGGCCCAGGATGTCTACCGGGCCGCGGCCGGCACGGGTGCGCCGCCGCCGGGCTGGACCCGGGCCAGCGAACATCCCGAACAACTGCAGGCGCTCGCCCCGGGGCTGAGCCGCGAACAGATCAACGAAATGCTGCGTCCGGAAGGTTCCGGGTTCCGCGCCGAGATCTATCTTCCGGATCCCGCGATTCTCGGCCCCGATGCGCGGCCGGTGTTCGCGATCAAGGGCTCCACCGGTCCGATCGTCGATCCCGCCGCGCCCGGCGGCATGCGCGAGAGCGGCGCCGAAGACTATCTGGCCAACAACATCCCGCAGGGGCTCGGCCTGCGCGCCGATTATTACGACCGGGCGATGGACGCGGCGCGTCTGCTGCAGCGCCAGCCCGGTCTGGATTTCGAGATCACCGGTCATTCCCTGGGCGGCGGCATCGCCTCGGCCGCCGGCGCGGTCACCGGCGTGCAGACCACCACGTTCAACGCGGCCGGCCTGCATCCCAACACCCCGGCCCGCTACGTGGAAGAGAACGGCGGCGCCGTGCACGACCTGCGCGCCACGATCACCGCGTTCCAGGTCAACGGCGACGTTCTGACCGACAGCCAGACCGGCGCCCAGCGCATGAGCGAGGCCAGCCGCGAGGAGGGCGGTGCGCTCGCCAACAACATCGGTCAACTGCTGCAGACGCCGGGCATTCGCGACCGGGTGCAGGGGCAGATCGACGGCATGCTGCCGGAGAACGCCCGTGGCCCGGCGATGGCGGCGATCGATCTGCTCGCCACCCAGCCCGGCGCGGAACTGTTGCGCGACGTGCCCACCGCTGCGGGCAACGTGCAGCCGTTGATGCCGGCGATGGCGCGGGAAGGCGATGGCCATGTGCCGCGTCCCGACGAGATGCCGGTCAGCGAGCTCATGACCTACGCCGGCCCGCTGGTCGATGTCCTGAATACCGCTGCGGTCGGCGGACGCGTCGGGCGTGTCGTGGGCGAGGGCGTGCAGGTGGCGGGTCAGGGCGCCGAACAGGCGCTGCATTACGGCGGTACCGCGCTGAATTACACCGCACAATATTCGGGCGAAACCGTCGCGCAGGTGAGCGACACGGTGGGCACGATCGGCAGCACCGCGGTGCGGACCGGCGGCGAGGTCGTCGTGGGCGCCCGCGTCGCGGCCGGTTATGTCGGCGCAGGCATCGATCTGGCGCAGGGTGAAGTCCAGCATGCCGCGACCTCCTGGACCGCGAGCGCCATGCGTTGGGCCGCGCGTGCGCTGCCCGAGGATGCCGAGCGCTGGGTCGGCCGGCAGGCGCAGGGCGTGGAGGCCTACGGCAACGCCGCATTGGCGCACAACCGCGATTCGGCACGGCAGTCGGTGGACGCCGCCCATACCGATGCCGGCTGGATCCGCGAAGGCGTCAGCAGCGTGGCGGGCACGATCGACAGCAACGCCGCCGCCGTCGCCGCGACCGCACGCCAGACCGGCCAGGAGGTGGGTGCCGTCCTGCAGGACGGCGCGGATGCCGCTGGCCGCACGGTCCGCGGCGTGACCGATCAGGCGCCCGCCGCGGGTGCCGTGGTCGGGACGGGCGTCGGGCTGGTCACCGGTGTGGCCATCACCTACGGCCCGCAGAATCCCTACAGCCTTTCGAACATCGGCCAGACCTTCACGTTCGGACAGAACGCGATGCCGTCGGGCAACGAAGCGCTGCAGCGCCATCTCATGGAAACGGTGACGCCGAGCCTCGAAGCGGTCGTCCGCACGCAGGAAGCCCAGGCGCGCGAACTGCTGCAGGCTTCCCGCGTCCAGGACGGCGCGGCGCCGCCGTCGCCGGATGCGCCATCGCGGCCGGTAACGCCTCCGGCGGCGCCGCTGCTGGACGATGCCGCGCATCCGAACAACGGCATGTACCGCGATGCGCAGCGCGGCGTGAACGCGCTGGGTGCGCCGTTCGATGCGATGTCCCAGTCCCAGCGCGACCAGTTGGCCGGTGCGCTGGTCGCCGATTCCGTGGAGGCGGGTCTGACCCGCATCGCACGCGTCGACCCGGGCGCCGGCAATGGCCGGATCTTCGCGTCGGACAATCCGGATCCTTCGGCCGCGCACAACCGTATCGCCGGCACCGACGTGGCGCAGGGTCAGGCCCAGCCACTCGCGGCCAGCACCCAGCAGGTGGATCGTGTCCACGAACGCGCCGCCGAGCAGGCCGCGCAACAGCCGCAGCAGCAGACGCAGAACGACCCGCAGCAAGAGTCCGCGCCGCGCAAAGTGGCGTGACCCGAGTCATGCCACGGCCCCGACGCCGGTCGGGGCCATGCCTGGAGCGTGTGTCATGCGCTTTTTGGTTGGTCGCGTTGCGCGGCCTGTCCCGCGGTCGCCAGCGCGTCCGCGCGCACGACGAGCACGACCGGCTTGCCGTGGCGCGAGCTGACGTTCTCCGCGGTGTCCGGGTCCGCGGACAGACGCACATGCTGGCGGTCCCGCTCGACCAGGCCATCGCGGCGGATCGATGCGAGAAAGACGTGTCAAGCGTGCCCGGACCGGACGTCGATTGCGCGGCCCTTCGGGGTTGCGGTGGCGAATCCCCACGCGTTTGGCCTTATCCTGATCGCTTCCGAACGGAACGGAGTGGGAGAGATGCGTTCAGCGATTGTGTGCCTGGGGATCGCCGCGGTGCTGGTCGTCGGCTGCGGCAAGGACGACTATGAGGCCAAACGGCCCAAGTATCCGACCCCCAAGTGCGAGGCCGTCGGGGAGGATGCCGCCAAGGCGTTTGCCCGTTTCGTTTCGGCGCAGGATCGCGCCGGCGATCTGCCCGTGGTGGTGCAACAGTTCCATGCGCATCGCAAGGCGATCGAAGCCGCCATCGCCAAGCGCGATCCCGCGCTCGCGCAGCGCCTGAAGCCGGTGCTCGACAAATATTTCGCCGACGACGCCCTCCGCGCACGCGCCGCCTGCGGGTTCGCCCCGCTCGCCGGCGGCGGTGGCGGTCTCGCCGCGCTGGACGAGTGGTCGCGCTCGCCGGAGATGCGCGCGATCAATCAATCGATCTGGAACCGCAAGCCGGCGCCCTCGGAAGAGGACAACGCGGAAATGACCCCGCGGCGCAAGACGCTGCTGCGCGACATCGGCACCGCGATGGCCCTGCAGCAGATCCAGGCCAACATGGACGTGGTCGCTTCCGGCGAAGCCGCGAACCTGATCGCCGCGCTCGACGCGCCGGTGTCGCAGGTCGGCGCGCCCGCCGCCAAGCGCGTGGTGTCGATCGAGGAAGTCGTCGAACGCTGGCTCACGCCCGCATTGATCAAGATTTCCGAAGACGATCTGGCCGCGTTCCTCAATTTCGTCGAAAGTCCGTTCGGCGCCGACTACTACGTCGCGCTGACCGCAGCCTACGATTTCCGCAACGGCGACTGGTACGCCAAGCTCTACGAGCAACTGCGCGAAGCCAGCGCGCCCGGCGACCTGCCGGCCGGCAATCCGGGCAAGGACGCGGTGATCGCCGAGGCCCGCAATCTGCTGCGCAACATCGCCACGCCCGCGGCGGCGGTGGATGCCACCCACCGGTTGCTGCAGGTGGAGCGGGTGGACCCGCGCAATCCCGAAATCCACCTGTTGCTCGCCGAAGCCGCGATCAAGAGCACGACGATGCCGCTGGGCCCGGACCAGCTGCGGGTGGTGATCGAATCGCCGAACTACGAGCAGGCCGACAAGCACATCGCCAAGGCCCTGGAACTCGCGCCGATCGACCCCAACGCGCACATGTGGCTGGGTCGCCTGCGTTATCTGCAGGGCCGCGACGACGAGGCGATGCAGGCCTACCAGCGCGCCGGCGAAATCGATCCGATGCATCCCAGCCTCGATCTGAATCTCGGCGACCTCTTCTTCGAGGCGCCCGACTACAGCAAGGCCGCGCGGTATTACCTGGCCGTGCTGGCCAAGCCCGAAAGCCAGCCGTACCAGCACTACATCACCATGGCGCATCTGCAGATCGCGCTGCGCAAGGGCAACCGCATCGCCGATTACCCGCGCCACGCCGACGCCTATCTCGCCAAATATCCCGATGCCTGGAACATCCGCCTCGACTACGCCGACTATCTGATGTCGACGAACATCAAGGCCGACAAGATCATCGCGGTGGCCGAGCCGGTGCCCGACGCCTGGCAGCCCGCGCGCAAGTACGGCGTGCTGTCCGCCGCGCTGGTGCGCAAGGCGTCCGAACGGGTGGAAAAGAAGACCGGCGAACCGATCGGCGAAGGCATGGCCGCGATGCGTCGCGCGATTTCGCTCAACCCCGATCCGCGGACTCTCGCCGAAGCGGTGTGCCGTTCCGGTGTGGACGCGAAGATCGCGGTGTTCGTACGCGATGCCAGCAAGAACGTGCCGGCGGTGGCCAGCGCCATGGTCGTCTGCGCCCTGCGCTGGCGGCGCGCGGACATCATCCGCGTCGTCACCCCCAGCGCGCAGTCCACGGTACTGAGCCAGCCGCAGCAGGATCTGATGGGCGACACGCCGATGTGCTACGCCGCGGCGCTGAAGGACGTGAAGGCGTTCAGCGCGCTGGCGAAGCTGCAGGTGAATCCGGTGGTGAAATGCAACGACGGCAATCCGGTCGCCGAGCGCCTGTCGCGCATGGCCTACGGCGGCGATCGCGCCATCCCGCAGATGCAGGGCATCATGAGCCGGTTCTATCGCAAGCAGTGAATTCCGCGCCCGCTTCGCACGCGGATCGAGCAGGCGGATCGAGCAATCGGATCGACGCCATGCGGGCGTCGGTCCAGACGACGGGATCCGATGCGATCCCCTGCCGTTGAGCATGCCGCCCGGGCATGCCGTTGATCCGGACTGATCCAGTCCGAACCGGAGAACGACGATGCGCCGAGGATTCGTGGGTCTGCTCTGCATGGTGGCGCTCGCCGCCTGCGCCGAGGACGGCGGTGCGCAATCGGCGTCGGGTCTTCGCGCCGCCGCGAAGATGCCGCCGACCTGCGAGGATGCGCGCGCCGGCGACGCGTCCGTGGATCCGCGGCTCGTCCCGCTGCTGACGCGCAGCGGCGATCTCGAGGCCGGCCGCCAGCATTTCCGCCTGCTGCGGCTGGACCTGGAGCGCACGCTCTCGAAGTTCGATGTCGCCGCGCCGGAGCGGTTCGGGCCGGCGCTGGATCCGCTGTTCGCCGATGCGGAAATCCAGAGGCGGCTCACCTGCGCGTTCGCGCATGAAGGCCGAGGTCGCGCCACGCTCGATGCCTGGGAGGCCTGGGTCGCGGATGCCGACATGCGCGGGATCCATGGCCGCATCTTCGGCCCGCCGAATCTGCGGGGACCGACCGGTGCGCCGCCGGATGCCCAGCGCGTCGCGCTGCTGCGACGGGTGATGCGCGCGACCGGATTCGTCGACATGTCCACTGCGGCCGAATCCACGTCGCGCGCGTCGAACGCGATCATCGAGACCGCGCTTGGCAAATCTGCGTCCGGCAAACCAGCGCCCGGCAAACCTGCGTCCGGCATGCCCGCAACCGTTGCGCCGCCGGGCGAAGTTCCGCCGCAGAAGCGCACGCCGAGCCGACGCGGACCCGACGGACAGGCGACACCGCCACCGCCCGATCCGCGGCAGCGCGCCGCCGAAGACTGGTTCGCGATGCAGCTCGACGGCGTCGACGCCGTCGCACTGCAGCGCTTCCTCGCCTTCGCCGAATCCGGGCCGGGACGCGCGTTCTATCGCGCGCGACAGGCGACCTACGGCGCCGGCATGCGCGACTGGCTGGCGCGTCTGCAGACGGCCGCGAACGCGCAGATCGCGCCGCAGGCCGCGGCGCTCGGCGCCGGCACTTCCGGCGACAAACTCGCCGAGGCGCGTCGCCTGCTCGAAGCCGAGGCGATGCCGGCGCAGGAGTATCCGCAGGGGCTCTACGATGCGCGCACGCTGCTGCAGAACGCCGAACGGCTGGAACCGAAGAATCCCGACGTGCTCGTGCTGAAGTCGCGGATCGAAATGGCCCTGCGTCCGCACCTGGCGATGGCGGCACCGCACGATCGCGGGCAGATTCGCGATCGCGTCGCGCCCGGCGGCCCGAACATGGCCAGCGGTTACGAGCAGATCGACCGCGATCTGGCCAAGGCCATCCTGCTCGCACCCGCGAACGCCGATGCGCATCTGTATCTCGGTCGTTCGAAGTTCCTGCAGCGCAACGACACCGTCGCCGCGCACATGCTGCGCGAAGCGCGGCGGTTGCAGGCCGATCCGGCGACGCTGGCGCTGTTCGAAGGCGATCTGGCCTATGTCGGCGGCGATGTCGCGAAGGCCGAGCGCCTGTATCGCGAATCGCTGGCGGTCGCGGAGGCGGCGCCGTCGGTGCGCGATCTCGCCGCCCGGCATCTGGGCAATGCCATGCGCGCGCAGGGCCGCGGCGGCGAGTATCCCGCCATCGCGGCGAAGACGCTGCAGGCGTTCCCCGACCTGTGGCCGCTGCGTTTCGATTACGCCGATGCGCTGCTCGACGGCGCCGGCACCGCCGCCGATGCGGAGGCGGTCATCGCGTCCGTGCCGGAGACGTGGCAGCCGCCGCGCCGCAAGGTCGCGATGACCCGCGTGCAGGTGCAGCGGGCGATCGAAGCTGCGCCTGCGGCCAGGGCCGCGGAAGCGAAGCGCGTGCACGAAATCTCGCGCGACACGCAGGTCACCGGTCAGGCGCTCTGCGGTGCGCGCGATGCCGCGATCATCGAGACGGTCATCCGCGCCAATCCCAATCCCGGCAGCGAGGCGTACATCGCCGACGCGCTGCTCGGCTGCGCGGTGAGCGAACGCAGGCCGGACGCGGTGGCGGTCGCGCTGCGCCATGCGAGGGACATCGATCAGCCGCTGAGCGGGCTGTGGGGAGACACCGCGCTCTGCGGCGCGGCCGCGCGCAACGATGCCCGCACCCTGACCCTGCTGCTGCAGAAGAAGGCCGATACCACGCGACGCTGCGGCGGCACGATGACGCCGCGCGAACGCCTCGCGGCGCAGGCCGCGAAGGGCGATGCGGACGCGCGCAAGGCGCTGGCGGCGTTCGATGCCGCCGCCGGAAAATGAATCGCATCCCTCGGGAGCTTCTGCAATGAAACGTATTCGACGCGACAAGCCCCTGACGTGCCTGCTCGCGCTGTCCGCGCTGATGTGCGGCAGCGCGGCGCAGGCGCAGATCGCCACCACCGCGAAGATCTCGTCGCCGGTGATCGTGGCCGATCGCGCGCAGATGACCGCCGGCACCGGCCTCGCCGGCACCCAGATGGATGCGCCCGTCGCCACCTTCGTGCGCGCCAATGGCGATCGCTACTGGATCACCTCGCAGTGGATCCGCGACACGCCGCCCGGCGGCATCAGCCATTCGCTGCATCAGGGCGGTCTCGACGCGCCGTACGCGACCACGCTGTGGACGCGCCCGACCTGCTACAAGACCGACGGCATGTTCTGCGCCGCCGGCACCCACGCAGGCCATCTGTTCACGCGCGTGCTGCCGAGCGATGTGGTCAGTCTCTGGATCACCAGCGTGTATCAGGTCCCGACCGGCAACGGCGACGAACTGCTCGCCTTCGTGCACGAGGAGCGCGCGGGCTGGACCGGCGGTACGCCCGAGAATCCCGAAGGCAAGACCCGTATCGGGCTGGCGCGTTCGACCGACGCCGGCCAGAGCTGGACCTATCTGGGCCGCATCCTCATCGCCCATGGCGACCCCGCGAAGCACAACGTGCAGGGCACGCCGTACGTGGTCAGGGACGGGTATCTGTACGTCTATTACACCGACGCGCTGATCGACGGCAATGGCCAGAAGACCGGCGAGCTGATCGCGACCGCGCGCGCATCGATCGACAGCGTCGTCGCCGCGGCGCGTGCCGACAGCGTCGGCGTCAATCTGTGGCGCAAGTTTTCCGCGCCCGGCGGCGACGGCTTCTCGACGCCGGGGGGCGGATCGTTCGACAGCCTCGGCCTCGGCGGCAACGCCGGCGGCAACGGCCTCTGGGGCATCACCCATACCCAGGCGGCCTACAGCACCCACACCGGCAAGTACTATCTGCCGCTGACCTTCCTGTCCTGGGATCCCGGCAACACCGGCCAATGGATCAACTCGTCGGTGAAGATCTACGAATCCACCGACGCCGTGACCTGGTCGCCGTCGCCCGCCTTCGTCGTCGCCGACGAAACCGGCGCCACCCTGCGCCACACCGGCGGCTATCAGTACTGCAGCATCGCCGACAGCGCGGGGCAGGGGAATGCCGTGGTCGGCCAGCGTTTCTACCTGTATTGCATGAAGGATCCGATCATTGAGGCGCAGTACGGCGGCGGTGCGGGCGTGCGCAATTTCGCGCTGTATCGCTGGCAGGTGAATCTCGGCGCGTCCGTCGACACCTTCCGGCAATCCGTCGACTTCACGCTGTCGCAGGGGCCGCACTGGGTCTATCAGCGCGGCGACGGCAGCGGTCTGTTCGACATGCTCCCGCAGTCGTCCTACTGGGCAGGCACCCAGGCCTACAACCACATCTACAGCGACGCGATGCATCCCGGCATCAGCGAAATGCCGGTGCTGAAATGGATCGCGCCGCGCGCCGGCACCGTGCGCATCGAAGGCACCGCGCGTTCCGCCAACCCGGATCTGTTCCCCGATGGCACACCGAAATGCGGCGATGGCGTCGCGGTCGCGGTGATGCACAACGGGCTTTCGCTCTTCAACGCGCAGATCGGTGCGGCGGATACGGTCGGCAAAAGCATCAACACCACGCGCCCTGTCGCCGCCGGCGACGGCCTGTTCTTCATCGTCGCGCCCGGCGCCAACAATTACTGCGACAACACCCGCTTCGATCCGTCGGTGACGTATCTGCCCTGAGCGTCGACCGTTTCCGGGGATCGTCCATCAACACCATCCCTCATCCGCCCCAAGGGCGGATGAGGGCGGGAAAGCCGCGCTTTCGCGCGATATCAATCCCTGCGTTTGCCGATGATGTGGCCGGTCGCGGCATCGATGCGCAGTTCGAAGTCCTTGCCGCTGTCGTTCTCGGCTTCCGCGGTCCACACGCCGTCGCGGAAATCCAGATCGTGCACGTCGACATAGCCGGCCGCGGCGAGTTTCGCCTCCACGTCGGCCTTGCTCAGGTTCGCGACCTGGGTGTCCGGATAGACCTTGCCGGTGGCGGCATCGACGCGCAGGTCGACGCGGTTGCCGTCGGCGCTGCGCGCGTCGGCCTTCCACGTGCCGTCCTTGAATTTCACGTCGTTGATGCGCGTGTAGCCCTGCGCTTCGAGCATCGCCTTCACCTGCGCCTCGGTGAGGGCGTCCTGCGCGGCGGCGGCGCCTGCGAACGCCAGCGCAGCGAACATGCCGGTGCGCAACAGCGCGCGGCGGACAGTGGCATGTGCGGTCGTGTTGTGGATCGTGCGACGCATGGGCGTCTCCTGCGGTGGGGGAGCGCCGAGTATCGGCATCGCAACATCAACGGAAAGTGAAATCGCGCATGGGCGCTCAGTTGCGTTTCATCGTGTGCGGAATGCGGTGTGGATCGTGCAGAATCCAGCGTCCGGCGCGCGTTCGACGCACGCCGGACGCGTGATATCTACTGCGGTTCGATCAATGCGGTGACGCAGGCCGGAATGCCCGACGAGAACGCGCGCTCTTCGATCACCAGCGATTGATCGTCGACCATGCCGGCGCCCACCAGCCCGGGGCCTTCGACATGGCCGCGGACGCGCACGGTGTAATTCGCCGCGGCGTCCACCGTGCAGGCGACCACCGTGCCCACGCTCGCGGCGCGCAGGTTGCTTTCGGCCGATGCGCCATCGTTGGAGCACAGCGCGCTCAGCGTGTCGTTGGTCGGCGCGGCCTGGCGCGCGGTGAGGGTGAGGAAGTCGCGGCTCACCACGATGTCGTACTCGACGTGCCCGCGCACCACCTGGCATTCGGCGGCATAGTGGATCAGCAGCGTGCGCGGACCGGTGGTGGCGATGGTCTTGGCGATGAACTCGACATCGGCCGGGCCGACGGGCACCGGGATGCCGCCGGTGTTGGTCTGGACGGCGACATCGTCGGCGGTCGCGAGCGGCGGCAGCAGTGCGCCCAGCGCCAGCAGCAGGCCGGCGGCGGCGAAACGGGGTGTGTTCATGACGGAAATCCTCTCGATCGGAAGGGAATTGAAGGCATGCGTCGCCCTTCGCACGCGGCGACGCGGGGAGGGCGCCCATGCGATGCGCCCTTCCCGCTTCCTTCCGTCGCAGCGGCGTGTCCAGACCCGCCATCGCGCCGACCGACGGTCGAACGCATGCCTGCGATCGGGTGCGCATCGTTGCGAATACGATTTCGTCGACGACACGGCGTAGCGCCGAGCGGCTAGGCTGCCTGCATGGACACGGATCTCCTGACTGCCGGTGTGCCGACCGGCACACACCCGCACACCGCATCGACGATGCGACCACCCATCACGCGCGTGCGCAGATGCTGCGCGCGTCTGTTGTTCGCATCGCCGGTCCGCGCCTCGTCGCTGCTGACATGGTTCGCCTGCGTGTGGCTGGCCTGCGCCGCGACCGTGGCGCAGGCGGGGCCGGCATTGGAGATCGCCGATCTCGGCGGCGATGCCGCGGCGGCGCGCGCTGCTGACGTGATCGTGGACGGCCGTCTCGACGAGGCCGTCTGGGCCTCGGCCACGCGGGTCGAGCTGGCGTACGAGAACAACCCGGGCGACAACACCGCGGCCGGCGTGCGCACCACCGCGCTGATGTTCCACACCGTCGACGCGCTGTATCTCGCCTTTCGCGCGGAGGACCCGGATCCCGCAGCGATCCGCGCCTTCCTGCGCGACCGCGACGCGCTGTACGAGGACGATTTCGTCGGCATCCAGATCGACACCTTCGACGACCAGCGCCGCGCCTACGAGATGTTCGTCAATCCATTCGGCGTGCAGGCCGACGGCCTGTTCGACGAAACCCGGAATGTCGGCGATGCGTCGTGGGACGGCCTGTGGAACAGCGCCGGTCGGATCACCGACCGCGGCTTCGAGACCGAGATGCGGATTCCGTTCTCGACCCTGCGCTTTCCCGATGGACACGTGCCGCGTCGCTGGGGCATGCGGCTGATGCGGATTCGCCCGCGCGATTACCTCTATGTCTATTTCGATGCACCGCGCCCGCGCGGCGCGGCCTGCAACCTCTGCACCATGGGCAAACTCGAAGCGCCGCGCGGGATCCGCGGCGGCCGCAATCTGGAGATCGTGCCGACCCTGACCGTCGGCTACGCGCAGCGGCGGGAGCCGGGTGCGTGGCGGGAGATCGACGGCATGCAGGTGGAGCCCGGGCTGGATGTGGCCTGGACGCCCAGCCCCAATCTCACCCTCGGCGGCACGCTCAATCCGGATTTCTCGCAGGTGGAATCGGACAGCGCGCGGCTGGATCCGACCTCCAACTTCGCGCTGTTCTTTCCGGAAAAACGACCGTTCTTTCTGGAAGGGTCGGACTACTTCAACATGCCGTTGAACGCGGTCTACACCCGGCAGATCGCCGATCCCGATGTCGGTCTGCGTGCCACCGGGCGCAGCGGCCGCCACGCCTACAGCACGGTGGTGGCGCGCGATGCGGTAACCACGCTGCTGCTGCCGGGCGTGCTCGGCTCGGAGCTGCGCGTGCTCGATACGCCCAACGACGCCCTGATCGGCCGTTATCGCTACGACATCGCCGGGCGCGCCAGCTTCGGAGCGATCGGGACGTATCGGCAGGGCGAGGATTACCGCAATGCGCTGGTCGGCGCGGACCTGCGCTGGCTGCGTGGGGTGCACACCGTCGATGCGCAGTGGCTGCGCAGCGAATCGCGCTATCCCGCAGGCCTGCGCGCCGGCGATGCGCGCATGGCCGGCGATGCCGGCGTGGCGGAATACCGCTACAGCGACAGCCGCTGGACCGCGCGCCTCAATCACACCCGGATCGACCGCGGTTTCGCCGCGGATCTGGGCTTCATCGGACAGGTCGGCTTCCGCCGCACCGCGCTGGGCGGAAGCCGGAGCTGGTACGGCGCGCCGGACGCCGCGTTCAACAAGATCGTGCTCAGCAGCGATTGGCGCATGTCGCACGGCGAGGACGGCGGCCTGCTCGAACGTCAGGCCGAGGCCGGGATCAGCGTCTCCGGGCCGCTGCAGTCGACCTATGCGCTGTCGGCGCTCACGCGCACACGCGCCTGGGATGGCCGCCTGTTCGACGAGCGTTGGGGCGTCGCTTCGGCCGCGCTCACCGCGCGCAGTGGCCTGAAGCTCGCGCTGACGCTGCGCGCTGGCGAGCAGCTGGATCTGGTCGCCGCGCGCACCGGACAGGTGCAGGAATGGCAGCCCGCGCTGGTGCTGGATGCCGGACGCGGTGTGAACCTGAGTCTGAATCATCTGCATCAGCGCCTGCGTCGCGATGGCGGCGTGGCGTTCGATGCCCAGGTGCTGGATCTGCGCCTGAGCTGGCAGCTCGACACCCGCCAGCGCCTGCGGCTGTCGATGCAGGGCATCGATGTGCGCCGCGATCGCGCACGCTACGTCGACCCGGTGCAATCGCGCACGCGCGAGATCGGTGCGCAGCTGATCTATTCGTATCGGATCGATCCGCGCACCGGCCTCTACGCGGGCTACGCGCATGGCGGCTTCTCCGACGAACGCACCGATGGGCTGACCGATCGCAGCCGCAATCTGTTCCTGAAGATCAGCTACGCCTGGTTGCCCTGAATGTCGCCCTGAATGTCGCCCTGATTGGGGCCTTGCGTTGCGGCGGCGCGTCCCGGCATCGGCGGATACGCGTGCAGGCCGTCGAAGTCGGCCTTGCCCAGGGGCACGCCGGCGCCGCGCAGGGCGATGTAGGCGGCGGTGAGATGGAAATACAGATTGGGCAGCGCGTAGTCGCGGAGAAAGACATCGCCCGGCAGATCCACGTCCGCGTCGCCGGCGCGGTCGCGCACCCGCCGGTCTTCGCCGCCGGCGAATGCCCGCGGATCCAGCGCGCGCAGCAGCGCGACCGCGCGCGCGATCCGTGCGCGCAGGCCGTCGGGATCGTCCGGAAAATCGCCGTAGTCGGGACGCGCCTGTCCGGCCAGCGGAAAGGCCGCGCGCAGGGTGAAATTGACCACGATCTGCGCCTGCACGCCGAACGGAAACATGTCGGCCGCGGGTCGCGCGCGCATCGTCGCATCGACCGCGATGTCGGCGCGGGTCGCGTGCGCTTCCATCAGTGCGAGCCAGTCGTGCAGCCGCTGCAGCGCGTGCAGGAAGACCGGCACGGACGCGGCGTAGAGCGGCGGAAGGGCGATGTCGCGCATGCGGAAGGTGAAGGTGTGCGGTCGATGGAAACGATGCGCTGTGCGCGCCGCGATCCTCCGGACGCCACTGCCCGCGCAGGATAGCCGGCGTGTTCCGACATCGTGCCACCGTTGCCGATGTATTCGTTTTCATCCGTGCGCATCGCGTCGTGCGCATCTGCGCGATCGGCGCGTTCGACGCGCGATGTCGCGACGCATGCGCACGGTGTCGAAGTCGATGGCGTCGTTTTCATGCGCGATTTCGCGCGACGGATGTTGCGCCGCAACATTTTCGATGTATGGTCGCGTCCGGGAGGCAACACCGCACTCGCGCCATCAGAAGAACGCGGGGCATCAGCGACAGGAGTCATCGACATGCACGAGCTCGATATCGAGATCGCGGGCATCGACACCGCGAACCGCGGTTTGCGTTCGGATCCCGTTCCACCGGAAGCGCCGCGGCTCGCGCACCGCGCCGCGAACCGCATCGGCGTGGCGCTGCAGCGGGTGTGGCACGCGGACATCCGCTTCGCCCGCAGCGGCGCGCAGCGGATGTGGCTGGCGCTGGCGTCGCTCGCGGGCATCGCGCTGTGGCTGTGGCCGCAGGACATCGTTTCCGACATCGGCGCGTTGACTGGCGCGGACGCGGTGCGCGTGTTCTACATGGTCGCCGATCTCGGTCTGGCCGATGTGGGCGGCTCGATGGCGCGCCTGCTGCTGTGGCTGGCGGTCGCGCGCGCCGGTTTCGTGATCCTGGTCGGGCTGCTCGACATGGCGCTGTACGAGCGCATCACCGGCAAACCGTTCGACTGGGAATCGATGATCAACGTCTCGATCGTCAATGCGATCTTCATCGCGCTGGGCGGCCTGGCCCTGCTGCACCTGCCCATCGACGCGGCCATGCAGGCATACGATGCCCTGCTCGCGCGCGTGCCGACCCTGATCGATCTGCACGGCGCGCCGGCGCTGGTGCTGGCGGCCCTGATCGGCGACTTCTGCTTCTACTGGTCGCATCGACTGTGCCACGGCAACCGTTTCTTCTGGTATCTCGGCCATATCTATCATCATCGCAACCGCAGCCTGTCCCAGCTCACCACGGCGATCGAACCACCGTTCAAGCTGCTGCAGGCGTCCGGCGCGCTCTCGCTGCTGCTGTTGCCGCTGCTGTCGAAGCTGTTCACCACCGACATCGCCTCGGCCGGTATCGCGCTGGTGGTGTTGATGCTGATCGACACCTGGACCGACCCTTCGCATTCGCCGGCGATGTACCGGCTGGAGTCGAAGTCGAAGGCGCTCAGATCGCTGCGCCTGCTGTTCGTGACCGTCGGCGTGCATTTCATGCATCACGCCCGCGAGAGCGAAGGACCGCACGGCACCGGCTGCAACTTCGGCGCGCGGTTGACGCTGTGGGACCGGTTGTTCGGCACCTACGTCGAGCCCACCGCGCACATTCCGGACACCGGCCTGTTCGATCCGCATGCAGATACCTGCGTGAATCCGGTGCGCTACCTGCTGCTTCCGCCGCTGCGCATGGTGCTTGAGCTGCGCGCGAACCCGCTGCGGACCTGGCCGAAGATCCTGTTCGCGCACACGTCCTACGAGCCGCCGAATCGCATCGGCCTCAGTCATTGAACGCGATCGACCACAGGAGACTCGTCCCATGTACGACCGCGCACTGATCGACCGCACGCTGCTCGCCATCGCCATCGCGTCCACCGCTCCCGTGTCGCCGGCGAGGTCCCCCGTATTCGCTCGGCTGAAGGCCTGGCTGCGGCGCCGCCTCACGCCCGCTTCCGCCCCACGGATTGGCGAACAGCCGTCGGGTTGATCGCGACCGCCCGACGGCGGACGCGAGCGCCGCCGTCGGGTCGCGCGCAGGATTCAATCCTCCAGCGCGAGAAAATGCCGCATCCGCGCCAGCTCCGCGTCCAGTCCGGCGCGGAACGCGGCATCGCGCGGCGCGCGTTCGTCGATGTACCCGAAACCGCTCGCGAGCGCGCCATCGCGCACGCTCAGGTTGCCCCAGCCGATCACGCGATCGCGCCACAGCAGCGGCAGCGCGTAGTAGCCGAGTTTGCGATTGGGCGCGGGCGTGTAGGCCTCGAAGCGGTAGGTCCAGCCCCACAGGATCTCGAAGCGCCGGCGGTCCCAGACCACCGGATCGAACGGCGTGAGCAGGCGCACCGCGTCGTCGGGCTTCCAGCGCGCCGCGGCCGGGTGCTCGCCGCTCGGCCAATACCAGTCGATGCCGTCCACGCGCGCCTGGCCGAGGCGTTGCTTCGCACGCGTCAACGCCGCCGCGCGCTGCGCCTCCCACTGCGGCACGCCGCCGCCAAGGAACCGGACGAGCTGCGCCAGACTCGGCGCGGGCAGGGGCGCGTATTTGCCCACGATAAGGTCGATCAGCGCATCCATGCGCGCGTTGGCGGTGTCGGTGCTGATCGGCTTGGCATCGGCGATGCGCGGCGCATACACCCGCGTGCCGCCTTCGCGATACGCCACCCGCAACATCCCGCGATAGTGCATGGCATCGAGCAGCTGCGTGCTCGCGTTCGACGAACCGCCGAACCAGTTTGTGACCTTGCCGTGCGAGAAGTGCGCATCGACTTCGCGCGGATGCGCGGTGCCACGCTCGGCGATGAAGTCCAGCACCGCATGCGCCTGATTCCACTGCGCTGGCGTCCACACCGCACGCGGCGTGCGCGGATGCATCAGTGCGTGATGCGCGCGCGGCAGAAAGCCGTAATTGACGAAATAGTCTTCCTCGATCGGCAGCTTCGGATACAGGCGTTCCAGATCGCCGGCGCGATAACCGGCGACGCGGTGGCGCAGGGTCAGATCCTGCGCCCGCGCCGGCGCGCGGATCGGATCGGCCTGCACGAACCCGAGCCGATCGATCGCCCGCGCCAGCGTCTTCGGCTTGAACAGGGTGCGCGCCACCGCATGCCGGCGCAGATGATCGAGCGTGATCGCCATGAGTGATCCAAGCCGTGGACGCGAACGCGCAGTGTGTGCGATCGCGCCGTGGCTGGAAAGGCAGGGCGGGCGGGTGCGGCCGCCGCACCGTTCGCCCGAAAGCGGGTGCGCCGGTCTTCGATCCCCCAACTTCATTCCGGGCCGCCCCGGGCGCATCGCGATCCGGAACTCGCGCAACGCTTCGCGCGTTGCGCGCCTCCTGTGGAGACCATTGTTGGAACAGGAGGTGTCCCATGCTTCGCCGCTTTTCCCTGCCGCTGCTGCTCGCGCTGGCATCGCTCGCCGTCGTGGCCGGATTCCGGTCGGCCAACGCCGCCGACGAGGTCTTCGTCACCGCCGACGGCGCCATCCGGGGTTACGACCCGGTCGCCTACCACACCCAGGCAAAACCCGTTCCCGGCCGGGCCGACATCACCCTGACCTGGAACGGCGCCACCTGGCGCTTCGCCAGCGAGGCCCATCGCGCTCTGTTCGCGGCCGATCCCGAGCGTTACGCCCCGCGCTACGGCGGCTTCTGCGCCTACGGCACCTCGCGTGGCTACAAGGTCTCGACCAACCCCCAGGCCTTCGCGATCGTCGACGGCAGGCTCTATCTGAATTACAGCCTGCCCGTGCAGAAGACCTGGAACGAGGACCGCCCCGGCCATATCCGCAGGGCGGACGAACAGTGGCGCATGCTCGAACATGCCGCATACGAAACCGGCAAATGACGCTGCCCCGCAAGGTGTATCGACCGCAGGCGTCGAGCGCCTTGCCGTCCCCCGACGCCTCCGGCCCCGTTCGGCGCTGGTGTAAACTCGCGGGCTTCGGGGAAGGAGGCGAACGATGCTGGAGACAAGGATTGTGCTTTCGGGGCTGTGGGTCGCGACGATGCTGACCTATCTCTGGGGCGACGTGCTGCGGATTCTGGCCGGCCACGTGACGCCGGGCATGCTCAACGAAAAAACGCCGGGCACCGAGAAAATCTGGCTGATCGTCGCGGCGATCATGCTGGTCCCGATCTTCATGATCGTGCTGAGTCTGATACTGCCGTATCCCGCCGCCCGCTGGACGAACATCATCGTCGCCGGCATCGTGATCCCCTTCAACATCATCAGCCTGCCCTACAAGGGCGCCTACGACAATTTCCTCATCGGCGTCAGCTTCATCTTCAACGTGCTGGTGATCTGGTACGCATGGCGGTGGGTCGTCTGATCGATCCCGTGATCGGTGGTTGCGCCTGATTGGGGTCCGCGTTGTGCGCCTGGCGGGGCCATCAGCCGGGAGCGCATCGTTCGCGTCGTCAAACAGTCGGCGCGGCTCCCGGTTCTCCTGCTCATCCCGTTTCGTGTTCCATGAGATAAGCGAGCCAGGCAGGGTCCTCGGCCGCCAACGCCGCGAGCCGGCGCTTTTCGGGGACGGGCAGACGCTTGAACCGGTACTCGTTCGACAACGCCTCGCCGCGGCTCTCGAAGACGAATGCGCCGAGCAGCCGGATGGGCTTCCGCATTTTCGTGAACCGCGCACCGCGACCCGCGCAGTGTGCGTTGAACCTGCGCAGGGGATCGATCGCCGTGCCCGTGTACAGCGTGTCGTTCTCGCACAGCAGAAAGTAGACCCACGTTTTCATTGATTCCCGCTCATCGATTCCCGCTCATCGTTTCCGGATTCCCGGCGGCGCCGTCATCGGCGGCGGCATGGCCATCGTCATCCGGCAGCTTCGATCACCGTGCAGGTGAAGGCGCGCTTGTCGAGCAACAGCCGCAATCCGGGAAAGCGCAGCAGTGCGTAACGTTCCCGGTCGTGCGCGCGCTGCATCGCCTCGCCCATCGCGAGCGGCGCGCCCGTGCCGCCGTCGAACGCCGTGCCGGCGAGCGCGCGATGCGCGTACAGCCAGCCCTCCCATTGCCCCGGCGAAGTGCGCAGGATCGACGCGAGCCGGTCGTGGATCGTCTGCAGGGTCGCATCGATGTAGGCCGTGCGCTCGCGGCCATCGGGCGCGATCGCCTCGTGGAACACCAGGTCGAGGCTGCCATCGGCGCGACGTCGGCAGGTCGTCGGCACCACCGGCGCGCCTCCGGCATGCGAGAGATAGGCGATTCCGGAACGCACCGCGAGCGTGCGGCCGAAGAACGACACCGGGCGCAAGCGCTCGTCGCCTTCGCCGGTGCCGGCGTTGCCATCGGCGTACAGCACCAGCGCCTTGCCGTGCCGCAGCGCCCGCATGCCGACCAATACGCTGTTGCGGTTCTCCGCATCCACGATCTCGAGCCTTCCGCTCCAGCCGCGGGTCTCCCGCGCACGCTGCACGGCCTGCAGGAACGACGCTCCCTGTTTCATCAGCGTGCGTCCGGAGACGAACAGCATGCAGTCGACGCCGCGCGCGGCGAGCGCATGGAACAGAAACTTGTAGGAACCGAGGTGATAGGTGCAGAAGATGCGCGGCGTGCCGTTCGACCATGGCAGGTCGCCGCAGCGGCTGTCGATGCCGGTGACGCGCAGCAGGTCGAAATCGTTCTGGTCCAGCGCGCTCATGCGCTGGTGAAACAGGATTTCGCGGATCAGGCGACGGCAATCGGCGCCGTCCAGGTCGGGAAGAAAATGCCGCAGGTTGGCGTCCGCGATGTGGAAGGCGTTGGCGAACGCGTGATCCCGTTCCGGCGGGTGCGTTTCGTTCGCGTCGATATCGAGCGTCGCCAGTTCGGCATCGATCCGCGCGATGACGGCTTCGGCCTGCGGCGAAAATGCGAACACGTTCATGCGCGCGTGGCTTCGCGATCCATGCATCGGGATGTCCCGGGACCGGGGTTCATCCGGCCCCGGGACACCCGTTGTCGCACCGCTCGCCGGCTCAACTCTGGCTCGGGCAGTCCGGATTGCCTACGCACTCGCAGCAGTAATAGAACGCGCGCAGGAACGCTTCCTTGTCCGGAAGCAGCGCCTGCAACTGCGCATCGAGATCGTTCAGGCAGAACTCCTGCTTCGTATTCCGGGTATCGCTCATCATCGTCTCCATACGGTTGGCCTGGATGGTCGCCCGGCCCGTTGCGGACCGGTCCCCGATCCTCCTTTCGGGGGTCGGCATTGTCAAGCCGATCGGCACGCAACGGAGACACGTTTGACTCACGGAACATCGTCGTGGGTTCGACGTCGATCTCTTCGGCCTGCGCCATGGTCAGGTTCCGTGTGCGAGCAAACCAATCCGCCGGAACCACATTTCCAGCGGCACCGTCACCAGCGGCGGCACGGCTGCCAGCAGGGCCAGCGTCCATGCCCACCAGGGCCAGCGCAGACGCATGGCCGACAACAGCGTCACGATCACGTAGAACAGGAACGCCGCACCGTGCAGGCGACCGAACAGCCACACACCGACATCGGTGGTCTGCGTGCCGTATTTCAACCACATCCCGATCAGCAGACCGGCCCAGGTCAGGCCTTCGGCGAAGGCCGCGATGGCGAACAGACGCCCGGCGGGCGACAGGGAAGACGACATGCAGGAACTCCAGTGGGGAATGCCGCGATGCGATGGCGGCGGCGACGCCCGCTGGCCTGCATAGTCTAATCGGCGGCCACTCGGATTCGGTCGGGCGAGCCTGCAGCGATCATGGGATCAGGCTCACTTCTTTCGAAATGAACCTGACGCCATTGGTTGGCGTGCGGCAACTCGTAGGGGGGTGGTGAGCGCAGCGAACCCCGCCATCGTTGATGCAGGGGCGATGGCATCGAATCGTGCGCGCAAGCGTTTCAAAGACGGCATCGGCCGATCGATGCGCCGTTGCGGTCGGGTTATCTGCGCTCACCGGCCCCCGACGGATGCATTCTGCGCGTTGTCGTACAATCGACGACCCCAGCCCATTGTTCGCTGGCAGGAGTACGCACCATGTCCCAGACTCAAACCGGCACCGTCAAGTGGTTCAACGATGCCAAAGGCTTCGGCTTCATCACCCCGGAGAGCGGCCCCGATCTCTTCGTCCACTTTCGCTCCATCCAGTCCTCGGGCTTCAAGAGTCTGCAGGAAGGCCAGCGCGTCCAGTTCATCGTCACCCAGGGCCAGAAAGGCATGCAGGCCGAGCAGGTGCAGGTGATCTGAACCACATGACGCGTCGCCCGGGTAGGCCCAAAGCGCGTACCCGGGACGACGAGTCGAAGCGAAAAGGATCAGGTTCATTTCTTTCTTCTGCCTGAAATGAACCTGGCCTTGTCCGGGCGAGTTGCGTCATGAGCCCGGATCGGGCGTGACCTGCGGATTGCCCAGCAATGTCTCCATCGGAGGCAGGGTCTCCAGCCGCACCGCGTGCTTCAGCCCATTCTTCAGCCGGCCAGGAAGGTCATCGATCGCGCAGGCCTTGCGCAACGCGGCTTTCAGGGTCGCGATCTGTATGGGACTCAGCGTGCTCTCGGTCTCCGCACCGAAGACGGGAATCGAGCGGCTGGTGTAGGTCGCAACCGGTGCCGTCGTGCCGGGTGCCGGCGTGTAGCCTGGCAGCGCGCTCTTCACGAAGTTGCCCATGAAATCGAACGTGTTCTCGCTTGCGGCATGGGCGCGGTCTGCGCGGTAGGCAAGCAGACGCGTGCCTTCGGCAATTCTGCCGTCCGATTCGATGCGGTATGCGACGTTGACGCAGCCGTAGCGCAGTCGTGTTCCTTTCAGCGTCAGCAGGTCGATATCCTTGTTGGGATTGAGCACGATCCATGCCGTGTGCAGATCCTGCTCGGAGCGGACGACGATTCTCTCCCTGCCTGGGTTTGCGGCGAGCGCCATGCCGGCAACCAGGGCCAGCGGCGACAGGGAAGCGAAAGACGAGAGAAGTGTCCGCATGGGTGTTCTCCTGATCGAAGCATGCATCATCGCAGCTCGGACCACCGGGTGGGCTATGCCGCGTGCAGGTTCGCAGGCAACCCCCTTTTTTGGACAAGGCCTAGTTGTCCGTCCAGGCGCTCTTGCGATGCCGCTTGCCGCTCACGGGGTCGATCTGCCGGGTGCACGCGATCTCATTGCCCGGCGTTGGCATTTCCACGATGTCGATGGTGAACAGACGATGGAACATGTCGTCGTCCACCTTGTCGATGAGGGTCGATACCCGGGCATATGTCCTGCCGCCTGCATCCACGTTGAAGGATCGGGGTTCCATCGTCGTGTAGCGATTGCTGAGCTTGAGCGCGATGGTGTGCGCCCCTGGCGGAAGGTCGATGGTCATGCAGGCGCCGTTCGGAAGGACGGGATACTCTTCTCCATCGATCACGATTGCCGGCTTGATGCCGCCATTGGTGAAGTACTTCGGGCGGCTGATGTGCAGGGTGCCGGTCCGGGAGTTCTCTTCGTCATCCGCAGCCGGAACGGCCAGAGGCAGCAGGAGCAAGGCGATCGCAAGCGGGCGGTATGGCATGTCATTCGGTGGTCATGGCGGTGGTCGGAATCATCCGACAGCGGGCGCAGTCGTTCAATCAGGCCCTTCCGCCGTTCGTCGTCTCTCGGCAGCGATCCAGGCATACCGCGCCGGCTGCAGACCGTCGGGTGGTGGTGAGCGTAGCGAACCCCACCGTTGGCCCCACATCGGTGGCGCTACCGAACCGCAAAGGCACGCGTTTCAGTGCTTGCATCGACGGATTTTTCTTCGCTTCGTTCTGTTGGGGTTCGCTGCGCTCACCACCCCCTACGAGTCAGTTTTTGCGCGTTAATCGCTTGCCTCCCAGATTCAGCCGATTGGGCTCAGGCCTCACGCTCCGAGAGACGATGCCATCCCATCACGCAATCAGGCATCCAGCGTGCGATGTGGGGCCGTTTTCCCGGCATGGATGCTTCCTTGCGGTGTGCATGAAGCCCACTGCGGTGATTGTTTCCGCCAAAAAGTAACCCTGTCCTCATTCCCCCCTCGCTCCGCTTAGCTCTGCCTCTGATGGCCCGTCGCCACAGCGGGTATCAACAATATGTTTCATATTGTTGCAACATAAAAAGAAAGTTGGTAGGTTTCTGTCCATGGGGCATCCATGACGGTGGCGTGCATGGCGCCCGAAGGGACGGGCGTCTGGAACGCCCCATGATCGGAAAGGCAGCGGGGAAAGCAACGGAACATGTGTTCTCATTCCATTTTCAGGACAGGTCGCCGCTTGTGGCGCAGGGCCCGGTGCAAGGGCCGAACGGCAGAGCGGATCGCGCCGATCATGCAGCCGGGTCGCTGTGGACGCGCGGTTCACGTGCGTCTGTCGAATACACGCGGTCTCAGGCGCTGCGATTCTGCCGGCGCAGACTGTGCGCGAGCGGTTCGTGCGCCGCATTTGCGCGCCTCCATGCATGCCCATCCGGCAGCCTGACGCAGCATGCGAAGACGCAAGCGGTGGTCGCTGCTGGATTGGATCGAGAATGTCGCGAAGTTCTGGATGTTCGTGATCATGTGGTTGTACTGCTGATCATTCCGTAGGCGTACCCGGATCGATGTATCGACCTCTGTCGAGGAGAGCGTTCAGTGGACGAGTCAAAACACGGTGAAGACACCATGAAGAGCGATGCGATGAAAAGCAGGGCGATCGATCTGCTGGGGAGAGGGTGGCGCAATCGACCGATGCGCGCGCGCTCGTTCATGGGTTTGCTGATCGCTGCAGCGGCGGTGGCCCAGGTCGCGACCGGGCCCGAGCCGCAGTTCTGCTATCAGGGCGCGACGCAGCAGTGCGCGAATACGCTCGACAAGGCCGAACAGGCGATGCGTGCGGATACCGTGCATGCCCCGGTCGCGACCCTACTGGAACAGGCGGAGACGAACGTCATTCCGGCCCAGGAGCGCGCCGAGTACGTGTATCGCGTGAAGGATCAGCCGGGCACCCTGTATACGGGAGGATTCACCGTCGATGCGGTCGGCAGCGATGGCGACCTCATTTCCGGCGGTCATGGCTGCGCCCGGGGCAGCGATCCGAATCTGCCCAATCTGTGCGCCGACGAAAGCGATCTGGTCGCCAGGGCCGTCGACAAGTATCGCGCGCTCCATCCGACCTGCACCTTCGGCGGTGCGAGTCTGGCGACCGATCTGCGTGTCTCTCCCTACAAGGCGGTGGATGGCATGCAGAACATTTCGCAGGCCACGCACGGGGTCGTGAATTACGGCCATCGCCGCTACATCACCCGGTTCAGCTGCGAAAGCGGCAGCGCCGGCGCGTTCCATTTCATGATCCGGCAGGAAGCCTCCTTCACCTGTCCGTCGCGGTACGACCGGTTGAGCGATATCGTGTCCAACGATGGCATCGGCGACCTCACGCTGCCGGTCCTCTGCGCGTACAACCGCGGGTCCGTCCGCATCAGCGGTCCGATACAGCAGTGCGCGAGCTGCGAGGCCAGCGACTACCCCGTCTACCCGGCCACGGGCGAGAAGGTCAGGGCCGAACCGGACTTCGAGTTCGCAGGCCATACCTTCACGCGTTACTACCATTCGCTGCGCCAGTTCCGGAACAACATCGGTTTCGCGGAGGGCTGGACCCATACTTTCAGCGATCGTCTGACCGGCACCAACGGCAGCAGTATGGCCGCGATCGTGGACGAGACCGGCGCGTACGAAGGCTATGCGCCGTTCGCGTCCAATCGCCTGCGTGGCGTCAATTCGACCGATCACGTGCTCGAATACATCGCGTCCGGTGCGGTCCGCTGGCGCCTGCGCTCGCCGGACGGCGAGGTTCGGGAATTCGACGTCAACAGGATCCTGACGGCGATCCGTCACCCCGACGATCCGCGTCTCGACGTGGTCCTGGGCTATCGCAACGGCCTGCTCGCCACCGCGACCGATGGACAGGGCCGCGTGCTGCGATTCGAGTACAACGCCGCCAAGCTGATGACGCGCGCCGTACTGCCGGATGGCGCATCCGTCGCCTACGGTTACGATGCCGACCGCAATCTGATTTCCGCCGACTACGGCAGCGGCCGCATCAAGCGGTATCACTACGCCGAATCCGGGCTGATCGGCGATCCCAGCCAGCGCCATCACCTGACCGGCATCACCGCCGAGACCGGCCGTCGATTCGCCTCGTTCCGTTACGACGACCGCGGCCGCGTGATCGAGAGCCGGGCCTTCGGCACGCCGAACAACGTCACCACCGTCGTTTACGACAGCGAGACCCAGGCCACGGTGGCGGCCGCCACCGGCGAGCAGCGGATCTACACGATCGCGCCCGGCCTGTATCGGCGCATCACCGACGTGAAGACCGCCGGTCAGACCGCGAGCGACGCGCAGGTCTTCGATGCGCAGGGTCGACTGCAGCGCCAGACGAACCGGCTCGGCGAGCATACGGACTACGAGTACCACGCCACCGATGCCTATCTGTCCGCGGTGATCGAAGCGGCGGGCACGCCGCAGCAACGGCGTACGGAGACCGTCCGCGATCCGGCGACCCATCGCGTCACCGAACAGCGGACACGCGATGCTGCCGGTGCGCTCAAGGCGCAGACGACGTGGACCTACAACGGCCGCGGCCAGCCGCTTACGACGACCGAAATCGATCCGACGACCGGTGCGACCCGCACCACGACGATCGCCTATTGCGAAGCGGCGGATGTCGCCGCGGGGGTCTGTCCCCTCGTCGGACTGGTGTTGAGCGTCGATGGCGCCCGCGACAACGCTCTCGATGTCGCCGATGTCACCCGCTACGAATATCGCGATGCCGACGAACCCGGTTGCGCAACGGCGCCCGCGACCTGCCTCTGGCGCAAGGGCGACCTGTGGCGGATCGTCGACGCCAAGGGCCAGATCACGGAACTGCTGGCCCACGACGGCGCCGGCCGGATCCGATCGATCCGCGATGTCGCCGGCGTCGTCACCGATGTCGAATACGACCCGCGCGGGTGGCTGGTCGCGCGCAAGATGCGCGGCACCAATGATGGCGGCGAGAACGACGACCGCATCGAGCGGATCGAGTACACCGTCGACGGACTGGTGCATCGCGTCGTCCAGCCGGACGGCGTGTTCGTCACCTTCGGCTACGACGACATCCAGCGGCTCACGTCGATCACCGATCGCGACGGTCATCGGATGGTCTACACGCTGAACGCGGCCGGCGAGCGCGAGCGAGAAGACATCCGCGATGCCGGCGGTGCGCTGCTGCAGACCGTCTCGCGCACCTTCGACACGCTGGGACGCCTGCAATCGGTCGTCGATGCCGACGACCGCAGCACCGTGTTCGGCTACGACGCGGAGGGGCGGCTCAAGACCGCCACCGATCCGCTCACGCGCCGCGACGATCGCGACTACGACCCGCTGGGTCGTCTTGTCCGCAGTCTGCGCAACGCGACCAGCACCGCCGAATCGGCCGAGACGCTGTATCGCTACGATGCGCTGGACAACATCACCCGCATCACCGACCCGAAGGGGCTGCATACCGACTACCGCTACAACGGTTTCGGCGAACTGGTCGAACTCGACAGTCCGGACACGGGCCTGACGGGCTATACCCACGATGCCGCCGGCAACACCACCGGCCAGATCGATGCGAACGGCAAGTCCACGCAGTTCCGCTACGACGCATTGAATCGCCTGAAAATGGTGGATTACGCCGCGGCGGTTCCGGATGAGCCGTTCGCCTACGACACCGCCATGGGCGACTGCGCGGCCGGCGAACAGTACGCCGCCGGGCGCCTGGGCCGCATCGCCGACGCCAGCGGCAGCACCGTGTTCTGCTACAACCGCTTCGGCGATCTCGTCCGCAAGGTGCAGCGCACCGGCAACCGCACCTTCACCCTGCGCTGGGTGTATCAGGCGGATGGCCGGTTGCAGAAGATGATCTACCCCGGCAGTACCGAGGTGGATTATCGCTACGACGCACAGGGCCGCGTCGCCGAGATCGGGGTGACCACCGGCGGCGCGCGGCAGGTGCTGTTGAAGAACGCGACCTACCATCCCTTCGGCCCGGTCGCGCGCTGGGTGTTCGGCAACGATCTCGAACTGCGCCGCACGCTCGACCGGAACGGCCGGCCGCTGGCGGTGGAGGACGGCCCGGAGAACGGCGCGGGTCTCGGCATCGCGCTGGGCTATGGCTTCGATGCGGTGGGCAACCTCGCGCAGCTGCGCAGCGGCCGCTCGCCCAACGCTACGGTTCAAACCTACGGCTACGACGGCCAGGATCGTCTGGCCGAGGCGAAGGACGCCAACGCCGTCGTGCTGGAGAGGTACGGCTACGACCGCACCGGCAACCGTCTGACGGCGGGCCAATGGGTGATGACCGACGCCGGCGGCGGCCCCGGCGGCGGTGCGCCGACCTACGCATTCCAGACCGCGAACTACGGCTACGCCAGCGACAGCCATCGCCTGCTGGATGTCGGCGGCGAGCCCCGCGCATACGACGATGCCGGCAACCTCACGCAACAGGGCGACCCCAACGCCCCGGGCGGTCCGCGTCGCCGGTTCGGCTACAACGACGCCAATCGCCTGAGCGCGGTCTGGACCGGTGCGCCGATATCCAACGGCACCGACCCGCCGATCGATACCGTGCTGGCGACCTATGCCTACAACGCCCTGGGCGAGCGCGTGCGTCGCACCGTCTACGGCGTCGACACCTACACGCTGTACGACAGCGACGGCCGCTGGCTGGGCGACTTCAACGGCACAGGCCAGCCGGTGCAGATGGCGATCTGGCTGGACGATCTCCCGGTGGGCCTGTTGACCGGCAGCAACCCCGGCCAGACGCTGCACTACATCGAAGCCGATGCGCTGGGCAGCCCGCGCGCGGTGATCGACCCGCAGCGCAACGTCGCGGTCTGGCGCTGGGACCCGCTGGGCGAAGCCTTCGGTCGCGATCATCCCGAGGAAGATCCCGACGGCGACGGCCTCGTCTTCAACCTCGACCTGCGCCTGCCGGGCCAGCAGTTCGACAGCGTCACCGGCTTCCATTACAACTACTTCCGCGACTACGATCCGACCACGGGTAGGTATGTGGAGAGTGATCCGGCCGGGTTGATGGGTGGAATCAGCGGATACTCATATGTTGAGAGCGCGCCGCTGCGGCTTGTAGATCTGTTCGGGTTGGCCCCGGGTGATGTTTTTGGAACAAGAGAAGCAGCTCAAAGAGCTGCGGATAACTACTACCGTGAAATTGATTCTGATCGAGCTTGGTATGACAAGCTCATCAATGGATTTACTGACTCAGTGGCTGTGCGGCCTGCGCGCTGTGGTGGCTACACATATCAGACAGTAACGACGCTCAAAGGCTACGGGCCGGGAATTGGGAAGGCAGGTGTGGTAAGGGCTGCCAGAGCGGCGCGAGCGTTCAAGTTTCCTGCTTGGAGGAAGGTTACAGTTAACATGGAGCATGTAGCTGAGCGTCACATCATGGGTGGGGCACTCACGACTGGCAGAGATGTTTTCCCTATGATGAGTAGGAATGGTGTGATGGCAGCTATCAGACAGGCGTATGGAAATGCTAGTGTTCTGAAGATCCAAGGTGAGCGCGTATTGTTATCCGGATATTCCAAGGCAGGCTATGAAGTGCGTATGTGGTACAACAGAGCAGAGAGAACAATCGAGACTGCATTTCCGAAGATTAAGTCTAGACCAGGAAAATAATTCGTGAGCGTGTCAATTGAAATAGACCTGAAGAATCTCGCTGTTGGCAAGATGGGACCAATGACTGGCGGCATTTGGATGAGTCTCGACGGAATTGATTTTCCAGAACAGAATTGGATCGATTTCCCCGTTGTTCTTATGAGTTGGTGGGGGGCGGCATTGCGTCGGATCCTGACAGGGCAGTCCTGCGATGAAGATATAGATTTCATGGAAGGATCTTTTTCTGTGAGCGTGGTAAGACTTCCTGACAGCGCAGAACTTCACTTCAGTGCGATCAACGAATCGTTTGAGCGAAATATCGTGGCTGCGTGTCAGGAGTCAGTGGTGGCTTTCAGGGATTCATTCGTGGATTCTGCAAGGAGGTTGTTGATTCGCTGCAACGAGATGCAGTATTCGTCGAAAGATCTGAGTGATCTGCGGATGGTATTGTCGGAAATTGAAGGTTTTCAGCGACAATAGATCGCTGACTTTCGAATTCAATGATGCAAAATACGAATGGGTCAGCGGTCGCTATCGGCCGTTGGATTTAAAACGACGATCATCCGGAAGTTTTAATTTTTCACGCAATGCAAGCTTCAATAGAGAGTTTGGCAAATCTAGGCGGACTTCCGAGCGCCGATGAGGCTGATCCCGATTTTCTTGAGAAGTTTCAGAATTTGCTATCGATGATTCAACGGCCTGTCACTGATCAAGAAGCCCAGACATTGGTTGGACTGTTGGGTCCGGATGACTGCCATGGTCTGGCATGGACGTTGGTTCACATCATCGAGGAAGCACCCGGATGGCCGTTGTCGGAAGCCATAAGCAAGGCGAATGGTGAATGGGCTGAAGTATTGTCTGCTCGTGCCAAATAGAAAAACAGAATTATATTGATGAAAGCGCCGATCCAGTCGCTTGTTGGGCAAAATATCACTGATGTCCACGGCATGGGCATCTTTCGAAATGTTGCGATGCTGGACGTTGAGAAGATCGGAGACGAGAGCTATCTGCAACTTCCATTGCTCGGAATTTCGATGGTTCTGCCTGATGGCGAGACGATCTCTGCGGTCCATTTGCACGCTTCCGGGCATGAGGGCTATTCCGAATTTCAGGGTGAGCTGCCTGCAGGCATCGTCTTTGCGATGTCTCGCGAAGAGGCAAGAGCTCGCCTTGGCAATCCTGCGCAGTGCGGGGATGGCTGCCGGGTTCTTCTGCTTGGTCCCCGTCCAGCATGGGATGCCTTTATCGTTGATGGGCAGAGGCTGCATCTTGAGTACTCAGAAGACAATCAATCTGTCAGGCTCATCACCATCAGCGCGGCCACGGTCTGAATTCGATCGAATGAAGATGCCTGCGAAACGCGCGCATCTTCATTTCATGGCATGAGATCAAAATGGCAAGCGGCAGGCCCCGAACCACATACATTCGTGAGCAACTTGTAGCGCTGGATAGCGGCAGAAGGCTCGTCTTTGGCGCTCTTTGCTGCGAGAGGCTGCTGCCCAATTACATATCGTTTCAGAGGAATTCTGGATGGGGCGACTTCGCCGCAGTACGAAAGGCGCTTGATTGTGTGTGGGCGCATGTTTACGGCAATGCGCAGCAGGCGGCGGAAATTGTCGACGCGAGCAGTGTTTGCGAATTGGCTGCGCCAAGCTCGGATGACTTCACGTCCATATACGTGACTGCGGCCCAGGATGCATGTTTTGCCGTTTGCAGCCTGCTGGATTACGTTCTGGAGAACGACATCGATAAGATCGTGCAGGCGGCTACGTACGCGACCGATTCCGTGGATCTGTTTGTTCAAGAAACGGATGGGGTCGAGCCGGGTGATCCTGAGCTTGAGGCGAAGATATTGAGGCATCCATTGATGCAGAAAGAGCTTGAGCGACAGGACTCGGACTTGGAGGCAATAAGGTCGGCTCAGGCGATGAGTCGTGATTTTATTGGTGAGCGCAAGGCGATTAATGGATATGGTGAGATAGGAAATTTGAGTCACCCAATGATCAATACTGCAGCGAAATATCAATTCAACGCGCACCACATTGCAGTCGATACCGATGGCTCGGCGGTCGTCATCGGCTTCGCTGATAATGAATTCTCGCCATCGAGGTTCGTGCTTGTCCAGAAATCGATGAAGGTCGATGAGCGTGATCGCGCAATGGGATTCGACAAGGTTCACATCCAGATCGAGGATCAATCACGATCCGGATATGGCGGGATCGTTGAGGTCTGGGCGGGCCATGACAGGCTGACGGTACTTCTTGATCAGGCAGCGAGGGCTGCGTTGAAGATCGATGGCGATATCGAAATTTCGGTCGACCCGCGCCATCCGGTGCTTGGGGACGCGGTTCTGGAACTGAAAAAGCTGTGCGAAGAAGATGGGATACCGTTCCTCGATTGAGCGCCATACCGGGGGCGACCCTATCGAAGGAGATGGCCGTAAGCGAGTCGGTTGAACACTTCAGGGCTGACGGCCGATCTCGATGGTCTGCCCGCTGCTGCGCACCCACTGTTCCAGCGTCCTGATGGATCGCTCGGCGTCCTGCCGCAGCGCGCATTCCCAGACGACGGCAACGCGCCAGCCCGAAGCAAGCAGTGCGCCGTGTGCCCGGGCATCGCGTTCCCGGTTCCCCGACAGCTTCTGCTGCCAGGACTCCGCACGTGTTGCCGGCACTGCCGCGTGCGGACAGCCCGGGTGCTGATGCCAGAAGCATCCATGTACGAGCACCACCGCATGCCATCTGGGCAGCACAAGATCGGGACGCCCCGGCAAACGTCGATCATGAAGACGATATCTGAGGCCTGCGCGCCAAAGGCCCTGCCGCACCAGCATTTCAGGGCGCGTGTCCTTGCCCTTGATGCGGGACATCAGCGAAGATCGCTTTTCCGCGCTCATCACGTCAGCCATCACGCGAGCCTTTTGTCTTGTCGGTCAAGCCATACCACACACATTCCTCGATCGGAGTCGTCGACATCTTTGCCGGCCCCGGAGGGCTGGGCGAAGGGTTCTCAAGCTTCGTGCCGCCCGGGAGCAATCAATCGGCCTTCAAGATCCTTGTCTCGGCCGAGAAGGAAGTCAATGCTCAAAGAACGCTGATGCTGCGTGCGTTCTTCCGCCGTTTCGGCTGTCCCTCGGATGTGCCCGAGGATTACTATCGAATTGTTCGAGGCGAAATGAGCATCGCGGATCTTCGCGGCGCGAATGCGCGCGAATGGCAGGAGGCCGAGAAAGAGGCGTTGCTGCTTGAACTCGGCCCGGAGTCGGCGCGTCTGCATGCAGAAATTGCCACCCGTGTGAAGCGCGATGAGCCTTGGGTGCTGGTCGGCGGCCCTCCCTGTCAGGCGTACTCATTGGTTGGGCGGGCGCGAAACAAGGGCAAGCTGGACTATGTCCCCGAGGAAGACCCTCGACACTTTCTCTATCGGGAGTACCTGCAGATCCTCTCGAAGTTCGCCCCTCCCGTCTTCGTCATGGAGAACGTCAAGGGCATCCTGACGGCAAGGGTCGGGGAGCGAAGGATGTTTCCGGACATCCTTCGGGATCTTCATGATCCGGGCCGGGCGCTTGGTGGCCGTTCAAACGGAATCTATGACATCTACCCCCTGTCCGCGGATGCGGTCGACGGGGCATATCAACCCGGCGAACCGGAAGCTGGGCTCTCGCGTTTTCTCGTGAAGGCCGAGGAACTGGGAATTCCCCAAGCGAGGCACCGGGTGATCCTTCTGGGCATCCGCCGGGGATTGGGTCTTCGAGCCCCGGTGCCCCTCGCGGGTACCGACACGATTCCGGTCGGCAAGGTCATTCGCGACCTGCCGAGAATCCGCAGTGCGCTGTCGAAAGGCGATTCAAGGGATGCCTGGCAGGATGAGGTTGAAAGGCAGCGGCGCATCGTGCTTTCGGCGCTTGCTCGCAGACGTGATCTTCAGGATGTGGCGGACACGATCAGGAGCGTCGAGTTCATCGACAATGCGGAACGATCATCCCTGCGTGCACCCGACCTGCGCGTCTCGCTCGCACATGCCGATTGGTACCGGGATAAGCGCCTAGGCATCACGCTGAATCATGATTCGCGTGGTCACATGGCAAGCGATCTTGGGCGATACATGTTCTGCGCCGGATACTGTGCTGCGCGGGAGGGGAGGTCTCCCTCCACGGATGAATTTCCCTCGGCGCTGGCGGCGGATCACAAAAGCTGGGAGTCCGGGAAGTTCGCCAATCGCTTTCGTGTTCAGGCACCGGGCAGTCCATCGGCAACGGTAGTGAGCCACATATCGAAGGATGGGCATTACTTTATTCACCCTGAGTTGGAGCAGTGTAGAAGTTTCACTGTGCGTGAGGCTGCTCGATCGCAAACCTTTCCGGACAACTACTTCTTCACAGGAGAAAGAACCGCGCAGTATGTGCAAGTAGGGAATGCAGTGCCTCCCCTGTTGGCACGTATGGTGGCCAACTTGACAATGAAGTGTTTTTAACAATAGCGCAATAACTGCAGCGCCGTTCGACGTCTTGTATGTGTTGAGATTTTAACCATGTGATTTTGTATCTTGCTCCGAAAAGGACATATGAAATGACAAACGCAACAGCTGTCGTCTCAAAAGCACTAAGGCCAAGGGCTAGAATTCTCCGAACTCTAGGCGAGGAGTTGATAAGTAGCGAAACTGTCGCTTTGATAGAGCTTGTCAAAAATTCTTACGACGCAGACGCTGGTTACGTACTGATCCGATTTCATAAAAGTCTTGAGCAGGACATCGGCTCTGTGAGCGTAGAAGACAATGGCCATGGGATGAGCCTTTCTGTTGTAGAGAGATCTTGGATGGAGCCGGCGACAAATAACAAGAAGAAGATGAAACAAAGCGCCTATCTGAAAAGGAGGCTGCTGGGTGAAAAAGGTGTCGGTCGTTTCGCTGCCGCTCGCCTAGCATCTGAGCTCGAATTGAGTACACGGGCTGCTGGCAGTAGTAAAGAAATATATGCATATTTCGACTGGTCGCAGTTCGATAATGAAGATGTTTATCTCGATGAAGTGATAGTTCTCGCTGAGGAAAGAGATCCAGAGGATTTGGTTGCCGGACGCCACTTGGCTGATTTGCATCCATCAGGACATCCTGAACTTCCAAGAGATGGAAGTCACGGGACGGTGCTTCGAATGAATGGTCTTAAGCGCGGGTGGTCTACGCATGAGGTTGGTGAGCTCCGTCGAGGCTTGAGTAGATTGATCTCGCCATTCGAAGCGGAGCGCGAATTTCGGATTTTCTTGCAGTTGCCTGACGAAGATGAAAGTAGTTCGCAAGAGTTAGAGCCGCCTGAAGTAATAAAGTATCCCCACTACACACTAAAAGGCGATGTTGATGCTCAGGGGAAATTCCATATAGCCGTGGAACTGCACGCGACTGGTGAAACAGAAGTTTTTTCAGGATGGTTTCAGCGAGTAGCGCCGACAGCTGTTACCGAGGCGATCGAGCCGATTGAAAAAGCGGCCTTCATGACATGCGGTCCTATTTCATTTCAGATATTTGTTTGGGATCGGGATCAGTTAGACAACGTCGAGCAAAAAATAGGAACAGGCATCAGGAGTATTCGAAAGGATTTGGATTCTATTGCTGGAATCAGTATTTATCGGGATGGTTTTCGAGTTCTTCCATATGGCGAGCAGGAGAATGATTGGCTAAAGCTTGATTTACGCCGAGTGCAGAATCCTACCCTTCGAATTTCTAATAATCAGCTGACGGGATTTATTAAAATTGGAGCTGATACGAATCCGCAACTTAAAGATCAAAGTAACAGGGAAGGCTTAGACAACAATCAAGCTTATGCTGATCTTCAGGAAATAATTCGCCTGTCGCTCGCCAAGCTGGAGAGCTTGAGATTCCGCGAGAAGAAAAAACGCCCTGGTCTCAAAGAGTCTGGTGGGGCACAAGAGCAGCCACTGCTCGCCTCTCCGGATACAGTCGCTCTCAAAGAGCGGCTTATTCAACTGGGTGGGGATGAAGAGGCATTAACCCTTTTGGAGCACACCACGAATGATTGGGAGGCACAAATCATTCGGATCAAGGAAGTTCTCTCCAGATACCACTCCCTAGCGACCTTGGGGCAGTTGGTTGACAAGGTTATACATGACGGGCGACAGCCGCTTTTAACTATTCAAGGCCAATCTACTTTGGTTCTTGAGGCGCTCCAGAGAGCTGCTGGAGATCCTGAGATTCTGCCAAAGTGCAGCGGCTTGATTTCATCTCTAACTGAGCGTGTTAGTCGAGTCAAGGATTCTGCAGGATTAATTGACTTGCTACTTAGACGAATAGAGCCGCTCGGAGGCCGAAAGAAGGGTAGACCATCAAAAGTATATCTAAACGAAATTGTGCGAAATGCGTTCTCGCACTTTTCGCAAGAGATTGATGGTCTTGGTATTAATGTCACTATCCCGAATTCGGATGATTTGGTGCAAGTTGATGCGCTAGAGCTTCAGGAGGTCCTAATCAATCTCATTGGGAATAGTATTTATTGGCTGCAGCAGTCCCCAAAAGGGGGGCGAAAAATACTGGTCGAATGGACTCGGCCGGTTGCCGGGGAGATGGATATCATTTTTGCAGATAGCGGACCTGGGATACCTAAAAGCAATAGATCTTCAATATTTGAGCCTTACTTTTCAACAAAGCCGGATGGTCTTGGTCTGGGCCTGGTTATTGCGGGCGAGATCATTAGAGACTACTACAACGGAAGTCTTGAGCTTCTTGATACGGGACCTTTATCCGGCGCGGCGTTTCGAATCAAGCTAAGGAAGCGGGTCTGATCAAATCCAATCAGGGGCGGATATATGTGGAGAATTCTTTGTGTAGAGGATGACGAAGCTGTGGCGTTGAATCTTGTCGATTTTTTTTCTGAATGGTATGACGATAATCCTTTTGGGGCTGATGGAATCGAGGTAGTTATTGAGCGCAGCTTTGAAAGCGCAATTCGTCGACTAAAAAACGAACATTTTGACTTGGTCACACTTGATCTGCATGGCACCGGCGACCCTGATCCTCTCAGTACTGCAGGTGACAATGCCGATCAAGAAGGTATGCGAGTTCTCAAGTCCTTAAGAGAAGTGCGATTTTTACCTGTAATTTTCTATACGGGCTTTGCAGAGAGAATAAAGTCTATAGAGACAGGTGTGGTGCGCGTCGTGAAGAAGGGTGAGGATGATCCACAAGGTTTGCGGAGTGCTGCGCGCAAGATATACGACACGGGTCTGCCAAGGCTGCTTCGACAGATAGATAGTGAAAAGCGAGAGTATATGTGGGATACAGTCGATCGATATTGGTCAGATGTTGGTGCCGAGAGTGCCGAATCTGATCTTGCTTACTTGCTTGCTAGGCGATTGGCTGCAAGATTCAATCGAGATTCGGTTAAGGAGCTACTTGGCCACAAGCCCGGGGCGGCTCGTCCAGTTGAGATGTACATTTATCCTCCAATTGATCGAAAGATAAAAACTGGCTGCATTTTCAAGGATGAGGGCGGTAGTCATTGGGTTGTTGTGACGCCGGCTTGCGATTTTGCTCAAGCCAATGCCGAGCATGTGCTCTTGGTTGGAGCAGACGATCTTGCTAATGAGAAGCGCTTTATTGCGTGGCAGGCTACTGCCAAATGGAAAGGCGTTGGTGAGCCCCCAAGTAAGCCTGATGGAGCCGCTTGGAACAAACTTACAGCCCTCATGAGGAACAATGGAGGAGATAGATGGCGATTCCTTCCGGGAACTTTCTTCTTGCCCAATCTTGTTGTCGACATTCAGAAGCTCAATCAGCTGCCATTGGCAGACATGGAGCGTAAGAAGGTCATATGCCAACTCGACAGTCCGTATATTGAAGAGCTGATGCTTCATTTTTCTCGTTACTACGGGCGAATTGGTACTCCTGACCTTGATCCCACTGAGCTTGTCGAGAAGCTCGCTTGACGTTCGTGCCTGCAGTCATTCTATTGAAGCTGTTGCACGTGATAGAGAATCGCTTGGCTTGAACTATTGACTTGCCACTCTTATTGGATTTTTGTTTATATAAAAATGGACAAAAGGGGCGCATTTACGCCCCTTTTGTCGTTCTATATAAGTTGATTTATTCGCTGTCGTTGGACGCCTGCTGCGAAGCTGCTAGTTTTTTCTACTTGTTTCAAAAAACGCTTCTCGCGCGGCATGTTGGATTGATCGAGTCACGCTGTGGCTGGATTGGCGCGCTCCGCATCGATCTTGTACAGCTTGATCGCCCGCGCCACATCCTTCCCAGTCATCTTGCCTTCCTTCGCCAGCGCGTCGATCGCGGCGTGGGCGATGTAGTAGCGGTCCACTTCGAAATGCCGGCGCAGGTTCGCACGGGTATCCGAGCGGCCGAAGCCGTCGGTGCCGAGGACGGTGTAGCGCATCGGGACGAAGGCGCGGATCTGGTCGGCGAAGGCGCGGACGTAGTCGGTGGCGGCGACGGCCGGGCCCTGGCGGGTTTCCAGCAGTTCGGTGACGTAGGCCTTGCGCGGAGTCTTGGCTTCGGGGTTGAGGCGGTTCCAGCGTTCGGCGTCGAAGCCGTCGCGGCGCAGTTCGGTGAAGCTGGGGCAGGACCAGATGTCGCTGGTGACGCCGAAGTCCTTGTCCAGCAGTTCGGCGGCGGCGATGGCTTCGCGCAGGATGGTGCCGCTGCCGAGCAGCTGCACGCGCAGCTCGCCCTTCTTCGGCTTGCCGGCGTCCTTCAGCAGGTACATGCCCTTGATGATGCCGTCGGCCGCGCCCTCGGGCATGTCCGGGTGGGCGTAGTTCTCGTTCATCAGGGTGAGGTAGTAGTACTCGTCCTGCTGCTCGGTGAGCATGCGCTGCATGCCGTGCTGCAGGATCACCGCGACCTCGAAGCCGAAGGTGGGGTCGTAGGCGCGGCAGTTCGGGATGGCGCCGGCCAGCAGGTGCGAGTGGCCGTCTTCGTGCTGCAGGCCTTCGCCGTTGAGCGTGGTGCGGCCGGCGGTGGCGCCCAGCAGGAAGCCGCGCGCGCGCATGTCCGCCGCCTGCCAGGCGCTGTCGCCGATGCGCTGGAAGCCGAACATCGAGTAGTAGATGTAGAACGGCAGCATCGGCAGGTCGTTGGTGCTGTAGCTGGTGGCCGCGGCCATCCACGACGAGAACGCGCCGCATTCGGTGATGCCTTCTTCCAGCACCTGGCCGGCGGCGTCTTCGCGGTAGTACATCAGCTGGTCGCGGTCGACCGGCTTGTACTTCTGGCCTTCCGGCGCGTAGATGCCGATCTGGCGGAACAGGCCTTCCATGCCGAAGGTGCGGGCTTCGTCGGCGACGATCGGCACGCAGCGCGGGCCGACCTGCTTGTCGCGCAGGATCACGTTGAACGCCTGCACGAAGGCCATGGTGGTGCTGATCTCGCGGTCGCCGCTGGATTTCAGCAGGCGGTCGAAGACTTCGAGCTTCGGCGCTTCCAGCGTCTGCGTGCTCTTGCGGCGGCGCTGCGGCAGGAAGCCGCCCAGCGCGCGGCGACGCTCCAGCATGTATTCGACTTCCGGCGATTTCTCGCCGGGATGGAAGAACGGCACCGCGCCGTCCTTGAACTGCTCGTCGGGGATGTCGATCTTGAAGCGGTCGCGGAAGGCGCGCACGGCGTCGTCGTCGAGCTTCTTGGTCTGGTGCGTGGGGTTGAGCGATTCGCCCGACGCGCCCATGCCGTAGCCCTTCACGGTCTTGGCGAGGATGACGGTGGGCATGCCGGTGGTCTTCATCGCGTTGTCGTACGCGGCGTGGACCTTGTGCGGATCGTGGCCGCCGCGGTTGAGGCGCCAGATGTCGTCGTCGCTGAGGTTCGCGACCATCGCGGCGGTCTCCGGGTATTTGCCGAAGAAATGCTCGCGCGTGTAGGCGCCGCCGAAGGCCTTGCAGTTCTGGTATTCGCCGTCGACGGTTTCCATCATCAGCCGCTTGAGCTGGCCGGTGTTGTCCTTGGCGAGGAGCGGATCCCAGTAGCTGCCCCAGACCGTCTTCACGACGTTCCAGCCGGCGCCTCGGAACTGGCCTTCGAGTTCCTGGATGATCTTGCCGTTGCCGCGCACCGGGCCGTCGAGGCGCTGCAGGTTGCAGTTGACGACGAAGACGAGGTTGTCGAGGCCTTCGCGGCCGGCGACCGAGATCGCGCCCAGGCTTTCGGGTTCGTCGCATTCGCCGTCGCCCAGGAAGCACCAGACCTTGCGGTCGGTCTTCGGCATCAGGCCGCGGCCTTCGAGGTATTTCCAGTTGCGCGCCTGGTAGATGGCGCCGATCGGGCCGAGGCCCATCGAGACGGTCGGGAACTGCCAGAAATCGGGCATCAGCCACGGATGCGGGTAGCTGCTGATGCCGCGGCCGTCGACTTCCATGCGGAAGTGGTCGATCTGCGATTCGGTGAGGCGGCCTTCGAGGAAGGCGCGGGCGTAGATGCCGGGCGAACTGTGGCCCTGGACGCAGATCAGGTCGCCGGGGTGGTCGGCGCTGGGCGCGCGCCAGAAGTGGTTGAAGCCGACGTCGTAGAGCGTGGCCGACGAGGCGAACGAGGCGATGTGACCGCCGAGGTCGCCGGGCTTGCGGTTGGCGCGCACCACCATGGCCATGGCGTTCCAGCGGATCATCGAGCGGATCCGCCATTCCATGTGCTGGTCGCCGGGCATCCGCGGTTCGAGATGCGACGGGATGGTGTTGATGTATTCGGTGGTCGGCGCGAACGGCAGGTGGGCGCCAGCGCGGCGGGTCAGTTCGACCATGCCTTCCAGCAGCTGGTGCGCGCGGCCGGGGCCGTCGGTATCGATGACCGCCTTGAGCGACTCGACCCATTCGCGGGTCTCGGTGGGGTCGGGGTCGTTCTGCAGCAGTTCGTTCAACCAGCTCATGCCGTGGGCTCCGCGCGCGGCCCGGGGCCGCTTCGATGGGGGATCGTCAAGTTAGAGCAGGGATTCTAGCAGCGGCCCATGGCGCTTCCCCGTACGGGGGCGTGCGGTGGGCGCGATCCGGGCAGGAAATCGATTTCGGTGGGTGGTGGTGCGGAGGGAACGCGGTTGTTCGTCGCGACTTGCGTCGCTCCCGCAGGGGCTGGCGGTATGTCTGTCGTGGTTCGTCGAAAGCCGTGACTCGCGCGGGGATCTTCGCAAGCGACGGTGCGCGGCGCATCGAGTCGTCGCAATTCCTACGAATAACCCTGTGGGAGCGACGGGAGTCGCGACAGGCTGCCGGCGAACTTCAACGACGCATGGACCAGGAAAACACCGACAAGACATCGCGGTATTCGCCGAGATCGCCAACGGCATCGACCGGAAACACTGAAGGCATGGATATCCTCACCACACCCGGAGCCCGGGCATTGCGCTCCGGCCGTCGGTCCGCCGCAGGTCGACACTATCTGGTCACGACCGTCTGCCATGCACGCGAACGACGATCCGCACATGCGCGCCATGCCGTACCGGTGGCGGCCGCGATCGGCAGCGTACGGTTATGGCGTGATTCGCGGATGCTCTGCTGGGTGCTGATGCCGGATCATCTGCATGCGCTGATTGAACTCGGCCAGAGCGAATCGCTGGCTGTACTGATGAAGCGGGTGAAATGCGTGACGGCCGGGATCGCGAACACGGTCGGCGGTCGATATGGCTCGGTGTGGATGAGCGGATATCACGATCGTGCCCTGCGAAGCGATGAGAATCTCCTGGCGGCTGCGCGATATGTGGTGGCGAATCCGATGCGTGCGGGTCTGGTGAAGTGCGTCGCCGACTATCCGTACTGGGGATGTGCGTGGTCGGTGGATGACATCGACGATCCGATCGGCTGAGGTGGCGCGGCTTGCGGGGTGTGCGCGGTGGTTCGTCGCGACTTCCGTCGCTCCCACAGGGGCTGCCGGTTGGTCGTCGCGGTTCGTTGAACGCCTTGACTCGCACAGCGTGCTTCGTAAAGCGACAGCGCGCGAAATGTCGTGTCGCCGCGATTCCGCCGCCAGCCCCTGTGGGAGCGACGGAAGTCGCGACGAACAGCGGACGCCCTCGCCGGAGCCGTCGACAGCCTGCCGTCGTGCTACCTCAACCCGCGAATCTGCGCATCCACTGCGGCGATGGCGGTCATGTTGACCACGCGGCGGGGGCTGGAGGCGGGGGTGAGGATGTGGGCGGGCTGGTCGAGGCCCATGAGGATCGGGCCGATGGCGACGCCGTCGGTCATCACCCGGACCATGTTGTAGGTGATGTTGGCGGCATCGAGGTTCGGCAGCACGAACAGGTTGGGGCGGCCGTGCAGGGTGGTGTTGGGGAACATGCGCTTGCGCAGCACTTCGTCCCAGGCGGTGTCGCCCTGCATTTCGCCGTCGACTTCGAGCCGCGGCGCGCGTTTGCGGATCAGCCGGTAGGCCTGGCGCATCTTCGCCGCGCTGGGGTTCTCGTGGCTGCCGTAGTTGGAATGCGACAGCAGCGCGACCTTCGGCTCGAAGCCGAACAGCTTCAGGCGATAGCTCGCCATCAGCGTCGCTTCGGCGATCTGTTCGGCGCTGGGGTCCACCTGCACGTGGGTGTCGAGGAAGAACCACACGCCGTGATCGTTGATCACGCCGGTCATCGCCGCGGTGCCGGTGACGCCGCGGTCGAAATTGAAGACACTGAGCAGGTAGCCGAGCTTCTTGTGGAAGCGGCCGACCAGGCCGCAGATCATCGCGTCGGCTTCGCCGCGCTCCACCATCAGCGCGGCGATCAGCGACGGGCGCGAGCGCAGCAGGTTCTTGGCCGCCGCCGGGGTGACGCCGCGGCGTTCGGTCATGGCGTGGTACTGCTGCCAGTACTCGTTGAAGCGCGGGTCGTCGTTGATGTTGGTGAGATCGAAATCGACGCCGGCGCGCATGCGAAGGCCGAGGCGTTCGATGCGGGTGTCGATGACGTCGGGACGGCCGATCAGGATCGGCCGCGCCAGGCCTTCGTCGATCACGGTCTGCACCGCGCGCAGCACGGTTTCCTCTTCGCCTTCGGCATAGACGACCCGCTTGCGATCGCTGCGCGCGCGGTCGTAGATCGGCTTCATCAACAGGCCGGTGCGGTAAATGAACTGCGCCAGCTTCTCGGTGTAGGCGGCCATGTCCAGGATCGGCCGCAGGGCGATGCCGGAATCCATCGCCGCGCGCGCCACCGCCGGCGCCAGCACCGTGAGCAGGCGCGGGTCGAACGGGCGCGGAATGATGTAGTCGGGGCCGAAGCACGGCACGTCGCCGCCGTAGGCGCTGCCGAGGTCGGAGGCTTCCATGCGCGCCAGCTGCGCGATCGCGCGCACGCAGGCGAGCTTCATCGCTTCGTTGATCTCGGTGGCGCCCACGTCCAGCGCGCCGCGGAAGATGTACGGGAAGCACAGCGCGTTGTTGACCTGGTTCGGATAATCGCTGCGGCCGGTGGCGATGATGCAGTCCGGGCGCACCGCCTTGGCCTCCATCGGCAGGATTTCCGGATTCGGATTGGCCAGCGCGAGGATGATCGGCCGTTCCGCCATCGTCGCGACCATCTCCGGCTTGAGGATGCCGGCGGCGGAGAGGCCGAGGAACACGTCGGCGCCGACCACGATGTCGGCGAGCGTGCGCTTGTCGGTGTCGCGCGCGTAGCGGGCCTTGTCGGGGTCGAGATGCGGGCGGCCGGCGTAGATCACGCCGTCGCGATCCACCGCGAGGATGTTCTCCGGCTTCATGCCCAGCGCGACCAGCATGTCGAGGCAGGCGATGCCGGCGGCGCCGGCGCCGGAGGTCGCGAGTTTCACGTCGCCGATCTTCTTGCCGACGATCTCCAGCGCGTTGAGCACGGCGGCGCCGACGATGATCGCGGTGCCGTGCTGGTCGTCGTGGAACACCGGGATGTTCATGCGTTCGCGCAGCTTGCGCTCGACGATGAAGCACTCCGGCGCCTTGATGTCTTCGAGGTTGATGCCGCCGAAGGTCGGTTCGAGCGAGGCGATGATGTCGACCAGCTTGTCGGGGTCGCGCTCGTTCACTTCGATGTCGAACACGTCGATGCCGGCGAACTTCTGGAACAGCACGCCCTTGCCTTCCATCACCGGCTTGCCGGCGAGCGGGCCGATGTCGCCGAGACCGAGCACCGCGGTGCCGTTGGTGATCACCGCGACCAGGTTGCCGCGCGCGGTCATTTCGCTGGCGGCGTTGGGATCTTCGACGATGGCTTCGCAGGCGTAGGCCACGCCCGGGGAGTAGGCGAGGGCGAGGTCGCGCTGGGTGACGAGGGGCTTGGTCGGCGCGACCTTGATCTTGCCCGGCGGGTCCTGGCGGTGATAGTCGAGGGCGGACTGCTTCAGGTCGGACTGATTCGGATCGTTGTGGTCGGACATCGTGATGCGGCGCCGCGCCGGGAGTCGGGTCAGGGCCATCGATTCTAGCCGCAACCCAGGCACTCCGCCGTGCGGGGGCGGATGGTCGACGCAGGATGCGCGCGCGGGATTCGCGCCGCGGCCTCCGGATCGCGCAGAATCCGGCTTGCCCGAGGAGACACCGCATGCCGGTCCGCCGTTCGTACATCGCCCGCTTGTCGTCGTCGCCGAACGCGCTGATGTGGATGGTGCTGTTGCTGGCGCTGCTGGGCCAAATACCGCTGCTGCTCAATCCCGGTTATTTCAGCCACGACGAACTGCAGTGGGCGGCCGCTGCGGATGTGGCGGCGGGAGCGCCGCTGCCGTGGTTTCCGTGGACGGCCGTCGATGCGTATCAGTACCGGCCGCTGACCTTCAATCTGTGGTTGTGGCTGTCGCATCGCCTGTTCGACGACCCGCAGGCGTTCCACGCGGTCTGCGTGCTGTGGGGCAGCGTCAACGCGATGCTGTTGGCCGTGCTCGGCCGGCGTCTGGGCGTGGCGCCATTGCCGGCGGCCGCGGCGGCGCTGGTGTTCGCGCTGGGCCCCTTCGCCGCATTGGTGCATGGCTGGGTCGGGACGCTCGGCGATCTGATCTGGAGCAGTTGCGCGCTGGGCATCGGGCTGCTGGCGACCGCGCGCGTCCGCACCGGGTGGGTGGTGGCCGGTACGGTCGTGCTGACGGCGTCGGCGCTGCTGGCCAAGGAAGCGGCGATGGCCATTCCGGCGATGCTCGCGGTGGCCTGGTGGTTCGATCGGCGCAGGCGCGTCTGGCGGTTCGCCATGGTGTCGTCGGCGGTCGTGGCGGCGGTCTATCTGCTGCTGCGCCTGGAGGCGCTGCTGCAACCCGTGGCGCAGGGCCCGCAGTACGCGCTGAGCCTCGCGCATCCGCCGCTGCGCTGGCTCGAATACCAGCTGTTCGCGCCGCTGCTGCACGTGCCGGAGACCTTCGCGACGTTCCCGCAAGGCGGGCGCATCGGGCTGGCGATCGCGGCACTGTTGTGGCTCGGTGGTCTGTTCGCGCTGTCGCGCGGCGGATGGCGCCTGTTGGCGCTGGCGCTGGTCGGTGGCATCGCCGCGCTGTTGCCGGTGCTGCCGCTGGGCGCGAGCTGGAACCACTACGGTTATGCCTGGGCGGCCTGGACCGCGATGTGCTTTGCGGCGGGCTGGCCGGCGATGCCGCGATCGTCGCGCGCGCTGGTGGTGCTCACCGCGCTGTTGGCGCTGGCCCACGGTGCGATGGTGATGCGGTTGATCCATCGCGTCGGCACGATCCAGTCGGTGTTTTCGCCGGCGCTGGCCGCCGCGGTGGCCGCCGCGCCGGCCCATCCGGTCAGACTGCGGGTCGCGCCGGACGCGGGCGCGTGGATCTTCCAGCGGTTGACCCACGAGATTCCGCGTTATCGCGGGGTGCCGATCGGCGCACGGGTGGTGCTGGTCGCGGCGGATGCGTCGGTGGATGCGTCGGCAGATTACAGGGTCGAAGCGGACGGGCGACTCGTGCCGTTGCGCTGAGCGGCCCGGCCGCCGGCGTTCTCACACGCCCAATCCGAGCACCAGATCGTCGGCGTCGACGCGGTCGAGGCGGATCTTGTTCGCGAACAGCGAGAACGCGAGCATCCCGGCCAGACCGTTCGCGCGCTGCATCCACGGCGGCAGATAGTGCGGCATGGCGATCGCGCCGGCGTCGAACATCGATTGCAGCGCGAACACGTCCTCCAGCGCGAGCTTGCCGGCGAACAGCTGCCGCGCGACGGCGAGTCTGCGATGGCGCAGGCACCAGCGGAAAAAGGTGTGCACGCTGAGCAGGCCGTGCAGGTACACGGTGTCCTTGGTGAACGCCGCGCCGCCGCCGAGCGGGGCGCCGCGGAACACGCGCTGGGTCGATGCGAAGCTGTCTTCCTGCGTTTGCCCGGCGTCGAGGAAAAAGCGGAACACCTGCACGAAGTCGGCGCCGTTGATCGCCATGTCGATGGCGACGATGCGCAGGCTGATGCGCTTCATCCGCTCGATGTCCATCGAGCCTGAAATGAGTTCGGCGAAGGTCGCCAGCCCTTCCTGCGTCGCGGTCGTGCGCGGCGCGCCGCGGGCCATCGATTTCAGCAGCGGCTGTTCGCGGCCGTTGATGCCGGTGAGCGTGTGCACGAAGGCTTCGTGCACCAGGAGCTGGTGGCGGTCGTACTCGCTGAAGCCGGTGTTGGTGCGGACCCGGATCCGGGTCGGGCTGGCGGCGGCCTTGGCGATCAGCCCGGGGTCGAGCTCGACCGTGACCGTGTGGTCGACGAAGAAGGCGTCGACGTCGCGCTGCAGCTCGTCGCGCACGGTTTCGGCGGCCATCACGGCGTCGGGTTCGATCGCGCGCAGCTCCTGGTCCAGGTCGTCGGCCAGCGCCACGAAGTGCTCGGCGGCCTCGAAGTTGGTCGGGCCATCGCCGGGCAGCATCTCCACGGGGCGGCCGTAGAGTCGCGTCGAGTACGCGGTGACGCGATGGCTGCCGGCGGCGTCGAGCAGGCGGGTGGCGATGCGCCAGCTCTCGGCGGTGCGCTGCAGGTACTGGCCGAGCGGGTGGTCGGGATCGGCGCCGGCCGCGACCGCGTCGAGTTCCGTCCGCACCGCGGCGTAGTCGTCCTTCGGATAGTCGATCTTCGGCAGGTGGATGCGGCCGATCTTCCACGCGGCGAGGAAGGTCTCCTGCGCGCTCGCCGGCCAGCTCAGGGTTTCCAGCAGGCGGATGCCGCGCACCGCCGCGGTCATCCGCGCATCGAGCGCGGCGTGGTGGGCGAGGGCGGCGTCGGGGGTCATCGCGGTCCTGTACTGCTGCCTGTCATCCCGAGCGCAGCGAGGGACCTGCTTTTGCTGTGGTCGCGAAAAAATGAAACAGCAGGTCCCTCGCTGCGCTCGGGATGACAGAAAGCGGGCGGCGGGGCGTCAATGCTTCCCATATTTTTCGTCCAGCCGCTTGTTCAGCGCCTTGCCCTGCACGCGGGCGTCGGACTTCTGCGCCAGCCGGGTCGCGAGCTGATGGGCGGCGCCGGCGACTTCGTCGCGCAGCTTCAGGTAATTGGCGAACCGCGCCGCATCGAGCGTGCCGGCCTGGAGAGCCGCGCGCACCGCGCAGCCGGGTTCCTTCGCGTGATGGCAGTCGCGAAATTTGCACTCGGCGGCCAGCGCTTCGATGTCGGCGAAGCCGCCGTCGGCCAGGTCTTCCTCGCCGGTCGGCTTCAGCTCGCGCATGCCGGGCGTGTCGATGAGGCAGGCGCCGGACGGCAGCGGGATCAGCGTGCGGTAGGTGGTGGTGTGGCGGCCGCGGGCGTCGCTCTCGCGCACTTCGCTGGTCTTCATCTTCTCGATGCCGAGCAGGGTGTTGGTGAGCGTCGATTTGCCGGCGCCGGATGAGCCCACCAGCACCGCGGTGCGGCCGGGGCCCAGCCAGCGATCGAGGGCGGCGACGCTGTCGCGGTCCTTGGCGTTCACCGCCACCGCGACGATGCCCTGGGCCGCCAGCTCGGCCAGCGCCGCCAGCGAGGCGTCCGCGTCGCTGCCGTCCTTGTCGGCCTTGGTCAGCACCACCACCGCCTCCGGCGCGTCGGGCCCGGTGCCGCCGCCGCCGCGGATCAGCAGCAGATAGCGCTCGATCCGGCGCGGGTTGAAGTCGGCGTCCAGGCCGCAGACCACGAACACGGTGTCGATGTTCGCGGCGATCAGCTGTTGCTGGTAGTGCTCGCCGGCGGCGGCGCGCTTGATCGTGCTGCGCCGGGGCAGCAGGGCCACGATCCGCGGCCGCGGGGTCGCGTCCTCGATCAGCACCCAGTCGCCGACCGCGGCGCGGTCCTGCGGCGGGAACCGGCGGCGCATCCACTCCGGCGGCGATTCCACGGTCAGCGCGTGCCCGGGGGCCTCGGCGACCACGTAGCCGGAGCGGTGTTGTTCGATGACCCGGGCCGGGCGGGCCTGCGGATGGGCGGCCAGGGCGCCGGCGCGGTCTGCGGCGGGCGTCGCGTCCCCGGCATCGGGCCAGCCGATGGCGCGGAGGTCGGGGGCGGGGGTGTTCAAGCGGGGCGGCGGGCGGCGTTCATGCCCGGATTCTATGCCGCGGCAGCGGACCCGGGCGATTTCCGCTAGTCTTTCGCGACTTTTTCCGCCTTTCCGACACGATGTCTTCCTCCAGCGCGAAACCCAGCCTCAAGACCCGCGAACGCCTCTCCGAAGTCCGCTACGAAATCCGCGGCGAACTGGCCCGCCGGGCCCGGGAGCTGGAAGCCCAGGGCCGGAAGCAGATCAAGCTGAACATCGGCAACCCCGGCGCCTTCGGGTTCCGCGCGCCGGAGCACCTGCAGCGCGCCATCGCCGACCGCATTGCCGACACCGATCCCTACACCCACCAGCAGGGCCTGCCGGCCGCGCGCGAAGCCATCGCCGCGTTCCACAGGCAGCGCGGCACGCCGAACGCGTCGCCCGAGCGCGTGTTCGTCGGCAACGGCGTCAGCGAACTGATCGACCTCAGCCTGCGCGCGCTGCTCAACCCGGGCGACGAAGTGCTGCTGCCGTCGCCGGACTATCCGCTGTGGTCGGCCGCGACCATCCTCAACGACGGCCGCCCGGTGTACTACCGCTGCCGCGCCGAGAACGGTTTCCTGCCCGATCCCGACGAGATCGCGCAGCTGGTCTCGTCGCGCACCCGCGCGATCGTGCTGATCAACCCGAACAATCCGACCGGCGCGACCTATTCGCGCGAGATCCTCGAACGCATCGTCGCGATCGCCGCGAAGCACAACCTGCTGCTGATGGCGGATGAGATCTACGACCACATCCTCTACGACGACGCGACGTTCGAGCCCCTGGCGCCGCTGGCCGGCGACATTCCCTGCCTCTCGTTCGGCGGGCTGTCGAAAGTGCATCGCGCCTGCGGCTGGCGCGTGGGCTGGGCGGTGCTGAGCGGCGATCCGCTGCGCAGCGGCGATTTCCACCATGCGATGGATCTGCTCGGCGCGCTGCGCCTGTGCGCGAACGTGCCGGGCCAGTTCGCGATCGACGCCGCGCTGCACGGCACTGACACGATCAGTGCATTGACGGCGGCGGGCGGCCGTCTCTACGAAACCCGCCGTGCGCTGATCGACTGCTGCGACGCCAGCGAACACCTGCAGCTGGTCGCCCCAGCCGGCGCGCTGTACGGCTTCCCGGCGGTGGTCGGCGACGCCGCGAAGGGCTTCGACGATCACGCCTTCGCGCTGGAGATGCTGGAAACCGAAGACGTGCTGATCGTGCCGGGCTCCAGTTTCAACGTGCCCGAGCGCAATCATTTCCGCGTGACCCTGCTGCCGGAAGCGCCGGTGCTGCGCGAGGTGTTCGCGCGGATCGAGCGCGTGCTGCAGCGTCGCGCCGATGCGGCCGCGTCCACGCGCGTCGCGGTGGCCTGACGCATGCTCGCCGGCGCCGTTCCGGCGATGCTGGCCGCGATGCTCGGCGGCCCCGTCGCCGGCGACGCGCCGATCGCTTACCTCGCGCTCGGCGACAGTTACACCATCGGCGAGAGCGTCGACGAAGCGGGACGCTGGCCGATGCAACTGGCGGCGATGCTGCGCGCCGATGGCTTCGTGCTCGATGGCGCGGCCGTCGGCGGCCCGCGCATCATCGCCACCACCGGCTGGACCACCGACGAGCTGTCCGCGGCCATCGACGCGGCCGAACCGCTCGGCCGCGACTGGGGCCTGGTCAGTCTGCTGATCGGCGTGAACAACCAGTACCGCGGCCGTGGGGTCGACGAGTACGCGCGCGAATTCTCCGCGCTGCTCGAACGCGCCATCGGTTTCGCCGGCGGCCGCGCCGACCGCGTGTTCGTGCTGGCGATTCCCGACTGGGGCGTGACCCCGTTCGCCGCGCGCAGCGGCCGCGACACCGCGGCCATCGCGCGCGAACTCGATGCCTACAACGCGACGGCCGCGCGGATCTGCGCGGCCCGCGGCGTCGCCTTCGTCGACATCGCCGCGGTGAGCCGCGCCCGCGGCGCCGAGCCCGCGATGCTGGCCGACGACGGTCTGCATCCGTCCGCGGCGATGTACGCCGAATGGGCGCGGCTCGCGCTGCCGGTCGTGCGCGACCTGCTGCGCCGGACGTCGTCGCCATGAGCGGCACCACGGCGCCCTTCGCGCGCAGCGACGCGCGCCGGATCGCCGAAGCGTTCCTGCCGCCGCATCCGTTCGGCAACCGCTTCGATTACTACTACGTCCGCGGCAAGGTCGGCAGCGATCCGCTGTATCCCGGCGTGCTCGCCGCGCTGCGCGGGTGCGATGCGCCGCTGCTGGATCTCGGCTGCGGCCTCGGCCTGCTCGCGCACGCGCTGCGCCACGACGCGCATCCGCTGGACTACGTCGGCGTCGACAACGATCCGGCGAAGATCGCCCGCGCCCGCCGCGCGGCGGAAAAGCGCGGCTTCGAGGGCGTGCGCTTCGAGGTGATGGATCTCGCCCGCGGCCTGCCCGCGCATCGCGGCAGCGTCGCCATTCTCGACGTGCTGCAATATCTCGACAGCGATGCGCAGCGCGCGCTGTTGGCGAACGCCGCGGCGATGCTGACGCCGGGCGCGCGGCTGGTGATCCGCAGCGCGATCGACGACGACAGCGGCCGCGCGCGCACCTCGCGCACCACCGACCGGATGGCGCAGTGGATCGGCTGGATGCAGTTCCGCCCGCGCAGCTGGCCCACGCTCGATCGCCTGCGCGCGCCGCTCGAAGCCGCCGGCCTGCAGGTGGAATCCGCGCCGCTGTACGGCAACACGCCGTTCAACAATTGGTTGATCGTGGCACAGCGCGGATAACAGCGGTTCCGAGCGCTTTTGCAGGAGCGCCGGCAGGCGCGAAGCCCGCGACATCGAAATGATGCTGCCGAATGCAATCCGAATCCCTGTACGGAGTGCCCGGATTGCGCGCTTCGCGGTACCGATTCCAGCGCGGGCCTCGCGCCTTGACCAGCCTTCGGCTGTTGAAAGCCGGCGCT
>NZ_BAABJE010000010.1:0-370616 GCF_039543145.1 Lysobacter hankyongensis | reverse complement strand
CCTGCCGGCGCTCCTGCAAAAGCGGTGGCCGTAGGCTGGCGCTGAGCGCAGCGAAGCCCAGCATCATGGCCGCGTTGCCTCCCGGAGCGCTGGGCTTCGCTGCGCTCAGCGCCAGCCTACGTCGACGGTGCACACGCATGCCGCGGCGCCTTTGCAGGAGCGCCGTCAGGCGCGAAGGCCGCGACATCGAAATGATGCTGTCGAATGCAATCCGGATCCCTGCACGGAGTGTCCGGATTGCGCGCTTCGCGGTACCGATTCCAGCGCGGGCCTCGCGCCTTGACCAGCCTTCGGCTGTTGAAAGCCGGCGCTCCTACAAAAGCGGAGGCAGCATCGTGCGATAGCCCAGCGCGTCCAGTCGCTGCAGCAGCAGGCGGATCGTCTCGACATTGCCGCCGTGCGCCGCGCCTTCGTGCAGCAGCACGATCGCGCCGGGCGCGAGCCCGCGTTCGATGCGCGCGACGACCTTCGCAGGATCGCCGGCGACGCCGTCGAAGCCGCGCGCGCTCCACGCGGCGCGGGCGAGGCCGTGCGTCTTCAGCGGCGCGTGCACGAACGGATTGCTGAGTCCGACCACCGCGCGGAACCAGCGCGGCGCCGCAGCGATGCCTTCGGTGCGCATGCCATCCGTGCGCATGCTATCCATCTGCATGATCTCGCCGAGGATTCGCTGGGTGTCCGCGATCTCGCGGCGCATGCGCGATGGCCCCAGCGCCCAGAACCACGTCGACGGATGGGTGGTGCTGTGATTCCCGATGTCGTGGCCGCGACGCAGGATCTCGCGCACGAGTTCCGGCCGTCGCGCCGCGCGTTCGCCGACCAGGAAGAACGTCGCCTTCGCGCCGTGCGCGTCCAGCGCGTCGAGGATCGTGACGGTGTCGTCGGAAGGGCCGTCGTCGATGGTCAGCCAGACCGCGCGGTCCGCGATCGGCAGACGATTGAGCACCGGCCCGAACAGGCGCGAATGCGGCCACAGCGTGCCCCACCAGAACGGCGCGTGCGAAGCGACCATCGCCGGCAGGCCGGCCTGCCAGCCCCAGCGCCACCAGATCGCCACGACCGCGAGCTGCGACAGCGCCAGACACCAGGCCCATGCGTGCGGACGGCGCGGCACGCGATGTAGGCGATCGGTCGGGCTGGCGGAAGCGTCGGTCATCGCGGCATGATGCCACGCAACGCCGAACGCATCAGGAGCACCGCATGGCCTTCCGCAACCTCTCCGTCGCCGACGCCGACGCCCGGGCCCACGCCGGCGATATCACGCTCGTCGACGTGCGCCCGCCCGACGAACGCGCGATCGCCGCGGTGTCCGCGCCGTTCGTGGGTCTCGAGGACGGCGGGCTGGAACGCCTGCTCGCATTGCCGAAGGACACGCCGCTCGCGTTCCTCTGCCATCACGGCGGCCGCAGCGCACAGGCCGCGATGTATTTCGCGCAGCAGGGTTTCGTCGACATCCACAACGTCGTCGGCGGGATCGATGCGTGGAGTCTCAGCGTCGATCCGGCGATTCCGAGATACTGACCGTTCGCCTACGAACGCTACGGCAGCAGCGGCTGCTGCAGTGTGGTCAACAGATTGTTGACGGCCTTCCTTGCCATGCTGCGCGGCAGTTTCGCCATCACGCCTGTCGCGGTCAGCGCCAGATTGCCCTTGATCAACAAACCGTCGATCTGCGTGTACGCCTTGAATACGTGTTGAGCGCCATCCTCGGTCGATTCCAGGAACATGGGCGCGGTCAGAAAATTCATGCCTTTCTTGTAGACCTGCGTCCGGCCTTCGGTGCGCACCAGCCTGTAGCCGTGGCATGCCGCCCAGGACGCGACCGTGGCGGCGATATCGCCGCGCGCTGGAACGGTCACGATATCCCACGGATTGTTTGCGTTCCGGGCGATCATCGCCATGACATTGATGAGGGTCAGGCCCGCCAGGCCGCCGACCACGCCGCCGATCATCACGCTCGTTGCCGACATCGTCATCTCACCGCAGGAAAAAAAGGTGGCGCACCTCAGTTCGGCAATCCAAGATCATCCAGCATCGCGCGCAGGAACCGCGCGGCTTCGCCGCCGGTGCAGGCGCGGTGATCGAAGGTCAGCGACAGCGGGATGACCTTGTGCGATTCGAAGCCGCCGATCACCGGGGTGATCTGGTGCCGCGCGCGGCCCGCGGCGACGATCGCGACGCAGGGCGGCACCACCACCGGCGTGGCGTAGCGGCCGGCGAACATGCCGAAGTTCGACAGCGAGATCGTGTAGCCGCTGAGTTCGCTGGCGGGAATGCTGCGCGATTCGACCTGCGCGCGCAGGCGGCCGATGGCTTCGCGCACGCCGCGCGCATCGAGCATGTCGGCGTTGCGCAGCGCGGGCACGAACAGGCCGTCGTCGGTGTCCACCGCGATGCCGATGTCGACGTGCGGATGCAGGGTGCGGGTGAGCGCGTCGCCGTCGAACCAGGCGTTGAGCGCGGGCACCGCCTTCGCGGCGGCGCAGATCGCGCGGACCAGGCGCGCGGTCATGTCGTTGCCGTGCGCCCAGACGTGGATGTCGGCGTCGTCGGTGAGCGTGGTCGGCACCACCTTCGCATGCGCGTCGGCCATCACCCGCGCCATGTTGCGGCGCACGCCCTTGAGCTGTTCCGGCTGGCCGCTGACCGACACGCCCGGTGGCTGCGTGCGCATCGGTTTGCCGCTGGCGGAGAGCTGGGTGCGTTGTGGCGGCGGCGCGCCCCCACCCACGCCCGCTGCGCGCGCGTCGCCCTCCCCCGCATGGGGGGGAGGGTTGGGGAGGGGGCGGCTTTCGCCGGCCTTCGTCGAACCCTCCGCCGCCGCGCGCTTCACGTCGTCCATCGTCGCCACGCCATCGGCGCCGGTGGCGCGCACGCGCGACAGGTCCACGCCGAGCTTGCGCGCCATCGCGCGCACCGCCGGCATCGCCTTCACGCCGCCGACCGCGACCGCGGCCTCGCTGCGCACCGCGTCGGAACTCTGCATCGCGCCGACCACGGTGCCGGCGTCGTCGCGTTTCGCCTCGGCGACAGGCGTTTCGCTCCCTCCCCCGCTGGCGGGGGAGGGTTGGGGTGGGGGCGATGCCGGCGCGGCATGACCGCCGCCGTGATGATGCCCCGTGTCCTGACCTTCGGCGCGCTGCGGCATCGACGGGTCGATCTCGAATTCCGCGAGCATCGTGCCGGTGACGACGATGTCGCCGGCCGCGCCCGCGAGCTTCAGCACCTTGCCCGACACCGGCGACGGCACTTCCACCACCGCCTTCGCGGTCTCCATCGACACCAGCGGCGCGTCGAGCTTGATGGTGTCGCCCGGTTTCACCAGCCATTCGACGATGGTGGCGTCGGGCAGGCCTTCGCCGAGGTCGGGGAGGAGGAAGGTTTTGGTCTGGCTCATGTGCGATTCCCTGGATGCGTTGTCCGGCGCGGTCGTGGTCGGCTGCGAGGCTTGGCGAAATCTATTGCGATGGCTCGGCAGCGAGACGGTGCGCCTGCGCGATGTAGTGTTTCAGATGTTTCGATGCGATGTCGTCCAATGTCGACAGTTTGATGTGCCGGCGGAACTTGCCGTTGCCCTCCAGCACGCCATGCGGGTCGTCCAGCTCCGCGCCCTTGCCGAACTCGACGGAGACATGCGCCGAATAGGCGAAGACGCCGCAGTACTGTGCCGGCGCGGCGAACAGGATGCCGCCGTACATGACCCGTTCCGTGCATTGCGGCGTCGCGTCGTGCGCGAGGGCGCGCACGGCCTGCACGATGGCGTGCAGATCGGGATGGGTGATCCGAAGATCCTGCAGCAGCCCCTGAACCTTGTCGTCGTCGATGCGCGGCGTCATGCCGGTGCGATCTCCAGGTGTTCGGCCGGCACATAGCCGCAGTGTCCATCCGCACGTTCCGACCACCACCAGCCGCCGAGCTCGTGGTGCAGCACGATGTCGTCGCCCGCATCGACATCCAGCTCCTGCGCGGAGTAATCGCGCAGCGCTTCGGCGCGGCCGTCGCCCAGCGGTGTCAGCCAGTCGAACGGCGCCCAGCCGGCGTTGCCGTCGGCGGTGACGGTCCAGATGAAGGCCGGCCATTCGGTGTCGCGCGCACCTAGGGTCACGATCTCGCCGGCGGCGAACCGGATCGGGTTCGCGTACTGGGTGCGATAGGCGCGGACGACGCGGGCGCGGCTCATCTCCGGACGCCTCATATCCAGACGTCGTTCCGGGCGGTGAGATCGCCGCCGGAGTCGCCGGTGTTGACGACACCGCGGGGTTCGATGAGCAGGACGTGGCATTCGTCGTCGGCGCGCGGGCAATGCTCGACCCCGCGAGGCACGACGATCATCTCGCCCGCCTTCAGCGCTTCCTCGCGATCGCGGAACTGCATCCGCAGCGTGCCCGCGACGACGAGGAAGGTTTCGTCGGTGTCCGCATGCGCGTGCCAGACGAATTCGCCCTGCAGTTTGACGAGCTTGAACTGGTAGTCGTTCATTTCCGCGATCACGCGCGGCGACCAGGGCTCGGCGATGAGCCCGAGTTTCTGCGCGAGATTGATCGCGGACGCGGCCATGCCGTCAGCTCGCGGCCAGGGTTCTTTTCGCCGCGGCGACGATCTTCTCGACGCTCGGCAGGTACTTCATTTCGAGGCGGAACAGCGGGATGTGGGTGTCGTAGCCGGTGACGCGTTCGACCGGCGCGACGAGGTCGTACATCGACTCTTCGGCCAGACGCGCGGCGATCTCGGCGCCGAAGCCGGCGGTCCGCGGCGCTTCGTGCACGATCACGCAGCGGCCGGTCTTGCAGACCGATTCGGCGATGGTGGCGAAGTCCAGCGGCTTGAGGGTGGCGACGTCGATGACCTCGGCGCTGATGCCGTCCTTCGCCAGCGCGTCGGCGGCTTCGAGGCATTCCTTCACCTGCGCGCCCCAGGTCACCAGCGTGACGTCGCTGCCGTCGCGCAGCACGTAGCACACGTCCAGCGGCAGCGCTTCGCCGTCGTCGGGCACCGATTCCTTGTACTGGCGATAGATGCGCTTCGGTTCCATGTAGATCACCGGATCCGGGTCGCGGATCGCGGCCAGCAGCAGGCCGTAGGCGCGCTGCGGCGACGACGGCATCACCACGCGCAGGCCGGGCACGTTGGTGAAGATCGCTTCGTTCGCTTCGCTGTGGTGCTCGGGCGCGCGGATGCCGCCGCCCCAAGGCACGCGCAGCACCATCGGGCAGGTGAGGCGGCCGCGGGTGCGATACCGGAAGCGCGCGGCATGGCAGATGATGTGATCGACCATCGGATACACGAAGCCGTCGAACTGCGCCTCGGCCACCGGGCGCATGCCCTGCGCGGCGAGACCGACGGTGAGGCCGGCGATGGTGGTTTCGTCCAGCGGCGTGTCGAGCACGCGTTCGGATCCGAAGATCTGCTGCAGGCCGGCGGTGGCGCGGAACACGCCGCCGTTGACGCCCACGTCTTCGCCGAGCACGAGCACGCGCTCGTCGGCGCGCATTTCGTGGGCCAGCGCCTGGGTGATCGCTTCGATCAGAGTGATGGGAGCGCCGTCAGCCATGCTTGCGGCCCTCCGCGGCGATGGCTTCGTCGCGCTGCGCGATATAGTCCTGCGGCAATTCGGCGTAGAGGTAGTCGAACATCGCGCTCACGGGTTGCACCGGCGTTTCCAGGTAGGCGTTGATCTCGATGTCGACGCGTTTGCCGCAATCGTCGGCCCAGGCGGTTTCCTGCGCTTCGTCCCACAGCCCGGCCTGCGTGAGATAGGTGCGCAGGCGCGCGACCGGTTCGCGGGTCCATGCTGCCTTCACTTCGTCCTCGCCGCGATAGCGGCGGGCGTCGTCGGCGGTGGTGTGGTCGTGCAGGCGGTAGGTCATGAATTCGATCACGCTGCCGCCTTCGCCGGCGCGCGCGCGGTCGAGCGCGCGACGCATGCCTTCCATCACCGCGATGATGTCGTTGCCGTCCACCTGCAGGCAGTGCAGGCCGCCGGCGATGCCTTTCTGCGCCAGCGTCGGTGCGCCGGTCTGCGCCGCGCGCGGCACCGAGATCGCCCAGCCGTTGTTGATGATGCACTGGACGAAGGGCAGGGCGTAGGCGCCGGCGGAATTGATCGCGGCGTAGGTGTCGGTCTTCGAGCTGCCGCCGTCGCCGCAGCAGGCCACCGCGACCCGCGGCTCCCTGCGCAGCTTGAACGCCAGCGCGGCGCCCGCGGCGTGCAGGCACTGGGTGGAGATCGGCACGCACCAGGCGTAGTCGTGTTTCGGGGCGTCGGCGAAGTCGTTGCCGCGTTCGTCGCCGCCCCAGTACATCAGGATTTCGCGCGGGCGCACGCCGCGCACGATCTGCGCGCCGTACTCGCGATAGCTCGGCGCGAACACGTCTTCGCGCCGCATCGAGGCGCCGATGCCGACGTGCGTGGCCTCGTGACCGAGGCAGGCGGCGTAGGTGCCGAGCTTGCCGGTGCGCTGCAGGGCGATGGCCTTGCTGTCGAAGGTGCGCACGAACAGCATGTGCTTGAACAGCGGCAGCAGCGTGGCGGGATCCGCGAAGGCGGCGGGCGGCTCGGCGACGAGCGTGCCGTCGGGGCCGAGGTATTGCAGGTATTCGATTTCGAATCGGGCGGCGACGGTCATGCGGGGGTCTCTGGCGTCGATCCGCGCATCATACCCGCAGTGCCTGAAGCGTCCGTTGCGCAGCGCATCATGACTTGCGACGTGCGGAAGCGTATGGCGCGCGCGTCGCGTGCTCGTCCTTGCGTGCGCGTCTTTTCGCGCGAAAAAAAAGCGCGGCCGGAGCCGCGCTTCTGGGTTCGCCACGTCCCGGCACCGATGTTCCGGTGCCGGGTGTGTCGTATCACTTCTGGCAGTAGCGGTGCACGCACTGCAGCGGCAGGCCGTTGCTGCGCACGACGCGGCTCGCGCTGTTGTTGGCGGTGTTCGGGTCGGCCGTGGTCGACGCGACCGTGGCGGTGACCGTGACCGTCTGCGGGCCGCGACCCGCCAGCACCAGACCGAAGTACGCATCGGCGCCCGCGGCCAGCGGCGCGCTGGCGTTGCAGTCGATGCGGAAGCCGGTGCCGACCGCGGTGGTGGCGCAGGTCCAGCCGGTGGCCGGCGCCAGCACGACGTTGCGCGGCAGCATGTTGCCGGTGAGGGTGAGCGACGGCGTCTGCGCTGCGCTCGGGCCGGCATTGTGCACCGAGAGCAGGAACACGCCGGCGCGCTCGCTGCGACCGATCATGCGGACCGACAGATCGGCCGACGAGGCGATCTGCACCGACGCGCTGCCCTGGTTGTTGCCGGCGACCGGATCGTTGGTGGACGACGACGCGGTGGCGGTCAGGGTGACGGTGCGGCCGTCCAGCGCGGCGCCGGCGACGAAGCTGGCGTTGAACCGGGCGGAGGCGGAGGCGGCGAAGCTCGCGGCCGAGCAGGTGACGGTGGTGGTGGTGCCTGCCTGGACCGGCGCGGCGCAGGTCCAGCCGGCCGGCGCGGCGACGGTCGGCGAGATCAGGGCGTTGAAGCTCAGGACGACATTCGCCGTGGTCGCGGCGCTCGGGCCGGTGTTGCTGGCGGTGACGACGTAATCGGCGGTGCCGCCGACCGGGATCGACGCGGCCGTGGCGGTGACCGTGGTCGCCAGATCGGCACCGGCGCTGATCGCGACCGTGGCCGTGGCCTTGTTGTTCGCGGTCGAGCTGTCGGCCGTTTCCGAAGTCGCGGTGACGGTCATCGTCACATTGCCGCCCGCGAGCGCGGCGGTGGCCGGGAAGGCCGCGCCGAAGCCGGCGTTGGTGCCGCCCGCGAGCGTGGCGGCCGAACAGGCGACGCTGGTGGTGGAGGCGGTCTGCGTCGGTGCGGCGCAGGTCCAGCCGGCCGGCGCGGTCACCGTCGGCGTCACCAGGGCGTTGAAGTCGAACTGGACGGCCAGGCCGTTCGCGGCGTTCGGACCGCCATTGGCGACCGAGGCGGTGAAGGCGGCGGTGTTGCCGGCCTGCACCGGGGTGGCGACGACGCCCGCGGTCACCGCCAGATCGGCGATGGCGCGGACGGCGACGCTGGCGACGGCCTGGTTGTTGCCGCTGTTCGGATCGGCGAACTGCGAGGCCACGGCGGCGGCGAGGGCGAGGCTCTGGCCACCCAGTTCCGGACCGGCCGGGACGCTGGCGGTGAAGCTGGCGCTGCCGCCGTTCGCGAACACCGACGTGGTGCAGGTGACGGTGGTGGTGGTGGCGTCCTGCACCGGCGCGGCGCAGGTCCAGCCGGCCGGCGCGGTCACCGTCGGCGACACCAGCGCACCGAAGACCAGCGCGGTGCTGGCGAATTCGGCGTCGTCCGGGCCGTTGTTGGTGGTCACGACGGTGAAGCTGGCGGTACCGCCCACGTCGATCGTGCCGCCGGCGCTGGCGGTGACGGCGAGGTCGGCTTCGGCGACCACGGCGACGCTGGCCGAGGCCTGGTTGTTGCCGTTGGCCGGATCGGTGGTGGTCGACGCGATCGCGGCCTGCAGGCCGATGCTGGTGTTGACCAGCGCGGAGCCGGCCACGACGTCGGCGGTGAACACCGCGCTGGCGCCGTTGCTGAACTTGGCCGTGGTGCAGGTGACGGTGGTCGTGGTGGTCTGCACCGGCGCGGTGCAGGTCCAGCCGGCCGGCGCGGTCACCGCCGGGCTCACCACGGCGCTGAAGACCAGCGCGACCGACGCCGAATCGGCGTCGCCCGGACCGGCGTTGCTCGCGGTGACCGTGTAGGTGGCGGTGCCGTTGACGTGCACCGTGGCCGGGGCCGCGGTCGCGGTGATGCCGAGGTCGGCGTTGCGGAAGGCCGCGACCGAGATCGCGACACGCACCGGGTCGTGGTCGGACACGCGGATGCCGTTGCCGGCGACGCCGTAGTTGTGCACGCCGAAGTCGGCGTTGATGCGGGCGTGGTCGACGACGATGTCGGCCGCGTCCATGATCATCGGCTCGTTCAGCACGACGTGGTCGAGGGTCTGCGCGTTGCCTTCGAAGACGTAGGAGTAGCGGTCGGCCGCGGCCGGGATCAGCTCCGAGCCGTCGATCAGCGGACGCGTGATCGGGCTGGGAGCGTAGGCGATGACCTGGTTTTCGGCGGCGGCGTTGCCGCGCACCACGCCCATCACGTCGGCATAGCCGTCGCTGAACTCGAACGCGTTGAAGTCGCCGAGCAGGATGATGCGCTCGGCCGGATCGGCGACCTGGCGCGCCTGCACGAGGTTGGCGAGGAACACCGCCTGCTGCAGGCGCTTGGCGCGGACGCGGTCGCCTTCGGTCGGCCAGCCGCTGCTACCGGCGGCGGTGTCGTCGATGCCGTTGAGCGAACGCAGGTGGTTGACGATCGCGGTGACCGGATAGGTCGCACCGCCGCTGCCGTGCACGATCGCGCGCAGCATCAGCGGCGGGCGGTCGTTCAGCAGGCTGGTGCTGCCGTTCGGGTTGTTGAAGACGGTGTCCTTGCCGAACTGGGTCACTTCCAGCACTTCGACGCGCGGATCGGTGCCGACCAGACGGGTGCTGACCAGGAAGCCGACGTTGATGCCGCCGACGTCGTTGCCCTGCACCAGATACGGCACGTACTGCGGCGCGCGCGCGCAGTTGGCGTTGATGCGGTCGGCGAGCAGGCCGAGCACGCGCAGGTTCTCGACTTCGACCACGCCGAGGATGTCCGGCGCCTTCACGAAGTCGCAGATCGCCAGCGAAGTCTTGGTCAGACGCTTGTCGAGCGCGGCGGCGGTGAGCGTGGGCGCACCGTTGCTGTCGTTGATCTCATCGAAGAAGCGCAGCAGGTTGAAGCCGCCGATGGTCACGTCGTCGGGACCGGCGTCGGCCACCGCGGTCGGCGTCTTGCCGCCGGTCGTGGTGCCCGAGCCCACGTCGGGCAGCATCGCCCACGAACCCGAGAAGTAATCCAGCACGCCGGTCATGTTGGCGATCTGCGCCTCGGCGTCCAGCGCCAGCGCGGTCGCGCCGACCTGGCCGCGGCTGCGCACCATCAGGCGTTCCTGATTGGTATCGAAGCGCGGCGGGGTCTTGCCGCCCGGGATCGGGAAGGTGTCGAGGATGCCGATGCCCGGCTCGCGGAACGGACGCTGCACGGTCGGCAGCACGACGTAGAACACGCCGGTGGTCGACGAGGTGGCGCTGGACTCGGTGATGTTGCCGTCCGAGCCCGAGACCACCAGGCCCTGGCCGACGCGCACGCGCATGCCTTCGTATTTCTCGGCGGTGCCCGGGGTGGCGGCGGCGGAGAAATCGGCGGCGGTCAGATCGACCGGCGCGGGCAGGGCGTTGCCGGTGGACAGCACCTGGATGGACGTCACCGAAACGATCTCGGTGATCGACAGCTGATTGAGATTGCTGGTGGGGGTGAACTCGGTGACCGTGCCGCTGACGCGGATGCGGTTGCCCACCGCGGCGGTGGCCGGCGGCGCGGTCGAGGTGAAGACGAAGATGCCCTGCGAGGTGGCCGGGTCGGCGTCGACGCTGGCGTCGGCGGTCTGCAGGAAGAAGCCGTTGTTGAACTTCAGCGCGGTGACGATGCCTTCGGTAGTGACCGTCGCGCCGTTGAGCGGCGAGGTCAGGCCGGGGCCCTGGATGTCGTGGATCTGCACCACGGCGACGTCGTCGTTCTCGATCGTGCCCAGGCCCTGCGCATCGGCGACGACCGCGCCGGTGACGTTGCTGAGGTTGACGAAGAAGGTCTCGTTCGCTTCCGGCGTGGTGTCGCCGTTGATGGTGATGCCGACCACCACCGAGGTGCTGCCTGCGGGGATGGTGACCGTGCCGCTGGCGGCGATGTAGTCGCTGCCGGCAGTGGCGGTGCCGTCGGCGGTCGCGTAGTCGATGCTGACGCCGCCGGGGCCGGCCGGCTGGCTCAGGCCGAAGCCGAAGAACGCGGTGCTGGTGCCGCTGTCGCCTTCGACGATGGTGACGTCGTTGACCGCCAGCGCCGGGACGGCGACGCCGCCGGTGTTGACCGAGAAGTCGTCGATGGCCAGGCCGTCGTCGGCGCCCGAGGCGTCGGCATCGCTCCAGCGGAAGCAGAAGGTCGCGCCGTTGCCGATCGACAGGCCGCCGAGGGTCGCGCTGAGCGCGGTGCGGTTGGCGGCGTCGTTGCCGATCTTCGCGCCGACGGTGGCGGTGTTCGGCGTGATGAAGTCGAGCGTGTTCTCGTCGACCCAGGTGCCGGTGGTCAGCGAGGTGGCGTCGAGGCTGTACTGGAAGTCGACGCGGTCGGTGCGCGCCGCGGTGCCCAGGCGCCATTCTTCGCCGGTGTAGGCGACGGCGAGGCTGGTGAGGGTGTTGCCGGTAGCGTTGGTGAAGCAGGCGCCGATCACCGAGACCAGCGTGCCGCTGCGCAGGCTGCCGAACGCGCGTTCGGTGCTGCCGGCGGCGCCGTAGCTGAAGGTGTCGCCGGTGTTGCTGCTGCCGGTGTCGACCGCGTACTGCTCGTTGTCGCGGGCGCCGCCGCCGGTTTCGGTCAACAGCCAGCCGGTGGGCAGCGTGGTGTTGGTGGTGCTGCCGGCGGTGTTCGACAGCGTGTCGAAGTCCTGGCTGTAAGTGCCGCCGGTGAGCGGAATGGTCTGCGCGAGCGCGGGTGCGCCGGCGATGGACAGCAACGCGATGACACCGGCCGCAACGGCGCGGCCAACGAAACGAAGCATGGTGATCCCCCGATCCAGAAAGATGACACCGCGACAGAGCGCGGGTCGGGAATTGTGACGGAAATCGTCGCGCCTGTGGGTTGCAATCCGATGACCGGCCCGGCTGAACAGGGGAATGCGACGCGTTTTCCATACGGTTGTGCGTTACTCTGTATGGATGAGCATCGATCGCAACGAACGCCCGCTCGAAGCGGGCATCCACACCGACCTCTCGGGCCGCATGACCTACGGCGGCTATCTGCAACTGGACCGCCTGCTGAGCGCCCAACACCCGCTGTCGAACCCGCCGCATCACGACGAAATGCTGTTCATCGTCCAGCACCAGGTGGCCGAGCTGTGGATGAAACTGCTCGGTCACGAGTTGACCGCCGCGGTCGAGCACCTCCGCAACGATCGCGTCTGGCAGTTCGGCAAGGTCGCGGCGCGCTGCAAGCGCGTGCAGGAGCAGCTGACCGCGATGTGGGCGGTGCTGGAAACGCTGACGCCTTCGGAATACATGCAGTTCCGCGATGTGCTCGGCCCGTCGTCGGGATTCCAGTCGCTGCAGTACCGCAGCATCGAATTCCTGATGGGCAACAAGAACGCGGCGATGCTGCGGGTCTTCGAATACGACCCCGATGCGCATGCGCGACTGCGCGCCGCGCTGGATGCGCCGAGCCTGTACGACGAATTCCTGCGCTACCTCGCGCGCTGGGGCCACGCGGTGCCGGCGTCGCACGTGGAGCGCGACTGGACCCGCGCGCACGTCCACGATCCGGCGCTGCTGCCGGTGTTCGAACGCATCTACGAGAACACCGACATCTACTGGCGCGAGTACGCGCTGTGCGAGGATCTGGTCGATCTCGAAACCCAGTTCCAGATCTGGCGTTTCCGTCATCTGCGCACGGTGATGCGCATCATCGGCTTCAAGCGCGGCACCGGCGGTTCCAGCGGCGCCGGTTTCCTGCGCCAGGCGCTCGATCTGACCTTCTTCCCCGAACTGTTCGACGTGCGTTCGGTCATCGGGCCGACGCGCTGAGGGATCGACGACGATGTCGGCCGCGATCATCGCGAATGGCATCGCGCACGGCATCGCATTCATGCTCGCCTGCGCGACACTCGCGTGGGCCGCGCGCGGCCTGCCCTGGTACAAGCTGCGCGGCGACCCCGAAGCGCTGCGCGTGCTGCTGTTCGCGACCGTGGCGCTGGCGGCGATGCGCTGGTTCAACGCCGACGCGCTGCAGGGCGTGAAGCTGCATTTCGTTGGCGCCACCGTGGCCAGCCTGATGTTCGGCGCGCGCTTCGCGCTCTGGTCGATGGCGGCGGTCAGCTTGGCCGCGTGGGCGATGGGCAGCGCCTGGTACGGCTGGGCGCCGGACTTTCTGGTCTGCGGCGTCTCGGGCGTGCTGGTGTCCGAAGCGGTCGGCCGCTTCATCGAGCGCCGGTTGCCGCCGAACCTGTTGATCTACGTCTGGGTGCGCGGGTTCTTCGGCGGTGCGCTCGCGATCGCGGCATCGCATCTGCTGAAGGCCGGCGTCGCGGCCGTGCAGGACGATCCATCGATGGCGGCCTATCTCGCCGCCGCGCCGCCGATGATGTTCGGCGAGGGTTTCTTCTGCGGGGCCGCGATGGCGCTGATCGTGGTCTATCGGCCCGAGTGGTGCGCGACCTTCGACGACGCCCGTTACCTGCCGCCGCAGGCGCCTGAATAACGCGTTCAGTCTGCGTCCGGAAGTCTCTGCACGACCGTCTTCGGCCCCGCTAGGATCGCGTTTCCGCCAACAACGATCGCGACCGATGCCCCAGACCGCGCCGCCCAAGCCGGGCCTCATGAGCCGTTTCCTCGACAGTGTCGAACGCATCGGGAACAAGCTTCCCGATCCGGCCCTGTTGTTCCTGGGCCTGATGGCGGTGGTCTGGATCGTGTCGGCCCTGCTGTCCGGCGTGTCCTTCGACGCCATCGATCCGCGCAACGGCGAGCCGATCCAGATCAAGAACCTGCTCGCCGGCGCGAGCCTGACCGCGTTCATGGCCGAAATGGTCAAGACCTTCGTCAACTTCCCGCCGCTGGGCGTGGTGCTGGTGGCGATGCTGGGCCTGGGCGTGGCCGAACACACCGGTTTCATCAACGCCGCCCTGCGCGCGATGCTGAGCGTCACGCCGAAGCGGTTGCTGACGCCGGCGCTGATCGCGGTGGGCGTGCTCAGCCATGTCGCGGTCGACGCCGGTTACGTGCTGGTGATTCCGCTGGGTGCGGTGATCTTCTACGCGGCGGGTCGCCATCCGCTCGCCGGCATCGCGGCCGCGTTCGCGGGCGTGTCCGGCGGCTTTTCCGCCACGTTCTTCGTGCCGTCGAGTCTCGATCCGCTGTTGGCCGGCCTCACCCAGGCGGCGGCGCGGGTGATCGATCCGGCGTTCGTGGTCAATCCGCTGAACAATTACTTTTTCACCACCACCTCGACCTTCATGATCGTCGCGGTCGGCTGGTTCCTCACCGACCGGGTGATCGAGCCGAGGCTGCGCAACACCCCGGTGGACGGCGATCCGGCGCAACTGCCGCCAGCGATGGAAGCGATGACCGCCAACGAACGCCGCGGCCTGATGTTCGCGGTGTTGGCGATGCTGGTCGCGGCCGCGCTGTTCGTGCTCACGCTGCTGCCGGCGGATTCGCCCTGGCGCGCGCCTGCGGACGCGCCGGGCGGCGTCGCCGGCCAGCTCGCGGTCGCGCAGGCGCCGGTGATGCAATCGATCGTGGCGCTGATCTTCATCTTCTTCCTGATTCCCGGCGTGGTCTACGGCATCGCCTCCGGATCGGTGAAAACCCATCGCGACATCATCGCCGGCATGAGCAAGTCGATGAGCGGCATGGGGTACTACATCGTCATGGCGTTTTTCTGCGCGCAGTTCATCTATGCCTTCGGCCAGAGCAATCTCGGCGCGCTGATCGCGGTCGAAGGCGCGGAAGCGCTGAAGAACATGCGGTTGCCGATGGGCCTGACCCTGTTCGGTATCATCCTGCTCACGGCCTCGGTGAATCTGCTGGTGGGGTCGGCGTCCGCGAAATGGGGCCTGATCGGCCCGGTGATGGTGCCGATGCTGATGCAACTGGGCGTCTCGCCCGATCTGACCCAGGCCGCCTACCGGGTCGGCGATTCCACCACCAACATCATCACGCCGCTGATGCCGTATTTCCCGCTGATCGTGGTCTTCTGCCAGCGCTACGTGAAGGGGACCGGCATCGGCACTCTGGTCGCGCTGATGCTGCCCTACACGGTGACATTGCTGGTGTGCTGGACTTTGCTGCTTCTGGCGTTCTGGGGACTGGGGCTGCCGCTGGGCCTGCAGGCCAGCTACAACTATCCGGCCGGTAGCTGATCCCGGGCATGCGGATGTGATGTAGGGAAAGGGTTGCTGCGACGCAGCAATACGGTCGCGGTTTGACGGCCCGGACCCGGGTCGGTCATTCTCCGCCGGCTGTGCGCGCTCGCGCCGGCCCCGTGTCCCGACCACATTCCATCAGAAGAGAGAACCCCGCATGAGCGGAGCGACGACGACACCCGGCCAGCCGGCCATTCCCGAATTCACGCAGATCATGGGGCATCCCAAACCGCTGTGGATGCTGTTCATGTCGGAGTTCTGGGAGCGCTTCGCGTTCTACGGGATCCGCTGGGCGATGGTGCTGTACATCGTGGCCCAGTTCCACGGCGGCGAGGCCTCGGGCGAGAAGCCCGCGAGCGAGCTCTACGGCGCGTATCTCGCGCTGGTCTACGCCGGTGCCATCTTCGGCGGTTACGTCGCCGACAAGCTCATCGGCTATCAGCGTTCGATCCTGCTCGGCGCGGTGATCATGGCGGTCGGGCTGTTCCTGCTGGCCTCGCCCAACGAGACCGTGTTCAAGCTGGGCCTGGCCACGATCATCGTCGGCAACGGTCTGTTCAAGCCGATCATCTCGACCATGGTCGGCAAGCTCTACGCCCAGAGCGACGAGCGCCGCGATTCCGGTTTCACCATCTTCTACATGGGCATCAACCTCGGCGCGATGATCGCGCCGATCGTGACCCAGATGCTGGCGCAGCGGATCTTCGGCACCGACGCGATGCCCGCGTACAAGATGGTGTTCATCTCCGCCGGCATCGGCATGATCCTCAGCCTCGTCTGGTTCTGGTTCGGCCGTCACCAGCTCAAGGGCATCGGCCTGCCGCCGCCGGACCAGACCGGCATGGGCCGGGTGCTGATGGTGCTGGCGATCGGCGCCTTCATCGGCATCCCGCTGTTCTATTTCCTGCTGACCATCGACGCCAAGGTGCTGCAGGGCATCCTGATGGCGCTGATCGTCATCCCCGCGGTGATGCTGCTCGCCGAGGGCGCCCGCGAGGGCGGCGTCGCGCGCGACAAGGTCATGGCGATGCTGCTGATCTTCTTCTTCAACGTGATGTTCTGGATGTTCTTCGAACAGGCCGGCAGCTCGTTCAACTTCCTCGCCGAACGCATCGTCGACCGCGATCTCGGCGGCTGGGAATTCCCGACCGCGTGGTTCCAGTCGGTCAACTCGGTCGCCATCATCACCCTCGCGCCGATCATGGCGTGGATGTGGGTGCGCATGGGCAAGCTCAATCCGTCGATCCCGCGCAAGTTCGGCCTCGGCCTGATCTTCAACGGCCTCGCCTTCCTGCTGTTGATGGTCGCGCTCTCGAGCATGGTCGACGGCGCCGGCAAGATCCCGTTCTGGACCCTGTTCATGGTCTACGTGATCCAGTCGGTCGGCGAGCTGTGCCTGTCGCCGATCGGTCTGTCGATGACCACCAAGCTCGCCCCGGGCCGTCTGGCCGGCCTCGCGATGGGCTGCTGGTTCCTGTCGATCGCCATCGGCAACAACCTAGCCGGCATCTTCGCCGGTCACGTCAGCGGCGAGGGCGGCATGACCGCGGCTTCGGCGTTGTCGGGTTACACCTTCGGCTTCTGGGCGCTGGTCGGCGCCGGTGCGCTGCTCTTCATCGGCGCGCCGCTGGTCCAGCGTCTGATGCACGGCGTGAAGTAATCGGCACCGCACGCATTCGCCGCGGCGCGTCCGCGGCCGGGCTGTCCGACGGATCGGATGGCCGGAAGCGGGCCCGCGGAAACGCGGGCCCGTTTTTCCATGAAGATTCACACTGGACGTGTCCACCCATCGCTCGAACGTTTCATCGAAAGGGGAGAATTCCGATGCATCTGTCGACCAAACCGCCGCCGTGGTTCTGGGTGGCCGCCGTGTTGTTCCTGCTCTGGAACGGAATGGGCGTGTGGGCCTACATCGCCGACGCGACGATCACCGCCGAGGCTCTGAAGGCCATGCCGGACGCCGCGCGCGAACTGCGTCTCGCGCGTCCGGCCTGGGCCACCGCGGCCTTCGCGATCGGCGTGTTCGGCGGCGTCGCCGGTTGCCTGCTGCTGTTGCTGCGCAACCGTCTCGCGTTGCCGGTGCTGGTGTTGTCGCTGATCGGCGTGGTGGTGCAGATGACCCACGCGTTCCTGATCGCCGACAGCTATGCGGTGTACGGTCCGGGCGGTCTGGCGATGCCGTCGATGGTGCTCGCGGGATCGCTGTTCCTGGTCTGGTTCGCGCGGCGCGCACGCATGCGCGGCTGGCTGCGCTGACGGCGAGCGCGTAGGTTGGACTGGACGTAGGCTGGGCTTCGCGCAGCGAAGCCCAGCATCTCCCGGGAAAACCTGACGCTGGCTTCGCTGCGCTCAGCCCAGCCTGCGTTCCTGCGCTCAACTCCGCCTGCGCGGTTTGGCCTGCGCATTTTGCCCGGGCGCGGCGCTGGCGATCAGTCCGCGCCGTCCTCGTGCGCGAGCCCGTGCAGGCCCTGTCCCAGTTTGTCCAGCAGCGTGTCGAGCTGGCGTTTTTCCTCGTCGCTGAAATGCGCGAGCAGCGCGCGTTCGCGCGCCAGCGCCAGCGGCACCACCTCGTCGTAGATCCGGTAGCCGGCCGCGCTCAATTCCAGCACCGAACGCCTGCGATCGTCGCCGTGGGTATCGCGCTGCACCAGTCCGCGTTCCATCAGTCGCGCCAGCGCGCGGCTCACGGCGACCTTGTCCATCGCCGTGCGCTCGGCCACGCCGTTCGCCGACAGCCCGGGTTCGCGTCCCAGCACCGCGATCACCCGCCATTCGGTGATGCCGATGCCGAACCGACGCGCGTAGGTGTCGGCGATGATCTGGCTGATCCGGTTCGACACCACGCTGAGCCGGTACGGCAGGAAGTGTTCGAGATCGAGCTGCGCATGCGGATGCCGGGCATGCGTGTCGGCGGCGGCGGAAGGTGTGGTCATGGCCTGCCTTGCAAATAGTTTCAGCTGAAACTATATTCCCGGCACGCGGCCGTCGCAAGCGCCGCCGCGCCGCACGCAACGCCCGTGCTCCATCGTTTCCGTCACCCGCAGTACGCCACAGGACGCCCGCCATGAACGCCCAGCCCAATCCCGGCATGCAGGTCACCACCTTCGAGAATCCCATGGGCATCGACGGCTTCGAGTTCGTCGAATTCGCCGCGCCGGCCGACCAGGTCGGACAGATGCACGACTACTTCCGCCGGCTGGGCTTCGTGCAGGTCGCGCGTCACAAGACGCGGCCGATCAGCACCTACCGCCAGGGCGATTGCACGTTCCTGATCAACGAAGATCCGGACTCCTTCGCCGCCGATTTCGTCGCCAAGCACGGCCCCAGCGCCTGCGGCTTCGCGATCCGCGTGAACAAGCTCGCCGAGTGGGTGCGGGTGCAGGCGCTCAAGAACGGCGCTACCCCGATCACCCACAAGGAACTCACCAAGGCCGTCGCCGCGCCGGTGATCGAAGGCATCGGCGGCTGCATGTTGTACATCGTCGATCGCTACGACGAGAAGGGCACCATCCACGATCCCGACTACGAATGGCTGCCGGGCGCGGAGATGATGCCCAAGGGGCTTGGGCTGACCTTCATCGATCACCTCACCCACAATCTCTATTTCGGCAACATGGACAAGTGGTCGAACTACTACGAGCGCCTGTTCAACTTCCGCGAGATCCGCTATTTCGACATCAAGGGCGCGAAGACCGGCCTGCTGTCGAAGGCGATGACCGCGCCCGACGGCATCGTCCGCATCCCGCTGAACGAATCGTCCGATCCCAAGTCGCAGATCAACGAATACCTGCAGCAGTACAACGGCGAAGGCATCCAGCATATCGCCTGTTTCACGGACGACATCTATGCCACGGTCGAGGCGATGCGCGCGGCCGGCATCCAATTCCTGGATACGCCCGACACCTATTTCGACGTCATCGACCAGCGCGTGCCGGATCACGGCGAGGATGTCGAGCGCCTGCGCAGGAACAAGATCCTGATCGATGCCGACGAAGAGACCAAACAGCGCAAGCTGCTGCAGATCTTCACCCTGAACGCGGTCGGTCCGATCTTTTTCGAGATCATCCAGCGCAAGGGCAACGAAGGCTTCGGCGAAGGCAACTTCACGGCGCTGTTCGAAAGCATCGAGCGCGACCAGATGAAGCGCGGTTTCCTCTGAGCAAGATGAGATGGCCCCTCCCGACGGGAGCGGCGCCCGCAGCGTAAAGGCCAGCGCATGTCGCCCACCCTGAAATCCAACGGCTACCAATCCGGCTTCGGCAACGAATTCGCCAGCGAGGCGATTCCCGGCACGCTGCCCGTGGGGCGCAATTCGCCGCAGCGCGTGGCGCACGGGTTGTATGCGGAGCAGATCAGCGGCACCGCGTTCACCGCGCCGCGCCACCAGAACCGCCGCACCTGGATGTATCGCATCCGGCCGGCGGCGATGCACGGCGGCTTCGTCGCGCATCATCATCCCGACTTCCACAACGATTTCGGGGCCGGGCCGGTGCCGCCGGATCAGCTGCGCTGGAGTCCGCTGCCGTTGCCGGGCACCGATCCGGCCGCCGCCGCGGTGGATTTCATCGACGGTCTGTTCACCATGGCCGGCAACGGTTCGCCTGCGGCGATGGCGGGCGTCGGCATCCATCTGTACGCGGCCAACCGCGACATGATCGGCCGGTTCTTCTACGACGCCGACGCCGAACTGCTGATCGTGCCGCAGCAGGGGCGGCTCAAGATCGACACCGAGCTGGGCGTGATCGAGATCGAGCCGCATGAGATCGCGGTGATCCCGCGCGGGATCCGCTTCCGCGTGTCGCTGCCCGACGGCGTCGCCCGCGGGTATGTGTGCGAGAACTTCGGCGCCTTCCTGCGTCTCCCCGACCTCGGCCCGATCGGCAGCAACGGTCTGGCCAATCCGCGCGATTTCCTCACGCCGAACGCGGCGTTCGAGGATGTCGAAGGCGCGGCCCTTGGACAGGATTTCGAACTGATCGGCAAGTTCCAGGGCCATCTGTGGCGCGCGACGATCGATCATTCGCCGCTCGATGTGGTCGGCTGGCACGGCAACCATGCGCCGTACAAGTACGATCTGCGCCGCTTCAACACCATCGGTTCGATCAGCTACGACCATCCCGATCCGAGCATCTTCCTGGTGCTCAGTTCGCCGACCGATTCGCCCGGCGTGGGCAATCTCGATTTCGTGATCTTCCCGCCGCGGATCCTGGCGATGGAGAACACCTTCCGTCCGCCGTGGTTCCATCGCAACATCGCCAGCGAGTTCATGGGTCTGGTGCACGGCGCGTACGACGCGAAGGCCGACGGCTTCGCGCCGGGCGGTTGTTCGATCCACAACTGCATGACCGGTCATGGCCCGGACGCGTCGACCTTCGAGAAGGCGTCGAACAGCGATACCTCGAAGCCCGATTACATCCGCGACACCATGGCCTTCATGTTCGAAACCCGGGCGACGCTGCGGCCCACGCAGCAGGCGCTGGACGCCGCGCATCGCCAGCGCGACTACCAGCAGTGCTGGGCGGGACTGCGGAAACATTTCATGTCGTGAAGGATGCGCGACGGCGCATGGCCGGTCGTGCGATCCGCACGCCGCATCGCGGCGCGCGATGCGGCGGTTTACCCTGTGCCGACCCCTTCGCCGGAGCCGTCGCATGCGCACGCCGATCCTGATCCCCGCTCTCATCGCCGCGGCTCTGGTCGCGCTTGCCGGCTGTCGCGACGAAGCGCCCGCGACGCCCGCGACGACACCTGCCGTCGATGCGCCGCCTGCAGTCGCCACGGATGCGCCGCCTGCGGTCGATGCCGTGCCGGGCATACGGCCTGCGGCCGGCACCATCACGTTCGCCGGTTTCGGACCCGCGCCTTTCGGCGCCGACGAAGAAGCCGTGCGCATGGCCTGGGGCAAGGCGCTCGAAGGCGCACCGGACGATGCCGGCGGTTGTTACTTCCTGGCGCCGGCACCGCGCGGCGCACCGCCGTTCCCCTTCGCCTTCATGTTCGAAGGCGGCAAGTTCGCGCGCATCGATGTGCGCAGCGATGCCATCCTCGCGCCCGGCGGCGGCAAGGTCGGCATGTCCGCCGACGACATCGCGCGACTGTATCCCGCGATGCAGTCGACGCCGCACAAATACGTCGAGGGTGCGCGCACGTTGCGCACGCAGGATGCCGCCGGCGGTCCTGCCGCGCTCGTGTTCGAGACCGATGCGGGCGGCGCGATCGTGGCCTGGCGCATCGGTGTCCCGCCGCAGATCGATTACGTCGAAGGCTGCGGCTGAGGCGCACGTCCCGCCGGTCTGGCATAGAATCGGGCGGACGATGCCAAGGGAGACGCTGCGATGATCCTGTCACTGGGCTGGTGCCTGCTGGCGCTGTTGTTCCTCGCGCTGGGCGGCGACTCGATCCTGAAGGGCGCGTCCGGGCTGTCGCGGCGCTTCGGCTGGTCGCCGTTCGCCACCGGCCTGCTGCTGGTCGCCTTCGGCACGTCGATTCCGGAGCTCGCGGTCAATGCCCGCGCCTTCGTCGTCGGCAGCCAGAACCTCGCGCTCGGCAACGCCATCGGCAGCAACATCGTCAATTTCGGACTCACCCTCGGTCTCGCCGCGATCGCGGCGCCGCTGCTGGTGCGCTGGCGCGCGCTGGCGCCGCTGCTGATCTGCCTGGTGCTCGCCACGCTCGCGCTGATCGCGCTCGGTTTCGACGGCGTGCTCACGCGCGTCGAGGGCCTGCTCTTCGTGGTCGCGTTCGTGGTCGTGGTCGCCATCGCGCTGGTGCTCGGCCGGCGCGAAACGCCGGAATTGCAGGAGGAACTCGCGGGGTTCCTCAAGACCGGCGACGGCCTCGGCCTCAATCTCGTCCGCTTCGCCATCGGCGCCGCGCTGCTGTATTTCGGCGCGCTGTGGCTGGTGCGGCACGTGCCCATCGTCGGCACCGCGTGGGGCCTGAGCCCGGTGCTCACCGGTCTGATCGTGGTCGCCATCGCCACCGCGCTGCCGGAAGCCGTCGCCGCGGTCTCGGCCGCGCGTCGCGGGCAGGGCGACATCGTCGTCGGCCACGTGATCGGTTCGAGCCTGTTCAATCTGCTGATCGTGGTCGGCGGCATGGCCGCGCTGCGCGATCTGCCGATCCCCACGTCCTTCGTCGGCTTCGAGCTGCCGGCCGCGCTCGCGGCATCGCTGCTGCTGTATCCGATGCTGCGTCGCGACCTGCAGATCAGCCGGCCCGAAGGCTGGGTGCTGCTGCTCGCGTTCGTCGCGTGGGTCGTGGCCGAACTGCTGCTGGCGCGGTGATCGCATGACGACGCATCAGGACGCGCGTACGCCGGGGCTGCCTTCGCGCGCGGTGCGCGGGCTGCAGGAATTCTTCCGGCTGGAGGCCGCAGGCGGCATCCTGCTCATCGGTGCGGCGGTGCTGGCGATGCTGCTCGCGAATTCGCCGCTGTCGCCGTTCTACGACGGTTTCCGCGAACTGCCGGTGCAGGTGCGCGTGGGCCAGCTGAATCTGGCCAAGCCGCTGCTGCTGTGGATCAACGACGGCCTGATGGCGATCTTCTTCCTGCTGGTGGCGCTGGAGATCAAGCGGGAAGTGCTCAGCGGCCAGCTGTCCAGCCGGGCGCAGTTGATCCAGCCGCTGCTGTGCGCGCTGGCGGGCGTGGCCTGCCCGGCGCTGATCTACGCCGCGATCAACCGCGACGACCCGGTGGCGATGCAGGGCTGGGCGATTCCGGCGGCGACCGACATCGCGTTCGCGCTCGGCATCCTCTCGCTGCTCGGTTCGCGCGCGCCGGTGGCGATGAAACTGCTGCTGTCGACGATCGCGGTGCTCGACGATCTCGCCGCGATCGTGATCATCGCCGTGTTCTACACCAGCGATCTGTCGACGACGGCGCTGGTGTCGGCCGGCGTCGCCATCGCGATCATGGCGGTGCTGAACCGTCGCGGCGTGCGTTCGTTGACGCCTTACCTGCTGCTGGGCGTGGTGGTGTGGGTGTGCGTGTTGAAGTCCGGCGTGCACGCGACCCTCGCCGGTGTGGTCACCGGCCTGATGATTCCGCACGTGCGCAGGGACGATGCGATCGACGACGAGATCGAACATTCGCCGCTGGAGCATCTCGAACACGCGCTGCATCCGTGGGTGGCCTACGGCATCCTGCCGGTCTTCGCGTTCGCGAACGCGGGGCTGGCGCTGGGCGGCGTGGCACCGGGCGACGTGCTGGCGCCGGTGCCGCTGGGCATCGCGCTGGGTCTGCTGCTGGGCAAGCCGATCGGCATCGTGCTGGCGGCGCTGCTCGGCCACGTCACCGGCATCGCCCGCTTCGGCGACGGGCTCGACTTCAAGACCATCGTCGGCCTGGGCCTGCTGTGCGGCATCGGTTTCACCATGAGCCTGTTCATCGCCTCGCTGGCGTTCGACGCCGCACCGGCCCTGGCCGACAGCAGCGTGCTCGGCGTGCTCTGCGCGTCGGTGATCGCGGCGGTGGCCGGCTATCTGTGGCTGCGGGCGACGCTGCCGAAGCCGGCGCCCCAGCCGTAGGCCATCGCCATCGTCGACGCTACACTGCTGCGGTTGTCGACGAGGGAACCGCTCTGCATGCATACGACCGCACGCCGCCGCGCGCACGCCGCCGCCGCGGCCGTCTTCGCCCTGCTGTGCCCGACGCTGGCGCTGGCCTCCGATGCCTACATGGATCTGACCGCGCACTGGGGCGGCTACGCCGCCATCGCGCTGTTCGTCGCGTCCTATGTGCTGGTGATCGCCGAGGAATACACCCATCTGCGCAAATCGCAGCCGGTGATGATGGCCGCGGGCGCGATCTGGGCCGTGCTGGCGATCGTCGCCGTGCAGCAGGGCCAGGCCGAACTCGCGCACGAAGCGGTCCGCGACTATCTGCTGGAGTTCGCCGAACTGCTGCTGTTCCTGCTCGCGGCGATGACCTACGTCAACGCGATGAGCGAACGCAATCTGTTCGAGGTGCTGCGCGTGCGCCTGCTGCGGCGCGGCTTCGGTTATCGCCGACTGTTTTGGATCACCGGCCTGATCGCGTTCTTCCTGTCGCCGCTGATCGACAATCTGACCACCGCGCTGGTGATGTGCGCGGTCGTGCTGGCGGTCGGTCGCGACAGCCCGAAGTTCGTGGCGCTGTCGTGCATCAACATCGTGGTCGCCGCGAATGCCGGTGGCGCCTTCAGCCCGTTCGGCGACATCACCACGCTGATGGTGTGGCAGAGCGGGCGGGTCGGGTTCTGGACGTTCTTCGCGCTGTTCCTGCCGGCGCTGGCGAACTGGCTGGTGCCCGCGGTCTGCATGCATTTCGCGGTGCCGCGCGGCGCGCCGGAGCCCGCGCACGACGAGGTCCGGGCGAAGCGCGGCGCGGTCGTCATCGTGGCGCTGTTCGCGCTCACCATCGCGCTGGCGGTCGGTTTCCACCAGTTCCTGCATCTGCCGCCGTTCATGGGGATGATGTCGGGTCTCGCGCTGCTGAAACTCTACGGCTGGCGCTTGTCGCGCACCGCGCAGCGGATCGAGGCGGAAGCCTTCGACCGCGAAGGTGCGCCCGGCGATGTCGACGCCTTCGACAGTTACGAGCAGGTGGCGCGCGCGGAGTGGGACACGCTGCTGTTCTTCTTCGGCGTGATCATGTGCGTCGGCGCGCTGGGATTCTGCGGCTGGCTCGCGGTCGGCTCGCAGTGGTTCTACGGCGATCTGGGGCCGACGCGCGCGAACATCCTGGTCGGCCTGATCTCCGCGGTGCTCGACAATATTCCGATGATGGTCGCGGTGCTGCAGATGAACCCCGACATGAGCGTCGGCCAGTGGCTGCTGGTCACGCTCACCGCGGGCGTCGGCGGCAGTCTGCTGTCGATCGGCTCGGCCGCGGGCGTCGCGCTGATGGGGCAGGCGCGCGGCCAATACACCTTCTTCAGCCATCTGAAGTGGAGCTGGGCGGTGGCGCTGGGGTATGCGGCCAGCGTGGGCGTGCATTTCATCGTCAACGCCCGGTATTTCTGAGCCATGCAAGTCGGACGTTTCGCGAATGCATCCGGGCCGCAGATGCGTAGGCTGGCGCTGAGCGCAGCGAAGCCCAGCTTGATCAACGATATGCCCGAAACGCTGGGCTTCGCTGCGCTCAGCGCCAGCCTGCGGGTTGGCGCATGAAGACCGCTGTCGTGTTCGGCGCCAGCGGTCAGGTCGGCATGCCGCTGCTCGATCGTCTGCGCGACGACGGTTGGCGCGTGTACGCGGTGTCGCGCACGCCACGCGCGGAGCAGCCCGGACTGGTCTGGCTGCCGGGCGATCTGCAGCAGGTCGCCGGACTGCCGCCGCACCCCGATGCGATCTTCAGCTGCGGGCCGCTGGATCTTTTCGCGCACTGGTACGCGCGCAGCGATCTGCGGACACCGCGGATCGTCGCCTTCGGTTCCACCAGCATCGAGGTCAAGCGCGGTTCGGCCGATGCCGAGGAACGCGATCTCGCCGTGCGCCTGCGCGAGGGCGAGCGCAGGGTGTTCGAGACCGCGGCCGCGCGCGCCGCATCGGCCACCGTGCTGCGGCCGACGCTGGTGTATGGCGTGGGCCGCGACCGCAATCTGACCCGGATCGCCGCGGTCGCGCGCCGATTCGGCCGCATCGTGCTGCCGCGCGGCGCGAACGGCCTGCGTCAACCGGTGCACGCGCACGATCTCGCCGACGCCGCGTTCCGCTGCCTCGATGTCGACGCCGCGCGCGGGCGCGCCTACGCGCTGCCCGGCGGCGAAACCCTGGCCTATCGCGAGATGGTGGCGCGGGTGCTGGCGGCGCTGCAGCCGCCGCCGACGCTGCACGAAGTGCCGGGCGGCGTGTTCAACGTCATCCTGGCCGCGGCGCACGCCGCGGGCTTCGCGCTGGATTTCAACGAAGCCGCGGTGGCGCGCATGCGCAGCGACCTGGTGTTCGACCCGGCCGATGCGCAGCGCGATTTCGGCTATGCGCCGCGCGGCTTCCGCCCGACCGCGGCGATGTTTCCGGAGACGGACGCGGACTGAGGCCGCGACTCGGAACCTGTTTGGAATCTCGGCGACCCTGCAGGATCGCCGGTAGAGCGGCCTGACGGCCGCGCTACCCGACATGTCGCCGCAGCTCCTGTGGGAGCGACGGGAGTCGCGACAGGCTGCGGGAAAGTCTGCGAAAAGCGTCGCGACTTCCGTCGCTCCCACAGGGGGTTTCCCGAATCCGGCAGCCCGTCGCGACTTGCGTCTCCCACAGGGGTTTCCCCGACGTCATCCGGACCCGCTTGCACGGAGCATGATCACCGTCGGGTGCGTGGATTTGCACCGTGGGTGAACGAGACGGTGTCGACCGATGCGTGCGCCGGAGATGTCCAACAGGCCTTCAGAGCTGGAAGTCGCCGGGCGAGGTCTGCACGTTGCGGTCGAACCGCAGGATCGAGACGAACACGCTCGATCCGTCTTGCAGGCGGAATTCCATGCCGACGGGCGTCTCCTTGTCGAACCACGCCGTCGCCTGCACGACGGTGGTGCCGTAAGTCTCCGGATCCAGGCGTACGCCGCGCAGCCCGCCCTTCATGCCGCCGGGCGGCAGATCGGTCGCGCCGGTGAAGCGCAGCAGATCTCCGGCGGTGCCGAGCAGCCACAGCGCCAGCGGATCGGTCACGTCTTCGGCGGCCTGCTTGCCGGAAATGCCGGTCGCAGGATGCAGCCAGCGCACGATGCCGGCTTCGCCGACGGCGCGGAACTCGTTCCACTCGCCGGGTCGCAGCACCAGGCGGAAGCGGTCCGGACGCTCGAACAGCACCTGCGCGCGATAGCGTTCGGGCACGGCGGGCTTGCCGTCCTTGCCGGGTGGATCGTAACGGTCGACGTGCAGTTCGAGCTGACCGCTGTAGGTCGTCTTGTCGATGTCGAGCAGCGTCTGCTTGGCGGTGGGAGACGCGAAGAGCGGTGCGGCCAATGCGGTCGTCAATGCCAGGCAAAGCGAGAGCGCGAGCCGCTGCGGCACGCTGCGGACGCGGGAGGCGGTGCGAATGGGCGTCATGTCGGGTTCCTTGAATGTAGGCATGCGATGGCGGCGTTGCGTCGGGCGGCCCGTCGGCCGTCTCACATGCCGCAGCTCAGCGCGATCGTCGTCTGCAGCGGCGCGGGCGGCGTGCTGCCCTGGACCGCGCCGCACTGCGCCATCGGATCGACCGTCAGCGCGCGCACGCTGTAGGTGCGGGCCATCGCCACCTCCGGCGAAACCCCGGGCTCGCCGGTATCGAGGCATTGGCCGGGCATGAGATCGCGTTCGACCATTTCGCCGGGCGCGCCGGTGATGGTCAGCCGCAGCGGTGTGGTGCTGCTGTTGCAGATGCGGCGCGTGCGCAGGTTCGCGGACACCTCGGGCGGCCCGGGCAGCACGCCGTCGGCGTGGGTGGGCGCGCTGCCCGCGCACATGCCGCCGTGGTTCACGGTCCGCATGATCTCGCCGGTGATGCGCCGCGTGTTCGCGGTGTTGTTGACCAGGTTGACGATCTGAAAACCCTGCGCTCCGCTCATGGTGACGATGGGATAGGTGAGGCCCCTGGACGCCGCCGTGAAGCTGACGTCCACGCTGTCGGCCGCGGGCGTGAAGTCGATGTTGCCGGCGAAGGCGGTGGCGGTCCGCGGAGCGAACGACATCGGCGTACTAGCCATGGTGATCGTGGGTTGCAGCGTGGCGCAGTCGAAACCGGAGCGCGAGACGCAGGGTTGTTCCTGGGTCAGGTTGTAGCTCGCGGTCACGGTGTCGCCGGGACAGAACTGCGCCGGCGACACCCGTCCGATGTCCACGTTCGGAGGACGCAGTTCCGCGTGCGGCAGCGCACAGCCGTTGGTGAGCAGCACGCCGGCGGCCAGCATGCCGAGCAGGGTCTTGCCGAGGGAAAGAGGTCGCATGTCGAAGTCTCTCGAGAGTCGATGGTCGGTGTCGATCGCTTGGGTCGGTGTGGGGCGTCCGTGCCTTGCGCGACGGCGCCGGGCAGGTGAACGTGGGCAGCGTGCGCGACAGGACATGGCGCCGGGCGGCATGTCCGCAACTGCGCGTGTCCGCGGGAGCGCATGCGACCGTCTGTCGCCGCGCTCATCGGTCTGGATCGTTCGCGAAAGCACGTCCCTGCGCATGGAAAGCGGCGGTCTCCGGGTCGTCGACAGGCCCGGTGGGCCGTCGGATCACAGCTGGAAATCGCCCGGCGTCGTCTTCACGTTCTGCTTGAACAGCAGGACCGAAATGAAGACCTTCGTGCCGTCGGCCAGCACGAATTCGAAGCCGACCGGCTTGCCCTCGGACGAGAACCAGGCGGTGCCCTGCTCGACGCCGGTGCCCCAGGTGTTCGGCTGCAGGCGCGCGCCGCTGAGCTTGCTGCTTTTGGGCAGCACCAGATCCTTGGCGGCGCTGAAACGCAGCAGTTCTCCGGCGGCACCGAGCAGCGCGAGCGCGAGCGGGTCGACGATCTTGCCGGCTTCTTCCTTGCCCGACAGACCCGTGGCGCTGTCCTTCCAATGCACGATGCCGGCTTCGGCGACCGCACGGAATTCGTCCTTGGCGCCGGGGCGCAGCACGAGGCGGAAGCGATCCGGGCGTTCGAACAGCAAGGTCGCCGGATAGCGTTTCGGCACGACGTATTGGCCGGGCTTTTGCGGCGGATCGTACAGATCGACGGAGACGGCGAGATCGCCGCTGTAGGTGGTCTTGTCGAAGTACTGCAACTGTGCGGTGGCGGAGCCGGCGTGCGCGGACAGCGCCGAGGCGAGGCTCAGCGTCAACGCGAGGGCGATGCAGGAAAGGGTGCGGATCGGGGTCATGGCGATGCCTCGGTGGAAAGGGGGAATGGGAACGCTGCGGCGGTACGCGATCGTTTCAACGGCACTGCATCCGGATGCGCGTGCGCAGCGGCGGAGGCGGCATGTTCGGGCCGGTGGCGGTGCAGCGCGTGCCGGGGTCCGGGGTCATCGGTCGCACGTCGACCACGCGTGCGTTGCGGGTGCTGGTCGGTACGCCCGGCATCTCGCCGAGGCACTGGTTCGGCGCGAGCGTCTGCGTGTACGTCGTGCCATCGCTGCCGCCGGACAAGGTGACGATCACCGGCACCGCGTTGACGTTGCACAGGTCGGTCAGCACCAGATTCGGCGAGAACTGCGGCAGACCCGGCAGCGTCTGCGGCGTGTTCACCGCTTCGCTGCCGGCGCACATGCCGCCGTGCGTGAGCACGTTGTCGAGCGGCCCCTGCCGGGTCGCGACATAGGTCAGATCGCGGCTGTCGCGACCGACGAAGACGCGATTGCCGTCGCGGATGTCCGCGGTCGGGATCAGGACCTCGTCGCGATCCGGATTGAACAGCACGCTGAAGCGGTCCAGGTCCGGGGCCGCCACGGTGAAGCTGCCGGTGTAGCCGCTGAACGATCGCGCCGGAAAGACCATCGGCTCGCTGGTGATCGCAACGTTCGGCGAAAAACTGGTGCAGGTGTCTTCCAGTCCGGCCGGGCAGCGCAGATCTTCCAGGAAATCGTACGACACGGCGATCGTGTCGCCCGGGCAATACGCCCTGGGCGCAAGTTCGCCGAAACCTCGACGCAAAGGGCCGCGATCGATGATGCAGCCGGTGGCGATCCAGACCGAGCATGCGGCGATGATGCCGCCACGGATCCATGTGTGTCGAAGCATGCGCATGCGGATGTCCTTGAGGAAGCGCGTGAAAGAAAGCGATCGTTCGGAATGGCGTAAAAATGCGGTCGGGGACCGGTTCGCAGCGTGGCGCGACGACGTGCCGATACCCGCGCCGCATCGTGCGGCCCGGTTTCGGCGCGTCGATGCGCTCAGCGGCAGGCCTGGCGCACGAGCGTCGAAATCGGCGGCGGGATCGGCTGCGGCATGGTCGTGCCGTCGCCGCCGGGGCCGCAGCGCAGGCCGGCCGGCGAGACGCCGATCATGGTCGCGTTCGCGACGAATGCCGGCACGCCCGGTGCGCTCGGGTCGAGGCATTCGCCGGGCGCGAGCGTGACCGGGAAACTTTCGCCGGGTCCGCTTCCGCTGATCGTGAGGTTGACCGGGACGCCGTTGCTGGCGGGATTGCAGATGCCGGTGACGCCGAGCCGCGGCGATGGCATCGGTACTTCCACCGGCGCATAGCTGGGGATGGCGAAACCCGCGGCGCAATGGCCCATGTGCGGCAGTGCCGTATCGAGGTTGCCGATGATGCGGGTGGCGCTGTCGGTGTTGTCGCGCACGTTCAGCAGCACCGTCGACGGGGGTACGAAGACCGAACCGGTGCCGTAAGCGAAGCTCACGTCCACGCGGTCGCCGCTGGCGGGGAAGCTGATCGTGTTCTGGTAGCTCTGCAGGGTCGTCGGCGGGAACAATGCGGGCGTGCTGGTCATCGTCACCGTCGGCGCCGCGGTGGCGCATTCGGTGGGCCTTCCCGCGCGCGGTGTGCAGACCCCGCCGGCGAAGCGCAGGAAATCGTAGGACGCGGTGAGCGTATCTCCCGGGCAGTACTGCCCCGGAGCGACGGTGCCCGGCGAAATGATGGGTCTGTGATCGAGCCTGCAGCCGTTGGCGACGATGACGGAACATGCGGCGATCGCGCAGAAGCGAAAGGCTTTGCCGGGCAGGGACGACATGGTGATCTCCGGGGGATGCGTGGTCATTCCATCGGTCGGGAAGAACCTCATCCGGAATCACGTAGGCGGATGCGTGGAGCGGACAGTCGGATGCGCCGCATGCGCGTCTTTTCGATGCGCGTCGCGTTTTTTTGCATCGCATGCGCGAAGCGTGTCCGGAATGCGCGCCGGAATGCGTGAATGCGCGCGGCGGCGCCTTGTCCGCGCGTGTCGCTTCAGCTGCGCGCCAGCGCCTTCGCGCGTGCGCGCAGCGCGATCGCGAGCACGCCGCCGAGCACCATCGCGCCGCCGATCCACAACTGCGGCCCGGGACGATCGCCCCAGATCAATATTCCCAGCGCCACCGCGAACACCGGCGTGAGCAGCAGATACGGCGTGACCTGCACCACCGGATGGCGCTGCACCAGGCCGAAAAACACGCTGTGCCCGATCAGCGACGCGAACACCGCCGAATACGCGACAGCGCCCCAAGTGGCCGGGCCCGCGCCGCGCAGCGCGGCGACGCCGCCGGGTTCGATCAGCGCGCTGATCGCGAGCAAGGGCAGGATGCCGATCACCGCGGTCCAGCCCTGCATGCTGATCGCATCGATGCCGCTCAGGCCGCGCATCAACACCGTGCCCAGCGCGATCAGGAACGCGGAGAACAGCATCATCAGCAGCGACGCCGGATGGTCGAGCACCAGCGGATCGAAGCCGAGCACGAGCACGCCCGCGAAACTCAGGGCAATGGCCGAACCGGTGCGCCAGGCGAAGCGTTCGCCCAGCACCCACCACGCCAGCAGCACCGCCATCGGGATGTAGCTCTGCATCACGATCGCGGGCGAGGACAGGTCGCCCGCCATCCGCAGCGCCCACAGGCTGGTGCCGAAATGCAGCGCGCCGTTGAGCAGCGCCACCGCGATCAGGCGCGGCCACTGCGCGCGCGGCGGGCGCTTGAGGAACGCGATCAACAGCGCGGCCAGCAGCGTCATGCGCAGCGCGCTGAACAGGAACGGCGGCACTTCGCGCAGCGCGAACGCGGAGGTGAGGAAATTCCCGGCCCAGACCACGCACACGAGCAGCACGAGCGCGAAGTCGCGCGCACCGAGGCCGCGCTCGGTGAGCGTCGTCGTTGTCGTCACAGTGGTGCCGATGCGACGCGGTGGCGCGCCGCGGAGGCGCGCATCAGTATTTCAGGCCGAGCTTGCGCAACGCCTTGCTGAGCACCCACGTCGGGCCGATCAACAGATACACCAGATCGGTGAGGAAGCTCGGTTTCTTCCCTTCGATCTTGTGGCCGACGAACTGCGCGATCCAGGCCACGACAAAGACACCCGTCGCCAGCCACAGCAGGCCTTCGATGCCGATGGTCGCCTGCAGCCAGCGATTCAGCCACAGCAGGGCCACGAACACCACGAGCATCGACAGGCCAAGCATGCGCGAGGCGCGGTAGTAGAACATCCACGCGGCGAACGCGGCGATCGCCGCCCAGAAGCCGCTGCCGAACCAGCTCCCGGGCACAGGGATGCACCACAGGAACGCGGTCACCGACCACACGATCAGCGGCACCGCGACATGGTGGATCTTCTGGTTGGTGGGGTTGACGTGATCGGAGGAATACTGCGCGAGCCAGCGGTCGATGGGGCGCTCGGCGGATGGCGCTTCGGCGGTGGTGTTCATGCGTTCATGTCCTGGCGGCGAAGGGATGACGGGAAATTTCCGCGCGAAGCGCGTCGAGCGATTCGGCTTCGGCGAACCAGCGCTTCGGAATCAGCTCGAACATCGCGTCCGAATGGTAGAGCAGGATCGAGCGTGCGTCTTCGTCGAACCCGGTGAAATGCGTCCATGGCCGTCTGGCCTGCGCGAGCGAAGTGGCGACGTGCAGACCCGCATCGTCCCAGTGATAGGAAAAGCGCTCGTGCAGCGACTTCTGCTGTCCGAACAGCCGCTTCCACGCGCGCGGCAGCTTGAACGCGTGCAGCACGAGGAGGCCCGCGCCGCCGCCGATGCCCGCGCCGAGGACGATCACGCCCAGCATCGGCGGACCGTACCGGACGAGTGCGGCGCCGAAGATCGCGACCACGACGACGAGCGCGAACTGGCGCTTGCGCCACTTGCGCATGTGCAATGTCTGGGCGGCGACGAAATCGTCGGCAGTCAGGGTGCCACCGAACGATCGCGCGTCCGTCATCGCCTTCAATCCACCGAAATCCCCGCCAGCCGCTGCAACGCCTCGGCGTATTTCGCGCGGGTGCGGTCGATGACCTCGGCGGGCAATCGCGGGCCCGGTGCGGTCTTGTTCCAGTCCAGGGTTTCCAGATAGTCGCGCACGAACTGCTTGTCGTAGCTCGGCGGGCTGATCCCGACTTCGTACTCGTCGGCGGGCCAGTAGCGCGACGAATCCGGGGTCAGCATTTCGTCCATCACGTACAGGCGGCCGTCGGCGTCGGTGCCGAATTCGAACTTGGTGTCGGCCAGCAGGATGCCGCGCTCGGCGGCGTAGTTCGCGGCGTGGCGATAGATGCGCAGGGTCGCGTCGCGCACCTGCTCGGCCAGTTCGGCGCCGACGGTCTTCACCATCGTGTCGAAATCGATGTTCTCGTCGTGATCGCCCACCGCGGCCTTGGTCGACGGCGTGAAGATCGGCTCCGGCAGCTGCTCGGCCTGACGCAGGCCGTCGGGCAGGGTGATGCCGCTGACCCGTCCGGTGCGCTGGTAATCCTTCCAGCCGCTGCCGATGAGGTAACCGCGGGCGATGGCTTCCACCGGCACCGGCTTGAGCCTGCGGGTGACCACCGCGCGCTTCGCGTACAGCGCGGCGTCGACGCCGGCCGGCAGCGCCGCGGCGACATCGATGCCGGTGAGATGATTGGGCAGGATGTGCGCGGTCTTCTCGAACCAGAAATTGCTGATCTGGCACAGCATTTCGCCCTTGCCGGGAATCGGATCGGGCAGCACCACGTCGAAGGCGCTCAGCCGGTCGGTGGCCACGATCAGCAGCAGCGGGCCCTGCTCTCGCGGACCGCGCTCGCGCGCCTCGGGAGGCAATGCGTCGGGCGCCAGGTCGAAGACATCGCGGACCTTGCCGCGATGGCGCAGGGTCAGGCCGGGGAGGTCGGATTCGAGCAGGGTGGTCGCCACGCGCAGTCCATCGGGAGCGGTCGGGCCGCCTAGTGTAAGGCGCACGGCGGCTTCGCGGTGCCCCGGCCGCCGGGCCGGGCGCCGGCCTTGTAGACTCGCCGCCATGACCTCCGGACACGACACCGCCTTCGATTCCCGCGCTACCCGGTTCCGATTCGGTCGCGGCAGCGCAGCCGACTACCGCACCCTCGGCGTCTCCGAGACCGCCAGCGACGCCGAGATCGAGCAGGCCTACCTGCGTCTGATCGACGAGCACCAACCGGATCGCCTGGTCGGCCTCGCCCTGGAATTCCGCCGTCGGGCCGAGAAAAAGCTGCGCGGCATCGACGCCGCCTACGGCCGGATCCGCGCGCAGCGTCGGCGCGATGCGCAAAGCAGTTCCACCTCCGAAGCCTCGCGCGCCGCAATGGCGACCGCGGACGATCGCCTCAACACCGGCGGTCTGCTGTGGGTCGCGATGGCGCTGATCGCGCTGGTGATGGTCGCCTGGCTCGCAGGCATGCGCGAACCGAGGACGATCGCGTCGCAACCGCCGGTCCCGGCAGCGGGTGAGAGTGCGCGGACTTCGAGCGCGCCGCCTTCGTCGCTGCCGGCGTCCGTACGTCCGCCGCCGAGCGCGTCCGCGTCCGACGTGCCTGCGATGCGGCCCATCGCGACGCTGCCGGTGGCGACGAACGACGCAGGCAGCGCGTCGGTCGATCGATTGGTGACGTTGATGCCGAAGGATGCACCGCCCGCGCCTCAGGCGCCGCCAGCCCTCAGCGGTGAAGCCGCCCTTGTTGAGGCCCTTCGTGCGGGCCAGCTCCGCCCCGCCACGGGCGGCGATTTCTCGCGTTGGGCCCAGCGCTGGTCCCAGGCCAACCGCCGCGGTGCGCCGACGGGCATGCAGGAGCGCGCCGGATTCATGAAGTCGTACGTGATCCAGAGGGAATTCACGATCCCGGATGGCCTCAACGGCGCGCATGCGGTGATCTTCCTGCTCGACACCGGCGCGCCTTACCCGCGCGGCGATTCCGGTCATTCTGTGGTGCTGGATCTGTCGACCGGCGCCTGCATGGGCGTGACCTGCGGGATGCTGCTGGACTGAGCGGCACCGTCCGCGGTGCGCGCCGGCCCGGCGGTCGCATCCGATCCCGACGATGACGCGCCTCGATACGGTCGGGGGCCTGTAAACTCACCGCATGACACGCTGGTACGGAAAATTCTTCGGCTTCGTCGCCGGTTGGCTGCTGTTCCGCCATCCCGGCGGCGGCCTTGTCGGCCTGTTGTTGGGTCACGCCTTCGACGCCGACTGGTTCAAGAGCCAACGCGACACGCCCTACCGCGTGCTCGGCGTCGCCGAAGATGCCAGCGACGCCGAAATCGATCAGGCCTATCGCCGCCTGATCAGCCAGTACCACCCCGACAAACTCACCGGCGTCGCCGAAGAACTCCGTCGCCAGGCCGAACGGAAGGCCGCCGACATCAACGCTGCGTACGACCGGATCAAGACGCTGCGCAAGCGGCCGTGACGCCGCGCGATCTCGTCGCACGCGGGCTACTTTCTGCTGTCATCCCGAACGCGCACAGCGCGGAGGGATCTGCTGTTCCTTGTTCGAGCGTATGCAAACACTCGCCAATGCGGGACGTCTGCGTTAGCGCGAGGCAGTCACGTTCGCGGCTCGATCGCACGGATCTTCGGCCCTGGCGACGAGACTGTCGCGTCATCGCAGGAGGACCTGCCCGCGCGATGCGGGCAGGCCGTGATTCGACAATGGGCGATTCGACGCCGGGTCAGAACCGCCAGACCGCGGTGAGGCGGACGCTGTCGAAGTTGAAGTTGTCGTCGTTGCGGCGCATGTCGGTGCCGGCGGGGTTCTGGCGGATGAAGGGATTGGTGGCCGGGGCCGGGCCTTGGGCGCGGACGCGGTATTCGTCGTCGTTGAGCTTGGTGCGCAGCACTTCGAGGCCGACCGCGATCTGGCCGATGCGGCGTTCGTAACCGATACCGAACTGGCTGCCGTCGGCGCGGCCATCGCCGTTGGTCACGAAGGTGTTGACGCCGTTGCTGGTGAAGAAGCTGTTCTCGATCTTCGCGGTGGCGTAGCCGGCGGTGACGTAGACGAGGTTGTTGCTCCCTTCGCCGAAGGCGCCGCCGAGGCGGCCGCGGAGCGCGGCGAGACCGTCGATCTTGCGCAGCATCGTGTAGCGCGCGGGCGTGGTGCTGAACGAGGAGACCGCGTCGCGCACGTCGTTCATGCCGTACTCGCCGACCACGCCGACCACCCAGTTGTCGCCGAGCTGCCAGTCGTAACCGCCGCGGATGCCCCAGTCGGCGCCGCCGCTGTTGCCGATGCAGCCGCTGGCGGGCGTGGGGCCGCGCGCCACGCCGTCGCAGGAGCCGGGCGAGAACGCATCGGCGCCGGCGGCGGTGGTCACGGTGTCGTTGTACCTGCCGTCGAGGTTGGTGTCGAAGATGAAGCGGTCGCCGGTGCCGTCGGGCTTCTGCGCCTGCCCGGCGTACACGCCGGCGTAAGCGCCGGTCCAGTCGTCGGACGACTGGGCGAAGACGGACGGGGCCAGCGCGGCCGTGAGCGATGCGAGCAGGGCGGGCGCGAGATTGCGCATGGTCATGGGATCTCCTTCGCGGAAGTGGAATGTGCGAGGGCGCGCTCGGCCTGAATGCTCCGTTTGCGAATGCCTCATTGCGAGTACGCGGACCCGCGCGTTCAGGATGCGACCGTTCGTCGGATCCCGCGCTTGGCCCCGCCGTGCGGGAAGGCGACAATGCGCGCTGTCCGATCGAGCGCCGCCCATGCAACCCACCGTCATCGCCCCGTCCATCCTGTCCGCGAATTTCGCGAAGCTCGGCGAGGAGGTCGATGCCGTCCTCGCGGCCGGTGCGGACTGGGTGCATTTCGACGTGATGGACAACCATTACGTGCCCAATCTCACCATCGGTCCGCTGGTCTGCGAAGCGCTGCGCAAACATGGCGTGACCGCACCGATCGACGTGCATCTGATGGTGGAGCCGGTGGACCGCATCGTGCCGGACTTCGCGAAGGCCGGCGCGTCGCTGATCAGTTTCCATCCCGAAGCCAGTCGCCACGTGCATCGCACGCTCCAGCTGATCAAGGCCAGCGGCTGCCAGGCCGGGCTGGTGCTGAATCCCGCGACGCCGGTGGAGGTGCTGGACTACGTGCTGGACGAACTCGATCTGGTGCTGCTGATGTCGGTGAACCCGGGCTTCGGCGGCCAGAGCTTCATTCCCTCGGCGCTGGACAAGCTGCGCGCGGTGCGCGCGCGCATCGATGCCGCCGCGGCGCGCACCGGCAGGACCATCCGCCTGGAAATCGACGGCGGCGTGAAGGTCGACAACATCGCGGAGATCGCGAAGGCGGGTGCGGACACCTTCGTCGCCGGTTCGGCGATCTTCGGCCAGGCCGATTACGCGGGCATCGTGTCGCAGATGAAGGCGGCGGTCGCGTCCGTGCGCGGTGGCTGACGCGTTGCGCCACGCCGGTGCGCGGCATGTCGGCCTGATCCTCAACGGCAAGGCCGCGGCCGACGAGACCCTGCGCACGACGGTGAACGCGCTGCGCGCGGAAGGCATGCGCGTCGATGTGCGCGTGACCTGGGAGCACGGCGATGCCGCGCGCTACGTCGACGAAGCGGTCGCGGCCGGCATGGACGCTGTCGTTGCCGGCGGCGGCGATGGCACCCTGCGCGAAGTCGCCGCGGCGCTGGCGACGCATGATGCGCCGGCCGAGGCCCTGCCGGCGCTGGCGGTGCTGTCGCTCGGCACCGCCAACGATTTCGCGACCGCGGCCGGCATTCCCGCGGAACAGCAGGCCGCCTTCGCGTTGCTGCGCATACCGCCGCGCGCGGTGGACCTGTTGTCCGTGGATGCCGACGGGCAGCAACACTGGTGCGCGAATCTCGCTTCGGGCGGGTTCGGCACCGTCGTCACCACCGAGACCAACGAGCAGTTGAAGAAAACGCTGGGCGGTCTTGCCTACGTCATCAGCGGCCTGGCCCGCGTCGGTCGCATCGAACCGATCCGCGCGCGCTTCGCGGCGGACGACTTCGCGTGGTCGGGCGATTTCATCGCGCTGGGGGTGGGCAACGGCCGCCAGGCCGGTGGCGGGCAGGTGCTGTGTCCGGACGCGCGCATCGACGACGGCCTGCTGGATCTCACCCTCGTGCCGACGCTCGAGGGCGAAGTCGCGGCCACGCTCGGCACGCTGATCGCCGAGGGTCGCCAGGCGGCGCTGGAGCGCGTCTCCACGCGTCTGCAGTCGCGCTGGGTGGAGATCATCGCGGAACGCCCGCTCACGCTGAATCTCGACGGCGAACCGGTCGAGGCGACCGCGTTCCGGATCGTCTGCGTGCCCGGCCGGCTGCGGATGCATCTGCCCGATGCCTGCCCGCTGCTGTCGTCCGGCGCATGAAGAAAGAGCGGCGCCTTTCGGCGCCGCCCCGGTGTTGTGGAAGCAATCCCGCTTCCGTCCGTCGTCCCTGCGATGGCCTTCCATTCTCCGGGCGAACGATGACGATTCCGTGACGCGGGCATGGCGCAGGTGCGACCGCCGGCCGAAGCCGTTAGGATGTCGCGACATGAACGGGATCGTCCTCCAGCATCGAACCACGGCCTCGGCCGCACCGTGCGGGCACGGGCGATGGCGCGGCTGAGCGCCGCCTTCCCTTCCCGTTTCGATTTTCCGAAAGGACTTCCCGCGTGATCTCGTTCGAACAGTTCCAGCAATACGCCGAAGACGGCCACACCCTCATTCCGGTCGTGCGCGAAGTGCTCTCCGACCTCGACACGCCGCTGTCGGTCTATCTCAAGCTCGCCGACGGCCCGCATACCTATCTCTTCGAATCGGTGGAAGGCGGCGAACGCTTCGGCCGCTATTCGATCATCGGCCTGCCCGCGCAGCGCGTGTATGCTTTCGCCGGACACACGCTGTTCGTCAGCGAACTGGGCGAGCTGGTCGACACCCGCGTCGTCGACGATCCGCTGGCCGAGGTCGAACGGCTGCGCGCCGCGCAGAAGGTTCCGCGGCTCGCGGGGCTGCCGGGGTTCACCGGCGGGCTGGTCGGCTGGTTCGGCTTCGAATGCATCCAGTACATCGAGTCGCGACTGCGCACGACGAACAAGCCGGACGAACTCGGCACGCCGGACATCCTGCTGATGGACAGCCGCGACGTGGCCGTGTTCGACAGCCTCAAGGGCCGGCTGTATCTCATCGTCCACGCCGACCCGCGCGAACCGCAGGCCTGGGCGCGCGCCAACCGGCGCCTGGACGAGCTGACGCATCGTCTGCGCCAGGGCGGGGCGGGCTATCCGGAAGCGCGCGACACCGCCGGGCTGAACGAGGCCGATTTCGTGTCCGGCTTCACCCGCGAAGGCTTCATCGCCGCGGTCGAGAAATCGAAGGAATACATCCGCGCCGGCGACATCTTCCAGGTCGTGCTGAGCCAGCGTCTGTCGGTGCCGTTCCGCGCGCGCCCGGTCGATGTCTACCGCGCGCTGCGTGCGCTCAATCCCTCGCCGTACATGTATTTCCTCGATGTCGGCGGCACCCAGGTCGTCGGTTCTTCGCCGGAAATCCTGGTGCGCCTCGAAGCCGGAGAGGTCACCGTGCGTCCGATCGCCGGCACCCGTCCGCGCGGCAAGACGCACGACGAGGACATTGCGCTGGAAGCGGAACTGCTGGCCGATCCGAAGGAACGCGCCGAACACCTGATGCTGATCGATCTGGGTCGCAACGATGTCGGCCGCGTCAGCGAGCCGGGCACGGTCGAGGTCGGCGATCGTTTCGTGATCGAAAGATACAGCCACGTGATGCACATCGTCAGCGAGGTCGCCGGCCGCCTGAAGGACGGCTTGAGCTACGCCGACGTGCTGCGCGCGACGTTCCCCGCGGGCACCGTCAGCGGCGCGCCGAAGATCCGCGCGCTGGAAGTGATCCGCGAACTGGAACCGATCAAGCGCAACGTCTATGCCGGCAGCATCGGCTACATCAGCTGGCACGGCGACGCCGACACCGCGATCGCGATCCGCACCGCGGTGATCCAGGACGGCAGACTGCACGTGCAGGCCGGCGCCGGCATCGTCTACGACTCCGACCCGCAGAAGGAATGGGAAGAGACGATGAACAAGAGCCGCGCGCTGTTCCGCGCGGTGGAAGAGGCGGCGCGGGGGTTGTGATTCCACGATGGTGCAGGGCGCGATGATCGTCATCGCCGTTGCCCGTGCCGTTGCCCGAATACGAAAACGCCCCGCATCGCTGCGGGGCGTTCGCGTTGCCGCTGTGCGGATCGCTTACATGCCCACGCTGCGCGCGCTCTGCTGCTGGGCGGGCGCCTGCTGCGGGTCCGGCACCATCATCGTCGCCAGCGACTGGTCGGCCGGCTGCTGCCTGGCCTGGGCGACGTTCACCGCGATGCGGTCGGCGGATTCGCTGGTCGGATCGCCCTGATAGGCGAAGACCTGTCCGTTCTTGCCGAGCAGCGCGCCGTCGATGCGCTCCATGCCGGAAGTCTGCGCCTGCAGCGCGGTGGCTGCGGCGACGTTGCGCAATTCCTCGCCTTTCAGTCCGAGGCCGTCGACCTTCTTCAACGCATCTTCCGCCTGTCGATACAGCGCCGGTTCCGGGGCCGGGGCTTCGACGCTCGGCTTCTTCGGGCTGCTGTCGGTGAACTTCAGGCCGGTGTCCAGCAGCGACTTGTCGAGGCCGATCGACTTCATGTCGATCTTCACTTCCGGCGCGACCGCCTTCGGATCGGCCTTCTTCGCTTCGGCGAGCGCGCGCTTCTCGGTGTCGTTGATGACGTTGAGTGCCCATTCGCCGTAGTAGTTCGGGTAGTCCTGGTTGCCCTTGGTGCCGAGCCGCGCCGAGCTCGGCGGCTGATCGAAGTAGTGCTTGCCCATCGCCTTCACGTTCTCGGGCGTGGTCTTCATCGTGTTGTCGGCTTCCAGGGTCAGGCCCGGCTTCAGCGCGTAGGTGAAGTTCGGCGCCTTGCCGCCGCGCTCGATGAAGTCTTCCATGCGCCCCGGATGGGCGTTGTAGAGCTCCTTCAGGCCGGCCTTCGGATTGTCCTTCATCACCTGCGAGGCGATCGCGTTGAAGCCGCCGATGTGCGCGCCGGCTTCGTCTTCGCGGTAGTTCTGGATCAGGGTCTTGACCGCGTTGGTGTAGTCGTGGGGACCGGGCCCCTTGGCGATCTTCTCGACGTCCTTGACGAAGGCATCCGTGGCCTTGTCGCTGACGGTGCTGTTGAACGAGTGCTGGATCTCGTGGCCCATCACGAACACCAGCTCGGCGGCGGCGGCCTTGTCCTTGCCGGCCTTCTTCAGGTAATCGGCCGGCAGCTCGATGGTCTTGGTGTCGGGGCTGTAGGTGCCGCCGGCGTTCGCGCCGGCGGGCAGCACGTCGAATTTCTCGAGGTGGCCTTTCTGCACCGAGTCGAGGATGCGCGCCTTCAGATCCGGCGAGTTGTCGAGCAGCGCGCGCAGGTTCTTGCCGGGCGTTTCGGTCTTGGTGTCGTGGGCTTTCTCGAAATCGGAGAGGATCTTCTCCAGTTTCGTTTCCGCGGCCTTCTTGTCCGCGGCCATTTTCTTCAGGACGTCTTCGGGAATGGCGGCCATGTCGGTATCCCTCAGGCGTTGATGATGAGTTTGGAGACGCAGGCGTGGTCCGCCTTCGCGTCGCTTTCGCCGCGCACGTAGATCTGCACGGACACGTCTTCGCGCGAGAAGTCCCAGTACAGCACGCGATCGTGCGGGCCGCGGTTCGCCTTCGAGCGGAAACCGGCGGCTTCCAGCGCTGCGGCGTAGTCGTCGAAGTCGAGCGCGCAGATCGGCGCCATGTCGGCGTTGGCGCGGCTTTCGTCGTCGAACGAGAACATGATCCGCGACGGCTTGCGGTCGCCTTCGGGCAGGGAGACGAGGTTGTAGGCCCAGGCGTCGGTGAGCTGGCCGCCGAAGCCGTATTCGTTGGCGTCGTCGGGATTGAATTCGACCGGGATGCCGGTGAGCTGTTCGATCCGCGCGGGGGCGATGTCGTCGGGGCCGCGGACGTTCTCGGCGAGCCGCAGGACGCGGCGGCCGATGTCTTCGGCGTTGGTGGGCAGTGACTGCGGCATGGGAAACACCCGTATGCGTGATGAGAAGGGGGAGCGCGATCGCGCGGGGGCGCGGATGCGCGCGCCGGGCGGAAAGCGGGGCGCATCGGGAGGAACGACGAAATCCGTGGCCGGCGGCCATGGCGGACCTGCCGGCGCGGGTGCGCCGGTTCGCATCGTGCCTGCGGCGTTACAGCACCACCGGATGCGAGGACGGATCCCGGCGCTGCTCCTGTCCCTGCGCCGGGGCCAGCGACGGTGACTCGGCCGCGACGAGTCGGCCCCTGTTGTCCTGTTCCGGCGTCGCCTTGCCGACCTCCAGCGAGACGCCTGCGTTGTTGCGGCTCTCGGCGCTGCCCTGGCTGACGATCAGGCCATCGCCGTTGAGGTTGGGCGTGATGCGCTCGATGGCGGTCATGCCGCGCTCCTGCGCCGCGACCGCCAGCGCCGCGGCGAGATTGCGCCGCTCCTGGGATTCGCCCAGCGGCGTGTCGAGGTGCTGCTGTTCGACCAGCGTCAATGCCTGCCGGAACAGAGGATGTTCGGGAGCCGGCACCGCGTGCGACTGCGGCGGATCGGGCGGCGGTTCCGATCCCCGCACCACCGACGCTTCCGCGATGCGCGGCTCAGCGACGAGCGGCTCCACGACAAGCGGCTCCGCCACCTGCGACTGCACGATCTGCGACTCCGCGCCCTGCGACGGCATGCCCGGCGGCCCGACGATGAGCGGTTCCGAGAGACCGAGGTCGTCCAGCTGCAGGATTTGGACCCCTTCGTTGACGACGACCGGCGCACCGTCCGCCGGCGGATGCAGGGCGGCAGCGTCGTTGCGGGGCAGCGTGATGGTTTCGCCATCCGCGAGCAGCGCGGCGAAATCGATCCGGTATTCGCGCCGCACCGGATCGAACTCCCCGTCGACCGCCCGCGTTTCGGCGTCGTGCACGAGATTCCATGCGAAGCGGATGCCGTCCTGCCGATAGTTCAGGCGTTCGGGGCCGAGCTGCGCATGATCGGCGTAATAGACCTTCATCGCGTTGATGTTCTCGCGCGTGTACGCCATCCGGCCGGTGTCCGGGTCGATCGTCAGGCCGTCCTTCAATGCGTAGGTGTGTGCGGGCGCCTGGCCCCGGCGCTCGATGAAGTCGCCCATGCGCCCGGGGCAGGCCTCGTACAGCGCCCGGAGCATGCCCGCCCGTCCCGGGGATTCGACTTCGTGCACGTAGGACGCGATCGCGTTGAAACCGCCGATGTGCGCGCGGCCTTCGTCCGCCCGCGTGTGTTCGACGTAGGCGCGCAACGCCGGGGTGTAGTCGCGCACGCCGTCCGCGGCGGGGGCATCCGCGATTCCCTGGATGGACGGTTGCAGCACCGCGCTCGGATAATGGATGCCGCGGTTGGAGCGCGCGTGTTCGATCTCGTGGCCGAGGGTGAAGATCAGCCCCATCATGTCGCCGTTCCGGTAATCGAAATCCGGCGGCATCCGCACCTGCCTGTGGAAGGCATTGTAGGCCGCCGCGCCGCCGTCCACCGCCTGCGGGGAGAACTCGGCGACGTAGCCGTCGTGCACCGCGCTCAGGGTGCGCGTTCTGAGGTCCGGCGAAGCCTCCAGCGCCAGGCGGATGCCGCGCACGGTGTCGCGATGTCCGGCGCCGCCGGTGGCGTATCGATCGAGCATGGTATCCAGCGCGCGCTCATCGGCGTTGCGGAAATCGAACAGCCCCTTGAACCACTCAGCCATGGCCCACCTCCGCGGTCGCGGCGACCGGTGTGTCGATGAAGGCGCGCACGACCCGCAGCAGACCGCTTCCATCGCGTTCGGTCTGCAGATCGATGCGGACGCCGTCGCGCTCGAAGCGGTCGCCGTAGCGCACGCCGCGCGGCCCCGGGATCGTCGTCTGCACGAAGCCGGCGGCGCACAGCGTTCCGGCGCAGGCCTCGAACGCGGGCGCGCCGTCGGGCGCGTCCGCCGCATCCGGCGTCTGGCGGTCGTAGGCCACGACGATCCGCGTCGGCGCGTCGTCGCGGCCGGGCAGCGCCGCGATGTTGAAGATCCACTGTGCATCGATCGCCAGGCCCGCGCCGTAGCGGCGCGGATCGTCCGGCGCCGAGGTCACCGGCAGGCCGCTCAGCGCCTGCAGACGTTCGGGCGAAAGATCCTCGGGGCCGCGGATGGCGGCGAGCAGATCGACCATGCGCGCGGCGCTGGCAGGGGCGGGGTCGGTCGCTGAACGGTCCTGGTGCATGGCGATGTCGTCCTTGGTGCTGGTGTAGGCGTCGGTGCGGGCGATCGATCCTGCCGGCGCGGCCGCGCAACGCGGTTCCGACGCCGCCTGGTCCCCGCGGACCCGCATCGAGGCTACGCCATCCTCGTCGCCTTTCAAAGCCGAGGCGGGGGTCGATCGCGGCTCCTTGCTGGGCCGACGCCGGGCCGCTGTCGGGTCCGTCCCGGACCGGTGCCGGATCACTGCAGGTCCAGTTCGGCCGCGTCCGCGCGTGCCGCAGGTCCTGCGCCGGCGCTCAAAACATCAGGTTCACCACCAGCACCACGATGCCGGTGTACAGCAGGCTGAGCGGGCCGCCGACCTTCCACAGTTCCTTCGCGGTGTAACCCGCCGGGCCGGTGATCATCGACATCACCGGGTTGGACGCGGTCATGAAATTGTTCGATGCCGACAACGCCACGATCAGCGCGAACGCGGTCGGATCGCTGCCGGCGGCGAGCGCGAGATTGATCGCGATCGGCACCATGACGATCGTCGCGCCGACGTGGCTGATCACCAGCGAGAACGCGGTGGTGAGCAGACCGACGGAAATCTCGATCAGCCAATGCGGCGTACCTTCGGGCAAACGATCCAGCGTGTGCGCCGCGACCCAGGCCGCTGCGCCGCTGGAATCCATCGCCCAGCCCAGCGGAATCAGGCAGGCCATCAGGAATACGGTTTTCCAGTTGATCGCGGCGTAGGCCTCGTCCATCTTCAACACGCCAGTGATCAGCATGCCGGCGACGCCGGTCATCAGCGCCAGCGACGCGGGGATGCGCGACGACAGCGCGATCAGCATCGTGATCCCGAAGATGGTCATCGCGATCTTGAACTTGTGCGGACGCTGCTCGGCTTTCGGGTAGTCGGTCACCGGCACGAAGTCGCGATTGCTCGCGGCCTGCGCCAGGTCGGTCCAGATGCTGTGCAGCACCAGCAGGTCGCCGGCGCGCAGCGGCTGCTCGCGCACGTTCTCGCGCAGCACCTGCTTGTCGCGGTTGATCGCGAGCAGGCGCAGGTTGTGCTGGCGGCGCAGTTTCAGCTGGGTCGCGGTCTTGCCGATGAAGGTCGAGGTGGGCGGGATCACCGCTTCGGAAATGCCGGCGCGTGCGGGATTGAACAGATCGGCGAACTCGCGCAGCCGCGCGCTGATGCGCAGGAAGCGGTTCTGCGCGAAATCGGTGATCGCCGGCCGCGCGCCCATCACGCCGAGCACGCTGCCGACCCAGATGCGCGCGTCGCCCGGCGGCGCCAGCCGCGATTCGTTGCCGGTCTTCAGGGCCAGGATCAGCGGGGCGTCGTGCAGGTCCTCGGTCTCGCGCAGCGACATCCCCACCAGCGGACTGTCGGCGGTGACGGTGAGTTCATAGACCTCGCCTTCGATGCCGTAGGCGGTGGCGAAATAGGTTTCGGTGCGCGCCGGGGTGACGCCGGCGTCGGCGGCGTTCTCGTGCAGGCGCTGGCCGCCGAAGAAATGGAAATACGCCAGCGCCGCGGCCAGCAGCGCCAGGCCGATCGGCAGCGGCGCGAACATCGGCAGCGGTTTCAGCGTCATCAGGCCGGACGGCAGGCTGTTGTTTGCCGAGACCAGCAGATCGTTGAGCAGGATCAGCGGCGAGTTGCCGACCATGGTCAGGCCGCCGCCCATCACGATCGCCGCCGCGATCGGCAGCAGCAGCCGCGACAGCGGCAGGCCGGTGCGCGAGGACAGTCGCGAGGCCACCGGCAGATACAGCGCCATCACCGATGGATTCTGCATCACCGAGGAGTTCAGCCCGGCGATCGCGGACGTGAACAGGATCAGCCGCTGCTCGACGCCGTCCGCGCGGCGCAGCAGCCATGCGGCGAGACGGTTGAGCGCGCCGGTGCGATCGAGGCCGGCACCGAGGATCATGGTCGCGATCACGCTGATCACCGCGTTGCCCGCGAGGCCGTTGTACAGGTCTTCGCGCGGCACCAGCCCGGTCAGGCCCAGCAGCACCAGCACCACCAGCGCGACCACGTCGGCGCGGATGCGCTCGAACAGGAACAACACCATCGTCAGCGCCGTCAGCCCGAGGACGAGCTGCATATCGCTGGTGAGGGTGAGTGCGTTCTCCATCGTCAGTCGCTGCGTGCGTCGGGCGTGTCGGCGTCGTCGATGCGGTCGTACAGAAGATCCCACACGCCATGGCCGAGCTTCTGGCCGCGGGTCTCGAAATGCGTCTGCGGCCGCCATTCCGGTCGCGGCACCGCGCCGCGCGCGCCGGCGACGTTGCGCAGGCCCGGCGTGGCGTCGAGCACGTCCCACATGTGTTCGGCGTAGGCTTGCCAGTCGGTGGCCAGATGCAGGCGCCCGCCGATGCGCAGCTTGCGCGCCAGCAGCGCGGCGAATTCGGGCTGTACCAGCCGACGCTTGTTATGACGCTTCTTGTGCCAGGGGTCGGGGAAATAGATGCGGATTTCGTCGAGGCTGCCGTCGGCGATCTCGTGTTCGAGCACTTCCACCGCGTCGTGACGATAGACGCGGACATGATCGCTGGCATCCGCCGCCAGCCAGTTCAGCAGCCGGCCGACCCCGGGCGCATGCACTTCGATGCCGATGTAATCGCGGGACGGATCCTGCTTCGCGGCGAAGCGCAGCGCTTCGCCGTTGCCGAAGCCGATCTCGACCACCCGCAGCGCGGTGCGGCCGAACACGGCGTCGTAGTCGCGCGGACCGGCGGCATAGTCCAGCCCGAACTGCGGCCACAGTTCGTCGAACGCACGCTGCTGCGCCGGGCTGAAGCGCCCCTGGCGCAGCACGAAACTGCGGATCTTGCGTTGTCCGGGTTCGACCGTGAATGGCTGGTCGTGCGCGTGGTCCTGAGTCATCGCGGTCAAACGTTGCGCTTGCGGGATTTGGAAGGGGCCGGCTTGGCCTTCTCCGCCAAGATCAGCAGCCCGAGCAAGGCTTCGTTCACCGCTTCCGCATTCGGAAAGGCGTGCGCGACCCGGTCGTCCAGCAGCACGAGATTGCTGCCTTTCGAATACCGGCGGAGGTATTTGCCGCGAACGCCGGTGCCGAGATCTTCGCGACGGTATTCGGCCCGCATGGCTTCAGTCTTTTTCATAGATCGTTCGCTCGTGTCGGGTTGCCTTGCGCGCGCTGATGATGCGAATTGCACGTCCGCGTTCGATGTGCGCGACGACCAGCAGCAGATCCCGATGCGACTGCCCGATGGTCAGGAAGCGCGCTTCGCGCACCGAGTGGTCCGGATCCGGGAAGGTCAGGGCGAGCGGGTCGCCGAACACCGTTGCGGCCTCCTCGAAGGATACGCCGTGCTTGCGCTGATTGGCGATGGCTTTGGGCGCGTCCCATTCGAATTTCAGCATGCGCCCGGCCCGCTCATCCGATCAGCCCGTCCACCGGCGACGACGCCGAGGCGAAGCGCTTGCGCGGGATGCGGCCGGACAGGAACGCGTGGCGGCCGGCTTCGATCGCGAGCTTCATCGCCAGCGCCATCCGCACCGGATCCTTCGCGCCCGCGATCGCGGTGTTCATCAGCACGCCGTCGCAGCCCAGTTCCATCGCGATGGCGGCGTCCGAGGCGGTACCGACGCCGGCGTCGACCAGGATCGGCACCTTCGCGTTCTCGATGATTTCCAGCAGGTTGTACCGGTTCTGGATGCCGAGGCCCGAGCCGATCGGCGCGGCCAGCGGCATCACCGCGCAGCAGCCGATCTCTTCCAGGCGCTTGGCCAGGATCGGGTCGTCGCTGGTGTAGACCATCACGTCGAAGCCGTCGGCGACCAGGGTCTCCGCGGCCTGCAGCGTCTGCACCACGTCGGGGAACAGGGTGCGGGTGTCGCCCAGCACTTCGAGCTTCACGAGAGTGTGGCCGTCGAGCAGCTCGCGCGCGAGCCGGCAGGTGCGCACGGCGTCGTCGGCGGTGTAGCAGCCGGCGGTGTTGGGCAGGATGGTGTAGCGGTCCGGCGGCAGCACGTCGAGCAGGTTCGGCTCGCCCGGCGTCTGGCCGATGTTCGTGCGGCGGATGGCGACGGTGACGATCTCGGCGGCGGCGGCCTCGGTCGCCAGGCGGGTTTCGTCGAGATCCTTGAATTTGCCGGTACCGGTCAACAGGCGCGAGCGGTAGATCTTGCCGGCGATGACGAGCGCGTCGTCGTAAGCATGGGGTGCGGTCATCGCGGGATTATCGCGCATCGCCGCGCCGAGCGGACGCCCCGGTCACGGCGAACGTTCTGGAGCACCTGTAGGAGCGACGCAAGTCGCGACAAACCACCGCGGTTCCTCCCGAGAGCCAACTAGGGCAGCCCCCGCATCGGCCTGGTGCGTGCGGTCAGCCGCCTCCGAGGGCGTGAACGATCTCGACCACATCGCCCTCGGCGAGCGGATGATCGGCGTGGCGGCCGCGGGGGATGATGTCCCCGTTCACTTCCACCGCCACCCGGCGGCCGGCCAGGCCCTGGGTGGCGAGCAGTTCGGCGAGGGTGCAGGGGGCGGGCAGGGCGAGGGTATCGCCATTCAGTCGGATATCCATGGAAGGATTCTAGGCCGAACCGCCGCGGCGGGCGCCGCCCCGGATGCGGTGCGGCCGTCCGGCTATGCCCTGTCACACTTGAGTCATCAAAGCCTTCGTGAAACGATGCCGCCACCATCCGGCGCCGTATCGCACAGAGCGCCGTGGGTTTTCCGCATTTTCTTCCAGTTTTTCCACCAGTCCGGGAGTGGGATCCATGTCGTCCAACCGTGGGGCCAAGCGGCCCATCCGCAATCTTCTTTCCGTCGCCGTGCTCGCCGCCACCGCCGCGATCGCCGCGCCGGCCTCCGCCGCAGGCCCGTATTCGCAGACCGTGTTCTTCGGCGACAGCCTGACCGACAGCGGCTTCTTCCGTCCGCTGCTGCCGGCGAGCGTCCGTCCCGTCACCGGCCAGTTCACCACCAACCCGGGCTTCGTGTGGTCGCAGTACCTCGCCGACTTCTACGGCACCCGCGCCGATCCCAACGGCAACGGCCAGACCGGCACCAATTACGCCGCCGGCGGCGCCCGCGTCGGCACCAACAGCACCGGCGCGCTGGGTCCGATCCCCGCGATGACCACCCAGCTCACCAACTATCTCGCCGCCAACGGCGGCCGCGCCGACAGCCGCGCGCTGTACACGGTGTGGGGCGGCGCGAACGACCTGTTCGCGATCACCAACGCCGGCGCCAACCCGACCACCACCATCGCCTCGGCCGTCGCGTCGCAGATCGGCATGGTCGGCACCCTGCAGAATGCCGGCGCCCGCTACATCCTGGTCCCGACCATTCCGGACCTCGGCATCACCCCGGCGTTCCGCGCCCAGGGCGCGACCGCGCAGGCCACCGGCACCGCGCTGACCATCAACTACAACACCGCACTGTTCGGCGGCCTCGCCACCAACAACCTGCGCGTGATCCCGATCGACACCTTCACCCTGATCCGCGAAATCACCGCGAACCCGGGCGCCTACGGCTTCACCAACATCACCGGCACCGCCTGCCAGCCGCAGATCACCGCGAACTCGCTGACCTGCAACCCGACCAGCTACGTCACCCCGAACGCGCCGAACACCTACCTGTTCGCCGACGGCGTGCATCCGACCAGCCGCGCGCACCAGATCCTGGCCCAGTACGTGGTGTCCGTCCTCGAAGCCCCGCGTCAGAACCAGATCCTCGGCCACTCGGCCGGTGTGGTCGGCCGCGCCCGCGCCGACCGCGTCTCGGCGCATCTCGCCGGCAAGCCGGCCGGCGACGGCATGCGCTGGTGGGTGGACACCCGCGCCGACTTCCAGCGTTACGAAGGCGGCGACCTGTACGACGGCGTCGGCCCGTCGATCAGCGGCGGCGTCGACTGGACCAGCGGCAACTTCGTCTACGGCGCCTTCGGCGGCTTCGGCCGCAACGCCCAGGACTTCGGCCAGCGTCGCGGCGACTTCGACCAGACCGATCTCACCCTCGGCGGCTTCGGCGGCTGGTACGGCGAGCGCCTGTGGGCCAACGCCCAGCTCAGCTACACCCAGCTGCGCTACGACGTGAACCGCGACGTGTGGCTCGGCCCGGCCCGGCGCAGCCACAGCGGCTCGCCGGACGGCAGCAACCTCACCTTCGGCGTCAACGCCGGCATGAACTTCCAGCGCGATCAGCTCACCCACGGCCCGGTGGCCAGCGTGCTGGTGCAGCGCATCGATGTCGACGGTTACGCCGAAGACCAGCCGACCCTCGCCACCTCGCTGGCCTACTCGGACCAGAGCTACGACTCGCTGATCACCAGCCTCGGCTGGCAGGCCAGCTACGAGATCAACGACCACCTCGCGCCTTACGCCCGCGTCACCTGGGACAAGGAACACGAGGACGCCCCGAGCGAAGTCTTCGCCCGCGCGCAGTCGATCGCCGGCAGCCTGCCCTACGCCGTTCCCGGCCTGGAGTTCGACGACAGCTACGTCACCGCAGTGATCGGCGCACGCACCGAACTGTTCGGCTTCGACGCCGACATCGGCGCCAGCGTCGGCACCGCGCAGGGCAACGGCAACGACGCCACCCTGTTCGCGACCTTCGGCAAGAAGTTCTGATGCCGACGGGCTCCGGCCCGGGCCGCGCCCGGTTCCCGGAGCCCACCGCACCCGCTACACTGGGTGCACCCGCGGGTGTAGTTCAATGGTAGAACTGCAGCTTCCCAAGCTGCTAGCGTGGGTTCGATTCCCATCACCCGCTCCACTCCGGCACCCGGTCGCGCAAGTGACTGACTTGTCGGGGGTTTTCAGAAAACAGGTCCCCAAGCGGTTCCTTCCCGAGGAACCATTTGAGGGACCTTTTTCATGCCCAAGCCCTATTTGCTAGCCCGCCCTAGCGGCCTCTACGTCCGCTTCCGAGTGCCCCGCGACCTGGTGCCCCGCTTGGGGTTTGGCTCCATCGTCCGCTCGCTACACGGGCTTCGTGGAGACGCCGCTCGGCTATCCGCAGCGCTCCAGGGTGTGGCACTCTCGGAAGCGTTCGCGCGCCTACGGAAGGGGGCCGGGATGGCCGATGTCGATGTCAAGAAACTGCTGGAGAGCGCACAGCGCGCGGCCGAAGACGGCTCGCTGCGCGAGTGGACCGCGACGGGTGTGCGCGTGGGCGGGGTCGATTTCGGAACCGTAACCACGACGGGCCGTCGGGACACCCTCGATTTCATCGAAACCATGAAGGCTGCCGCCGAGATGGCGCGTGAAGGCCTGCCGATGGTGTTTCCGTCGGCGGCGCTCGCAGCGCCCGTTGCGATGCCCGCTCTGTCTGCACTTCAAGGCGAACCGGCGCCCTTGCTATCGGTCGAAATCGCGAACCACGTCGCCGACTTGGAGCAACGGGAGCTGTCGCCTGACACCATCACAGAGAGCAAGCACAGCCTGCGGCTGCTGCTGGGAATCGTAGGTGACCTGCCGGTCGATCAAATCAAGGCGAAGCACTTGCGGGCCTTCTGGGAGGGTGTGCGCTGGTGGCCCGCCCTCGCCACTGTGAAGCCGAAGTATCGGCGCCTGTCAGTGGCCGAGACGATTGCGAAGGGGAAAGAGGAGAACGTGCCTGTGCCATCAAGGCACACGCGCAACAAGCACCGCCAACGGCTGAGCGTGTTTTTCAACGCCTTGGTCAATATGGACGTGATCCCACGCTCGCCGCTCAAGGGCATGGGCTCAGAGATCGACACCGGCACTGAGCTGGAAACCGGACGGCCATTCACACCTGAAGAGCTAAAGCAGATCTTCGCGCCGGAGCATTTCGTGCCGTGGGCGAAGCATCTGCCGCACCGTTGGTGGGGGCCGATTCTCGGGCTCTACACCGGAGCACGGGTCAACGAAGTCGCTCAGCTTTACATCGACGACGTGCGCCAAGTCGATGGGGTGTGGGGGCTTTTCGTGTGGAAGAAGGACCGCAACCAGAAGGTCAAGACGAAATCCTCCATTCGCTTCATTCCGCTGGCCCAGCCGGTGCTGGATGCGGGCTTTCTCGAGTTTGTCGAGGACATGCGCAAGACGGGGCATCCGCGTTTGTTTCCGCATCTGCCTGCGGGAACGCGCAAAGATGGCAAGCCAAATGGTCTCGGTTACGGTCGACAGTTGTCTAGGCAGTTCTCGGTGTATCTCAGGCAGTTCGGCATCGAGAAGGGCACGGCATTCCATGCGTTTCGACACACCCTTGCAACCGCGCTCGCTGAAGCCCTGGTGCCGACTTCGACGATCGCGCTCATTACTGGCCACGCCAGTAAAGTGAGTGTGTCAGTGCTGGAAACGCACTACATCCACATCGCAGACGTAAAGACGTTGCCGGAGAGAAGCGTGGCGCTGGCGAAGTTTAGGCCAGAGATAACAATACAAAGCTATGGGTGCTGTCAGTTCGAAAAATCAATGATGGAGCCATCCTCGCTTCACCTATAGCAATTGCGCCGACGTTTATTGCCCTTCTTTAGGTTACATTTTTATGCTAGGCCGCGGTCCGGAACGGCTGGGTGCGGCGGTTATTTTGCCTACGATATCTGCCAATGGTCCGCTTTGTAAATCAAGAACTAGTTGCTTGAGCCCAAAGTCTTCTTGTAGTGCAGGGCCATGAGACCCAGTCCCGTCGCCTACGACTACAGGAACGAGTGGTAATAGATGAGGCAATGCGGAGATCGCCGTTGCGGCATCTTTGAATTCGAGCCATCCGCGACCATCTGTTCCACTCCCGCGCAGCACTAACGCAGTAAATCGTTCACAGTTCTCTTCGGTGAGATCGACAGGGGTCTTTTTCCGAATGCCAATCAGCTCTTTGATATACGCGCTGCTCATATGTTCGAGCGCAATGCACTTTGGCTCTTCCGCGGTGTAGATCAGGTAGTGGATCCAGTCGAAGCCATGCAGCTTTGCGGCCATCTCTTCGCTCATTCCTTCCAGCATTTCCGACTTAGCACTCTCGCGTGACACCACCACTTCTGTCCCGCTCCTCGCAAGCGCGGACAATCGTCTGGCCGTTTCCACCAATACGACCATTTGAGCAGCACGCTGCTCTCCAGCGTGATTTTTCGGGGGTTGTGGCACGCGATTAGCGTCAAAGGTCCATGTCTCCCCGTCCAGTTCTCCGCGCTTGGCCTGAAAAATTGTGAGTCTCGCGCCACCCATCTCCAAAAGCGTCAGAAGCGCGAAATCCGCTCCACTACCCGCCTCCGTTTTGTCCGTTTCCTTGGATCGATATTTGCTGTATGAGCCCCACCAGCACTGCGACGGATAGACATTCAGATGAGCGGTGAGCATTGCCAAAAGAGAGTTCGAGGCTAGAAGCGATCCCAAAAGCGTCCCCGTGAGGGTCTCCTCGTGCTCCTTCTCGGACGCACTCATCGACGTGATGAGCGCTGTCGCGACTTGCAAAGATGCATCCAATATCCCTGGCATGACCTGCTCCTTTTCGTCCAGAGAAGCTAGTATGCAAATTAGCTCGTCTTGGGTCTAGATTTCCAAAGCAGATGATCGACGATACTCCAGATGGGGGTATAGTCCTTCTTCAAAAGTAGCGCCATCTTTGCTTTCCAATCCCGCGGAAGATTGTCGACCCCCCAAGACGCCTTCCGAACCAACTGCTCAATCCACGGCGCCGTATGGCCTTCTACTTTTTTCCACTCTCGAAGATCGGCGATGATGTTTGCTCGCTCCTCTTCTGTCGCCCCAGCCCACATTGATTTGATCGGCTCAACAATAGCCGCCGCGTAAATTCGCTCTGCGGAGTAGTCGAGCCACTCGGCCCAAAGTTCAAGCCTCGTGTAGAACTCACGGCCATCGAGCGGGCAATCTTTACCCGTGATCTTCCAAGCTTCCACTCCCCCCTTATTCCCACCTCGCAATACGACTTTCTCGACCAGATAGCCCAACGATGCGAAGTAGGCGATGGTCTTTTTCGTTGATGGCACGTGCATCCCGTTCCTCGTCAGTCGCTATCTTAGGCCCCTTGCGTATACGTCGGGGGATGGTTTGATAGCAGAGACAAGGCGGTTGTCAAGGAAGGGGTTGAAGACATGACAAAGATGGATAAGCGTCAGTCCGCCGCATACCATTTCAGCAATTTCATACAATCAAGCTATGGCAAGCTCTTGATAGTGCCTTGTCAGCGATTTTCTGCGGCAAGAGCGCAATCTTTTCTAACAAATTGCAACCCGTCATCAGTCATCCGACCAATGATGACTAAGCTGTCGTTGACGCGGGCGGCGCGATCGCCTTCGGCGGGGGCGCAGGTTCGGTCGGGAACCATGTCGAGGAAATATGCGCTGTAACGCGCCGCTTTCTCCAGGCCTTCGTTGAGCCGCGTCGGCGGCGCGATAAGCTGACCTGCGGCAGCCGCGATACCAGTCAATCCGACGATCCGAGCGAACGACAACAACATGTCGAAGTCTCTCGGTTTGCCACGTGCGAGACTGTGCTTCGTGAGCATACCGATGAGGAAGAAGGGCAACCCCAGCAACGCGCCGGCCATGATCAGCACGGCAAGGATGGGGATAAACGACAAAGGGGCAAGAAACGCCGTTGACGTTTTGAATGCACCGGGATCTTGGCCTGTCGCCACCGCTAGCGTGGACGACGCGGCTCCCGTGGCTACGGCAGCGGCCATCACCCCAGCGACGCCGGTCAGCCACTTCGCTAGTGGCGCTTCGAGCGCGGCGACCAACCAGCGGTAAGACTCGATGACAAACGCGATGGCCGTAATGGTGATAGCGGTCATCAGCAGAACGTCGGCCGGCAGCCCGATGCCTGATGCGGCGATTGTAGCGACGAACAAGCCGGCCATGATCATGCCCGCCACATACAACTGCTTCACGTTGTCGAGAGAAGACCACCACTGCTGCATGCGGCCATGGTGTGCGATAAGCATATTCATTTGCGTATGACCTTAATCCTTTCAGATGTGGCTTCGTCTAAAGCCGAAGACGCAGATGGGGTGCGGGAATTGGCATCGAAAATGTATTTCGATCACCTGCGCATTCCTGTCAGCCAGTTAATGAAACGGGCGAATAGTCCACGCGAGCGAGGCAGTGCCTCGGGGTGCTGGATGGCAGCCTTTGTCTTTCCACGTTTTGCTTTGAAGTATTCTTCTCGGAGGGCAGCGTTGTATTCACGTCCTGCCTGGATTTCTTCCCTCGTCATATCCATTGCCCATTCCACACGACCATCGGTAATCCAGTAGTGCGATCGGCAGGCAAAGTTCCAGTTTCCGATCGATGGGCTGAGCGAAACACCCCGAGTGCTTCTTGAGATGCGCCATTGAACTGGTGAAATTGGTGTGATCACTTCCTTTCCGCACCCGCACGCACAGGCATGTGCAGCGCATTTAAATCTTTCGGAAAAGTAGACAACACCTTCTTGAAGTGGACGCGGAAAGCTTTCGACCTCGACCAGGCGGAAGCGCGACTGTTTCATTCGTTGTCTTCGCTTGCATCGTTCGCTGCCATCGATGCGCTCGCTGTCGTATAGGTGGTCAGATGAGGGCGAGACCTTCCGAAGTAGAACCCACACCGCTTCTTCCACGCTTCGACAGCGAGGTAGGCATTCAGGCAGTTCAAGTCTCCTACCTGCACATTGGTCCCGTAGAGATTGTCGTCCTCATTGGCGGACATCGGCATGTTCTTGGCCGCTTCCGTTGCCGATGCACGGTCCAGTGTCGACAGGCGCACAATGGCGAAAAGTTCTGCATTGGCATTCATCTGAACACCCATGCCTGTGTCGAACATCACCGTGTCGCTCGAAGCCAGAGCGATGGCGATCAATCGGCGCGCATGACCGTTGTCCACGCACACGAACACGGCATTGTATCCCTTGAGTTCAGGCACATTGCTCTCATCAATCATGACGGGGTGCGGGTAGATTCTCCGATGGATCTTTCCGTATTCGGTTGCGAGATAGGCCACTTTGGCGTGACCTTCTGTGAGTGCTTCGAAAGCCACTGCGCCCGGATAGCGGAAGGCGTTATGTTGCTGCAACGTGTCTCCATCGTAGAGGTGAATTTCGGCAACCGGAGTCTTCGCGACCAGATCAAGCAGATAGGCGCCAGTGCCGCCAAGTCCCACGATAGCGATTCGTTGACCGGCAAGCCGCTGACTGGCTAGTGCGATACCAGCGCGCGTGGATGCTGTGTCGGCATAGACGAAAGGACCTTCATCCTCTTCGCTGAGGAACGGTTTGAAAACCTGTGCCTTCAGCGACGCATCTATGGCCTTAGCATGGCCTGTGAGCATGTTGACGTAGGCGGTGACCTTCTCGTAGTAGTCCTTGTAATTTCCCGATCGCGGCTTGGCGGAGAAGTAATGGTCAGCCCGAATGCCGGGCGCCAACTCCTGCGGATTGCTGTTGTTGATGATTCTGGAAAGGCGCTTGCCGCTCGCGTCGCACGGAGCTTCACCAATGAAGTAGGCCGTGTGGTCCGCCGGATTGACGGCGATATCCGCCGTCAAGTCGAGACGGAAAACAAGCGTGCCGATTCTCGTTTCGCGGCTTGCGTTGACGTAGGGAACATCGTGGACGAGGAGGTAGCCGTGGGCTACCTCCAGCGTCATGCCTTCGTCCCGCAGGCGCAGCAGATGAGGACTACGACTTATCAGTGAGGAGGACATAAAATTCCATCCCTCCCTTGATTTCGACCGACTGGCCATTCACCAGGTTGCCCGAGGGGTTTTGGCGCGGCCCCTTGTCGTAGGTGATCGTGTATTCGACCTGGGCATTGGCAGGGTCGGCGTCCGGATGCTCCAAGCGGACCACTGTCCAGAAGTCCAGCACGCGCCGATTGACAATGTGCGGGCGCGTATTGACGAACACCTCGATCTCGATCGGCGTGGTGGCAAAACGCTCCACACCAGCCGCGCCCAGGTCGAAGGTTTCTTGATCGCGGATGAGCTGGTCGTTACCGCCGACAACGATGCGGAACACATCGTGGCTGAGCGGGTCGACCTGCGCGATCTGCTTCAAGTGCAAGCCGCTGATCTTCTGCTGTCCCCAGTCCCGCGACTCGTCGTCGATATGAAAGCGGAAGGTGCGATCGCTCTTGAAGCTCACGAAGCGTTCGTGCCCCGGCTCCCGCAGATCCACCGTTTCGTCGGGGCGAATTTCTTCCAGGGCGCCGCTGGGCAAGAGCTGGAACAGCAGGTGCTCGCGGGCCGGCTTGAGGCCGGCCACGGCCAACAACTGCTCGCCGGTGGGGACCGGATCTTGGATGGTCTTCGCCACGAAATTGAAGCCTTCGTGAGCAAATTGGACCCGGTAATGGTCGGGCGGCTCGGCGCTCGTATCGTTGATGGTCATGTGTATTACCTCGATGTGCTGGGGGCTTAGCCCTTCGGAGGAAAGGGGTCGTTGCCGTAACTGTTGGAATCGCGGATCCGTCCGTCGGGACGGTGGATCACGACCTCGCCGCGTTGACGGATGGCCTGATTGCGGGCGGCCTCAGCGGCTTCGCTCTGCGTGCGGTGGGTTCCGCCCACTCGGCTCGCGCCTTCGCTGCGCGTGGCCCAGCCGGAGCCGTGAGGGACGACGTGGATACGTTTGCTCATCTCAATCTCCTAGCGGGCGAATCCCGCAGTGAGACTATGAGGCCATATCCTGAAAGGTTGTGTCAATAAGCACAAATAGAAGTTTGTATTAAGCACAATTGTTTGCGACCTTGACATTGCGGGCAAGCAGGTGCAAACATCTTTCGTGCGCGATGAAGAGATATATGAACGGCTGGGCCAGCAAATAGCGGCGCGGCGACGTGGGCTGAAGATGACCCAGCAGAAGCTTGCGACTGCTGTAGGCATGTCACGAGCCTCGATTGCTAACATCGAATGCGGCAGACAGAACGTATTGCTTCATCATCTCTATCGGTTCGCTGAGGCGCTGAAGATGTCTAATGCTGCGGACTTGCTTCCGACAGCTGTTGGTTCTAGCCGACTTGACACTGAATTGCTTGGCGTGCCCTTCGCAGATCAGAACATCAGCGAACAGACAAAGGCAGTTATGAGCGAACTAGTGTCCAAAGCTTTATCGCAGCGGAAGAGCAAGGCATGAGCGCCGGCTCGCCTAATGTCAAAGAAATTGCGAGGCAGCGAGCTCGCGAATTGCTAGAAGAATTTCGTGTGACATCCGCGCCGGTGCCAATCGAGAAGATCATTAAGAAGCGCGATATCGTTCTGCAATACGCGCCCTTCGAGGAAGATCTCTCGGGGATGGCTTATATCAACGATGGCCTTTCAATCATTGGCATCAACGCTCTGCACCATCCTAATCGACAGCGTTTTTCGGCTGCCCACGAGTTGGGCCATCATGTGCTTCACGCCGAGCATCTAAAAAATGCAGTGCATGTCGATAAAGGGTTGCGCGTTCTGCTGAGAGATGACGTGTCCTCTCAGGGTGTCGACTTGCTAGAAATTGAGGCTAATGCCTTTGCTTCAGAACTGCTAATGCCGAAGGATCTGTTGGTTAAGGCCTTGGATGAAGGTGGTGTCGACATGGACGATGACACTCAGATTGAAACGCTTGCTAAGAAATTCAGGGTGAGTGCTTCCGCGCTCCGCTTCCGGTTAATTGGCCTCATGAACGATCCGCAGACGAAGTGAGCTTCGTCTTTTTCGACACTGAAACGACGGGGCTTTCTAAAGCCTTCGACCAGATCGTTCACTTTGCTGCGATCAGAACGGACAGCAATCTCAAGGAGATTGATAGATTTGAAATACGGTCTCGGTTGCGCGGCCATGTCATCCCTCATCCTTCTGCCCTATGGGTGAATGAGATCGGGATTTCCCAGCTCCTGGATCCAGCTCTACCGTCTTTCTACTCGATGGTCTGCGCTATCCACGCGAAGCTTTTATCTTGGTCACCTTCAATCTTTGCAGGGTATAACTCAATCCGCTTCGACGAAGAGCTTTTACGTCAAGCGTTCTACCAAGCGCTCTATCCGCCTTATTTGACGAGCTTTCACAACAACGGGCGAGCCGATGTTCTTGGTCTCGCGCTGTCAGCCGTCGCTAATTCATCCGATGCGCTTATAGTGCCAGTCGGTGAAACCGGGCGTCGGAGTTTCAGGCTGCCAGATTTGGCTCGTGCAAATAAGCTACAGCATCGGAAAGCACATGCTGCGATGTCCGATGTCGAAGCCACTCTTGCCCTTTGTCGTTTGGTCAGTGTCCGCGCCCCGCAGGCATGGCAGCGTTTCGTTCGCTTTTCTAAGAAGGCGACTGTGATCGACTTTATTCAAGGCGAAGATGCTTTCCTATTGACCGAGTTTTATTCGAACGAGGCATATCACACGCCCGTAGTATGCGTTGGGATTGATCCCGCAGACGCTAATGCACGACTCTGTCTAACGCTGAATTCGCGCACACGCACTCTTCTGATGGCGTCGGACGATGAAATTCTTGCCTCACTTGACGAAAAGCCGTGCCCGTTGCGGCGTGTCCGAGTCAATGCTGCGCCAAGCCTAACTCCGCTGTATGAAGTCGATGAGTTGGAGTTCGACCTTGACCAATATGAGATGGAAACGATTGCCTGCGAGGTCAAGGCTGACCCCAGTGTGTGTGAACGTCTGATTAGAATTTATCACTCCCGTGCTAAGCCATGGCCGACCTCGTCGTATGTAGAACAGCGCATCTATGATGGCTTCTATACGCGTGAGGATGAGGTATTGATGCAGCAGTTCCATGAGGCAGGGTGGCACGAGCGCGCCGATTTGGTAAGTCGGCTCAAGGATGACCGACTGAGATTGCTTGGAATGCGGCTTCTCCACGACGAAGTTCCTCACTTGCTTACACAGCAGCAGAGCCAAGCTGTCAAAGCCCACTTTGCGCAACGCGAACAAGCATTGGAAGTAGGGCCGTTGAGCTGCGCTCAGGCGGTTTCTGAAACGGATGACCTCATAAAGCGCTTGGCCCCGGCAGACGTTGAACGGCTGATTGAGTATCGGAGTTATTTGACCAAGAAAATTGCTGACGAACAGTGAGCATGTTTTCGATGAATAGGTTCTCTTCTAGATATTTTAGGTCCTACTCCGATCAACGCCGCCTGCGTCAGGCAGCATGTGATTACTCCGGATACCGTAAGAAAAGTTCTTGCAGGACTTCTAGGAGATTCCAAATCTGACTCGCTAGCTCTTGGGCGTCGACGAGCCCACCCATGCGCTCCACAGGAACCCTCCCGTCAGCGGCACCACGAGGTGGCACAGCGGGAGGATGCCGTAAGCCAGCGACATGGCGGTCGTCCGCAAGCCATCGCTCAGCGCTGGCTGGAACACCGCGAAGTAGGCTGCCGCGTGGGCCGCGGCCACTAGCACCCAGGTCACGGCCGCTCCCTTCAAGAATCCGCCACGCTTGAGCCCCTTTTCGGCTAAGTGAGGGTAGGGCTGCCGGGCGACCCACGCCCGGCGCCCGTTCGCGCGGATGTTGATGGCCCAGAGGAAGGCCAGGAAGCCCCAGACCGCTCCCGCGCCGAGCAGGTAGCCGCCGGCCGGGGCCAACCGGCTCCCTGAGAGTTCGTCCAGCCCGACTCCGAAGAGGAGCAGCCCGAAGCCGCCCAGGATGACCGTCGCGCAGCCGACGTTCGCGTAGGAATGTTGGGTCATGGAGGCGGCCCTCACTTCTCGTAGACCTTCCAGCCGCCGCCGTCCCGGCGGAAGCGGAGGTTCCCTTGGAGCGGACGGACCTGCTGGGTGCCGGCGATGTTGAGCACCACCTTCCCGGTGACGTCGCAGGCGTAGCCGTCGGCGGCCTTGGCCTTTCGGCAGCCGGCCATCTCGAAGCCCTGGATTTCGACGCCTTGGAGCGCGGCCCCGAACATCCGGGAGAATTCGGCCTCGATCGCCTTCTGGGCATCGGCCTTCGAGGGGCCGGCGCTGCAGCCGGCGAGCGCGAAAGCGCAGGCGAGGGCTAAAAGGCCCGATCCTTTGTTCGTATGCATGGGTATCCCCGTTGAACCACCACCCGGCGGCATTTACGATAATCGCAAATGCAATGCCGAGTTGGAAAGATCAAAATTCTGGGAGTTCAGCCACCGTGCAACTGCATCGATGCCCAAGCCCAAGCCGCCAACCACCTTGTTCGGCAAGCGCCTCCGCGGCGCTCGCACGGCGGCGGGTTGGACCCAGGCGGAGCTGGCGAGGCGCATTGGGATGGTCGACCCCGTCGCCGGGGCAGCCCGCATGAGCCGCTACGAGACCGGTGAGCACGAACCGGATCTGGCAACGGCGCAGGCCTTGGCCAAAGCTTTGGGGGTGCCGGCTGCCTACTTCCACGCAACGTCCGAGGTGATGGCTGACGTCATCCTACTGGTGGCGAAGCTACCGGCTGCGAAGCAGAAAGAGGCATTGGAGCGATTGAAAGAATTCGTCAAAGGCAAAAGTTGAACTTGGGCATAGACTTGCCTCTTTTCTTTACGACTCTTTGAGTCAATTGTGGTCGACTTAGCTCTCTCGCTTTACCCACTGCGCGCTGCTGAATTTCGGCTCATACTGCCCGTCGGGTGGATGAGGACCGACATAGAAGACAATTGTGTGCATCTCTCCATTTACCGAGCAGCTATCAAAATAAATTCGGGCAGCACTTATCGCACTTGTTTTATCGCCCTGTTTCAGATGCCACTGCGTTTTTGTTGCTTTGTGTTGACCAGGCAACTTGTAGACGTGAATCACTTTACCGGTAGCCGCGAAGTCAACACCGTGTAGATGCTCCCAATTTCGCATGTCTCCCATCGCTTCCCCACCTGCGTATCTAGCAAGCAGGCTCGCAGATTTGCTCACGAACAGCCACCGGTGCTCGGGGATTTCATCTGCTCTGTCGAGTGCTCCATCCGCAAGTATCAACCTTGGCTGGATAGAGGAAGCATTCAGAAAACTTGCAGACGGAGCAGGTGACTCTGCTGTAGGAGCCGGTGGTGGTGGCTTTAACCACTCTCTCAATATTGCGTCATCACTCCGAAACGCTTTTCGACACAAGCTAAAGGTCAAATTGCCTAGACTTTTTCGGTAGCTTCGGTCAATCTCACACAAACCAACTGCTGTTTGAGTTTTGATCAGTCGTTCAAGCAAAGGAGTTGCAATTGTGCGATCTCGCTTGGAGACGGCAATGATTTCAATATCGCTCACGCCGAGTTCTTGGATCACAGCATCCAAAGCTCGAGCATGCCGATCAAGTATGAACAAAAATCGCATGGTGCCCGGTCCTTGGCTGGCGCGTCACCGATTGCGTTTGATGGCGCGCAATACAAGGCCGAGAGGCAGACGAAGTGCTAACAACTCGTCGTCGTTCATTTCTTCAATCGCAAGCATTGCGATTGTGCGAAGTTCGCTCTTATTTGGAGACTCACTGCGAAGCGCCAGTGTTTCATGTAATTCAGCGCCTAAGCTACCCCATCGCCGCACTAGCAGACGGGCAGACGCATCAGCTTCAGGGGAGATGGTTGCCAGCGATACCGCGCGCTCAAACTCTGCGAAAAGGCGAGCACGCCGGAAGTCCGACCAAACACGCGCAAGTTTGCGTTGTCTGATTTGCTTAAACCACGTCTGCCACCAGTAAGTGTCAGGTGTGATCAATTCGGAAAGTTCGGGATCGCCGGAAGGAAACTGCAATGCGATGAAGTCGCGGGCCATTGATCGGTGCGCATCGGCATCCGGCGTGGCTAAGCGAGCCCATCCTGTAGTAATAGGTTGATGGCGTTCTACCGTCCTCAGTTCACCTGTGGAAGCGCTAACTTCAACTGCAAGCTTACTGTTCGGACTTGACCAAGCTCGCCAGATATCTTCAACTGCGGCAGTTACGATGTCCCTGTCAGCGTGATGTATTCCATAGAGCGGATCCAAGCCGGCTCGGCCCACTTCGCTAACTTGCGGCACGAAACTTGAAATAAACACTCCGAGCGTCGGCACGCCATACGCACTCGGATTCCAAGATCCATCTGCTTTCCTAAGCAAAGAAGACAGCTTGGAACCCGTGATGGGGCCAAGCTCAGACACCAGTTGCGTGATAATCTCTACTACGCGTTCTTTGTCCATTCTCGCAACTTCCCAAAAAAAAAGAGCTCGCGATTGCGAACTCTTCTTGTGGTATCACAGGATTGCCCACCATTTGGCGCAACCTGCGTGGTCTAAAAAGGTGGCCCCCTTCGGTAGACTCCTGGGCAGCTTCCACATGGCCATTAAAGCCCCCATTGAGGGTTAAGTTACAACTTATAGCGGCTAAAGTCAAGATGGGCAAACGCGTACCTGAATACGATAGGCGACTCACATCCTAGGCGCAGTTGTGGGAAGTACTCTGCACTTATCTACTGCTTGAGCGGAGGATAGAACTTAGAGGGGTCGGACAACGCCTCGCGGAACTGGCCCTTGCGATACTTGGGCACCTCGACGTCCGGGGTGAACTTCACGATGGCATCCCACTTCGCCTGGTCGTCCAAGACTTCGTCTGGGTGCTTGTAGACTTGCAGCACGGGGTAGTCGTTTCCTTTGCTGTGGCCGGTTAGCAGAGCCAAGTCGCCGTCGTGGACCCGCTTCTTCGACAAGTGGGTGATGAACACGTGGCGAAAGGCGTGGAAGCCGATGCCGACGCCGAACTTCAAGTCCTTGAGGTAGGCGCCGAACTGGCGTCCGATGGCGCTCCCGTAGCGCCGATTGGACTCTTTGGTTTCCTTGTTCGTCCCGGCGGGCAGGTTGGGGAAGAGCCGCTCGTGCCCGCACACATGCATGTCTTGGACGAATTCCAGAAAGCCTGCTTGCTGAAGTCTGGGGTGGATCGGGATGGTTCGGATGGCCGACACGCCTTTCAGGCTTTGGCTGGAAGCCGAGTGCGTCTTGTCCGGTGCCTCGGCGTCGTCCGTGATCTGGATGGCGATCCACCAGCGGCCAGCCTTCTCGAACACGTCACAGAGCTTGAGCTGCGCGACCTCGTTGATGCGGGCGCCGGTGTAAAGCGCCAGGATGGGGCACCACCACCGATGCGGGTATTTCTTCGCCCATGGGATGAACGTGCCCGGTTCGAAAATCTTCTTCAAATCCTGTTCGGAGAAGTAGCGGACCACGCTGTTCGCGGGGCGTCGGAGATCGTTGGGCAACTTGCCGAAACCCGCCATGGGCGACTGGTAGATCGCGCCCGTTGTCTGAAGTTTTTTGAAGAACGTCGTCAGAAAGCGGCGGTGCTTTTCGAGTGTCTTGGATGCGGCGGGTCGGCCGTCCGGGCGCCTGACCTGCGCGAGCATGTCTTCTGGGGGAACCGACTTCAAATGCAGTTCCCAGATGTCTCCGGGCGATGCCCAAGTGAGCAGGTCCCATGCGAGGTAGATGTGCTCGGTCGTGATGTTCGACACGACGGTGTCGCCGCACGCGGCGAGAAGCACGCGCAACGTTCGCGTGACGGCATCGATAGTGTCCTTCTTTAGCCGACGCCGCTTGAGGTGACCGACATAGTCGGCGATCTCCACCGAGAGCATGCGTGCGGGGGACCCGAGGGGCAGCGCGTCGGCATGGCGCGTTCCTAAGCGTTTCGTCCGCACCCGGCGCGTGTTCTCAAAGGAATGTCGGATGACATCCAGCGCGCTTTGGGCCGCATCAGCCCCTTGGATCACCATCTTCCCGACCTTCATGCGGCCAATTCGAACGTCCGCCAGGATGAGGACGCCCTTTGGGGCTTTCATGTAAGAGTCGATGTCATCAACAGCGTCATCTGTCACGTTGATCTCCATGTGAAGTCAGGAGACGTGATAGGGGATAAAAGAAATCCGTCAACGGGGTTTTGGCAATCCTGATCGCTGTCCAGAGGCGCTAAAACATGCGCAACAAGTGGCACTGGGGCAGGTGACTGTTCTTAGGGCGATGGTTACAAGAAAGGCTAGAAAAATAAGGGATTTTGGATGTGAAATCCCAATGCATGCATCACGGGCATAACTGTACTGTTCAAGGAATGCCTAACGGCGCGGTTGTTAGTCTAAGTCTGTACGTCTGATAAATGTTAGGCTTTTCAGAATACGTCGAAAGAGTCGAATCAGACCGAACCCGCGCTGGGTTGTTAGTCAATTCTGATCTCGCACACGACCGGCCCGCGCTCGTATCGCGTTGCGCCGTTCCTCTAGGCAGAGTTCCGGCGGTCAAGCTTGCCGACCTTCGCGCGTCGAGGTGTTGTAAGAGCTCTTTTCCAGCGTGGCGGCCACGCGCATCTCGCGATGCAAATGGTCAGCGTCGACTTCGCCTGTTGCGAAACGTTCCATGACGTCCATGGCGTGCGGGCCAATGGGAACGCCCGCTGCGCGGCAGTCTGCGACGAGCTTGTCGACGACGCCGCGCCGCACGGCACGTTCGGAATCGGCGATCGGGGCGGTGCGGACGATGTGGATGTGTTTCGCGGTCATGGGCGGCCTCCTGGGGGAGCTCGATTCCTACCAAGATAACCACCTCCGTCAAGATGATCGCATCGTTGAGTGAAAGGCCGTAAAGCTAAAATTTGCGTATTCGCCGCCACGTTCATCCGGATCAGTGGTAATAAAGCCGCATCATCGCCGCGTGCAACTCGTCGACATCCAACTCGCCGTTGGTGAACTGATCGAGGAGAGGCAAGCAGCAGTCGTCCAAGCGATGGCCGATTTCGGCGTGGACCCGGAACATTTCTTCGACCGCATACTGGCGAATCGCCCGCTCTTCGTCATCAATCAAGGGGGCGTGCGCTTTCGCGGTGGGGACCGGGTATGGCGGATTGGGCATGGGATCCTCCGGAAAAGTGGATTCATACCACCGAGCAGGTGCCCGTCAAGCAAGCAAAGCCGAGCGTGGCGCTACAATTGTCCGCACGCGATTCCAACTTCTTGATTATGAAACCGACCCTTGAATCCATCGCCTCGGCCAAAGCGGAATTGGCCGAGGAAATCCGCCGCTTGGATCAGCAGGAGCAAGAACTGCGAAAGGAGCAAACCGACGACGCGTTCGCTCAGACAATGAGCATCCTGCACTTGTTCGCGAGCTCCTTCGACGCCAAGCAAAAGAGCGAGATCGCCGCGCTGGTGGCAGCCGGAACGCGTCCGGCGAAGAAGGCGGCACGTGCTGTTTCGGAAGCTCCGCCGAAGTATTGGCTTCCGCACACGGGCGAGACCTGGTCCGGTCGCGGCCGACCGCCGCGATCGTTTGCTGCGTGGGAGGGCACTGTTTCTCACCGCGAGTGGAAAGCCAAGCACCCAAAGCAGAAGTATCCGAAATTTCCTGGATGAGCGGCGCTGCTGTTGCAAGCGTTTAGGCCATCGAGACCACGCCAGAAGCGGATCCAAATCCGCTCAGCCCTATGCACCGAGAGTGCGATGCAATACCGCGCGCAATCGCGTTTCGGAGGCAAGTCGGCGCGGCTGTCTCCTGTCTGGACCGGGGAGATGGCGTGCTTGAGCTCTTGGCCCAAGCTCTCACCGTTTACTTCAACAGCGCGGCCAGCGCTTGGTCGCGCTGGCCTTGCTTGCGGCCCATCTTCATCTTGACCCCACATACGCCAATACGCTTCCGTCGAACCGCACCCCCGGCCCGCGCAACGCGCGCTGACCAGCGCCACGGTCAAGGCGGACTTCGACCCGGATCGCGCCGTGGCCAGTGCCGATGCGCAGACGCTCTTCGCGCGGAAGGACCCTCCGGATCCGAAAGCGCCTCGCGTGGCGGTGCCAACTGCGCAGGCGATGAACCAACCGCTGGAGGCGCGGCGGCAGATCGACGACGCGTTGGCAGGCCCCCGCTGACCGCAAGCGTCAGCTCTGCAGGTGGAGGATCCGGGCCAACGGTGCCCGATAAAGGCCTGATAGGACGCGGAGCAGACGGGCTGGCGCTCGGGCTGGGAATCCGTCCCTTTTCGCTGACATACTCTATTCATTGACTGACACCCAGTTAATGGTAAATTGCATCCCAATAAATGAATGAAAGGTCTTTGTGATGGCCGAATTCTTGAAATTAGCCACCGCGCGAGAGCTGGTGGACGCCGGTGCCGTCAAGCAGGCCGAGGTGATCGGCTTGCCCGGCGGCTGGACTGTGCAACTTCACACCTATAACCAAGCCCGGGTATTGGCCACCAAGGCCAACGAACCCCGTCGGTTTGGCACCTTTGAGAGCGCCCTGAAAGTCCTGCGCGAGTTGGGCGTGCGGTTGGATTTGCTCCGAGTCGATGCCGTGCAATGGGAAGCTGAAGGAGGCCAAGGCGTTCGACGTCGTCCCGATCGGTCGGCGGCGATGAAGCTCAAAGACGCCGATGCCCGTTATGTCGCCTCCCTGCGTGAGGACGTTCTGGAAGCTCGCGCCGATCCTAGGCCTGCTCTATCGAGCTTCCAAGCGAAGCAGCAGATGGATGCGGTCAAGGCCGAGCAGCAAGCGCGCCTTGATGCGGCTGTGCGAAACGGGGGCGCGCGCGCGTGACAGTTGAATGGAAACAGACTGCGCTCAATGATCGCACCTGGTTCCTAGTCAACGCGCTGGAGCGTGCGATCGCAAGTGCGGATCCGCAGATACACGCCGCGGCCGCCGAGCAGGATGATCGGATTGAGGCTGAAGGAAACGCGCTCGATGGTGTGGCCACCTACAAGCAAGGGCCTTTAGCGGATTCGCATCTCTACACGACCCACGATGGGCACTTCGTTATTCTTTACCGCCGCATCGGCGGACGTGTAGAAATTGAGCGCGTGAGGCACTCGCGCTCGAACTGGAAACCAAATCCTTAACGTTTTCGATGGCTACCCATGAAGCGCTGACCGGCATGGCTCTGTTTTCGCCACCACTGTCGGAGCAGGCCAGTGCCAAACTTTGATGCGCGCACCTTGGCGAGCGGCGCACAGGAACCTACGTTGGGTCGTCCTCCTGCATGCAACAGGAAGCGCCGCCCCAGCGCGCCTGCGACACCGGTATCCCCAAGGCTGCGCCCGTCTTGTGGCCTTGCAGGGTATGGATTCATACTCATGGCACATGCGACGGCCTTTTCGACATCTCGGGCGCTTCGTCGCCATGCTGCTGATCGCAGTCATGGCCGCTGTGCCCGTGGCCGATGCTTTCGCCTGCGCGTTCGAGTCCGAATCCACCTATGCCGCCGAAGCCGGAGAGCGCACCGCTTCTGATCCGTCCGGCAAGCAGCGTGAAGCCGATACCCAGCACGGTGTTTGCGCGCACAACCATTGCCACCACACCACAGCGGACGTTCCGTCTGACGGGCTGGCCGCCCCGGACCATGGGCGCGGCGGAGCCGCCTATCCCCGCCAGGACGCGAACCGTTTGTCCAACTGCTCCGATGGATTGATGAGGCCCCCACGGGCCTGACGTGACGCCTGCAACTGCAGGCGCGCATCTCCACGTCATTTCTCAATCCAGGAGTTTCCCATGTGCAGCTTGCTCGCCCGGCCGCGGAACGCGGCCGGTTCGGGCGTGGCCGCCTATGTGCGTGTGTCGCCATCAAAGGCGCCGCCGCGCAGGCGTGTTGCGTCCCGTTTCAATGTGAACCCGTTTGCGGGAGGGCCGCACTGATGAAGCGCCCTCTCGATGAAACACGTCGTCCTCGTGTGGCACGCACAGGTTTAGGTGGATCGCTGGCTAGAAATCTGCCTTCGATCAGCATCGAAGGCTTGATTGTCGTCGTGGCCGCATACTTCGTACTGGCCACGAACTCCGCTTTCTGGTCAGGCATGCGAGCGGCTGGCACGCTTTCCGAATCCGATGCATGGGTCGTGGTGCTTTGCGCTGCCCTCGCCATCTTCGCCCTTCATGCGCTGCTACTCGTGGTTCTGATCCCGCGTGCCGTCGCAAAGCCTGCGCTGACCCTGTTGCTTCTGGCTGCGGCTGGGGTGTCGTATTTCTCGAAGAAATACTCGGTCTATATCGATCCAAGCATGATCCGGAACGTGCTGCGCACCGATACCACCGAGGCGGGAGAGCTGCTGACGCTGGATCTCGGGGTGTCGTTGCTGCTGTTCGGTGCGCTGCCGTCGTTGCTGGTCTGGCTGGTTCGGATCCATGTGCGTCCGCTTCGGATGGCATTGATGCGCCGACTGCTGTTCGCCTTCTCGATGATCGTGCTGACTGCTGCATCCTTGTTCGTTGCGTTCGACGACCTTTCGCCTCTGATGCGCAATCATCCGTCGCTGCGCTACATGATTGCGCCTGGCAATGTGCTGGTGGCCACGACCAAGGTCCTCGCCGAGCGTGCTCGTGCACCTGAAGGGCCGCGCCAGGTGGTGGGTGCGGACGCGAGACTTCAGGGACACACCGCATCGACCAAACCGCATTTCCTCGTGATCGTCGTGGGCGAGACCGCTCGCGCCCAGAACTGGGGCCTGAACGGCTACGGCCGCCAGACCACGCCGCAACTGGCCCGTCTGGACGTCGTCAACTACAAGGACGTGAGCGCGTGCGGCTCGAACACCGAAGTCTCTGTGCCTTGCATGTTTTCCTCCACCGGCCGTCGACGCTACGACCAGCAGCTCATCAGCAATTCCGATTCGCTTCTGCATGTGCTGGAAAGGGCGGCGGTCCGGACGCTGTGGCGCGACAACCAGACGGGATGCAAAGGGGTCTGCGATGGACTGCCATTCCAGTCCTACCGGAAGCCGCCGAAGAATCCGATGTGCAATGACGAAGCGTGCCGTGACGCCGTGATGTTGCAGGGCTTGCACGATGCCATCGACGACAACCCCGGGGACGTGGTGGTCGTTCTACATCAAATCGGAAACCATGGTCCCAGTTACTACAAGCGATACGGCGACGAGTTCAGGCGCTTCTTGCCCGATTGCCGGGAAGCCGACCTGAAGCGGTGCAGCCGCGAACAGATCGTCAACGCCTATGACAATGCCATCCTCGCCACCGACGATTTCCTGGCCAAGGCGATCCGCATGCTGGCCCAGGACGCGTCCCACGACACGGCCTTGATCTACCTGTCCGATCACGGTGAGTCGTTGGGCGAGAACAACATTTACCTGCACGGCTTCCCGTATGCGATCGCACCGGACACGCAGATCAAGGTGCCCATGGTGGCTTGGCTCTCGCCCGGCATGATCGCCAGCACCGGCATCGACATGCGCTGCGTGAGGGCCCGGGCCGATCAGCCGGCCAGCCACGACAACCTGTTCCATTCCGTTCTGGGGTTGATGCAGGTGACCACCGCTGTTTACGAGCCCGCCCTGGACCTGTTTGGCAGTTGCGCGACGCCAAGACCTCAGGTATCTGTGGGGCTGCCCGCCGGCCAGGGAAACGACCTGAATGCTCCTGAGCCAGATGGGGAGCCGCTGTAATTGTATACACGCATTGATACCTTCATAATCTTGGTTATGCATCGGTTTTTCCGCCCATTCACGCGCCCCATCGCCATGCTGCTTCTTGCAGTCATGGTTTTGATGCCTGTGACGGAGGCCTTTTCTTGCTCTTTGGAAGGCGAATCGACTCACTCGGCCGAATTCGTGACCGATGGCGATCAGGCGTCTCATACCGAGGACAGCTCCGGTAAAGAAGACACCGGCGAAGCCTCCCACGACGTTTGCGTGCACAACCACTGCCACCACACGACGGCGGACCTGCCGCCGCAGTCGGCGGTCGGTGCCTTCTTTCTGAAGGCCGCCGATCCGCAACCGATCGATGACGCCAACCTCTTGGCGAATGCGTCCGACGGACTCATGAGGCCGCCCCGGATCTGACGTGTTTCGCCCGCCTTGCGCGGGCGCTTTCCACGTCCATTTCGATCCAGGAGTGTCCAATGCCCATGTTGCTTGGCCGACCGCTCAGAGCGGTCTGGCTGGGCGTGGCTATCCTTGTCTGCGCATCGCCCTTGGCGATGGCGCAGACACGGGAAGTCGCGCCGTCTTATCAATCCCTGCTCGCACGGTTGGAGCAGATGCCCGCCGCGATCGAGGCTGCGGCGCTGTCCGAGGCCGCCGATGCCCGTGCGCAACAAGCGCGAGCCATCGCGAACCCTTCCCTCAGTTGGGAGACCGAAAACATCCAGGGTTCCGGCCCCTACCGCGGGTTCGGCAACGCCGAGACCACGGTGTCCGTCACGCAGCCGCTGGAACTGTTCGGCCAGCGCAGCGCCCGCATCGGCGCCGCTCGGGCCGATGCCCTCGCCACCGGCCTGCGCAGCGAGCAGATGCGCTGGCGGGCCGCAGGCAGGCTCGCGCAGGCCTACAGCGATGCCGAGGCGGCATCGCGCCGCTACGATCTCGCCGCTGAAGCGCTTGCCCTGTCCGAGCAGGATGCGCGTGCAGTCGCGTTGCTGGTGGAAGCCGGTCGAGAGGCCACTCTGCGCGGTATCCAGGCGCGCAGCGAGACCGATGCGGCACGCGCCCAGCTGGAAGAAGCCCGCGCCGTGCGCGATGCGGCCTTCGCCCGACTTTCCGCGATCGCCATGCTCGACGCCCCTGTGGAAACGCTTGGCGCGAGCTTGCTGGACACTGCGCCTGCATCGCATGCGCTCGACGCCAGCGACCCGTTGGCCGTTCGCATCGCGCAGGCCGAGGTCGATGCAGCCGGTCAGCGCCTCACGGTGGAGCAGCGGCGCGCCCGTCCGGATCTCAGCGCGAGCATGGGCATGCGTCGCTTCCGCGAGACCGGGGACGATGCGTTCACCATCGGTTTGAGCGTGTCGGTGCCGTTGTTCGACCGCAACCGTGGCGGTGTCCGTGCTGCTTACGCCGACCAGCGCGCTGCCGAAGCGCGTCTGACCGCCCAGCAGCAGGAAGCCCGGGCCGATCGACTGGCTGCAGAGGCCACGCTGTCGGCATCGATGGCGCGCGTTCGCGCGGCCGACAGCGGTGTTGGCGCCGCTGAAGAGGCCTATCGCATGGCACGTGTCGGTTTTGACGCCGGGCGTCTCTCGCAACTTGAACTACGCAGCACGCGCGCCTCGCTCATCTCCGCGCGCAACGCCGCCGTGGAAGCGCGCCTCGCGCGCGTCCGCGCCGAAATCGACTTGGCCGGCCTGGAAGGCCGTGCTCCTTTTGGGGAATCCCGATGACATTCAAGAACAACCGACTGGTGCTGGTTGCCGCGATCCTGATCGCCTTGGCAGCAGGCTTCGGCCTTGCGCGTGTGACAGGCGACGACGCTGGCGAAGCGGCCCACGCCGAACACGCCGAAGACAAAGACGCTGCCGACGCCCACGCTGGAGAAGAGGGCCACAACGAAGAAAGTGAGGGGGCTGATGCGCACGCCGACGAAGGCGGGCACGGCGAAGAAGAAGGCAAGAAAGGAGCCGAAGAAGAAGGCACCGTTGCGCTCACGAAAGAACAAATCGAAGCCTCCGGCATCACCGTTGTCGCGGTGTCGCGTGGTGGCGGTGGCGAGACCCGGCTGAGCGGCCGGGTGGAGCCTTCGATCGGTGCTCGGGCCGCAGTGGCATCGTCCATCGCCGGTCGGGTGGAGCGCGTGATCGTTGCGCCAGGCACGCAGGTCCGCGCTGGCCAGCCGCTCGCAGTGGTCGTCAGCGGCGAAGCTGCGACGATGCGGGCCAACGCCGACGCGGCTCGGGCAGAGGCGGAGGCGGCACGATTGGTGTTCCGACGCGATCAGTCTCTGGTTTCGCAGGGCGTGGTCGCCCGGCAGGAACTCGAAGCCTCACGCGCTCGCTCGCTGGCGGCCGATGCGCTTGCTCGCGCTGCGGTCGCCCAGGCCAGCGCTGCCGGCACGCCGGACGCGAGCGGCCGGATCACCATCACCAGCCCGGTGGCGGGCGTGGTGGGCGCGGTGCAGGTCACCCCGGGGAGTGTGGTGAGTGCAGGTGCTCTGGTGGCGAACGTCTCCGATCCAAAGCAGACCGAACTGGTGTTTTCCGCGCCGCCGGCACTGGCGGCACAGGTCGCGCCCGGTGCTCGTATCGAAGTGTCCGGTCCGGCCGGGAATTTCACGGCCGTGGTGATCGGCGCTGCGGCCGATGTCCGCGAACAGGGCGGTATGGCTGTCATCCGCGCTCGCGCCGAGTCCGGGACGCTGCCGCCTGCGGGTTCGCCGGTCGCGGGTGTCGTGGTGTCCGCGGGGCAAGGCCGGGCCCTGAGCGTGCCTGCCGACGCGGTGCAGACCGTCGAAGGCCGATCGGTCGTGTTCGTGGTGACCGACACGGGCTTCCGCGCGATGCCCGTGCTCGCCGGCCGTCGCGCCGGTGGCCGCATCGAAGTGCTCAACGGGTTGACTGGCAGCGAGCGTATCGCTGGCAGCAACGCGTTCCTGCTGAAGGCAGAGCTCGCCAAGGGCGAAGCCGAGCACGGTCACTGAGGGCGCCGCCATGTTCAAGATCGTGATCGAAACAGCGGTGAGATTCCGCTGGGCGATGGTCTTCGCCGCGGCGATGCTCGCCGCATATGGCCTGTTTCAACTCAGCCGGTTGCCGATCGATGCCGTGCCGGACATCACCAATCGGCAGGTGCAGATCAACACCATCGCGCCGGCGCTCGCGCCGGGGCAGATCGAGCGGCAGGTCACTTACCCGCTGGAGACCGCGCTGGCAGGCATTCCGGGACTCAGCAGCACCCGCTCGCTGTCGCGCAACGGCTTCTCGCAGGTGACCGCGATCTTCACCGACCAGACCGACATCTACTTCGCCCGCCAACAGGTGGCCGAACGGATGCGCGAAGTCGAGGAGGATCTGCCCGAAGGCGTGGTGCCCATGATGTCGCCGGTGACGACGGGTTTGGGTGAGGTGCTGATGTGGACGGTGGACTACGTGCCCTTCAACGCGAAGAAGGTCGCCAAGGCCGGCGAGCCCGGGTGGCAGGCCGACAAGGCCTACCTCACGCCCGAGGGCGACCGGCTGACCACGCCGCAACAGCGAGCGACCTACCTGCGCACCGTCCAGGACTGGCTGATCGCGCCGCAGATGCGGTCGACGCCCGGTCTGGCCGGCGTGGACACCATCGGCGGCTACGTGAAGGAATACGCCATTCGTCCCGACGCGGCACGCATGGCGGCCTACGGCTTGGGCATGGGCGATCTGGTGCGTGCGCTGGAGCGTTCGAACGTGCAGGCCGGCGCGGGCTTCGTGCAGCGCGGCGGCGAGGGTCTCATCGTCCGTGCCGACGCCCTGGCGCAGACCATCGATGACCTCGCGCAGGCGCCGGTGGCGAACCGCGACGGTTTGGTGGTGCGGGTCTCCGACGTGGCGCGTGTCGAACTCGGCCAGGCGCCGCGGTTGGGCACGGCCACACGGGACGGCCATGAGGCGGTGCTCGGCACCGCGCTGATGATCGCCGGGGGCAACAGCCGCACCGTGGCCCAGGCCGCAGCGGAGCGCCTCAAGGAGGTCAACCGGACGCTGCCGCCGGGCATCGAAGCCGAACCCGTGCTGGACCGCAGCTTGCTGGTGAATTCAACCATCAAGACCGTGGCCAAGAACCTGACCGAAGGCGCGCTGCTGGTGGTCGTGGTGCTGTTCCTCCTGCTCGGCAACATCCGTGCGGCGGCGATCACCGCGTTGGTGATCCCGCTGTCGTTCCTGTTCGCGGTGATCGGCATGAACCGCTTCGGCATCAGCGGCAACCTCATGAGCCTGGGCGCGCTGGACTTCGGCATCCTGGTCGACGGCGCGGTGATCGTGATCGAGGCGACGCTGTTGATGCTGGGGCAGAAGCAGGCCGAACTCGGCCGGCATCTCTCCGCAGGCGAACGGCTGGGTGTGGCGATCCAGGCGGCACGCAAGATGGTGCGGCCTGCTGCATTCGGTCAGCTCATCATCCTGCTGGTGTTCGCACCGATCCTCACGCTCGAAGGGGTGGAGGGCAAGACGTTCCAGCCCATGGCTGCGACCTTCATGCTGGCGCTTGTGGGCGCCTTCATCTTCTCGTTCACGTTCGTGCCCGCCATGGCAGCGCTGTTCGTGCGGGATCCGAAGGAGGTGCACGCCAAGAATGCGTCCCACGCTCCGGATGCGGAAGCAGGCCAGCATGGCGGTGACACGCAAGGCCACGCCGAGGAACACGAAACCAGGATCCTGCGGTGGACACGCCGCAAGACCGAGCCGGCCATCCGCGCTGCGATCGCGCGGCCACGTGCGGTGCTGGTCAGCGCAGCCTTGATGTTGGCCATGGGCACAGGAGCGTTCTTCTCGTTGGGGCGCGAGTTCATGCCCACCCTGGACGAAGGCAACCTCGCCATGCAGGCGTTGCGGGTGCCGTCCGCGTCGCTGGAGCAGTCCTTGGCGATGCAGGTGTCTCTGGAGAAAGCGTTGGCGAAGGAGCCGGAGGTTGCGACGGTGTTCTCCCGCACCGGCACCGCCGAGGCCGCCATCGATCCGATGCCGACCAACATTTCCGACAGCGTGATCGTGCTCAAACCCCGGTCGGAATGGCCGGACCCGTCGCTGGACAAGGAAGCGCTCATCGAGCGCTTGGAAAAGGTCGTCGGCAACCGCATCGGCAACGCGTTCGAGTTCAGCCAGCCCATCGAGTTGCGCTTCAACGAGCTGATCTCCGGCGTGCGCACGGATTTGGCGGTGATGGTCTACGGCGACGACTTCGAAGTGCTGCAACGCGTGGCCGATCAGGTGTCGGTGAAGTTGCGCGGCGTGCAGGGTGCAGCCGACGTGCGCGTGGAGCAGATATCCGGCCTGCCGACGCTCACCGTGCGCATCGACCACGCGGCGGCCGCGCAGTATGGGCTGAGCGCTGCGGACGTCAGCGAAGCCTTGGCCACCGGCGTCGGCGGCACGGCCGCCGGCAAGATCTTCGAGGGCGACCGCCGCTTCGATGTCGTGGTGCGTCTGGACGAAGAGGCGCGGAATGATCCCGCGCAACTGGCCGCGCTTCCGGTGGTGACTGCGGATGGCACAACGGTGCCGCTGTCGTCCCTTGCCCGAATCGACGTGACCGAAGGGCCCAACCAGATCAGCCGCAACAACGGCAGTCGACGCATCGTGGTGCAGGCGAATGTGCGAGGCCGCGATCTGGGTGGGTTCGTGAAGGAGGCCCAAGCCGCGGTTTCCGGTGTGTCCTTGCCCTCCGGCATCTACCTGACGTGGGGTGGGCAGTTCGAGAACCTCCAGCGGGCGGAGGCGCGGCTGTTGCTGGTGGTCCCGGTCGTGTTCCTGCTGATCGGCACGCTCCTGTATATGGCACTGGGAACGGTGCGCGAGGCGGGGCTGGTCTTCGTCTGCGTGCCGCTGGCGCTGGTGGGCGGTGCCCTGGCGTTGCTCGTGCGCGGCATGCCGTTCTCGGTATCGGCTGCCGTGGGCTTCATCGCGGTGTCGGGAGTGGCCACCCTCAATGGGCTGGTGCTGATGCAAGCGATCCGCGAACGGCTCACCGCAGGCGACGCACCACTTGAGGCCGCAGCCAACGGTGCGTCCAGCCGTCTGCGCGCGGTGCTGACCACGGCGCTCGTGGCCATCGTCGGGTTCATCCCGATGGCGATCGCCACCGGGTCGGGGGCGGAGGTGCAGAAGCCCTTGGCGACCGTGGTCATCGGCGGCCTGCTCACCGCCACGGTGCTCACCTTGCTCGTGCTGCCCACGTTCGCGGCTCGGGCCACGGCGAAGCGACCGAAGCGGCACGTGACATGACCGCCGGCGGCGTCCAGCAGAAGCGGATCCTGCGACAGGTCCTGCTGTGGAACCTGGGCCTGTTCGTGGGGCTGGGCGTGGCCGGTTGGATCGCCGATTCCAGCGCGCTGCTGGCCAACGCCGTGGACAACGCGTCGGATGCGGCCGTCTACCTGTTGAGCTACCTGGCGATTGATCGCCGCCCCGCGTGGAAGCGCGGGGCGGCGACCGTCTCAGGCGCGATGCTGCTGCTCTTCGCGGTTGCGGTGGTGGTCGACGTGGTGCGCCGGTGGATCAGCGGAGCGGAACCGTTGGGCCCAGCCATGATGCTGATCGCGCTGGCAGCGGCGGCAATCAACCTGTGGTGTCTGGTTCTGCTCAGGCGCCTGCGCTCGGACGACGTGAACATGAAGGCCGCTGAGACCTTCAGCTTCAACGATTTCATTTCCAACGGCGGCGTCATCGTCGCTGGTGCACTCGTGCTCTGGCTGGGAACGCCATGGCCTGACCTGGTGGCGGGTGCGCTGATCGCACTGATCGCCTTCAAGGGCGGCATCGAAATCCTCACAAGCGTCAAGAACAGCAAGACCGGCGATGGCTGACAGCCAATGTCGCCGCCGGTTGACCATGCCTGCGAAGGCAGTAATTTGCCTGCCAAGCGGGTTCGATTTTTCACTGATATCCCAGGGCTAGACCCTAGCGTCGAAGGAGAACGGCAATGACCGAGAAGCTTCGCATCGACCTGCAGATACTGCTGCCCGACCTGCCGCATGAAGCGGACGCATGCGTCGGCCGACTGGTGAACGAACTGGAAGGTCGGAACGGCATCCAGAAGGTGCACGTGCGCGCCGCGGTGGGCAACATGCCCACGCAGCTGTGTATCCACTACGACGCCGACGCAATACCCTTGGCGCGCATCAGGGAAGTCGTGCAGAGCACCGGCGCCGCGATCAGCCAACGTTATGGCCACGCCTTCTGGATGGTGGACGGCATCACCCACGAGCGCCGGGCCCGGACCGTGGCCGATCGCTTGAAGCTGATCGCTGGGATGCTGGAGGCCGAAGCCAGCGCGGCGGGCGCGGTCCACGTCGAATTCGACCGTCAACAGTTGAGCGAGGATGAGATCCTCTCTGTCCTGGCCGAAATGCAAGTGACGCCCAGTTTGCCGCGCCGCAGCGACGGGGCGGCGGATGATCACGGCGATGAAGCCCACGATCATGTGGAAGCAGATGGGCACACGCATGCCGAAGGCGATGGCCACAACCATGGCAAAGGCGATAAGCATTCGCACGGCAAGGAAGGCGATCATTCCCACGCACACGGCGGCCTGCTCGGCCCGAACACAGAACTGATCTTCGCCTTGACGTGCGGCGCGCTGCTGCTGGCCGGCTTCCTGATCGGGAAGTTCGCTTCGTCCGCTCCGTCCTGGTTGCCTACGGCGTTCTACATCTTGGCCTACGTGTTCGGGGGCTTCTACACGGTCCGTGAGGCTTACGACAACCTGCGACTCAAGCGCTTCGAGATCGACACGCTCATGCTGGTGGCCGCTGCAGGCGCCGCGGCGCTTGGGTCATGGGCGGAAGGCGCGCTGCTGCTCTTCCTCTTCAGCTTGGGCCACGCGCTCGAGCACTACGCGATGGGCCGCGCCAAGCGCGCCATCGAAGCGCTGGCCGAACTCGCGCCAGACACGGCGACCGTTCGGCGCGAGGGCAACGTGCAGGACATCCCGGTCGACGCGCTGGTCGTGGGCGACATCGTCCTGGTCAAACCGAACGAACGCCTGCCGGCCGACGGTTTTGTCGTGCAGGGCACATCAAGCGTCAATCAGGCACCGGTGACCGGCGAAAGCATTCCGGTCGACAAGCGCCCCGTGGCGGATACCGCGGTTTCGCGCGAACGTCCTGATGCCGTCGATGCGGCATCGCGCGTGTTCGCCGGCACCATCAACGGCAGCGGCGCCATCGAAGTGGAGGTCACGCGCAAGTCCAGCGATTCCGCCCTGGCCCGCGTCGTGAAAATGGTCAGCGAGGCCGAGACCCGAAAATCACCGACCCAGCGTTTCACGGATCGATTCGAGCGCATCTTCGTGCCGGCGGTGTTGGTGCTGGCATTCCTGTTGCTGTTCGCGTGGGTGGTGGTGGACGAACCCTTCCGCGACAGCTTCTACCGCGCGATGGCGGTGCTGGTCGCCGCCAGCCCCTGCGCGCTGGCCATCGCCACGCCCAGCGCGGTGCTGTCGGGCATCGCGCGCGCGGCACGCTCCGGCGTGCTGATCAAGGGCGGCGCGCCGCTGGAAGAGTTGGGGTCGCTCAACGCGATGGCCTTCGACAAGACCGGCACATTGACGGAAGGACGTCCGCGGATCACCGATGTGGTGCCGGTCGATGGCGTTACCGATGAAGAATTGCTTCAAGTCGCCGTGGCAGTCGAGTCACTCAGCGACCACCCGCTGGCAGCAGCGATCACGCGCGACGGGCGCGAACGGTTGGGCAACGCGACGATCGGCACGGCCAGCGACCTGGATAACTTGATCGGCCGCGGCGTGCAGGCACAACTGGATGGCGAGCCAGTCTGGATCGGCAAGGCCGAAATGTTCGGTGCCGACGGCATCGCTCCGTTGGGCGAATCGGCCGCCGCGGCTATCGCCAAGCTGCGGGAAGCCGGGCGCACGACGATGGTAGTGCGCAAGGGCAGCCGGGATCTGGGCGCCATCGGTTTGCTGGACACCGCGCGGGAAGGCGCCAAGGACGCGCTCGCCGAACTGCGCCGACAGGGCATCTCCCGGATGATCATGATCTCCGGCGACCACCAACGCGTCGCGGAGGCCATCGCCAAGGAGGTGGGGCTCGACGAAGCCTGGGGCGATCTGATGCCCGACGACAAGGTCGAGTCCATTCGCAAGCTGCGCACGCAGGACAAGGTGGCGATGGTCGGTGACGGGGTCAACGACGCACCGGCAATGGCCAACGCAACGGTGGGCATCGCCATGGGCGCGGCAGGTTCCGACGTCGCGCTGGAAACGGCCGATGTGGCGCTCATGGCCGACGACTTGCGGCACCTGCCGTTCGCCGTCGGGCTCAGCCGACACACGCGTGGGGTGATTCGCCAGAACGTGTTCGTCAGCATGGGCATCGTCGCCTTCCTCGTGCCCGCCACGATCTTTGGGCTGGGAATCGGTCCGGCGGTGGCCATTCATGAAGGCTCTACCTTGCTCGTGGTGGTGAACGCGCTTCGGTTGCTCGCCTACAAGGACAAGTCCTGATCATGGCTTCATTTCCCTGTTGGCAGCGGGAGGTCCGAACGCGCGTAAGCACTGCGATGATTGAGAGCGTCGGCGTCCATTTGGCCACCGACGAAATAAGTCTGATTTTGTCCACGGATCAACCGGCGCCAAGCGGCAAGCGATAGCATTCGTCGTTGGCAGCGACGGAATGGTTTCGAGCGACAAGAGCAAGTCGATCGACCGCGAAAAACGCGCCTGAGATCGCGCCGGAACGCACGGCGCGCTCCAGACGCTTCGAGGCTTTTTTCCCGTAGCCGATGAAGATGGATGGTGCCGGGGAACTGGGGCCGGGAGATCCATCCGGCCGGCAGAATTGAACACGTCCCTTGACGAACACCAGCGCGGTCGTTGCGGGATGGTTGAGCACCCAGTCGTGCATCCACCGGGTGTCAAAACGGGCCAACACCAAGGTGACCCCATTCCCGTGCTCGGCCGCCTTCTGCATCCAGGCGACTTGCCCTTTGCCGTAGGGCGGGTTGTGGAACACGAACGCCGACCGAGGCCAGGGTGTCGCTAGACCATCTTCCTTCACAGTGAGCATTCGAGTCGCGGTGCGCCAGGGCATCTGGGGCGGGACGCACGGATCTAGATCAAACGGTCCGAGCACGTCCACGAGAGTTTTGGGCGTCAGCCAGGTCGTGGTGGTTCCGCCCGGTGCGTTGCGATCGAAGCCCACGCACTTCTGGACGGCAACCCGACTTTTAAGTTTCGTGACCATGTCAATTCCTTTGTGCAATGCGCCGCCGTCGCGTCCGATCGAGGACACGTGCGGCGAGGGTTAGAGAAGCGCCGCCGAGGGGCGACGCTGCGCATGCTAGGAACTGGGGGATTCGAGGCTTGGGGAACTGGCGGCATACCGCCAGTTCGATTCAACCGCTACAGCCGACGCGGCCTCGGACGGTCGCTGTTGGCAGGCAGCAGAACGGCGGTCAGCCGAGCGGCTTCCAGCGCGGCCACGTGGGCGCGCGCTGCGGCGAGTGCGTCCTGCACGATGGCGGCGTAGGCATCCGCCACCGCTTGGCGGATCGGTAGGGATTGCCAAGGCAGTTGGAAAGCTTCGGGGAAGGTGAGGAAGAGCGCTTGCAGCTTCACCTCTCGGCCCCCGAGGCTGCGCAGCAGGCCGTTCAAGTCGTCCGGGTCCGCCACGCCGGTGATCTTGAAATTGCCGCGCTTGTCGCGGCTGTAGAGAAACGGCGCGCGCACGGTGAGGACGGAGCGGTCGCGGGCCACGAACGCGTTTTCGGTGCCCCCGACGCGCGCATCGGGGTGGATGCGCTCGCCGATCGGCTCGACGGCGCCCTGCGCTACGAGCGCGTCGTGCCAGTCGAACAACCGCACGAGCGAAGCGCGCTGCACGGTGTTCGGCTTGCGCACGGGCTTCTCCCCGCCGCCGACGGACTTGGATGAAACTTTGCTCGCGGGCCTGCTGAAAAGCGGCGGAGGGCCGAAGGGATGCTTGACCACCAGGCGGCGCAGCCGATCGGGTTCAAGCGCCAAGAGGCCGGCGGCCTCGTTGAGCGTGACCGTGTAGCCCGTGTCGTTTCGCTGGCGCCGGGCCGCGACCTGCTTCTCAGCCGCTTGCCGCAGCGTCTCCCACGGCACGCCCTGTGTGGGTGAGAAGTGGCCGAGGATTTTCTTGGCGGCGCGCGCCGCGGCTTCCTGCTTGGTAGCAGCCATGTGCAATCCATTGCCCGGATGGTGCCCATACGGTGTCAAAACAGCGCCAAGCTGTCGAGCGGGCGGGCATATCCCTAAGTCTGCAAGGACTCGGGGGCGATCATGGGGCGCTCGGCGGCCCAAGCATCGCTTCTAGGAGCCGTTGGCCCGACAGATCGGCTTGCTGCTGGAGGTTGTGGTCGCGGCGCTCGCGCACGTAGTGCGCGAGCGCGCCGGTCACTTCTGCATCCGGCAGGTCTTGCGCGCCGGCGGCGATGACCAGTTCGGCCAGCCGGCGCTTTCGGCGCTCGCTGTCGCGGCGCGCCTGTTGGCGATCGCGCAAGGCCTTGCGCTGCGCCGCGATGAGATCTTGCGCCTGGAGTTGCGCCAGCCGCGTGGTCGCGCGGGCGATTTTGCTGTGCAGGTGATCGGTTTGCTGCATGCGGGGGGCATCCTTCGAAGGTGGGGTGCTCCGATTGAAGCGTTGATTCTTCCCGCGTCAAGACGGTTCGCAGCAACTGAAACGACGAAAAACTCAAAGTCGGAAAAGCAAGAAAACGCAAAGCGAACAACGTGGAGCAAGAGCGCACTTATGCATCCTCCTGCGTCGGACGCGTGCGTCGGGGGCGTCGCCCCCGAACCCCAAACGCACAGCGCAACAGCAGAAGAAAAAAGCCTTCAAAAGCCTCTTGCCAACGCCGCGTGCGATGCCATAAACGAATCCTCGCCCACTTCGCAAGGATTCAATGGCCATCTATCACGCACACGTCAAAACCATCAGCCGCAGCAAAGGCCAGTCGGCGATCGCAGCGGCCGCCTACCGCGCCGGTATGCTGCTCACCGACCCGGCCACCGGGCGCCACCACAACTACCGTTTCCGCAACGGTGTCGTCGAAACCCGGTGCATCGCGCCGCACGACGCCCCCAATTGGGCGTTCGAGCCGGGCGCGCTGTGGGCCGCGGCGGAGGCGGCGGAGAAACGCAAGGACGCGACCCTCGCCAGGGAATTCGAAGTCGCCCTGCCACACGAGCTCAGCGACGACCAGCGCGTGGGCGTCGCCATGGCGCTGGCGGACGAGCTGGTGACCCGCTACCGCTTCGCGATGCAAGTAAGCATCCACCGGCCCGCGGCAGAGGGCTCGCTCAACCACCACGTGCACATGCTGGCCACCACAAGGCGCATCGGTCCGTTGGGCCTCGACGGCAAGACCCGTGAACTCGACGGCGGCCCCACGGGCCGGGCGGAAGTCGAGTGGACGCGGCAGATGGTCGCCAGGGTGATCAACCAGCACCTGGAGCGGGCCGCCGTCAGCGCGCGCGTCGACCACCGCAGCCTGGAGGATCAGCGCGCCGACGCGGAATCGCGGGGAGACCTCGCGGCAGCACTCGGCTTGACCCGCGAGCCGACGATTCACCTCGGCAAGCACGCCACCGCGTTGGAGCGAAAGGGCGAGGCGACGGCGCTGGGCGCGTTCAATGCTGCGATCGGCCAAGCGCCGCCCCACGCCGCCGATGCGCTGTCCCATCCCGGCGAGATTCGCATCACCCCCAAGGCCAAACCGCGCGGCAATACACCCCGCTTGGCCACCGTTGAGGGGCGCCGAGGGGCGGCGCGGGAGGCTTACACGGAAGCAAGGCAGCTGTGGGCGACCGGCATGGTGGGGCCCAGTCACGCGCTGTTCGTTTACACCCCCCGCATCTTGAGCTACTACGCCGCGCGCTTGAAGGCGCACATCGACACGCAGACGTTCGCGGTCCACCTCCGCCAACTGGTGCGATACATGAAAGCAGTCGTCCACGAGACCGGCCGCTTGTTGCGGGAGCAGGCGGCCGAAAAGCGCGCGAAGGCGGAATGGGAGGCTGCACGTGAAGAGCTCCAAGCGTTCGACGCCGAACACCCGAAGCCCATGCCGTGGCAGCGCCGCGAGTGGCAACAGCGGCGCGACAGGCGATTGGCGGCCGTGAGCGAGCGCCGCAGCGCGTGGCGGAAAGCGCGGGAAGCGATCAGCGAAGACGCTCAGCAACGCTACGCTCAGCAGTTGCAGGAGCGCGCCCAGAGCCTGGAAAACTGGAGTGCCGACATGCTGAAAAAATTCCCAGTCGATGCCGACAGTTGGACTCCCGACATGCCGCGCTTTTCGAAGAAAGAAGAGCCCCCGGCCCCGCTTGAACAGGATGACCAGCAAGGCGGCTCCAAATCAGACACCCGACCTTATCGTCCGAAGTTCTGACCCAAGAAGACGCCCCGCTTTCGCGGGGCGTCTGGGTTGAGGGGCACGGTCTCCCCCTTGGATGCCGTGCAGGGGCGGGTCAGTTCAACCGCTTCTTCTTGGCCCGTTTGGCGCGGAGAGCGGTCAGAGCGCCCTGATCGCGGTCGACGACCACTTGGCGGTTGGGTGGGATCGGCTCGTCCGGCGCGTTGGCGAGTTCCGCCTTCATTCGCTTGTAGCGCCGAACCAGATCATCGGCCATTTTCATGTGGAACTCCATGTCGCCGTCCAACTCGGCGGCGCTGCGCCGGCCATCCTTGGAACGAAGTCTGGCCAGAAGTTCGGAAGACGAAGGCAATTGCAACTTTTTTGGATCCATCAATGTGCGCTCTCCTCGAGCAGTGGGGGAGCACCCATCAAAGCGACGTTTACGTTTTTCGCAAGATGGCCTATCGTCATCTCGCAAACCTGAACGGATCCGTGCGAGGGGGAGTCACTGGACCCGTGTGGGTCTGACTAAAGCCCATGGCCTGCGCCTTGATGCATACTGGCCAGGCTGAGGTTTAGCAAGGAAGCGTCGCCATGAGGAAATGGAAAGTGCCCAAACCGGCCCGGAATGATTTCGACGGTTGCTGCGCCGCATCGCGCACCGAACCCCGCGTAAGCGCAGGGCGCTGGAGTCGTCTCGCCGCCGTGGTCATCGCCGGCGCCGTGCTGGCCGCGGCAGCCGCCTGCGCGAATCCGCCCACGGGCAAACGTCCGCGCGCGGAGGCAACCCCCCGGCCTCAACCGCCCAGCCCATCGCCGACGACCGTTGCGGAGCGGGATTTCCCGACCGCGGCCATCGTCCTCGACGATCGCGGCGCGCCGAAGAAGGTCTGGCTGGTGTCCTCGCCGTCGCAGGGCACCGCGCAGGCCCTGGAGTTTTTCTCGGGCGAGCGCGTGGCCGACGTGCGCGTCGAACCGTCCGGGTCTTCCGCGCCCGGGAAAGGCTGGACCTACAGCTTCACGGACCGAAGCGGACGCCGATACGCGGCCGTCCGCGCGCTGCCGTCCCAGGTGGACACCGACCAGCCCTCGGCCTACGCCGGCTGGGACGGCAAGGACGGAACCGGCCACGACGTGGTGCTGGGGGCGACGCTATTCGAGCGCAAGACCGCAACGGGCCCTGACGGGGTCGCGAAGGCGGTCACCCGCGCGGTCGATCCGCGGCCGTTTTTCGGCGGGCAGCCCGCGTGCGAGGACGCGGCTTACGTCGCGCGCACGCAGGCGTCGAGTTCGCAGGACAGCGAGCCCGGCTTCGTGCCCCGCGCGAAGATCCTCGCGGACTACGACGCCGCGAAGCGCTGCTGGAACACGCAGCCGATCCACGCGGTGAACCTTGAGGACAACACCTTCCTCCTCGCCACGAGGACCCGCGTCTTCCGGCTCAGCAGCAAGGATCTGACCCCGGTGGGCGCCGCGGCCCAGCTCCGGACGGTCGACATCAAGGAATAGGAAAACGGCACGCCAAGGAGGCATCCCCGTGAACGCGCAGCTGCAACCCGCAACGCTCAACGACAACGAACTCAGGGCCACGATCTACTTCGCCGTCGGCGTGGCGTCCGAAGGCAGCAACCGCGGGCGCAACGTCGCCTACGAGCTCGCCTTCGCCGGCTACATCCACCGGGAAGGCGACTCGGCCCGGGGGCAGCCCCGCGAGGCGGGCGTCTACCGGGAAGGGCAGTTGGAGCCCATCTACAACAGCGGCTACTCCATCGGCACGCTGCAGACGGACTTCGGCCAGCAGCGCAACGACGCCAACCGGAACGCCGACCAGTTGCTCAACGCCTACCAGGAGTGGGCGCGCCAGCCCGGGCAGCGGCCCAACCTGGCGCTGACCCAGGCCGAATACGACCAGGCCAGCGACGCGCTGCGGCGCCAGGGCAACGAGATCCGGGGCGACCGCCAGACGGTCACCGACAACGGCTACGACGTGCCGGCGGGCATCAAGACGCGGCTCAACCAGTTCCTGCAATCGGACGCGGGCATCACCTTCGTCCACAACCAGGACGTGCGGCAGGTCAACCACCTGCTCCGGGACGGCGGCGCCGTCCGCGAGCTCGCGGACACCGCCCTGTATCGCAACGCCACGGCCGACGACCAGATCCGCATGGCCACGGTCATCTCCAAGCTGGAGAACCAGGACGGGCGCCGGAACTGGCCCGGCATCATCAACCGCATCGAGAACGGCACCATTGCCTCGGTGGACGACCTCAACGCGGCCGTCCCGCGGCACCTTCAGGGCGACCGCGACAACGCCTTGCGGGGCGCGGAGCTGGTGATCGCCCTGCGCGGGGCCGAAGCGGACAACCCGCTCCGGGGCGCGTGGCGGGACGTGATGGCGAACCCGTTGGTCAACCCGACCCAGCTCGATCAGGACCGGGCTCGCCCGAACCTCGAGGCCGAGTATTCGACCGTCAAGAACCTGTTCCTCGCGCCGGCGCAGGGCAGGGCGTTCGTCGAGGCGCTGGACGCCGGCGGCACCCGCGCGCAGGACGTCCGCTTCCAGGGCGCCCCGGCGGGCCACACCGCGGGCCTGTATGTCTCCGGCCACGACTTCGTTCAGTGGAACCGCGACGGCCATGGGCACGCCAACATCGGGGGGCGCTGGCAAGAGGTCGAGCGCGACCAGGTGACCCGGCTGGACCGGGGCAACGGCGTGGTGGACTTGAACGTGACGCGCAACGGGGTTGCGGTGCCGCTGCTGCACGTCGACCCGCGCGCGCCCGGGGTGCGGCCGGAACAGCCCCAGGAACCGCCGAGGCAGCCGGCGGCGCCGCGCGCGCCGGGCCCGGGACGTCGCGCCGATGCTTCGGATGCAGACGGTCCGGAGCCGGGGCAGCCGGGGGCGCAACCGCGGCAGGCCGCCCTGATGCTCGACCACCCCTCGCACGAGAACTTCAGCATGTTCGCCGCCGCCCTACGGGCAGTGAACGACCGGGACACTCAGATGGGCCGGCAGCCCGATGAAGTCAGCCGACAGCTCGCCGGCGGGCTCGTCGAGAAGGCGCGCGAGCGCGGGCTGGAAACCATCGGCGCGGCTCAATTCACACCGGACGGCACGAAGGTGGGCATGACCGACACCACCGATCTGTCGGCGCCGTGGGCGAAGACCGCGGTTGGGGAGGTGGGGCAACTGGCGGGCCAAACGCTGGCGAAAAGCAGCGAGAACGTCGCGGCCATCAACCAGCAACAATCGTTGGAGCAAAGCCTGAAGCAGCCGACGCAGACGCAAACGATGCAGGGGCCGGATGATCCGGCGCCGAAGGGGCCGAGGTTGGTATGAACGATGTTAGTGGCCGTTGATGCAGACACAATGTATCCGCTACCTTGCAGCTTCCCTGGGAACCATCTCGGGGACCATTTTCTGCACCCGCTGCGGCAGGCAAGTGATTGATTGGAATGGTTTCTCTCGCTGAGGAATCGATTCCCATCACCCGCTCCAGATTCCGCAACGGCGACCCGCAAGGTCGCCGTTGTCGTTTCGGAGACACGGGGCCGCTCGTTGCATCCTCCGTGCGGCGGGTGCCAAAGTCATCTCCAGAGCCCGCAGGGGGTTCACAAGGAATTGACGAAGTGAACGAAACAACGTCCCACACATTGCAGGCGAACGGCCTGCCGCAGCCACCCATCCCGCAGCGGTTGCGTGAATTGCTCAAAGACTATCCGGGGCATCTCGCGCGGATACAGGAGGTGCTTAACCGTGTTGCCGTAGACCGCGCTAAATCAGTGCCGCTATTCGAGCAGGCAATTTGGGCTTTGGAAGGGCGAACTGATGCTTTCGTCAGAGAAGCGCAGGCCGAATTGGCGGAAGCGAATAAAAATGGCGTTGCGGAGGCGATTGCTCTGGCCGAAGCGAAAACGAGCCTGATGCGGCGAGCGGCGAGTCCGAACGGCGGATTAAAGGGGTTGCACGAGCTTTGGGACTTCTTTCAGTTGCATAAGGAAGTGCTGAAATGAGTGATTCCAAGTAGCAACTCAACAAGGAGCAGTTGCAGCGACTGTTAAACGACATGGTTTAGAACTCGCAGGGGTTTGATAAGGAGTTGACGAAGTGAACGAAACAACGTCTCACAGATTGCTGGCGAATGGCCTGCCGCAGCCGCCTATCCCGCAGCGGCTGAGAGAATTGCTTAAAGACTACCCGGGGCATCTCGTGCGGATACAAGAAGATCTTAATGATTTGCTTTTAAACCACGCCAAGTCGATACCGCTATTTGAGCAAGCGATTTGGGCTTTGGAGGGGCAGACCAGTGCCTTCATCAGAGAAGCGCAAGCCGAATTGGAGGCTGCGCAAGAGGTCGGCGACGCGGATGAAATCGCACGGGCTGAGGTGAAAGAAGAGCTAATGTTCAGTGCCCGGAGTGTGAATGATGGGCTTAAAGGTCTTCACGAATTATGGAGTTACTTTGAGGAAAATAAGGATTCTTTCAAATGAGCGACGCTGAAAACGCTCTTGGTAAAGAGGAGTTAGAGCGGCTGCTTCGTGAGAAGGTGATTCCAAAGTCACGACTTGATGAGCTTGCGTCGCACGATAAGCCAAAAGCGATCGTGCTGGCCGGGCAGCCTGGTGCCGGGAAAAATAGTCTTGCTCGTGCAGCCGAGCGCGAGTTCGGTGACGACATTCTCGTGATTGATCCAGATGAGCAGAGAGAAAGAATTCCTGGTGTTCGTCGACTCCAAGAGGCCGATCCCTTCGGCTGGCCCCAGGAAACCAACAAGGATGCCTTTCGGCTTGCAAATGGCTTGCGCGACACGGGCGTGGACAAGCGCGTCAATCTCGTCATCGATGGCTCAATGAGTGATGCGGGCAACAGCATTCGCACGATCGAGGCGCTGCAAAAAAATGGCTATGAAGTTGAGGTTCGTGCGATTTCAACGCACTGGCTCGAAAGCGAGCTTGGTATTGACCGTCGATTCACAAGAGATCTCGACAAGGTTGGTGTGGCGCGCGACGTCGACATGGGCTTCCACAATCGGGTCTATAACGATCTGCCCGGAAATCTTGAAAAAGTTGCTGAAAGAACGGGCGTTCAAGTGCGCATCTATGATCGCGAACTGAACGAGATCTATAACAACCGTCGCGATGTGGGGTCGCCAAGCGAAGTGCTGCGCGAGACGCGCACGGGGCGCATGGAAGATCCCGAAGTGCGTCAGCGGTTGTCGGAAGACTGGAAGCGGCAACAAGCGTGGCATGAAACCATGCCCGAGGCAGTCCGCGCACGCCAGGACATCTCGCTTACGACGGCAGAGACGTTGATCGCCGGAAGTGCCGAGCGAGGGAAGCTGGAACGCGCAACGGTGCGGGCGGAAAGCATCGCCGCCATTGAGGCGCCTGTCCAGGCCGCTGAACCTTCACTGCCGCGCCTTGGTCGTGCCGGAACCACCGCCGGACTGGCAGGCGTGGGGCTTGCAGCTGCCGCTTACGATGCGAGGGAAACCGGCGAGCGCCTGAGCACGGCCTACGCACAGGACAATCCATCCGCTGTGCGTTCGGAGGCGACACATTTCCTTGCGCGCAGTGGCGGTGGTGCGGCAGCGGGTCTGACCGTTTATGCCGCAGGCGCAAGCGGCGGGCCCGCGGTGGCGCTCGCGGTTGCCGATGGCGTGCTGCTCACGGAAGCCGCCGAGCGCGGCGCAAGGTTTTTCGATGTTCGCAAGATCACGCATCAGACCGGTAGCGATGGTGCGGACTACGTGTTCAACGGCAAGCAGTGGATTCGCGACGATCTGCGCGCCGACTTCCGCGACGATGGCGTGGATCGGCCACGGCAACAAGACTTCGCCGCGACACCCGAGTGCATGCGAGAGCTGAATGCCAAAGCCAGTGCCGAAGCCGTCAGCCAAGCCATTGGCAAGACGGACCCGCGCGATCCGTTCGTGCAGCCATCGAACGAGAGCGATCCCCCACACCTAAAAGTGCGCGATTGGACGCGCGATGCCGACACAGGCCGTTGGTCGCGCACGGTGGCGGACGAGTTCGACCGCAACGATGCGCCGGTGTGGAAAGCCGAGCCGGAATACGCCTCTCCCGCCCGCGCTGCGGAACTCGACCGGCAAGCCCTGGGCGTGATTGATCGCAACATTGTCGAAGGTCCTGCGGTGCTCGCTGCGCAGTATCAGATCGGTGCCAAGCGCAACGGGTTCGGCGATTTTGGGTCGGAGCCGGAGGCGGTGGCGATGGCGTTGAACCCGAACACGCTGGAAGCATCCAACGGCAAGCAATATGTGCGCGATGCGCAGGGGCAGTGGTCGCACGACGGTGTGCCTGCAACGGGCAACCGTGTATTGGAGTTGGAGGCGACGCGCGAGCGTCTCATCCCGGCCCTGGCGCAACACGAACAGCAGCTGGCTGCCACCAAGGCTTACGAGCCTCCAACCCCGGAACAGCGTGATCGAGCGATGCTGCGCGCAGCCTACACAAACGAAGGATGGAACCCCTCGCCGGAGCAATTCGAAGCGAGCTATCTCGCGGTCAAGCGCACCCGGCAGATGTCGGATTTGACGGCCGAGAACTCCGGGCTCGTATTGGAAAAAGACGCAAATGGGCAGACCTCGTTGAATAGCTCGATCCTGCATACCCGGATGGGGCCGAACAATGAGGTCCAAGTTGCGGCAAAGACCTATCCCGATGAGATCGAAGTCGCCCTGAGCGATGTGCGGGCAGGTAGTCTCGCGAACGATAAGCCAGACAGGGCCGCCACAGTCCAGGCGACAGAAAAGGCAACCACGGAGCAACGCGATGCGCACGAGCAGGCGCAGAGGGAGGCGAACCGTGCGGGCCTGTCGCAGGACGACACGCAAGCAACGGTGCGCAGCGCGGTGTCGGCGCAGACCACGCCCGGCGCTCGCAGCGGCAAGACCGACGACGTCGAGCCTGCGGCCAAGGAAGAGGCGAAGCCTGAACGGGCCGGCGCGCTGCTGCTCGACAACCACGCTCATCAGAACCACGCCATGTTCGCGGCGCTGCTGCGCACCGTGAACGAGCGCGACAAGGAACTCGGCCGCGAGCCGGACGATGTCAGCCGGCAGTTGGCGGGCGGCCTGGTCGAGAAGGCCCGCGAGCGCGGCCTGGAGGCGATCGGCGCGGCGAAGTTCACGCCGGATGGCACCAAGGTCGGAATGACCGATACGGCCGATTTGTCAGCGCCGTGGGCGAAGACCGCCGTCGGCGATGTCGGGCTGTTGGCGGGTCAGAAGCTTGAGCAAAGCAGCCAGAATGTCGCGGTCATCAATCAGCAGCAAGCGCTGCAGCAGAGTCTCCAGCCGCCGACGCAAACACAAGGGATTGACGGACCGGATGGACCTGCACCGAAGAGTCCACGCCTGGCCTGAGCGCAATCACCGTGTCATGGGTTGATTGCGAAGAAATGCATCGGGTATCGATTCCATCCTCATCGACAGCCCACATTCCACGATAATCCTTACGAGGAGCGACCACGCAAGGCGTCGTCATTTCGTATTTTTGATCTACTTGACCCGCCGCTTCTCCAACTTCCGCGCGAGGGTGCGGCGGTGCAGGCCCAGGCGGCGGGCGGCTTCGGAGATGTTGAAGCCGCTTTCGGCGAGGGTTTCGTGGATGTGTTCCCACTCGAGGGTCTTGATCGAGGTCTTGCGGTCGGTCAGTTCGACGTCGGTATTGCCGACCGCGCGCTGGAAGGCGGCTTCGATGTCGTCGGTGTTCGACGGTTTGGCGAGGTAGTGGCGGGCGCCGAGTTTGATCGCTTCGACCGCGGTCGCGATGCTGGCGTAGCCGGTCAGCACCACGATGACGATGTCGGGATCCCAGGCGTGCAGCGCCTGCACGCAGGACAGGCCCGAGGCGTTGCCGGCGAGTTTGAGGTCGACCACGGCGTGGGTCGGCGCGAAGTCGTCGAGCAGCGCCGCCAATCCGTCTTCGCCGCTGAGGTGGCGCACGGTGTAGCCGCGGCGTTCGAACGAGCGCACCAGCGTGCGCGCGAACGCGGCGTCGTCCTCGACGATCAGGAGCCTGCGTTGATCTTTCGTGCGTTCGTCGTTCGTGCGTTCATCGGTCATCGTCGTGCGCCTCGAGCGCGATGGCGGACAGCGGCAGCGTCATGGTGACGATCGCGCCGCCCTGGCGCCGGTTGCGGGCGGTCAGCGTGCCGCCCAGCGTACGCGCAACGTTGACCGACAGGAACAGGCCGAGTCCGCCGCCGGGGCGGTCCTTGGTCGAGTTGTAGGGCGTGCCGAGGCGTTCGAGCACGTCGGTGACGAAGCCCGGCCCGTCGTCGGCGATCTCGATGACGAGCTGGCCGTCGCGGCAATCGGCGTCGAGCGAGACCCAGCCGGGCGAGACTTCCAGCGCGTTGTCGAGCACGTTGAACACCATCTGCCGCAGTCCGACGTCGGAGACGATGCGCGGGTTCTCGGCGCAACTCCGGCGATAGCGGAAATCGGCGAGGCCGCGCAGCGTCTGCCATTCCTCGGCCATCTCGTCGAGCAGGGCATGCAGGGTCGTTTCGACCGGTGCTTCGCCGCGCGTCTTGCCCGCGGCCAGCAGGATGTTGGTGACGATCGATTTGCAGCGCGCCACCTGCGCCTGCATTTCCACGACATCGTGCGACAGTTCGGGATCGGATTCGAAGGTCGGCAGGTGCCGCCAGTCGCCGAGGATCACCGACAGCGTCGCCAGCGGCGTGCCCAGTTCGTGCGCGGCGCCGGAGGCGAGCAGGCCCATGCGCACGATGTGTTCCTCTTCCGCGGCGCGCTGGCGCAGTTCGGCCAGGCGGGCGTCGCGTTCGCGCAGGATGCCGCCGATGCGGCTGATGAACACCACCAGCAGCGCGGCCAGCAGCAGGAAGCAGATCAAGAGTCCCTGCACGTAGTGGTCGCCGAGGCCGCCGCCGGGGTGCACGGCGATCTCGATCGGCGAGGGCAGCATGATCAGCGCGGCGACGCACAGGCCGGTCGCGCCGGCGAGGATCCACGGCGCCGGCGAACGCAGCAGCACCGTGCCCAGCGCGACCTGCAGGAGGTACAGGAACACGAACGGGTTGGTGATGCCGCCGCTGAAGTGCAGCTGCAGCGTCAGCGAGGCCACGTCGACCAGCAGCCCGGCCAGGATCGCGGCGTTCGACACATGCCCGCGCTGTTTCCACCAGACCTGGCTGGCGAGGTTGAACAGCGCGAGCAGCAGCAGCACGCCGAGCATCCAGCGCAGCGGCAGCGCGATGCCGATGCCGTAGTGGACCACCAGGATCGTGAGCACCTGGCCCATCACCGCGATCCAGCGCAACTGGATCAACTGCTGCATGTTGCGCAGCCCGGTGCGGTCGCGGGGGGCGGCTTCGCCCCGGCGCCGCCGTGCCCGCTCGATGGGCGTGCGGTCGGTGGGCGTGTCAGCAGCGGGGGATCGGGCCGGCATGATCGAGGTCCTGTCGTCCACCATGATTTCGTTCGACATGGTGTCGTCGGCGACGATCTTGCCGGAAACCGCTCGACAATACGAACAGCCGCGCGCCGGCGACCGCGGTGAGCAGGGCCATGCCGAACCAGGTCAGCGCGTAGGACAGGTGGGAATCGCGGAACGTCACCACCGTCAGGCCGCCGCGCGGCCAGCCTGCGACGCCGGGCGCCTGAACGGCATCGACGAAGAACGGTGCGACCGCATCGCCGGACAGTCCGCGCGCCCGTGCGATCGCGGCCACGTCGCGCGAATACCAGCGGTCCTGCGCGGGCGCGTTGCGACGCAGGAAACCGCCTGCGGGTTCGCTGATCCTGAGCAGGCCTTCGATCCGGACCGCGCCCGCCGGCGGCGGTGCGGCGGCTTCGCCGGTGGGCACGAAGCCGCGGTTCACCAGCACGATGTCGCCGGCATCGGTGCACAGCGGCGCGAGCACCCAGCTGCCTGCGCCGAGCGCGGTGACCGCCTGGGTGCGCGTCTCCGTCACCGGCAGGAATCGCCCGTTCAGTGCCACGCGGCGGTATTCGTCGCTCGCCGCGGTGATCGCTGTCCACGCGTCGCGAGCAGGCGGCGCGACGGGCGCGGCGTCGACGCGCGCCTCCACGCGCGCGATCAGCGCGTGTTTCCAGTGCATGCGCTGCACCTGCCAGACGCCGAGCGATACGAATCCGGCGAACGCCATCGCGAGCGCCACGCCGAACGCGACGGTACGTGCGCGGGCGCTCATGGCGTGTTTCGCGGAGTCTTGGGCATCTCCTGCATCTCGTGCTGCCCCGGCATCATGTTGGTGTTCAGGTGATGCATCACCCACAGCGAACCGCTCAGCACGATGATCACCAGCACCGCCGTGAACACCAGCGCCAGCAGGTTCCAGCCGCCCTCCGACTTCGTGTTCATGTGCAGGAAGTAGACCATGTGCACGACGATCTGCACCGCGGCAAACAGCAGGATCACCACCGCCGCCAGCGTCGAATTCGAGATCGTTTCCGTCATCACCAGCGCGAACGGAATCGCGGTCAGGACCACCGACAGCACGAAGCCGTTGAGATACTCGCGCGCGGAGACGTGCGGGATGCCGTCGTCGAAATGCATGCCGTCGGCATGAACGTCGTCGTGAGCGTGCGCATTGTGCGGATCAGGCGCGTCGTGCGGCGTCGTTGCATGCGTCATGGCAGCACACCCATCAGGTAAACGAAGGAAAACACGCCGATCCACACCACGTCGAGGAAGTGCCAGAACATCGACAGGCAGGCGACGCGGCGGACGGTGGTGCGGGTCAGACCGTGGCGATGGATCTGCACGCACAGCACCACCAGCCAGATCACGCCGAACAGCACGTGCAGGCCATGGGTGCCGACCAGCGCGAAGAAGGACGACAGGAACGCGCTGCGCTGCGGCCCCGCGCCGAGGTGGATGAGATGGTGGAATTCGTACAGTTCGATCGCCAGGAAGCCGAGGCCGAGGGTGCCGGTCGCGACCAGCCAGCCGATCGTGGCGCGCGGTCGACGCTGCTGCATCGCGATCATCGCGAAGCCGTAGGTGATCGACGACACCAGCAGGATCGCGGTGTTCGCCGCGATCAGCCGGAGATCGAACAGATCCGCGCCGGACGGCCCCGCGGCGTAATTGCGCCCGAGCACGCCATACGCGGCGAACAGGCAGGCGAAGATCATCAGATCGCTGAGCAGGTACAGCCAGAAGCCCAGCAGCGTGCCGTTTTCAGGATGGTGGCGACCTTCGAGATCCAGGAACGGATTCGAAACCGTCGGCCCGTCGGTGCGGGCGAGGGCGATGGACTCAGACATGGAGGGACCTCAGCTGTTCGCTGCGCGCATGCTCGGTCGCGGCGATCTCGTCGGCGGGGATGTGGTAATCGCGATCGCCGTCGAAGCTGTGATGGATCGCGTAAGCCACGATCGCCAGCAGCGATACCACCGCCAGCCACCACACGTGCCAGATCATCGCGAAGCCCAGTGCGGTGCTGAACGCCGACAGCATCACGCCGGCCGCCGTGTTCTTCGGCATGTGCACGGGCAGGAAGCCGCCGGTCGGGCGTTCGAACCCGCGCTGCTTCATGTCCCACCAGGCATCGTTGTCGTGCACCACCGGCGTGAACGCGAAGTTGTAGTCCGGCGGCGGCGAGGAGGTCGACCATTCCAGGGTGCGCCCGTTCCACGGGTCGCCGGTGACATCGCGCAACTGCGCGCGCTTGCGGAAGCTCACATAGATGCAGATCAGGAACGCGGCGATGCCGATGGCGACGAGGACCGCGCCGAACGCGGCGATCTGGAACCAGATCTGCAGCGAGGGATCCTCGAAGTGGCTCATGCGGCGGGTGACGCCCATCAGGCCGAGCACGTACAGCGGCGTGAACGCGAACCAGTAGCCGGCGAGCCAGAACCAGAACGAGACCTTGCCCCAGAAGTCGTCCAGCCGGAAACCGAAGGCCTTCGGGAACCAGTGGGTCATCGCCGCGAACGCGCCGAAGACCACGCCGCCGATGATCACGTTGTGGAAGTGCGCGACCAGGAACAGGCTGTTGTGCAGCACGAAGTCCGCGGGCGGCACCGCCAGCAGCACGCCGGTCATGCCGCCGACGACGAAGGTCACCATGAAGCCCATGGTCCACAGCATCGGCACTTCGAAGCGGATGCGACCGCGGTACATCGTGAACAGCCAGTTGAAGATCTTCGCCCCGGTCGGGATCGAGATGATCATCGTGGTGATGCCGAAGAACGAGTTCACGCTGGCGCCGGAGCCCATGGTGAAGAAATGGTGCAGCCACACCAGATACGACAGCACGGTGATGCAGACCGTCGCGTAGACCATCGACGAATAGCCGAACAGGCGCTTGCCGGAATAGGTGGAGACGATCTCCGAGTACACGCCGAACATCGGCAGGATCAGGATGTAGACCTCCGGATGGCCCCAGATCCATACCAGGTTGACGTACATCATGGCGTTGCCGCCGAGGTCGCTGGTGAAGAAGTTGGTGCCGGCGTAGCGATCCAGCGTCAGCAGCGCCAGCACCGCGGTCAGCACCGGGAACGACACGACGATCAGCACATTGGTGCACAGTGCGGTCCAGGTGAACACCGGCATCTTCATCAGGCCCATGCCGGGCGCGCGCATCTTGACGATGGTCACCAGCAGGTTCACGCCCGACAGCAATGTGCCGACGCCGGCGATCTGCAGCGACCAGATGTAGTAGTCGACGCCCACCCATGGACTGAAGGCGACGCCCGACAGCGGCGGATACGCCAACCAGCCGGTCGCCGCGAATTCGCCGAAGAACAGCGACAGCATCACCAGCCCGGCGCCGCTGGCGGTCATCCAGAAACTGAAGTTGTTGAGGAAGGGAAAGGCCACGTCGCGCGCGCCGATCTGCAGCGGCACCAGATAGTTCATCAGGCCGGTGACCAGCGGCATCGCCACGAAGAAGATCATGATCACGCCGTGCGCGGTGAAGATCTGGTCGTAATGGTGCGGCGGCAGATAGCCGAGATTGTCGCCGAAGGCCATCGCCTGCTGCAGGCGCATCATGATCGCGTCGGCGAAGCCGCGCAGCAGCATCACCAGGCCCAGCACCATGTACATGATGCCGATCTTCTTGTGATCGATGCTGGTGAACCACTCTTTCCAGAGATAGCCCCACAGCCGGTATTTCGTGATCGCGGCGCACAGGGCGATGCCGGCGATCATGGTGCCGACGAAGGTGGCGAGGACGATCTTGTCGTGCAGCATGGGAATCGCTTCCCATGTCATGCGCCCGAAGATCGGCGAATGCGGGACAGTGGCGCTTTCGAGGGACATCGTGGGGACTTCCGGTAGCGATTTCGAAGCAGCGTGCTCAAGGCCGCGTGCGGTGTCTCAGGGCGATTGCATGCCGCCGAGCGCGGAGGACAGAACGGATGGCCCGGCGGTCGGCACCGTGCAGACCTGCGCGGACACATAGGGCCCGAGGCGGGGATCGCCGCGGCGCGGCATCTCCAGCGCGTTCAGGCCGTCGAGGCCCAGGCCGCCCTCGGCGTCGAGCGCCATCATCTGGTTCATGCACAGGCGTTCGGTGTCGACGCAGCGATTGAGGATCGCCTCGTACAGGCCTGCGTCGACGCGCGCGAAGTGCCGCACCGGATCGCGCTTGCTCGGCTTTTCGAGATCGAGATACGCGGCGCGGGTCAACGCACCATCGCTGCCGCGGACGCGCTCGACCCAGCGTTCGAAATCGGCGTCGGCCAGGCCGTGGAACTTGAACCGCATGTGCGAGAAACCCGCGCCGCTGTAGTTCGCCGAGAATCCTTCGTACTCGCCGGGCGCGTTGATCACCGCGTTGAGCTTCGACTCCATGCCGGGCATGCCGTAGATCATCCCGGCGAGCGCGGGCACGTAGAACGTGTTCATCACCGACGAGGCGGTGATCCGGAATCGCACCGGCCGATCGACCGGCACCGCGACTTCGTTCACCGAGGCGATGCCCTGTTCCGGATAGACGAACAACCACTTCCAGTCCAGCGCGACCACCTGGATTTCCAGCGGTTTCGCGTCGGCGGGCACCGGCCGGCCGTCGGCGATGCGGTCGAGCGGGCGATACGGATCCAGCAGGTGCGTGCTGATCCAGGTCACCGCGCCCAGCGCGATGATGATCAGCAGCGGCACGCCCCAGATCACCAGCTCCAGCTGGGTCGAGTGGTCCCAGTCGGGCGTGTAGGTCGCGCTCTGGTTGGAAGCGCGATAGCGCCACGCGAACCAGAAGGTCAGCCCGATCACCGGCACGATCACGATCAGCATCAACAGCGTCGCGACGACGATCAGGTCGCCCTGGCGCGCGGCGATGTCGCCGGCGGGATCGAGCACCAGCAGATCGCAGCCGGACAGCAGGCCGGCGGCCGCCAGCAGCACGGCGATCTGGAGGAGTCTGCGAAGAAGGGACATGGCGGACCGGGAGAGAGGCGAAATTGACGTGGATCAATGTAGTGGCGGCGTGTCACTGCGAGAATTGGACGTTTTGTCCTATCGTTTCCGGCGCGCGTCTCTGCCACGCTGTGTTCGCAGCGTTCCCTCCCCGGATTTCCGATGCGTCCCGCCCCGCTTCCCTCCGCTCCGCTCTCGCCCCTGCCGGGCTCCACCGCGTCCTCGCGCGATCACGGCACGCGGGCGCATCCCGATGTCGCCCCGGGCGAGATCGCCGTCGGCGTCGTCGTCGGCCGTGCGTCCGAGTATTTCGACTTCTTCGTCTATGGCATCGCGTCGGCGCTGGTGTTTCCGGCGGTGTTCTTTCCGTTTCTGGATCGTCTGCAGGGGACGCTGTGGTCGTTCGCGATCTTCGCCTTGGCCTTTGTGGTGCGGCCGCTCGGCACGGTGCTGTTCATGTCGATGCAGGCGCGCTGGGGCCGCGGGGTCAAACTCACCGTCGCCCTGTTCCTGCTCGGCACCGCCACCGCCGGCATGGCGTTTCTGCCCGCCTACGCCACGCTGGGCGGATGGTCGATCGCGCTGCTGGCGTTCTTCCGGGTGCTGCAGGGCATCGCGCTGGGCGGGTCGTGGGACGGATTGCCTTCGCTGCTCGCGCTGAACACGCCCAAGGAACGCCGCGGCTGGTACGCGATGCTGGGGCAGCTGGGCGCGCCGGTCGGATTCATCGTGGCCGCGGGCGTCTTCGCGTTCCTGCACGCGAGCCTGACGCAGGCGGACTTCATCGCCTGGGGTTGGCGTTATCCGTTCTTCGTCGCCTTCGCGATCAACGTGGTCGCGCTGTTCGCGCGGCTGCGGCTGGTGGTCGCGGAGGAATACCAGGGCAGGATGGGCGAACTGGAACTGGAGCCGACGCCGATCGGCGAGTTGTTCCGCGCCAAGGGCCAGCACGTGGTGATCGGTGCGTTCGCGGCGCTGGCCAGCTATGCGCTGTTCCACATCGTCACGATCTTCCCGCTGTCGTGGATCCTGCTGTTTTCGGATCAGTCGATCGTCGACTTCCTGCTGGTCCAGATCGTCGGCGCCTGCATCGCCGCCGGCGGCATCGTCGCTTCGGGCTTCATCGCCGATCGCATCGGCCGCGCACGCACGCTCGGCGGGCTGGCGATCGGCATCGCGATGTTCAGCGGCTTCGCGCCGACCCTGATGGGCGCGGGGCAGATCGGCCAGGACGCCTTCATCCTCATCGGTTTCGCGCTGCTGGGCCTGTCGTACGGCCAAGCCGCGGGCGCGGTGACCGCGAATTTCGGCCGGCGCTATCGCTACACCGGCGCCGCGCTCACCGCCGATCTCGCGTGGCTGATCGGCGCCGCCTTCGCGCCGCTGGTGGCGCTGGGACTGTGCGCGAACTTCGGGCTGGCGTGGCTCGGCGCGTATCTCTTGTCCGGCGCCGTCGGCACGCTGGTGGCGCTGGGCATCAATCGCGCGCGAAGTTTCAAGAGCTGATCCTCAAGGCCGATCGTTTTCGTCGCGCGGCGCGCATGCCGCCGACGCGCGGGAACTGTCATCATCCGCATGGCAGGCTGCCGATTCCCGGTCGCCCCGGGTCGTCGCGCATGAAACTCGCCATCCTCTCCCGCAACAGCAAGCTCTATTCGACCCGCCGGCTGGTCGAAGCCGCGCGCGAGCGCGGACACAGCGCGCGCGTGCTCGATCCGCTGCGCTGCTACATGCGCATCGCCAGCGACGGCTTCGACATGCACTACAAAGGCCGGCCGATCTCCGGCTATCAGGCGGTGCTGCCGCGGATCGGCGCATCGATCACCCGCTACGGCTGCGCGGTGCTGCGCCAGTTCGAGCTGATGGGCAGCGTCACCCCGAACAGCGCTGAGGCCATCGCCCGCGCGCGCGACAAACTGCGCACGCATCAGCTGCTGGCGGCGCAGGGCATCGACATGCCGGTCACGGTGTTCGGCGACAACCCCGACGACACCGTCGATCTGCTGTCGATGCTCGGCCCGCCGCCGCACGTCATCAAGCTCAACGAAAGCTCGCAGGGCGCCGGCGTAATCCTCACCGAGAAACCGTCGGCCTCGCGCAGCGTGGTCGAAGCCCTGCGCGGGCTGTACGCGAACTTCCTGGTCCAGGAGTTCATCGCCGAGGCGGAGGGTGCGGACCTGCGCTGCTTCGTGGTCGGCGACGAGGTCGTCGCGGCGATGCGGCGACAGGCGCCGAAGGGCGACTTCCGCTCCAACCTGCATCGCGGCGGCAGCGCCGAGGCCGTCGAAGCCAGCGACGACGAACGCAAGGTGGCGGTGCGCGCGGCCCGGGTCCTGGGGCTGGGCGTCGCCGGGGTCGACCTCATCCGCGCCCGGCGCGGGCCGCTGGTGCTGGAGGTCAATTCCTCGCCCGGGCTGGAGGGCATCGAGGCGGCCACGGGCGTGAATGTGGCCGGAAAAATCATCGAAAATCTGGAAAAGGCAGACAAAAAAGCGAAACGCCGTCGATCGTGATCGCCTGGTTGAGCGCCTAACAGCGACTGTCATCTGCCTTTAACGGCCCTTTAATCGCCCCGGGCGTAGCGTGTCCGGGCCGATCTCTGTCATTCCACCCATCCTCGTCAGGGGGCAGATGCAGAACCGGCTGATCGGGGTGACACCCATGTTCGGCCCGGGCGACCCAAGTCGCCCGGGCCATTTTTTCGACCGCGTCGTCTCCTGCTTTTCGACCGCATGCCCGGGTCGCGGCCGTGCGCGTTGCATGCAGCCGCCGCGGCCGTGGCGCGATTCCGTCCCTGTGACAGAATGGCCGCCGCACGGCCCGTGCGCGCGACGTGCGGCATCGCCGGGAACCGTTCGACGCACGACGGGTCTCATCACGACCTCCGAGGATTCAACCGCATGCGCATACTCGTGATCGAAGACAACCAGGACATCGCCGCCAACCTCGGCGACTACCTGGAGGACCGCGGCCATACCGTCGATTTCGCCGCCGACGGCATCACCGGCCTGCACCTGGCCATCGTCCACGAGTTCGACGCCATCGTGCTCGACCTCAATCTGCCCGGCATGGACGGGCTGGAAGTCTGCCGCAAGCTGCGCGGCGAAGCCCGCAAGCAGACCCCGGTGCTGATGCTCACCGCGCGCGACACCCTCGACAACAAGATCGCCGGTTTCGACTCCGGCGCCGACGATTACCTGATCAAGCCGTTCGCGCTGCAGGAAGTCGAAGTCCGCCTCAACGCGCTGGCCCGCCGCGGCAAGGGCACCCAGAGCCGGGTGCTGGACGTCGGCGATCTCGAATACAACCTCGACACCCTCGAAGTGCGCCGCCAGGGCAAGCTGCTGCAGCTCAACCCGACCGCGCTGAAGATCCTGCAGGCACTGATGGAAGCTTCGCCGGCCGTCGTCACCCGCCAGGAACTGGAAACCCGGGTGTGGGGCGAAGAACTGCCCGATTCCGACAGCCTGCGCGTCCACATCCACGGCCTGCGCGCGGTGGTCGACAAGCCCTTCGGCGTGCCGCTGATCCAGACCCGCCACGGCATCGGGTATCGCATCGCCGTCCCCGAAGCCAATGCCTGAGCCTGCCCTGCCGCGCCGGCAGCGCCCCGCGTACCGGCGGCGGCTCCGCAGTCGCATCATCCTGTCGTTCCTGCTGCTGGGCTTCGGCCTGACCTCGTTGTTCGCGTTCGCCACCCAGTGGACGCGCAGCCGCGTGGAGAACGCGCTGGTCGAAGACCTGATGAACCGCAACATCGCGGAGGCCGCGCGCAATTTCCAGGAAGATCCCTCGAATCCGCAGTTCGCGGTCGACCAGATCCGCGCGTTCGTCTACACGCCCGAAAAATTCGAATCGGTTCGCCTGAATCGCCCGGAGTGGCATGCGCTGCCGGACGGCATCCACCGTCTCAGCGGCAGGAACCCCGACGGCACCCCGTTCGTCTACAAACTCGCGGTGCGCAAGACGCCGGACGCCTGGTTCTTCCTCGCCTACGACATGACCCGCGCCAGCCGCGGCGACGCGCAGTTCAATCGCGCGATCTTCGGTTCGGTGGTGCTGTTCACGCTGTTCTCCCTGCTGGTCGGCTGGTGGGCGGCCTCGCGCGTGATGAGTCCGGTGACCGAACTGGCGCGGCGCCTCCGCCGCTCCGGCCGCAGCAGCGAACCCGAAGCGCTGGCCGCGCATTTCGCCGAGGACGAAGTCGGCGAACTGGCGAAAGCGCTCGACGACTACGCAGAGCGTCTTACCGACGTGGTCAAGCGCGACCGCGAATTCAACGCCGACGTCAGCCATGAGCTGCGCACGCCGCTGGCGGTGATCCGCGGCGCGTCGGAACTGCTGCTGGCCAAGCCCGACATGGACGAGAAAACCCGCGTCCGCCTGCAGCGCATCCAGCGCGCCGAACAGAACTGCACCGACCTCATCAGCGCGCTGCTGCTGCTGTCGCGCAACGAACGCGGCCACGGCGCCGCCGATGTCGGCCGGCTCGCCGAACAACTGCTCGACGCGCATCGCGGCCAGCTCGGCGGCAAACCGCTGATGCTGCGCCTGGACGGTGCGCCCGGCCAGGTGATCGTCGACGCCCCCGACGCCGCGGTCACCGTCGCGCTCAGCAACCTCATCGGCAACGCGGTGAAATACACGCAGCAGGGCGAAGTGATCGTCCGCCTCGGCCGCAACGCGGTCGACGTGATCGACAGCGGCCCCGGCCTCAGCGCCGAAGACGCCGCCCGCCTGTTCGAACGCGGCTACCGCGGCAGCCACGCCGAACACACCCAGGGCGGCGGCATCGGCCTCTCCATCGTCCGCCGCCTCTGCGCCCTCTACGGCTGGCGCGTCCGCGTCGTCCCCGGCACGGAAAAAGGCGTCGTCGCCACGCTCACTTTCGGCAACTGACGCGAACCCCCGCGGCGTTCAAACACGCCGCCATCCCGACGCCTGTTATCCCGAACGCGCACAGCGCGGAGGGACCTGCTGCTGTGCTTGCTCGTGTGGGAGCGCCGGCAGGCGCGATCGCCTCCCGCCGCCCCCGCGCCCTTGCCGCAGGCCCACTGCAGGAGCGACGCAAGTCGCGACGAACGAAGCCGCACAGCCATCCTTGCCGCATCGCTACCGAAGCCCCTGTCATCCCGAACGCGCAACGCGCGGAGGGACCTGTTGCTGTGTTTGCTCTGGTGGGAGCGCCGGCAGGCGCGATCGCCTCCCGCCGCCCCCGCGCCCTCGCCGCAGGCCCACTGTAGGAGCGACGCAAGTCGCGACGAACGAAGCCGCACACCCATCCTTGCCGCACCGCTACCGAAGCCCCTGTCATCCCGAACGCGCACCGCGCGGAGGGACCTGTTGCTGTGTTTGCTCTGGTGGGAGCGCCGGCAGGCGCGATCGCCTCCCGCCGCCCCCGCGCCCTCGCCGCAGGCCCACTGTAGGAGCGACGGAAGTCGCGACCGCCTCCCACCGCCTCCGCACTCTGCCCGAAAGTCTCCAATCCCTGTCATCCCGAACACCGGCGCCACCGGTGGAGGGATCTGCTGTTCCAGACTGTCAGACCCGACAGCCTCCGCCGTGGCCCGTCTTCGGTGGGCTCCGGTAACATCGACGGCAGGCAACAGGGGATAGCCGGATGGAAGACCAGCGAAATGGACTCGGCCCAGGTGACGGTGTCGCACGCGCGTCGAAGCCCATGTCGCTGTCTCGACGTGAATCCGGGCACGCAACGCCATGAACAATCCGAAGGAAGCCGCCGCGAGAATCAAGATCAATCGTCTGCTGGAGCAGGCCGGTTGGCGCTTCTTCGACGACGACCGGGGCGCCGCCAACATCAGCCTCGAACCCGGTGTCACCCTGCATCAGCAGGATCTCGACGCCTTCGGCAACGATTTCGAGACTTCCTCGAAAGGGTTCATCGATTTCCTGCTGCTCGATGCCAAGGGTCACCCGCTGATCGTTCTCGAAGCGAAATCCGAAGCGAAGCATCCATTGGTCGGCAAGGAACAGGCGCGCAGATACGCCAAGGCCATGAAATGCCGCTTCGTGATTCTGTCCAACGGCAATCTCCACTACTTCTGGGATCTGGAACGCGGCAATCCCGAGATCATCACCGCATTCCCGACGCCCGAGTCGGTCATCGGCTATCGTCACGTCACGCCCGAGCCCGCGTTGATCGTGCAGGAGACGATCGAGAGCGACTACATCGTCCTCACCCAGCGCCCCGGCTACCGCGAAGAAGCGGGTTGGCGCAACGCGGCCGAGCGCGACGCATTCGTGCGCGCCAACAAACTTCGATTCCTGCGTCGATACCAGATCGAAGCCGTAAAGGCGCTGCAGAAGGCCGTCGAACAGGGCAAACAACGCTTTCTGTTCGAAATGGCCACGGGCACGGGCAAGACGCTCACCGCGGCCGCGGTCATCAAGCTGTTCCTGCGCTCGCGGAATGTACGCCGCGTGCTGTTCCTCGTCGATCGCCTCGAACTGGAAGATCAGGCGCACAGACAATTCTCGGCGCTGTTGTCCGCGGATGCCAAGACCGTCATCTACAAGGAAAGTCGGGACGATTGGCGCCGTGCGGACATCGTCGTGACCACGGTGCAGTCGCTGCTGTTCAACAACAAGTACCAGCGGCTGTTCTCGCCGACGGACTTCGATCTGGTGATTTCCGACGAAGCCCACCGCTCCATCGGCGGCAACGCCCGCGCGGTGTTCGACTACTTCGTCGGCTACAAGCTGGGGCTCACGGCGACGCCGCGCGATTACTTGAAGAATCTGGACGAAACCAAGGTCGCCGCGCGCGATCCGCGCCAAATGGAGCGGCGGCTGCTGCTGGATACCTATCGCACGTTCGGCTGCGAAAACGGCCAGCCCACCTATCGTTATTCCCTGCTCGACGGTGTGAGGGAAGGGTATCTGATCAATCCGACCGTGGTCGATGCGCGGACCGATGTCACCACGCAACTGCTGTCCGAAGAAGGCTTCGTCGCCGTGTTCACCGACGACAACGGCGACGACGCCGAAGAGTCGTTCGGGCAGCGCGAATTCGAGAAACGCTTCTTCTCGGAGAACACCAACCAGTTGTTCTGCAAGACCTTCCTCGAAAACGGGCTGCGCGACCCGATCAGCGGCGAATTCGGGAAGTCGATCGTGTTCGCCGTCAGCCAGCATCATGCGACCAAGCTGACCCAGATCCTGAACACGATGGCGGACCGCATCTATCCGGGGCGCTATCAGTCGGACTTCGCCGTGCAGGTCACGTCGCAGGTCCAGAACGCACAGCAGTTCACGATCAACTTCGTGAACAACAACCTGCTCGGCACCGCGAACGTGTTGCCGGACTACAGGACCAGCAAGGCCCGGGTGTGCGTGACGGTCGGCATGATGACCACCGGCTACGATTGCCCGGACATCCTCAATCTCGGGCTGTTCCGCCCGGTCTTCTCGCCGACCGACTTCATCCAGATCAAGGGCCGCGGCACGCGAAAGCACGACTTCCGCGAACAGTTGCAGGATGAGGCCGCCAAAGCGGACGTGGCGCATCCGCAGAAAACCACGTTCAAGCTCTTCGATTTCTTCGCCAACTGCGAATACTTCGAGGACGAATTCGATTACGACGAGGTGCTCAAGCTGCCCCGTCCCTCCGCCAAGGGCGGTGGAACGGACCCGCCGCCCCCGCCCGGCCTGGGCTACGAGCACATGGGCGAAGACGTGCTGGAGTCCATGCGTGTGCAGGAGGTCGGCGCGGAAGGCATGAAGATCGACCGCATGTTCTTCCAGTCGTTCGAGGACAGCGTGCGTCGCAACGTCGAGATCGCGGCCGCAGTGCAGGCGGGCGAATGGGAGCGCGTGATCGACTACGTCAACCGCGAGATCTTCGACAAGCCTGACCAGTACTACACGCTGGAGAAGCTGCGCAGGGCCGCGGATGTGGATCGCCGGCTCTCGCTGCGCGAAATCCTCGAAAAGGTCTTCGGCTTCATTCCGGGCTTCAAGTCCCGGGACGAACTGCTGGAGGAAGAGTTCGCCAAGTTCGTCGCCGATGCGCCTCCGGACGAGGCGACCGACATTCCCGCGATCAGGAACTACTTCAAGGCCTACATCATCAGCGACAGCGTGCGCGACGCCATCGAACGTCGGCACTTCCAGGACCTGGCGACCAATGCCTACTTCGACAGTCGCGATTTCAGGGCCGTGCCCCCAAAATACCGCACCCTCGTCCCGGGCTACGTGAAAGACTACGTACCCCTGGCGCAGTTCAATCCCTGAAGAAGACGCATGCTCGACACCGACACCAAGCGCCGCATCGACACGGCCCGCGACATCCTCGTGGGCAAGGTTCCCGACCCGAAATCGCAGGTCGAACAGATCACCATCGCCCTGATCTACAAGTTCATGGACGACATGGACCACGAAGCCCACGAGCTGGGCGGCAAGCGCAAGTTCTTCACCGGGCAATACGCCCGCTACGCCTGGTCCAAGCTCATGCGTGCGGGCCTGGGCGGGCACGAGATCCTCGCGCTGTACGCCGAAGGCATCGAGAAGATGCCGAAGAACCCGGGCATCCCCGCGCTGTTCCGCGACATCTTCAAGAACGCCTATCTGCCGTATCGCGACCCGGAAACGCTGCGCGCTTTCCTGAAGATCATCGACGAGTTCGAATACGACCACAGCGAACGCCTGGGCGATGCCTTCGAGTATCTGCTGTCGGTGCTGGGATCGCAGGGCGATGCCGGCCAGTTCCGCACGCCGCGGCACATCATCGACTTCATGGTCGAGGTGATCCAGCCGAAGAAGCACGAAGTGGTGCTGGACCCGGCCTGCGGCACCGCCGGGTTCCTGATCTCGGCCTACAAATACATTCTGCGGACCAACGTCGACGCGAAGGGTCGCAGCAAGCTCGGGCCCGACGACCGCGCACGGCTGGCCACCAACTTCAAGGGCTACGACATCTCGCCGGACATGGTGCGGCTGTCGCTGGTCAATCTGTATCTGCACGGCTTCAGCGACCCGCACGTGTACGAATACGACACGCTGACCCAGGACGACCGCTGGAACGAAATGGCCGACGTGATCCTGGCCAATCCGCCGTTCATGTCGCCCAAGGGCGGCATCCGCCCGCACAACCGCTTTTCCATCGACGCCAAGCGCAGCGAAGTGCTGTTCGTCGACTACATGGCCGAACACCTCTCGGCCAAGGGCCGCGCCGGCATCATCGTGCCGGAAGGCGTCATCTTCCAGAGCCAGACCGCCTACCGGGCGCTGCGCAAGCTGCTGGTCGACAACGTGCTGGTGGCGGTGGTTTCGCTGCCGGCGGGCTGCTTCAACCCCTATTCGGGCGTGAAGACCAGCATCCTGATCTTCGACAAGCCGCTGGCGAAGAAGAGCGACAGCATCGCCTTCTTCAAGGTCGAGAACGACGGCTTCGGTCTCGGTGCGCAGCGGCGCCCGATCGAGAAGAACGATCTGCCGCAGGTCCAGGCCGAGATCGCGGCCTATCTGCAGGCGCTGCGCGATGGCGAACCGGTGGAGGCGCTGACGCTGACCACCGGGCATGTGGTGGCGAAGGCGAAGATCGCGGAGGGCGGCGAGTATGGGTTGAGTGGGGAGAGGTATCGGGAGGGGGCTGTTCAATCCGCGCGCTTTCCGTGGATGACTGTTGAATCCCTTGTCGAGACAGTCACACCACCAAAAAAGATTCAGAAAACAGAATTTGGCACTGCTGGACGATTTCCGATCATCGACCAGTCGCAGGATGCCATTGCAGGTTGGACTAACGACGAATCCTCATTGATTCATCCCATCAAACCACTGGTTATTTTTGGCGACCACACATGTGCAATCAAGCTTATTGAAGCGCCATTCGCGCAGGGGGCCGACGGAATAAAGATCCTTCAAACGATAGATATACTCGATCCGCGGTTCCTGTTTCACATTCTTCGTGCCAGACCTCTAACGAGTGATGGCTATCAGCGCCACTATTCAAAGCTCAAAAAGCACAAAATCCCATTGCCTCCGCTGGATTTGCAGAAGGAGATCGTGGCGGAGATTGAGGGCTATCAGAAGGTCGTTGATGGAGCGCGGACGGTGCTCGATAGCTACCGTCCTCACATTTCCGTCCATCCTGACTGGCCGGTGCTGGAGTTGGGAGAGATTACCAAGCCTGAATACGGATTTACCGATAAGGCTGCAGAACAAGGTGATGCCCGTTTTGTTCGTATCACCGACATCTCTCAAGATGGGAGGCTTCGAACAGAAGACCCTAAGTTCATCACGTTAAGTGATGATTCTCGGAAGGCCTTGCTATCAAATGGCGATATCCTCGTTGCTCGAACCGGAGCAACCTTTGGAAAGACGATGATTTTCGAAGAAACCTATCCGGCGGTGTTCGCCTCGTTTCTCATTAGGCTTCGTTTCTCGAAAGATCGAGTTCTCCCTCGTTACTACTGGGCTTTTGCTCAGAGCGATCTCTATTGGAGTCAAGCGGCTGCACTCATGACTGGTGGGGGGCAGCCACAGTTCAATGGAAACGCGCTGGTTCATGTGAAAATTCCCCTTCCATCCCTTGCTATCCAGCAAGCCATCGTGGCAGAAATAGAAGCCGAGCAAGCGCTGGTCGCTGCCAATCGCGAGCTGATCGCCCGCTTCGAGCAAAAAATACAAGCGACCCTTGCTCGGGTCTGGGGCGAAGAGAGGGGAGTATGAGGTTCGCTCAGTTCGATCAGTATTCTGAAGATCTTCTGATGGCGCAGTATGACGTCTCGGAGATCATCACGCATGAGCTGATGAAGGGCGAGGTCCGGGAGGACTTTCTCATTTCTACCCTTGAGTCATGTTCTGATCCGAAGCCTAAGTTATTGAAAGGCACGATCTCTGACGGCCAATATGATGCGGGTCAGTTGGACATCATATTGTGCCGCCCGCATGCTCACATACGACGCGTAGGTGCTCAGTGTTTCGTCGAGAAGAAGGATGCTCTTTGTGTAATCGAGGTAAAGGGAAATTGCACCGGAAAGGATCTGAAAAGAGCAAAAGCAAAAGCAGCGATGATCCAGAACCTCGAAGGACAAGAATCGCCACAATACGGTTTGGTTTGTTACAAGGTTGCGCTGGAAGAGATGACGGTAATGAAGCGGTTCGGATTTTCTTACGACAGCGAGAACAAGACATTTTTCGATAACGCGACCATTCCAAATGAGGCAGAGGTCGATTGGCAGAAAATCGAGTATCCCGAGTTGGATTTCTTTGTTTCGTTTGAAATGGACAAGAAAATATTTCTGCGAAAGTATGAGGTGAGCCCGGGCAAATTCCGATTCGTCAGGGCGGTGCAGTCGCCTTTGATCAAGGAACTGTTCTCCATGACTCGTGGTCTGTGGGTTCCCGCGCATCAGGCCCCAGTACCATAAGCCGTCGCAGCGATCATCGAGTAGCCCGCGTAAGCGCGCAGCGCGCCCCCCGGGATAGCGGTTCCGACAATTTGAGATTTTGCGCGTACGGATCCGCGAAGAGCCCGATGTCTCAACTACAACAGCAGATTCCTCCGCGCTGTGCGCGTTCGGGATGACAGGGATTGTGGGCGTTGTTGGCGCGGATCGTGTGTGGCTTCGTTTGTCGCGACTTGCGTCGCTCCTGCAGTGGGCTGGCGGTGTGTGTGTTGTGGCGGCGGGGTGCGATCGCGCCTGCCGGCGCTCCCACAACAGCGACAGCAGATCCCTCCGCGCTGCGCGCGTTCGGGATGACAGGGATTGTGGGCGTTGTTGGCGCGGATCGTGTGCGGCTTCGTTCGTCGCGACTTGCGTCGCTCCTGCAGTGGGCTGGCGGTGTGTGTGTTGTGGCGGTGGGGTGCGATCGCGCCTGCCGGCGCTCCCACAACAGCAACAGCGGTTCCCTCCGCGCTGTGCGCATTCGGGATGACAGGGGTTGTGGGCGTTGTCGGGGTGGATCGTGTGCGGCTTCGTTTGTCGCGACTTCCGTCGCTCCTACAGTGGGCCTTCGGTGAGAGTGCGAGGGCGGTGGGGGTGGTCGCGACTTGCGTCGCTCCTACAGGGGCTGGCGGTGGGGGCGCGGTGCGGTCGGTCGCCGCAACGACGAAGGCCACGCGGGTGCGTGGCCTTCGGGGATGCGGGTCGAGCTGCGTGCGCTTACACGCGTTCGAGCCAGCCGTATTTGTCGGGGGTCTTGCCGTTGAACAGGCCGAAGAACAATTCCTGCAGTTGGCGCGTGACGGGGCCGGGTTTGCCTTCGCCGACTTGGCGGGCGTCGACGGAGCGGATCGGGGTGAGCTCGGCGGCGGTGCCGCACATGAAGAGTTCGTCGCAGAGGTAGAGGTATTCGCGCGGGAGGTCGCGTTCGACCACCTCGATGCCGTTGTCGCGGGCGAGGGTGATGATGGTGTTGCGGGTGATGCCGTTGAGCAACGCGGCGCTGACCGGCGTGGTGTGCAACGCGCCGTCGAAGACGAGGAAGAGGTTTTCGCCGGCGCCTTCGCTGAGCAGGCCGGTGGAGGCGAGGGCGATGCCTTCGCCGAAGCCGAGGCGGCGCGCTTCGCGGGCGACGAGCTGGCCGGAGAGATAGTTGCCGCCGGCCTTGGCGCCGGCCGGGAGCGTGTTCGGCGCGAACCGCTGCCAGCTGGAGACGCAGGCGTCGATGCCCTGTTCCAGCACCGCGGCGCCGAGGTATTGGCCCATCTTCCACGTGGCCACGGCCATGTCGGTGGGCGTGTCGGCGGAGAGGCCGAAACCGCCGAGGCCGCGATAGGCGACGGGGCGCAGGTAGTCGGTGGTGAAACCGTTGGCCTTGATCACGTCGCGGCAGGCGGCGTTGATCTCGTCGAGGCCGTAGGGCATGGCCATGTCGTAGATCTTGGCGGATGCGTACAGGCGGCGGTTGTGGTCGGTCAGACGGAAGATCACCGGACCGTCGGGGGTGTCGTAGCAGCGGATGCCTTCGAACACCGACGAGCCGTAGTGGACGACATGCGCCATCACGTGGGTGGTGGCGTCGGCCCAGGGCTTGATGCTGCCGTTGTGCCAGATCCATTCGGGGTATTGCTGGGCCATGTCGGTGTCCGCGGCGAAGGGCGAGAAGGCCGTCATTTTAGGCCAGTCGCCGGCCGGGCGCCCGAAAAAAGACGGGGCCTTGCGGCCCCGTCCGATGGTGTGGACAACGGATGCGCGGTCAGCGGAAGGCCGACACCGTGGCCGCGGTGTTGTTCAACACGCGCTGGTTGTGGCTGGTGGCGGTGGTGCCCATGGCCTGACTGTTGTAGGTCTTGGCCGGGTTGGACCAGTAGTTGATGCGGGCGCAGTTGTTGCTGCAGGCGTAGGCCATGATCGTGCGCCAGGCGCTGGTCGGCGAGCGGTAGCCGTGGCCGTAGGCGTAGGGCGAGGTGCTCGGGTCGGTGGCGGGATCGTGGCGGGCCGACTGCAGATGGCCGATTTCGTGGCCGAACGAGTAATAGCCGGTGGCGCAGCTGTAATGCACGGCGGCGAACGCGGTGCTCGCGCTGGAGCCGATGCCCGAGGCGAGGCCGCAGGACGAGCTGTTGTTGATGATCAGCACGCCGACGTCGGCCGCGGTGCTGTTGCGGGTGGTGTGGATCGAATCCATATAGCCGTCGGTGGTGCCGCGGAAGCGCGACAGATCGGTGCTGAAGCTGCCGGATTCGGTGTAGGTCACCGCGACCGTGCTGGCCAGCTGCAGGGTGATCGCCACGCCGCTGTTGCTGTAGCCCTGGTTGGTTTCGGCCACGGCGAGGTTGATCAGGCCGGTAATGTCGCCGACGGCGCTGCGCGCGGACGGCGTGTAGGCGACGAGCACGCGGATGATCGCATTGGCCTTGGCGATGCCCGGGGCGGCTTCGACCGCGTCGGTGTCGCGCAGGCTGCGCAGGCGGGCGCTGGTGGCCTGCTCGAAGAGGCGCTTGTAGTCGGCTTCGGGATGGTCGGCCGGCATCTTCGCTTCGTCGACGCGCACGAGGGCGTGGCCGCCGGAGCGCAGCGGGCGCAGCGAGTAGAGTTCGCCGTTGCTGCGGATGGTGCCGGTGAGCTTGTCGCCGTTGCGCACGATGATCACCGAGTTCTTCGGGTCGTCGGCGATCTCGCCGTCGAGGGCGCTCTTCATCCGGGCCAGCGGTCCGAAATCGCGGCCCAGCGTGCCGGACCACACCACGGTGCCGTCGGCGTTCTGGGTGACGCTGCGCAGGTAGGCGGTGCCGGCATCGCCCAGGCCGAGCTGGATGCGGTCGGTCTTGGCGTCGATCTGCGATGCGTCGGCCTGCACCAGTTGCAACGAGACCGTGGCGCGATCGGCTGCGAGCGCGCGGTAGCTGGCGTCGGCGGTGAGGCCGGCCGGCGTGGCCTTGGTCGCGGTGAGCAGCGGCGTGCCGGCGGCCTGGGTCGCGAATGCGGCGAAACCCACGGCGGCCACGGCGCCCACGGCGAAGAACAACGATGAACGTTTCATGCGGTTGACTCTCCCTGTCCTTCCATTGCGGCGTCCGGGCCGAGGATGCAATGTCGGGACTCGGTCGGTGGTCGGGATGACCCGGACGCCTTGCCCGCCGCCATGGTTCGCATGCGGTCGGTGCGCGCGCAAGACGCGGCGCAGCATCCCGCGCGGGTTCGCGAGAGGCGTCTCAGTGCCTTTGGTTCCGCCGTCTCGGTGCGGTCAGAAGGTGATCCACCAGCAGTCGAGGTGCCGGCGCAGGCCAAACACCGTGCGCGAGGGCGTGCTGCCGTTGCCGAGGGTCTGTTCCAGCCGAAGTCCGACCGGGACCCGGCGCAGGATGGTCGGACGGGCGGGCGTGTCGGCCGCGCCCGGTGCGGCGGTTGCTGCGGTGGCCGGTTCGGCCGGCGGCGGCGCATCCGCGGCGGGCGCCAGCGGTGCCCGGGGTGCGGTTTCCGCGACGATCGCGGGCGCGGCCCCGTGCAGCGGCACGATGTCCACCAGCGGCCGGTCCACGATCGCCTGCAACTGGTCGAGGACGCGATAACCGCTTTCCGGGCTGTGTCCGGGCCAGTGATAGACCGCGCCCAACCGATTCACGTCGCGGGTGTCGATGGCGTTGGTGATGTCGTGGATCAGTTCCTGCACTGATCGCGCGCAGCCGCCGCGGCGCGCGCCGCCGACATTGCCCGCACCGGCGCCGCGCGGCAGTCGTGCGGTGGCGCCGATGCTGTCGCAGGGCTGGTCGGTGTAGATGGTGCTGCCGCCCGGGCCGGTGCAGCGGTTCATCAGGGTGTCCTGCGCCCGGGCCGGTGGCGACCACGGCCCGCAGGCGGCGATCAGGCAGCAGACGATCAGGAGGGTGCGGCATATCGAGACGTGCATGACGCGTTTTAGCATCGATGGCATGAATGCGGGATCGACCGTGCGGCCGGCATCGCATTCGGTGCGGCGCGCCCCGGCCAGTGCGCACGTCGACGGGCACGATTGCAGGGCAGGCAATCGCAGGGCAGGCAACCGCAGGGCGGGCGATCGTTCAAACGTTGGCGAAGCCCAGAATCGTCAGGCCGCCGAACACCAGGGCCCACAGGATCACCAGCACGGCCACCGCCGAAGCGGACATGTGCGCCCAGTACCGCGCCTTTTCCGATGCTTCCCAGGCACCGGCGATGTCGCCCGCCGCGCGTTTGCCGTCCACCTGGGCGGCATAGACGATCGAGACGATGCCCAGCGGCAGGCAACAGAACAGCGTGGTCAGGATTCCCCACACGAGATGGTTGGGAATGTGCGCGTTGGCGTGCGGGCCGGGCGTGGACATGCAGGTCTCATCGGCAAATTGCGGCAGGACACGAAGCGCTCTGTCCGGGGCATCCGGCGAACGGCCGGCGGCGAAGGTTGCGGTCGCACCGTCGGGCCGGCTGCAGCGCCAGGCGGCGCGGCGTTCAGGCGTTGAAGATGCTGCCGAGCACGGCCATGCCGCCGAACAGCATGAACCACAGCACCAGCAGGATCGGCACCGCCACGACGGACATGATCGCCCAGAAGCGTGCCTTGTCCGAGGCCGCACGGGCGCCGGCGAGATCGCCGGCCGCGCGCCTGCCGTCCACCTGCGCCGCGTAGACGATCGAGACGACGCCCAGCGGCAGGCAACAGAACAGCGTGGTCAGGATCGCCCACACCAGATGGTTCGGGATGTATTCGTTGCCGTAGGGGCCGGGCGTGGACATGCGATCTCCGGGAAGATGTCGTGCGAGGAAATGGGGAACTCAGCCCGGTGCGAGCACCGCGAAAGGCCACATCGGCAGATTGCGCGCGATCCAGTAGGCGGGCAGCAGCACCAGCCACAGGCGGGCCGAGAGCACAGGGCGCATCAGCGGTTGCAGCACGGCCGGGCGCCAGCCGGCGGTATGCAGCAGCATCATCGGCCCGAGAACGACCATGATCGTGGCCAGCGGATTCATGTCGAGCGCGCCGAGCAGGTCGCCGTGCGCCAGCGCATGCAGGCATCGGGTCACGCCGCAGCCGATGCAGTAGTAGTGCGTCGCCGCGTAGAACAGGCAGCCCGGCAGCGGGCTGTCGGGCGCATTGGGATCGATGAAGCGGAACAACACCAGCCCGACCGCCGCCGCGAAGGCGGCGACGGTCAGCAGCAGGATCGACAGTGTGCGTTCGGTCAACGCCATCGCCGTCGCGGCCGATCAGCGCTGTTCGAGCGCCCGGCGGATCTGCTCCATCGCTTCCTGCTGGCCGGCAAGGCCGCCCTGCACGAAGAACATGGCGATCCACAGCGCCAGACCGGCCAGGAACAGGCCCGCGGTGATCTGATTCCAGAGCTTGGCGTTCTTCGAGGCCTGCTGCGCGCCTTCCAGGTTACCGGCGTTCAGGGCGCCGTTGACCTTGGTCGAGAAGACGGTCGCCACGATGGCCGTGGCCAGCGCCGGAAGGGTGTAGCACATGCAGCAGGTGATGACGGTGATCACCAGGCTGATGATCGACCAGACGAGATAGTTGTTGACCGGTTTGGCGATGCCGGGCTGCTCGGGGATGTTCACGTGGACCGCTCCAGGGATTGGGTGATGGGGTTGGGAAGCTGGGATTCAGCCTGCATTGTGCCGATTCCGCCGGTGGGCGCAATCGTGCCCGGGCCGCATCAGGCGTCGTTGCCGCGCAGCGCCCGGACCTTCGCTTCCATCATCGCGGCGCCGGCTTCGCGGCCGTCGACGGGTTCGCCCGCCACCACTTCGACATGCGCGCGGAATCTGCGCGGCACGCGCATCCGGCCGAGGCGCCCGTCGCGCTTGCTCCACATGCTGGTCCACATGTGCTTGAGCGCCATCGGCACCACCGGCACCGGGCGGCGTTCGAGGATGCGCTCCATCCCGGCCTTGAACGGCGCGATGTTGCCGTCGCGGGTCAGCGCGCCTTCGGGGAAGATGCACACGAGCTGGCCGTCGGCCAGTGCCGCGTCCACGTCCTCGAACGCCTGGCGCATCACCACCGGATCTTCCTTCGCGCCGGCGATGGGAATGGCCTTGCCGGTGCGGAAGATCCAGCGCATCACCGGAATGTTGAAGATCCTGTAATACATCACGAAGCGCACCGGGCGCGGAATGCTGGCCGACAGCACCAGCGCGTCCATGTAGGTGACGTGATTGCAGACGATCAGCGCCGGGCCTTCATCGGGAATGTGCTTCTCGATGCCGTGCAGGCGCAGCCGGTAGAGCGTGCGCACCAGCACCCAGCTGAGGAAGCGCATCAGGAATTCCGGCACCAGCGTGAAGATCCAGATCGCGACCAGCGTGTTGGCGATGGCCAGGGCCAGGAACAGCTGCGGGATGCTCAGGCCGGGCAGCGGCAGGGTGATCCCGCCCAGCGTCGCCTGTTCCATCTGCAGCGCGATCGCCAGCACCGCGGCCAGCACGATGAAGAACGCGTTCTGGATGTTCACCGCGGAGATCACCCGCGACAGTTCGCTGCGTGGCGTGCGGCTCTGGATCAGCGCGAACAGCGGCACCAGGAACAGGCCGGAGAACAGTCCGATGCCGGTGAGATCGATCGCGATCCGCCAGCCGCCGGGATGGTCGAGGAACTGCGAGACGGTCAGGCCGGTGGCCGGCGGCGCGCCGGTGCGCGCGAAGTACAGATCGAGCAGGAACGCGCTCATGCCGAAGGCGCCCAGCGGCACGAGACCGATCTCGACCGTGCGCGCGGAGAGCTTCTCGCACAGCAGCGAGCCGATGCCGGTGCCGATCGAGAACAGCGCGAACGCCAGCAGATACAGGCGCTGGTCGCCGCCGAGATGCAGCTCCGCGTAGGTCGGCAACTGCGCGGTGAGCACGGTGCCGAAGAACCAGAACCACGAGATGCCGAGCATGCTGTTGCGCACGGCCGGCTGCTTGCGCGCGAGCGCGAGCACATGGCGCGACTCGGGAATCGGATTGAGCTGGACCTTGAGGTCGGGGGCGCCGGCGTCCACCGGCGGGATCATGCGGCTGACCAGATTGCCGGCGATGGCCAGCGCCACGATCGCGCTGGCGGCGGCGACCGGGCCGTGATTGCCGGCGAGGGTGAAGATCAGGCCGCCGACGATCATGCCGATCAGGATCGACATCGACGTACCCATCTCGACCAGTCCGTTGCCGCCGGTCAATTCCTCGGGCTTGAGCACCGACGGCAGGATCGAATACTTCACCGGCCCGAACAGCGCCGACTGCAGGCCCGTGCCGAACAGCGCCACCAGCAGCAGCGGCATGTTCTGCAGCAGGAAGCCGAGCCCCGCGACCGACATGATCGCGATTTCCATGGTCGTGGTGATCCGGATCAGCCGCGACTTCTCCAGCTTCTCCGCGATCTGGCCGGCGGTCGCCGAGAACAGGAAGAACGGCAGGATGAACAGCGCGGGCGCGAGGTTCGTGTACAGCGTGCGCTGTTCGATCGGCACGCCCAGCCAGAACAGCATGCCGATGATCGCCTGACGGTAGACGTTGTCGTTGAACGCGCCCAGCGACTGCACCACGAAGAACGGCAGGAAGCGGCGTTGCCGCAACAGTTCGAACTGGTTGTAGGCCATGCGCGCTCCGCGATGCCGGCGGCGCCGGCGGGATTCGGGCAGAGCCTAGCAGGTTGTCGCGTCCGCCCGTGCGCGCGGCACGGCCGGACGCGGCTCAGTCCTCGCGCTGCGGGGGATGTGCGGCGGTGTCCGCCAGCATCGACAGCAGCGCCGACAGCGCGCCGCCGCTGCGTTTCCACGACCAGAACAGCGGCGCGGGCACCGCGGCGCGGAACCAGCGGCGATGCCCGCGTTGATCGGGTGGCCGCGCGTCGAGCTGTCGCAGCCAGCGCAGCAGCGCGCGCTCGGCCGGGCCGGGCGGCTGCGGGCCGGTGGGGCAGAACGGCTGCAGTTCGACCAGATAGATGCGGTCGGCGGTCCGCACCAGCGCATCGGGCCAGCCGCGCGGATCCGGCGCGGAGGCCCGCGGCGCATGCGCGAGCCAGGCCTCCCGGAAGCGGGTGCCGTGGCGACGCGGATCGAGCAGGCAATGACTGTCGATCGCGGGGTCGGCCTCCGCGCATTCGAGCAGCGCGCGGCGCAGACCGCTGTCGAGCGCGCTGCAGGGGGCGTGCGCGTACACCGATTTGGCCACGGGCAACGCGTGCCGCGCGCGCAGGATGCGTCGCGGCAGATCGCTCAGCCGCTCCGGCAGGATGGCCTGCGGCATGTGCGCAGCGCCGTCGCACGGCGCGGGCATCGCGATGTCGAACGTGGCCGCATCCGCGCGCAGCGGCGTCGCGAACAGATCGTCCGTGGCCGGCACCGCGGTGGTGTCGAGGAGATGCGGCAGCGACGCGTGGGCGTCGCGACAGCGCGGGTCGTCGACGATCGACAGCACATCGATCAGATGTCGCGGCGGCCGTCGCAGCGCGGCGCGTTCGACATTGTCGCTGCGCAGATCGACGAAATCCGGCTCCGGCCACAGCAGCGGCGCACCCGAGACCGCGGCGAAAGCCGCGAGCCGCTGCGTGGCGTCGTCGCGATGGCTGCGCAGGATCGCGACCACGCAGATGCCGGCGTCGCACAAAGGTGTTTGCGGGCCCGCGATCCGTGCGCGCGTCGCCGCCGATGGGTCGTCCGTCCGCGCTTCGTCCGCGAAGGCGATCGCGTCGTCGTCGAGGCCCGCGTCGATCAGCCAGCGTCGCGCCGCGCGCATCAGCAGCGGGGTGGCGCAGAGCACCAGCAGGTGCGGCCTTCGGGCGGCATCCAGGGCGGCGAACGCGTCCTCGCGCTGGCGCAGCGCCGCCAGTCCTGCCGCGAGCAGACGACGATGCGCGCGCGACAGTCGCGGACGCAGGCCGGGACGCCGCGGCGGTTTCGCCGGGAGAGGAAGCCGTGCGGTGTCGACGGTTTCGAGCGCCGGCATCTTGCAGGCGCTGCGCCGGATCGCCTGCGCCAGCGGCACATCGATGAGCGCCGCATCTCCATGGGCGTGGGCATTGATGTCCGCCGCCAACTGCAGATCGATCCGCAACCGCGGCCGTGTCGTGGTGTCGTCCGCAGCGGGCGGATTCTGTTCGATCGTGCACTTTTCTGTCGTGCGCGCTTCGATGAGCGTCCAGACTGTGCGCGGATCCTGCGGTGCCGCGTCGACGATGCGCAGGCCGCCTGCGCCGCGCGCCTGCGCCAGCAGCCAGGCGCGGAACGGTGCGCGCAGCGCCGGCGGCACGAACAGTCGCGCATGGCGCAGAAGGCTGCTGCCCTCGATGCCGTGAGGCGCATCCCGGCCTGCGGTGGCGGGATCGCAGGCCGTGCCCAGAATCGCCGCCTGCAAGCGGCGGCGCAGCGCGGGCGTCGCTGCGATCACCCGCAGTCGCAGCGTCGGCATCGTGTCGGCATCGACTTGCGTCTGGATCGCGTCGAACGCATTCGCCCAGCGCCAGACCAGCAATGCCTGCAGCACCCAGCGCAGTCCGCTGCCCGGCGCCAGCCGAAGGCCGTGATGCGCGGCGTCGGGGATGTCGGTGGCGTCTCCGAGGGTCGACGGATCGCAGGCGCGACGATAGAGCACGCCGGGATCGTCGCTGCGCAGGACCTCATGCGCGAGCAGGACATGCAGCAGCGCCTGGCGCTGCACGACACTGAAGTTGTCCACGCGCATGCGACAGGCCGCATGCGAACACCACCAGCGCAGCAATTGTGCGCTGGCCGGACCGAGCCGGACCAGCAGGGCGGCATCCGCACCGGAGTCGGCGCGCGCGTCGAGCGCGACGCACAGCCGGCGGGCGCGATAGTCGAGCGCGGCGTGCAGCGGCGGAGCCTCCTGTTCGACGTGGTGGCGGGAAACGACGCGCTCTGCGGGCGGGTCGCCCTGAAGGACGGTCGGCTGCGTGGACGCCTGCGCGCGCACGCGTACCGCCGGCGGGACGTGGCCGGAAACATGCGGCGATGCTGCGTCTCGACCGCCCTGCTGCCGGTTCCGGGCCCATGCTCCGGTCCATTCGCCGTCCTGTCCGCGGACTTGTGCCTGGCCGTATTCCTGGCCCCGTTCGCCACCGGGTCGTTCCGGTCCATCCCATGCCGTCTGCATCCGCGTCCTCCGTGATTCCCCTGTCGTGCAAATTAACAAAAAGTTTGATACGGTACAAATCATATCTTTCCAACGCCGGCGTGCACCGGCCTAACGTCAGGTGATGAGCAATGAACACTCCGCGTTCAGCGAACGGCTGCGCGCTGCCTTGCAACGGGCGGGTCTCGGCGAAAGTCCGGTCGAACTGGTCCGTCTGCTCGCGCGCTTCGGCGGCGAGCCCGTCTCCCAGCAAGCCGTTTCCGGCTGGCTGAAGGGGCGCGCCATGCCAAGGCAGGCCAATCTGAAAGCGCTGGCGAAGATGCTGTCGATGGAGCCGCAGCAGCTGCAGTACGGCGACGACGGCAAGCGCGTGCGCGAGTCGCGGGGGGAGTGGCGGCTGGATCCGCGCGATCAGCTTGCGATCGAGGCGTTCCTGCAGCTGCCGCCCGCGCAGCGCAAGCTGTTGCGCCATGTCATCGATGAATTCGTGAAGTCGTCCACAACTTCGAGAAAAACCTGACCTGCATCATCTGACAGCTTGCGCGAGCCGGATCCGCCCGGAATCCACGAATCTGTTGCGTTACAACACGGATTGGATGTGATCGACAACCTCGACTTTCACATCCGACGCGACGCCGGCCTAAGGTCGGCGCATGAAAACGGAACAAGACGCCTTCAGCGACCGCCTCCGCGCAGCGCTGCGCCAGGCCGGCATGAGCGAGAGCCCAGCCGAACTGGTGCGGCTGCTCGCCCGTTTCGGCGGCGAACCCGTCTCCCAGCAGGCCGTGTCCGGCTGGCTGAACGGCCGCGCCATGCCGAGACAGGGCAACATGCGCGCCCTCGCCAAGATGCTGTCGATCGAACCGCAGCAACTGCAGTTCGGCGACGACAAGCGCGTGCGCGAGGCCCGCGGCGAGTGGCGGATGAACCCGCACGACCAGCTCGCCATCGAAGCGTTCCTGAAACTGCCCGCCTCGCAGCGCAAGCTGGTGCGCAGCCTGATCGACGAACTCGGAAAGCAGCACGCGACCGGCAAGGCCGCCAAGCGCGGCCGCTGAACCCCGTCCGTCGCGCATGCGGGCGTCCGTCGTCGATGGCGATCTGCTCGATCAGCCGGTCGAGGCCATCGTCAATGCCTGGAATCGCAACATCATCCCGTGGTGGCTGTTGCTGCCGCAGGGCGTCTCTGGCGCGATCAAGCGCCGCGGCGGCTATCGGCCCTTCATCGAGGTTGGCCGCGCCGGCCCGATTCCGCTGGGCGAGGCGGTTGCCACGTCGGCCGGGCGCCTGCCGTTCAAGACGATCCTCCATGTCGCGGGCATCGATCTGCTGTGGCGCGCGTCGCCGTATTCGATCCGGACATCCGTGCGCTCGGCGATGACGCTGGCGCAGCGTCAGGGGATCGCCAGCATCGCGTTTCCGGTGATCGGCGCCGGCTCGGGCGGCTTCGACGAAGACGAGGCCCTGCGGCTCATGCACGAAACCCTCGCCGGCATCGATGCCGCCATCGACGTGCGCATCGTGCGTTATCGGCCGCAGGCGTCGCGCTGAGCGGTCATGTCGCCGAAGCCCGTGTGGGAGCGACGGAAGTCGCGACGCTTTTCGGAGACTTTCCCGCAGCCTGTCGCGACTTCCGTCGCTCCCACAAGGCGGGCTTCCGACTTCACCCGGGCTCACTGCGCATTCGATAGAGCGGCCTTCAGGCCGCTGCTTCAATACGCGGAAAGCAGCGGCCTGAAGGCCGCTCTACCTTTGGCTGTCGCCGAAGCCCCTGCGGGGGCGACGGAAGTCGCGAGAGGCTGCGGAAACAGTCTCGCAAGAGCGTCGCGACTTGCGTCGCTCCTACAAGCAGCTCACGCCGTCAGCCGCGTTCGCGCGCGATCGCCCGCCAGCCGATGTCGCTGCGGTGGAATTCGCCGTCCCAGCCTATCGTCGCGACTGCGGCATAGGCGTCGCGCTGCGCGTCGGCCACGGTTTCGCCCAGCGCGCACACGCACAGCACGCGTCCGCCGCTGGTGACCACGCGGCCGGCGTCGTCCAGACGGGTGCCCGCGTGGAAGACCTTGGCGCCCATCGGTGGCGGCGCGTCGAGGCCTGAAATCACGTCGCCGGTCTTCGGCGTTTCGGGATAGTGTGCGGCGGCCATCACCACGCCCAAAGACGGCCGCGGGTTCCAGCGCGCTTCGATCGCGTCCAGACGCCCGTCGATCGCCGCGTCCACCAGATCCAGCAGGTCCGAATCCAGGCGCAGCATCACCGGCTGAGTTTCCGGGTCGCCGAAGCGCACGTTGAATTCGATCACCTTCGGTGCGCCGGCCGCGTCGATCATCAGCCCCGCGTAGAGGAAACCGGTGAACGGCACGCCGTCCGCGGCCATCCCGCGCACGGTCGGCTCGACCACTTCGCGCATGATCCGCGCATGCACGTCGGGCGTGACCACCGGCGCGGGCGAGTAGGCGCCCATGCCGCCGGTGTTCGGGCCGCTGTCGCCGTCGCCGACCCGCTTGTGATCCTGCGAGGTCGCCATCGGCAGCGCGGTGACGCCGTCGACCATCGAGATGAAGCTCGCTTCCTCGCCGTCGAGGAATTCCTCGATCACCACCCGCGAGCCGGCTTCGCCGAAGGCGTTGCCGGAGAGCATGTCGCGCACCGCGGCTTCGGCCTCGTCGAGGGTCATCGCCACGATCACGCCCTTGCCGGCGGCGAGGCCGTCGGCCTTCACCACGATCGGCGCCCCATTGTCGCGGAGGTACGCGAGCGCGGCATCCAGATCGGTATGCACTGCGTAATGCGCGGTCGGAATGCCGTGGCGGGCGAGAAAGTCCTTCGCGAACGCCTTGCTGCCCTCCAGCTGCGCGGCGGCGGCGGTGGGCCCGAAGATGCGCAGGCCCTCCGCGCGGAAGCGGTCGACCACGCCGGCGACCAGCGGGCCTTCCGGGCCGACGACGGTGACGGCGATGCCTTCGGCGCGCACCAGCGCGACCAGGGCGTCGAGATCGGTGGCCTTCACGTCCGCGTTGCGGCACTTCGCTTCGGTCGCGGTGCCGGCGTTGCCGGGCGCGACGATCACCTCGTCGACGCGCGCCGACTGCGCGAGTTTCCACGCGAGGGCGTGTTCGCGACCGCCCGAACCGATGACCAGAACCTTCATGACCGAACTCCTCGCGGTGGGAAAAAAGACGACGCCGGGCGGCGCGACGTCGATGCTCAGAAACCTTCGTCGCAGCCGTCGCGCTGAAGGGTGGCGGCGTCGATGCGATAGTGGCCGGCATCGAACGGCACCGGGATCGTGCGCGCGACCTTGCGTCCGCCGCGCGTGCCCGAGACCGTGATCGACACGGCGTAGCGGCCGGCGTCGATGCGGTTGCGGTCGAAGCGCAGCGCGCAGGTGAGGTCGATCGCGCGTGCGCGACATCCGCGGTCTTCGTCGGGGTCGCAGGCGCCGCCGTTGCTCAGGTCGGTCGCGATCGACAGCACGTTTTCGAACTTGTCGCTCTCCGCGTGGCCGTTCTCCGTGTCATACAGCGAGACATGGCCGGTCGACCAGCCCATGTTCGAATAGCCCGACGCCAGCGCGAACGCGACGCGGCCCGGGCCGATCTCCTGGAATGTCACTTCACCCGGGGACCCCCAGCCGCCGGTCTGCACGCCGCGCTCCTGCGCGCCGATCCGCGCCCGCGTTTCCCCGTCGCGCGGGTCGAGCAGCAGGAACAGATCGACTTCGCCGGACTGCGCGTGGCCGGCGTCCGCGAACGAGGTGCAGACCGCGATGCGGCGCGGGCCGAGGGTGTCGCTGCCGCTGTCGGCGCAGACGATGCGCGCGGTCGGCGCGATCCCGTCTTCGCTTCGGGCGCCGGAGGTCGCCGGCCACTCGCCCTGGAGCGTCGCCGGTTCGCCATAGGTCTCGCGGAGCAGGCGCTGCGCCTCCGCATCGGTGACCTTGCCGGGCGCCTGCGGCGTGAGCGCGAGGGCCGGGGCGGCGAAGCCGGCGGCGAGGGCGATGGCGAAGGTGGCGGAACGGAAGCGCATGGGTATATTCCAAAGGTGAGGGAACTTGTGATTCATCGCATGAACAATGCGCCGACGAGTGCGCTGATGGTGCCGCTGACGAAGGTCAGCCAGATTTTCAGACGCTCGTTTTTCTCGGTCGTTTCCGAACGAAAGCCCCTCTTGTTCATCTTCGTGAGTATGCGGTTGATTTTCATCTTTCAGCTCCGGTGGGTCCGGTTTCGAAAGATATGCAACGAATTCCGGGGGCGAAAGTTCCTAATGACTTGAGCTGCGCGTTCAAGTCGGGTCATGTGAGCACCGGTGTTGCCTCCTTGTGCGTGGGGCTGGGGTGGCGGACGCGTCGCCCCCATCCCGACCTTCCCCCGCGCGCGGGGGAAGGAGCAAAGCCGCGATCAATGCCGGAAATGCCGTACGCCGGTGAACACCATCGCGAGGCCGTGTTCGTTGGCGGCGTCGATCACTTCCTGGTCGCGCATCGAGCCGCCGGGCTGGATCACCGCCGCGATGCCCGCTTCGGCGGCGGCGTCGATGCCGTCGCGGAACGGGAAGAAGGCGTCGCTGGCCATCACCGAGCCGGGCACGATCAGACCGGCGTCGGCCGCCTTGATGCCGGCGATGCGCGCGGAATAGACGCGGCTCATCTGGCCGGCGCCGACGCCGACGGTGCGCTTGTCCTTCGCGTACACGATCGCGTTCGACTTCACGAACTTGGCCACGCGCCAGGCGAACAGCAGATCGCCGAGCTGTGCGGCGGTCGGCGCGAGCTTCGTCACCACCTTCAGCTCGTCCGCGCTCACTTCGCGGATGTCGGCGGTCTGCATCAGCAGGCCGGAGCCGACGCGCTTCACGTCCATGTTGTTGCGGCCCTCGCCGTGCGGAATGCGCAGCACGCGCACGTTGGCCTTCTTCTTCGCGTAGGCCAGCGCCTCGTCGTCGTAGTCGGGCGCGATCAGCACTTCGACGAACTGGCGGTCGAGGATGGTCTTCGCCGTGGCGCCGTCCAGCCGGGTGTTGAAGGCGATGATGCCGCCGAAGGCCGAGGTCGGATCGGTGGCGTAGGCCGCCTCGTAGGTGTCGGCGCAGTGTGCGCCTTCGGCGACGCCGCAGGGATTGGCGTGCTTCACGATCACGCAGGCCGGCGCCGCGAACTGGCGCACGCATTCCCAGGCGGCATCGGCGTCGGCGAGGTTGTTGTAGCTCAGTTCCTTGCCCTGCAGCTGCGAGAACGTCGCCAGCGTGCCCGGCACCGGCCACAGATCGCGGTAGAAGGCGCCGTGCTGGTGCGGATTCTCGCCGTAACGCAGATCCATCACCTTCACGAAGTTGCTGTTGTTCTGCGCCGGGAACAGCGCGCGCGTACCATCGTCCTGCAGCGACGACAGATAGTTGCTGATGAACGCGTCGTACTGCGCCACGCGGTTGAACGCGGCGACCGAGAGCGCGAAGCGTGTCCTGCCGGACAACGCGCCGTCGTTGGCGTTCAGCTCGGCGAGAAGGCCGGCGTACTGCGCGGGATTGGTGGCGACGGCGACGCGGGCGTAGTTCTTCGCCGCGGAGCGCAGCATCGCCGGACCGCCGATGTCGATGTTCTCGATGACGTCCTCGATGCTGCTGTCGGGATTGGCCGAGACCGCTTCGAACGGATACAGGTTCAGCACCAGCAGATCGATCGCGCCGATGCCGTGTTCGGCCATCACCGCGTCGTCGGTGCCGGCGCGCCCGAGCAGGCCGCCGTGCACCATCGGATGCAGGGTCTTCACGCGGCCGTCCATCATTTCCGGGAAGCCGGTGACCTCGCTGACGTCGCGCACCGGAATGCCGGCCTCGCGGATGGCCCGGGCGGTGCCGCCGGTGGACAGCAGTTCGACGTTGCGGTCGGCGAGGGCGCGGGCGAGTTCGAGCAGGCCGGTCTTGTCGGACACGGACAGCAGCGCGCGGCGGAGCGTCACCGGGGCGCTGGGCAGGTGGCTGGTCATCGGGAGGCGGGGCGGGACGGAGGAGGCCGCGATTATAAAGGCCGCCCGCGCGCGGGGCGCTCTCCGGTTGCGCGCAGGCGGCGCCAGCCTACGCAGGGATCGGCGCCGGCCTGCGCAGGGCTCAGCCGATGCCGTAATCCTTCAGCTTCTTGCGCAGCGTCGCCCGGTGGATGCCCAGCATCGCCGCGGCGCGGCTCTGGTTGCCGTCGCAGTGCAGCAGCACTTCCGCGAACAGCGGAATTTCCAGTTCGCGCAACGCGATGTCGTAGAGATTGTGGGTATCCGAACCGTTGAGATCGCCGAGATAGCGACGCACGGAATGCGCGACGTGCTCGCGCAGGGGCGTGCGCGAGGCGGGACGATTGGCGGTGTCGTGGCGTTCGGCGTTCAAGAACGGTCTCTCGGTGGCGTATCGCGTGGGCCCCGTCCCTGGCCGACCGTCGCCGGGGCGGCGAGGGGGTGTGAGTCTAGCGTGGGCGATGGTCGCCTGCCATGGCGCAGGCAGGGGGAAATCCCGTTACAGACCGGGTTTCCCGATGAATGGCGAAGGTCGCGGCGATCGCGGCACGGCAAGTGATTGATCGCGCATTGGATGGCCGGAAATGCGAAGCTTTCGCGTTACGCGGCGCGGGCCGCGTGGCCCGAAGTGACCGTCCGAAATGTCCGTGTCGATCAGCGGAAACCGAAATCGTAGCCGACGATGCCCGACGCGGGTTCCAGGATGTCCATCGCCACGGTCGCGCTTTCGCCGCTGGCGAGTTCGGGTTGGCTCGGCGCGCCGCCGAGATATTCCTCGACCTTGAAGCTGCGCTCGCCCGCGGGGCGTCCGTTCGCGTCGGACAGCGTCAGCTCCAGTCGCGGCCACGGCTGCGACCAGCGCGCATCGTTGCGGAACGTCGCCGAGACGCGCAGCGCGCCGGGCCGGGTCGGATGCTGGCGCACGTCGCGCTGCACCAGGGTGAACGCGGCGGGTTCGCGCCACGGCGGCAGTTCGCATCGCAGCGGCGCGCACAGCGCGAGCAGCAGCGGCCGCCAGTGCGCATCGCCCGCCAGCCGCGCGCGGTCCGCGAGCAGCAGTTGCAGCGCGAGCAGCAGGGCGAGCGCGATCACGACCGCGATCACCCAGCGCTCGCGCCGGCCGGTGCCGGTGCCGGCGGAACCGCGGGCGAAACTGGGCATCGCGCGGCCGATGCGCGTGCGCGCCGGCGGTGCGGCGACCGCAGGCGCGGCGGGACCGTTGGCCGGCAGTGGGGCGACTTCGGAAGCGCCCGCGTCGTGCGTGTCCGCCGTGGGTGCGATGGTATCGAGCATCGCTTCGCCCGCTTCCGCTGTGGTCGCAACGGGCGGCGACAGCATCTCCGGCGCATTCAGCAGCGCGGCCATGTCCAGCGGCGGACGCTCTTCCATATCGTCGCCGTCGAAGGGCGCGTCGGGATCGCGGCGCAGCAGGCTGTCGCAGTGCGGACAGTGGGTGGGCGGCTGATCCGTCACCGGATCGGTCGACACCAGCGCGCGGCAATAGGGGCAGTTGATGAACATGCGGGCTATTGAAGCATGCCGTGCGGGCGCTATCTGCGAACGCCGTCGATCCTCACCCAATCGTCCTCGCGGACGACGCGCAGCCCGTCGAACCAGGCGCCGTAGCGCGGCAGCAGTTCGTCCTCCTGTCCGGCGAGGATGCCCGACAGCGCGATCCGGCCGCCGGGTGCGACCCGCGCGGCGAGGGTGTCGGCCAGCGCGTCCAGCGCCGCGGCCAGGATGTTCGCGACCACCACCGGATAGGTGGTCGCGGGTTCGTCCGCCGGCAGGTGCACGGCGATGCGGTCGCCCACGCCGTTGCGCGCCGCGTTGTCGTGGGTGGCGAGGATCGCCTGCGGGTCGTTGTCGACGCCGACCGCGCGGCCGGCGCCGAGCTTGAGCGCCGCGAGCGCGAGGATGCCGCTGCCGCAGCCGAAATCCAGCACCGCGCGACCCTGCAGTTCGCCCCGCGCGGCCAGCCCGTCGAGCCACTGCAGGCACAGCGAGGTGGTGGGATGGGTGCCGGAGCCGAAGGCCAGGCCGGGATCGAGCCGCACGACCGCGGCGTCCGGTGCATCGGCGCCTTCCGGCAGGTCGTGGTTCCACGGCACGATCCAGGTGCGTTCGCCGAACCGCAGCGGCACGTACTGGTCCATCCACGCGCGCTCCCAGTCCTGATCCTCGACCTTGCGGAAGCCGGCCTGCGACCAGTCCAGCCCGGGGTCGAAGGCGTCCAGCGCCGAGAGCAGCAGCAGCGGATCGGCCTCGGCATCGAACAGCGCCGACAGCGCCACTTCGCCCCAGATCGGCATTTCGCCGACGCCGGGCTCCAGGATCGCGCGTTCGTTCGGGGTTTCGGCGTCGGCATCGAGCAAAGTCACCGCCAGCGCGCCGACATCCTCCAGCGCGCGCTCGTAACGCGGCTGCTCGGATTCGCGGCAGCGCAGGGACAGTTCCAGATAGGGCATGGCGGCGGAATCGACGGACGGCGGATCCCGACAGCTTACCGGAGTGACGAAGCGGACTTCCGTCGCGGCGTGAAGCGGCAAGTCGGTGGTAGCGTTCCCGCACCTGTTCGGACGACCCTTCCGGAGACGACCATGCGATGCCTGCGTACCGGTCTGTTGATCGCATTGACGTTCGCCTGCGGGGCACAGGCGGATGCCGCCCGCCGCACCGATGCCTTCCCGGAACGCGATGCCGGTCGCCGCGGCGCCTCGTCGCCGCTGATCGGCCGTCTCGAATTGGCCTGGGGCGACCCGGGGCCCGCGGCCAAGGCCGCCGGTGTCGTCGACAGCGAATTCCGCGTCACCCTGGTCGCCGACGACGGCGGCCGTCACCCGATCGATCCGGACCAGGCGCTGCGCGCCGCCCACGATCTGTACGCGCTGTTCGGCAGGCGGGTCGCGGTGTCGACCGCGCCGGCCGCGGCCAAACGCGGTGGTGCGGGCGCAGCCGTCGTGGTCGACGCGATCGTGCCGATCGGCGATCTCTCGCCATCGAAGGCGGGCGAGATCGCGCCCAAGGTCGCCGGCGTGACGGTCTGGGCGACGCTGATGTGCAAGTTCAGCGACATCGCCAGCGAGCAGAAGCCGCAGAGCTTCTTCCAGTCGCAGTACGGCAGCGCCGTCGGCCAGTTGGATCACTATTGGCAGGAAGTGTCCTACGGCCAGATCAACCTCGCCGGCAGCGCCGCCTACGGCTGGGCCACGCTGCCGCAGCCGCGTTCCTATTACGTGACCCGCGACGAGGCCGCCAACAAGGACAAGGTCGATCTCGCGAAGCTGTTCCAGGACTGCACCGCCGCGCACGACGCCAACGTCAATTTCGCCGCGAACGGTGGCCTGCAGGGCGTGAACATGATGTTCAACGGCGATCTCGACGGCTCCGCGTGGGGCGGCGCTCAGTGCGGCGCGCTCGACGGCGTCAACAGGTGCTGGAGCACCACCTGGAACCCGCCGTGGTCGTTCGGCAACCTGGCGCCGCTGTCGCACGAGATGGGCCACGCCTACGGCCTGCCGCACGCCAACAATTCCGACAACGACAGCGACACCTACGACAACCCGTGGGACGTGATGAGCGATGCGTGGAACAACGGCGTGTCCAGCGCCACCTACGGCACGTTGCCGAAGCACATCAACATCTATTCGCGCAACCGTCTCGGGTGGGTCGCCGCCGCGCGCAAGCGCACGATTACCGCCGGCACCGGCGCGCGTTCGGTCACGCTCGATCGCGCCAGCCTGCCGGGCTCGGTCAACACCCAGATGTTGACCCTCAATTATCCGGACCAGTCGACCCGCTATTACACCGTCGAAGTGCGCAAGCGCACCGGCAATTACGAGAACAAGCTGGCCGGCGACGCGGTCATCATCCACGAGGTGCAGACCGGCCGCGCGTCCCCGGCCTGGAGCCAGGATGCCGACACCCCGCCGGCGAACCGCGCCAACAACGAAGGCAGCATGTTCAAGGTCGGTGAAACCTGGGTGTCCCCGGACTACGCCTTCCGGGTGAAGGTGGACGCGGTCACCACCGAAGGGTTCGTGGTCACCGTGCGGCCGACGCCGCGCGCGGTCCGGGCGCCCGGGGCCGCGACGGCACCGGCGAGGGCCGCGTCGCCCGGCCTCCGCGACCGGACCATGCAGGGCCAACCCCGGCGCTGAGCGCGCGCCTGCCTGCGGGCGGGCCCCGCGCGTCGGTTCCTGTTACATTGCGCGTCCCCCCGTGTGCCGCGAGACCGCTGTCGTGCTGCTGATGATCGACAACTACGACAGTTTCACCTGGAACCTGGTGCAGTACCTGCAGGCGCTGGGCGCGGACGTGAAGGTGGTGCGCAACGACGAACTGACGGTCGACGAGATCGAGGCGCTGGCGCCGTCCGGCATCGTGATTTCCCCCGGCCCGTGCACGCCGAACGAGGCGGGCGTCTCGGTCGAGGTGATCCGCCGGCTGGGCGACCGCATTCCGATCCTCGGCGTCTGCCTGGGCCACCAGAGCATCGGCCAGGCCTACGGCGGCGATGTCGTCCGCGCCGGCCGGATCATGCACGGCAAGACCTCGCGCATCCGCCATGAAGGCAAGGGCGTGTTCGCCGGACTGCCCGACGCTTACGAGGCCACGCGCTACCACTCGCTCGTCGTCGACCGGCACACGCTGCCGGAAGCGCTGGAAGTCACCGCCTGGACCGAGAACGACGACGGCAGCGTGGAAGAGATCATGGGCCTGCGCCACCGCGATTTCCCGGTGGAAGGCGTGCAGTTCCACCCCGAATCCATCCTCACCGAACACGGCCACGCGCTGCTGAAGAATTTCCTCGCGCGCGCGGCCTGAGCGCCGTCGCCGAACGGCAGCCCACGCCCATGACGGAGCGACCCGCGTCCATGTCCATCACGCCCCAGCAAGCCCTGCAGCGGACGATCGAACACCGCGAGATCTTCCACGACGAGATGGTCGAACTGATGCGCCAGATCATGCGCGGCGAAGTCACGCCGGCGATGACCGCGGCCATCCTCACCGGCCTGCGCGTGAAGAAGGAGACCATCGGCGAGATCGCGGCCGCGGCCTCGGTGCTGCGCGAGTTCTCGCATCGGGTCGAGGTGAAGGGCCGCGAGCGCATGGTCGACATCGTCGGCACCGGCGGCGACGGCGCGCACACCTTCAACATCTCCACCGCCAGCATGTTCGTGGTCGCCGCGGCCGGCGCCAAGGTCGCCAAGCACGGCAACCGCAGCGTGTCCTCGAAATCCGGCAGCGCCGACGTGCTCGAAGCCCTCGGCGCGAAGATCGATCTGCAGCCGGCGCAGGTGTCGGCCTGCATCGACGAGACCGGCATCGGTTTCATGTTCGCGCCGGTGCATCATCCGGCGATGAAGGTCGTCGCACCGGTGCGACGCGAGATGGGCGTGCGCACGATCTTCAACATCCTCGGCCCGCTGACCAATCCCGCCGGTGCGCCGAACATCCTGATGGGCGTGTTCCATCCGGATCTGGTCGGCATCCAGGCGCGGGTGCTGCAGGAACTCGGTGCCGAGCGCGCGCTGGTGGTCTGGGGCCGCGACGGCATGGACGAACTGTCGCTGGGCGCGGCCTCGCTGGTCGGCGAACTGCGCGACGGCAAGGTCCGCGAATACGAGCTGCATCCCGAGGATTTCGGCATCGGCATGGCCGCCAGCCGCAACCTGCGCGTGAACGACGCGGAAGAATCCCGCGCCATGCTGCTGGAAGCACTGAACAACAAGCCCGGCCTGCCGCGCGACATCGTCTGCCTCAACGCCGGCGCCGCGCTGTACGTCGCGGGCGTGGCCGACAGCGTCGCCCACGGCATCGACGCCGCGCGCGCCGCCATCGCCAGCGGCGACGCCCGCGCCAAGCTCGAACACTTCATCGCCACCACCCAACGGCTGGGCGCGGCATGAGCGATCCGTCGTTCGCGAACACGCCGGAACCGCCGTATTACGCGGTGATCTTCACCTCGCAGCGCAACGGCGAGGACGCCGAGGCCTACGGCGAAGCCGCGGCCGCGATGGTCGCGCTCGCCGCGCAGCAGCCGGGCTGTCTCGGCGCGGAATCCGTGCGCGGCGCGGATGGCATCGGCATCACCGTCAGCTACTGGCGCAGCGAGGCCGACATCCTGTCGTGGAAGCATCACGCCGAGCACACCGCGATCCGCAACCGCGGCCGTCGCGACTGGTACACCCGCTACATCACCCGCGTCGCCAAAGTCGAACGCGCCTACGATTGGTTCGCGAAGACCGCCCCATGAGCCAGCACGCCACCGCCGCCGGACGCGCGGACATCCTGCAACGCATCCTCGACCGCAAGGCCGAAGAAATCGCCGAGCGCAGCGCCCGCGTTCCGCTCGACGCGCTGCGTGCGCGCCTCGTCGACGCGCCGCCGACGCGCGGGTTCGCCGCGGCCGTCGACGCGAAGCGCGCGGCCGGTCTGCCGGCGGTGATCGCGGAAGTGAAGAAGGCCAGCCCGTCGAAGGGCGTGATCCGCGCCGAGTTCGATCCGCCGGCCATCGCCCGCAGCTACGAAGCCGGCGGCGCGGCCTGTCTGTCGGTGCTGACCGACATCGATTTCTTCCAGGGCGCCGACGCCTACCTGCAACAGGCGCGCGCCGCCTGCGCGCTGCCGGTGCTGCGCAAGGACTTCACCGTCGATGTCTATCAGATCGTGGAAGCGCGGGTGCTCGGCGCCGACTGCATCCTGCTGATCGTGTCGGCGCTGGACGCTGCGCAGCTGTCGTCGCTCTATCGCGAAGCGATGGCCGTCGGCCTCGACGTGCTGGTGGAAGTGCACGATGCCGACGAACTCGCGCGCGCGCTGGCGTTGCCCGCCGTCGACGGACGCCTGCCGCTGATCGGCGTCAACAACCGCAACCTGCGCACGTTCGAGGTGTCGCTCGACACCTCGCTGGCGTTGAAGGCCGCGATGCCCGAAGGCCGCGCGCTGGTCACCGAAAGCGGCATCGCCACCCGCGACGATGTCGAACGCATGCGCGCCGCCGGCATCGATGTCTTCCTGGTCGGCGAATCCTTCATGCGCGACCCCGAGCCGGGCGTCGCCCTGCAGCGATTGTTCTTCCCGGCATGAGCGCGCATCGCTATCCCCGGCTCCAATACCCCATGCCTGCGGCCGATGCGCCGCTGGTCGTCTTCGACTTCGACCACACTCTGTACGACGGCGATTCCGGCAGCCATCTGTTCAAGTGGCTGATCGAACGCGACTGGTGGCGGCAACTGCTCGCGCTGCTGATCGCGCCGGTGTTCGGCCCGATGATCGCGTGGATGCCCACCCGCCGTCGCGGCATTTCCGGCTTCGTCTGGGTCGGCACGCTGGGCATGCGCACCGTCGCCGAGTTCGACGACGCCACCGACCGCTACGTCGCCGCCCATACCGAAGCGATCAAGACCCGGCTGCTGCCGATCGCGCTCGACGTGCTGCGCAGACATCGCGACGCCGGCGACCGCGTCATCATCGCCACCGGCGCGCCGCCGGAACTCGCGCGCGCGATTCTCTCGTTCGTCGCGCACGAAGACCTGCCGGTGATCGGCACCCAGGTCGGCCCGAAATACGGCTCGATCGTCGCCGTGCGTCATTGCCACTACCGCATGAAGATGCGGATGCTCGCCGACGCCGGCTACGGCGGCCCGGTCGAAGCCGCCTACTCCGACAGCAGCGCCGATCTCCCGCTGCTGCAGGCCGCGCGCAAACCGGTCGTCGTCAACCCGAAACCCGCACGCATCGCCCTGTTCCGCCGCGTGCTGCCCGCCGGCACCCCGATCCTCAACTGGGGCTGCCCGGGGCGGGGTGGGGAGACGGTGTAGCGCTAGTTAGGGCTCAGGGCAAACAATCGTGCCAACTAAAAATCAATCGGATCTAGCTAATTTAGATGCCGCTTTGCGTCGTCTAAGCAACGCTGTTCAGAGAGATCGAACCCCGAATTACTGCCACAGACTGTGGAGCCAGTTCATACGCCTTCGTGATCTGCATCGGTGCGTGGTGTGTGACAGTCCTCAACGAGTTTCTGCGCACCACGTTCTCCGCAAGAGCTTCTTGACACAGGCCAGATACGAAACAGGAAACGGCATAACACTTTGCCATTCTTGCCACGCTGAGATGCACAGTGCATTTAACGCACGCCCTGATCTCGAACTCCCAATGGACGCGCAAGGCGGCGAGAACATTGAAAGAATGATCGAACTCCTTGGCTACCTTGTATCCGATGCACAGGAGCGCGGAATGCTGTGTGATCAGTACTACTTCTTAAGTGACCAATATTTGAATACCTGTAAGAATTTCCAAGGAATTGATAACGGCACGCACTTCCCCGGTACGCGTCTTGAGCAAGCATATTGGATCTGGCGTCAAACACCTCGCCAAGTACTGAGGGCAATACTGTCCGCAAATGGCATGGAGCTGCCCCCAGATTTTGTCCAGCGTGGGCCAATAACATGGCTATGAACATAGTCGATCTGAGCCCCAAAAATTTGTTCAAGCTGGCCCCGGTCGTGGCGGCTTAACTCAGGTGTGCGGCGCCAAGCTGTGCTGCGGATCAGATTTTTTCTCCGGTCTGCAGGGAGTGAGCGTCGACATGGCCCATCGCATCGATGGAGACGACATCGTCTTCTACGTGCCACGACCATGGAGGTTCGACGGGACGGGGTCATCGCTTTTGTCCGTTGATGCTCCATACGGCGATTTCCAGCTCGGCACACATGAGCACACTGGTTCCATGGCGTTTCCAGCACCAGAAGCCCGCCTCTGTCTGTATATGCACGATTTCGGAAATCGGCGCCATGCTGTAAACAATCACGTTCGTGCCGACGCCGATGAACACGATATCGGTTTCAGGAATGATCAATATCCCGGGATGGAAGCCTGAGGCAGGGCCCGGATAGTACTGCCCCTCTACCAGTGGATCTTCGCCAAGCCTTGCGTCCGCGATGCCGATCGCCACGTAATCTCCGCGTGATTCGTGCGTGGTCAGGCGTTTCGTCACGACGGCAAACTCGCGTGTGTGGCGGTTGATGACGTCGGGAGAAGACGAAAGCGAAACGCTGTACCTGCCGATGGTCGTGTACAGCATGCGGCAATCACCGCGACAGTGGTTTTTTGTAGAAGCAGGGTGCAGCCGGCGAATCCCGTTGTCTGCATGCTCAGGAGATTGTGTTCTGGTTCTGTGGAGCCCCGGTCAGGATCTCATGAAGGTCGAAGATATCCTTCAAGGCAATGATCGTGGCTTCGACGAATCGGAATTCCTTGAAGTCCGGATGTTCAACCACGTCCGTCACGTACATCCTGAATCCGGAAACAGGCGTCCTCTGCTCCAGTCGCCATGCGATGAAATGCTTCAGGCCGCGTTCTATCGCAGGGAAAGCCCTGGCGGAAGCCGGGCTGTCCTCTTTCTGGATCGCAATCGGAATCGCGACTGCCAGATCCGGGACGATTACCAAGGAGAAAAAGGCGACGAAGCTGCCGCCGGACATCGCCTGGTTCGCATGTCTCACGACTTTCGTGATCGTTCGATCGGGGGTGTGCATTTGGTTCTTCTTGTTGCGGGAAGTAGGGCGCCTGAAAGAGATGGAGTGGATGGATATGAACGGATGTGCGGCGACGACGGTGAATCGATCCTGTCCACCAATCAGGTTACTCGTCATCACGCGTGAGCCAGTATGCGATCCATTGATGATTGATGGCGACAAGCAATCGATCGGAAGCGTGTCCGGTCACCGGACTCCAGCTTGAACCACCGTTTTTCTGGAGTGTCGCGTTCGACAGGAATACGGAAAACGGGAACTGGTCGATGAAGCAGTCGACCAGAGAAAGAATCTCATGTTCGTTTTGTTGTCTTCCGGCGAACGAGCGTTGTTCGTCCTGAAGCATTTCATAGAGTCTTGCATGCGCTTCATTGTCGGCCACCGTGCGGAGTCGCGACTGGGCCAGCAGAGGCATTGGCGCGACATCACCCCACAGCGGTTTCCTGTTTTCGCACCTGTGCATGAATTCCAGAAAAGCGGATTGATCCGTTTGCGCGGTAGGGTTGGCGCCTCCGTGGAAGACCAGATAACCCTCGGCCCATGTCGTGGATTGGGCGTTGAGAATGTCAAGAAGCGTTTCGAAGGGTGGCTTGCCCAATCGCAGGGTTCCGACGAGTGTCGTGGCGATTCTCGGTTCCACCCGGAATGGCCGTCAACCGAACCTTTGCCCGGGTGTCATGAGTGCGGTGCTGTCGCTTCATTCGAGTGGGACGCGGATCCTGCGACTTCGATCATTCGGTTCAGCGACGGAGGCATGGGGTAGGCATCCCCACCCCGACCGGCGATAATGCGCGCCATGGACACCTGACCCTGTCGCGCCGTCGTGGTTGAAGCCTCGAAAGGTGCGCACCCGCCTCCGGGAGCATCGAATGGCCGAGACCATCCGCCACGACAAGACTGCGCGCCAGCTGCGTCTGCTCTCGGACGCGCTCGACAGCGGCCGTCTGGGCCCCGTGAAGCGGCTGGTCAACACGCTGTCCCCCGCCGAGATCGGCAACCTGCTCGAATCGCTCCCGCCCGGCAAGCGCAGCGTGGTCTGGGGGCTGGTCGATCCCGAGGACGACGGCGAGGTGCTGGTGCACGTCGGCGAGGACGTGCGCGAGAGCCTGATCGCGGACATGGACCCGGACGAGCTGGTCGCGGCGGTCGAGGATCTCGACATCGACGACCTCGCGGACCTGGTCGAGGACCTGCCGGACACGGTGATCGACGAGGTCCTCAAGTCGATGGACCGCGAGAACCGCGAGCGCCTGGAGCAGGTACTGTCCTACGACGAGGACAGCGCCGGGCGCCTGATGAACCCGGACGTGGTGACGGTGCGCACCGACACCACCGTCGACGTGGTGCTGCGCTATCTGCGCCTGCGCGGCGAACTGCCCGAGCACACCGACCATCTGTACGTCATCAGCCGCCGCCACCAGTATCTCGGCCGGATCGCGCTGCAGTCGCTGCTGACCCGCGACGCCAGCACCCCGATCAACCAGTTGATCGACGACGAGCAGCCCGCCATCGGCGTGGACGTGTCCGCCGACGAGGTGGCGCGGATGTTCTCCGACCACGACTGGATCAGCGCCCCGGTGGTCGACGACAACAACGTGCTGCTCGGCCGCATCACCATCGACGACGTGGTCGACATCATCCGCTACCAGGCCGAGCACCAGGCGCTGGGCGCCGCGGGTCTGGACGAGGAAGAGGACATGTTCAGCCCGGTGCTGCGCGCCACGCGCCGCCGGCTGATCTGGCTGTCGATCAATCTCGGCACCGCCTTTCTCGCCGCGAGCGTGGTCGACCAGTTCGCCGCGACCATCGACCAGCTGGTCGCACTGGCGGTGCTGATGCCGATCGTCGCCGGCATGGGCGGCAACGCCGGGACCCAGGTGCTGGCGCTGATGGTGCGCGGTCTGGCCCTGGGCCAGGTCAGCGCGTCCAACGTCCGCACGCTGCTGTGGAAAGAGGCGCGGGTGGCGCTGCTGAACGGTCTGGCGCTGGGCCTCGTGCTGGCGCTGATCGTGCTGGTGTGGTTCCGCAGCCCGGGGCTGTCGCTGGTGATCGCGGCCGCGCTGACGCTCAATCTGGTGTCCGCGGCGACCGCGGGCGTGCTGGTGCCGATCACGCTGAAGCGGCTCGGCTTCGATCCCGCGCTGGCCAGCAGCATCTTCCTCACGACCGTCACCGACGTGATGGGCTTCTTCACCTTCCTCGGTCTGGCGACGCTGGTCCTGCTGCGCTGATCCAAGGGCACTGATCCGGTTGCACCGAATGCCTGCGCTGCCGCGGCGCAGCATGCACGATCCCCCGCATGCAATCGTTTTCCGATTGCGTCCCGGCGGCGCGGGGCGTACATCCGCTGGACGACTCCGGAGCCCCGCATGCGCCAGCCCGTCCTCGCCCTGATCTTCGCCTTCGCCGCCGCGATTGCCGCTGCGGCATTCGATGCTTCGGCCCAGACGCCCGTCCCCTCGTCCTCCCAAGCCTCCGCGAGACCTGCCGTGGCCGCACATCCTTCCGACCCCGCCGCCGATCCCCGCTATCAACCGCAGCCCTACGTGAAGCTGCGCAATCCGGAATGGTCGAAGAACGCGGTGCTGTACCAGATCAACACCCGCCAGTTCACGCCCGAAGGCACCTTCCGCGCCGCCGAGCGCGAACTGCCGCGGCTGAAGGCGCTCGGCGTCGACATCCTGTGGTTGATGCCGGTGCATCCGATCGGCGAAAAGAACCGCAAGGGGACGCTGGGCAGCCCGTATTCGGTGCGCGACTACTACGGCGTGAATCCGGAGTTCGGCACCCTGGACGACCTGAAGCATTTCGTCGACGCCGCGCATGCGCAGGGCATGTACGTGATTCTCGACTGGGTGGCCAATCACACCGCCTGGGACAACCCGCTGCTGCAGCAGCATCCCGAGTGGTACGCGCGCGACTGGAAGGGCGATTTCCATCCGACACCGTGGTGGGACTGGTCGGACATCATCAATCTCGATTACAGCCAGCCCGGTCTGCGCAAGTACATGACCGATGCGATGGCCTACTGGGTGCGCGAGGTCGGCGTCGACGGTTACCGTTGCGACGTGGCGGGCTTCGTGCCGGTCGATTTCTGGGACAACCTGCGTACCGAACTGGACGCGATCAAACCAGTCTTCCTGCTGGCCGAATGGGAATCGCGCGATCTACACGCGCGCGCCTTCGACGCGACCTACGCCTGGAGCTGGTACGAGGCCCTGCACCGCATCGCCAAGGGGCAGGCCGACGTCAACGCGATGTACGTGTACTACTCGTGGAACGAGGCCTTCTTCCCGCGCGGCGGCATGCGCATGACCTTCGTGAGCAATCACGACAAGAATGCCTGGGAAGGCACCGAGTTCGAGGCCTTCGGCGACGCGGTGCAGGCGGCGATGGTGTTGTCCTTCGTCTCCGACGGCATTCCGATGATCTACAACGGCCAGGAAGCGGGCAACGCGAAGCGGCTCGCCTTCTTCGAGAAGGACCCGATCGCCTGGCGGCCGCATCCGAACGGCGATCTCTACGCGAACCTGATCCGGCTGAAGAAGGATCACAGCGCACTGTGGAACGGGCGCTGGGGCGCGATGATGGTCCACGTGCCCAACGACCGGCTCGCGCAGGTGCTGAGTTTCGTCCGCCAGGACGCCAACGACAAGGTCTTCGCGGTGTTCAATCTCTCGCCGAAGCCGCAGACCGTGCGCTTCGAGCAGTCCCTGTTCCATGGCGATTACATCGAGCATTTCAGCCGCGAATCCGCGACACTCGATGCCGCCACCGCACTGGAACTGAAGCCATGGGAATACCGGGTCTACGTCTCGCCTCGACGTTGATGCTCGTCTTCGCCGCGCTGTCGCTGGCGGGCTGCGCCAGCGTGTCGGGCGGCGCACCAGTCGGCGGTTTCGTCGAGCGCAGCGTGCGCGTCGACGGCGCCGAGCATCGCTATCAGGTGTTCGTGCCTGCGCAGCGCCGTCGCGGCAAGTCGCTGCCGACGATCCTGTTCCTGCATGGCACCGGCGAACGTGGCGACGACGGCGACAAACCCACGCGCGCGGGCATCGGCCCGTATGTGCGCGCGCATGCCGATACGTTCCCGGCGCTCGTCGTGTTTCCGCAGGCGCCCGAGGGCCGCGATTGGAACGGCGTGGCCGCAGCGATCGCGTTCGCCGCGCTGGAGGCCGCCAGCGAAGAGTTCGGCGGCGATCCGGATCGCACCTATCTCACCGGGCTGTCGATGGGCGGTTACGGCACATGGGAACTGGGCCTGATGCAACCGCGGCGTTTCGCCGCGCTGGTGCCGATCTGCGGCGGCCTGACCGCGCCGCGCGCCGAGCGCGATCTCTTCGTCGGCCCGCTGCGCGACGAGGCCGACAAGCCGGCCGCGCTGGCGCAGCGCCTGAAACATCTGCCGGTGTGGATCTTCCACGGCGCGAAGGATGATGTGGTGCCGCCGGGCGAATCGCGCGCGGCCTACGCCGCGTTCAAGGCCGCGGGCGCCGCGAACGTGCGCTACACCGAATTTCCGGAGGCCAACCACAACAGCTGGGATCCGGCCTACGCGCAGACGCCCGAGCTGTGGCCATGGCTGTTCGCGCAGCGGCGGAAGTGAGATCGCCGCGCCGTTGCGGCCTCAGTTCTTCGACGTTTCTTGTTCCGCGATGGTCCGCGCACCGGTGATGATCATGCGCACCATCGTGCAGATCTGATCGATCAGTTCGCGGTCGCGCTCCGGCGGCAGATCCATCGCCATCGCACCCATCGCGAACACCAGCCGCGTGATCGCCTTCGACACCAGCGCGGGTTCGTGCATGGTCGTGCCGTCGGCCGCCGCCAGGCGCACCAGGTCGGTGCGCAGCTCTTCTTCGAAGAACGTGAGTTCGCGATCCACCGCCTGCTTGTAGGCGTCGGAACCGACGGTGCCTTCGCGCAGCAGCACGTGCAGCAGTTTGTCGTCCGCACGCAGCTGTTCCATGAAGGCTTCGATCGAGCTGCGCACGATGCCGCGCTGCGTCGCCACGCGATCACGGGCGGCGCCGATGATCTTGCGCAGCGAGCGGCCGGCGAGATCGATCAGCGCCACCGTCAGTTCGTCCATGTCGCGGAACTGGCGATAGAAGCTGTTGGGCGCGATGCCGGCTTCACGCGTCACCTCGCGCAGACTGAGGCTGGAGACGCTGCGGTGCGGGCCGATCAGGCGCAGCGCCGCCGCGAGCAGATCCTCGCGGGAAATGGAGGTCTTCCGCCCGGAGGGGACATCGAGCTCGACGTTGTCGTTGGGGAGCGGGGAAGTCACGGGCGGAGGGCAGTGGTCGGGGCGGCCTTGCATCATAGCCTCGCAAAAAATATACAGTTGTATAGACAAATGTATTTTCGACGGTATAGTCGGAGCCATGAACGTTGTCGCCCGCTCCGAGATCGTGCCCCGCGCCCCGCTGCTCAAACGCCTGGGAGGCCGTCTCGTGGCGCCCGCGGTCTTCGATTTCTGGGCGTCTCGCCTGCATCCGACCTGGTCCTGGGACCGCCCGCTGGCCCGGATCGTCGGCCGGCAGGCCGAATCCGCCGACACCACGACCCTGCTGCTGCAGCCCAACCGCCACTGGGCCGGGTTCCGCCCGGGGCAGCATCTGAACATCGGCGCCGAGATCGATGGTATCCGCGTCGTCCGCAGCTACAGCCCCAGCGACGCGCCCCGCGCCGACGGCCGCATCGCGATCACGGTGAAGGCGATCCCCGGCGGCAAACTCAGCCGGCATCTGTGCCGCGATGCGAAGATCGGCGACGTGCTCGAACTCGGCCCCGCCTTCGGCGACATGACCCTGCCCGACGCGCCGGACGGCCGCTGGCTGTTCCTCGCCGCAGGCAGCGGCATCACGCCGCTGATGGCGATGATCCGCGCGCAGGCCGCCGCCGGCATGCCGGTGCCGATCGCGTTGATCTACTGGGCCCGCACCCGCGACGAACACTGTTTCGTCGACGAGCTGCGCGCGCTGGCCGCTCGGCATGCCGATTTCGATCTCGAACTCGTCACGACGCGCGACGACGCGTCGTCCGCGCTCCGCCAGGGTCGCATCGACGCCGCGCTGCTGGCCGCCTGCGTGCCCGATCTGCAGCAGCGCCGCGTCTTCGCCTGTGGTCCCGACGGCTTCGTCGCCGCCGCGCGCGCGCTGACCGCCACGCGTGCGCTGACTTTCCGGGCGGAGGCGTTCACGCCGCCGCCAAGGATCGCCGCCGAGGACGCCGACAGCGGCGATGTCGTCATCACCCTGACCCGCAGCGGGCGCACGCTCGATGTGCCGCGCGGCATGTCGCTGCTGGCCGCGCTGGAGGCCGCGGGGCTGAAACCCGCGTCCGGCTGTCGCATGGGCATCTGCAATACCTGCGCCTGCGGCAAACGCGCCGGCACCACCCGGCACCTCCATACCGGCGACGTCGAACACGAACCGGTGTCCGCGTTGCGCCTGTGCGTCAACAGCGCGCGCAGCGATCTCACTCTCGATCTTTGAACGCCATGACCACGAAGCACAACCGCACGCTGTCCGAACAAGAGCTGGACACCTTCGGCCGGGAGCTCGACGCCCTGCGCGCGCGCACCGTCGCCACCCTGGGCCAGGCCGACGCGGATTACATCCGTCGCGTGTATGCCGGGGTGCGCTGGACCGGCTTCGCCGGCCGGCTGCTGCTGTGGGGCGGTGCGGTCGCCGGCGGTCTGCTCGGCGACGGCCTGCTGGATGGCGCGCTGCGCGCCGGACCGTTGTCCGCGCTGATCGCCGGCACCCTGCTGCTCGGGCTGTCGAAGATCCTCGAAAACATGGAGCTCGGCCACAACGTCATGCACGGCCAGTACGACTGGATGCGCGATCCGCATCTGGACGGCAAGACCTACGAGTGGGACATCGCCGGCACCGGCGACAACTGGCGCAAGACCCACAACTATCGCCATCACACGTGGACGAACGTGCGTGGCATGGACGACGACATCGGCTATGGCCTGCTGCGGATCTTCCCCGAGCAGCGCTGGAAACCGTTCCACCTCGCCCAGCCCGTGGTCGCGGTGATCTTCGCGCTGCTGTTCGAATGGGGCGTGGCGATCCAAGATCTGCGCGTCGGCCGCTGGTTCGCCGGCAAGACCTCGTTCGCGAAGATGCGCGCGCAGTTCCGTCCCGTCGGACGCAAGATGGCGCGGCAGGTGCTGAAGGACTACGTGTTCTTCCCGCTGCTGGCCGGTCCGTTCTTCCTGCCGGTGCTGCTCGGCAACGCCGTCGCCAACGTGCTGCGCAACCTGTGGACCTACACCATCATCTTCTGCGGCCACTTCACCGCCGACGTCGAAACCTTCTCCAAGGAATCGGCGATCGGCGAATCGCGCGGCCACTGGTATCTGCGCCAGCTGCGCGGTTCGTCGAATCTCACCGGCGGCCGGCTGATGAACCTGATGTCCGGCAACCTCAGCCATCAGATCGAGCATCACTTCTATCCCGACCTGCCCGCGAACCGCTACGCGGCGATGTCCGTCGAAGTGCGCGAGATCTGCGCGCGCTACGGCCAGCATTACAACACCGGCTCGCTGCCGAAACAGTTCGGCGAAGTGATCTGGCGGATCCTGCGCCATGCCTTCCCGAGTCGGCCGCGGACGCGGCACGATACTGCTTTGGCGCCTGCGGTGAGCTGAGCGTTTGGTGCATGAACTACTCGTCCAGTCGCTTTATGCCGCTTCTGTCGAAGTTCAGTTCATTCTCGCCAACCCGGATTTTCGCGGCAGAGGCTGAGCCAAAAAGCGCTTCGGCAAGATGGGATGCGGGTGTTCTCGGACCATCCGCGCTGCTGCCCGTTGACTGAAAGAGTCCGTCCGAGAGCCGTGTTGCGAGTAGTTCGGGGAAAGGTTCCTGGGAGCTGGATTTCCACTCCAATACGGTTTCGGCGAGCCAAGATGCGCGCTCAATGTCCAGACGGAATTGCTGGAGCTTGAATTCTGAATCGGCGATGCGCTGGAACCACCGGTTCAGCCACCCTAGATACCAAGAGCCCAGTGCTATTGTTACTGCACCAAAGGAAGCTGACTTGATGATCAGGGCAATGGATTCCGGCCCGTATTTTTTCGTTTCTGGATCGATTTGTATCTGTGCGCCGAAGTAGATCGTGGCCGCAGCGAGAATGATGAATCCGCCGATGGAGGCGACATTTACTGTCAGGTATTGGGTCTTTGTTGCTTTGGAGACGGTAAAGTTTTGCAGCCTGTCACTGATGATGCTTGAAATCGTTGTTCGAATTTCTCTTCTGACGTGAGTGTTGTTACGGTCGTCCAGCGACTTCTTGAGCGCGTCAAGTTCCTTTTGAGTCTCGTCGAGGGTCGAGTGTCTTTTCGTGAATTCTTCCGCAAGGCGAGCTCTGTGTTCTTCGCCTTTTTCGCGCTCGAGTGAAATCAATGCATCTAATTCTTTCTGGCGCCGGCTTTCATTCTCACTGTGCTCGACTTGAAGCTGTCTTCGAAATTCATCATTCTTCTCAATAAGAAGCGCGGCTACACTTTCCATTCTTTCCAGAATGGTGCCGTGAGAAAGGATTGTCGAATATTCTTCAGAAGTCTTCGCTATAGCTAACGGCTCTGCAAGTGCTCTCTGTAGTCTGGCGTCGGCTTTGAAGAAGGTGTTTCGATCCTTCGGGCGGTGCCCATGGTTTTGAGCCTTTCCATCAAAGAGATATCCAATTTCGTCAGTTTTCAGATCTGGTTGATAATTGCTATGTGTTCGGCGTAGGCGGAAGGTTATGTTCTGAATGGTAAGTACTGCTGCCGAGATCTCATATCCGGCGAATTCTTTAAGGAGTTCAATCGCATCTTTTGAGATCAAGTCTCCAAATTGATCATGATAGTCTACCTTGCTACCTTCTTCGATGAATTCTTGAGCTACCTGCTCAAATGCTCGAATAAGATCGCGATCATTGAGTCTTGGGACAGAACGAGTTTCCATAATTCCTTGTTCTCTTCATTGTGATTGCGGTGAGCGCAGACTTTCTCTGGCTGAACATTTTCCCTGCTCGGCTCAGCCCAGCAGCGTTTCCAGCACCGCCATCCGCACCGCGACGCCGTTCGAGACCTGTTGCAGGATCAGCGACTGCGGGCCGTCGGCGACGGCGTCGTCGATCTCCACGCCGCGGTTGATCGGACCGGGATGCATCACCACCGCGTCGGGCGCGGCGCGTTTCAGGCGCGCTTCGGTGAGGCCGTAGTCGCGATGGTAGTCGTCCAGCGACGCGATCAGGCCCTGTTCCATGCGTTCGCGCTGCAGGCGCAGCATCATCAGCACGTCGGCGCCTTCCAGCGCTTCGTCGAAGTCCCGGGTCACCACGCAGCCGTGCAGCATGCCGCCGCTGTCGTTCACCGGCGGCAGCAGCGAGGCGGGGCCGCAGACGCGGATTTCGGCGACGCCGAGCGTGCGCAGGGCGTGCAGATCGGAGCGCGCGACCCGCGAGTGCAGCACGTCGCCGACGATCGCGACCTTCAGCCGCGAAAAGTCTTCGCCCTTGGCCTGGCGCAGGGTCAGCATGTCGAGCAGCCCTTGGGTCGGGTGCGCGCTGCGGCCGTCGCCGGCGTTGATGATGCGGGTGTCGGCGTTGACGTGGCGGGCGAGTTCGTTGAGCACGCCGTCTTCGTGGTGGCGGATGACGAAGCCGCGCACGCCCATCGCTTCGATGTTCTTCAGCGTGTCGCGCGCGGTCTCGCCCTTGGTGGTGGACGAGGTGGCGGCGTCGAAGTTGAGCACGTCCGCGCCGAGCCGCTGCGCCGCGCGCTGGAAACTCAGGCGCGTGCGCGTGGACGGTTCGAAGAACAGGGTGCAGACCGCGATGCCGGCGAGCGCGTTCGCCGCGGCTTTTTCCGCGGCGGCGTCCCCGTCGACGAAGGCCTGCGCGCGGTCGAGCAGCCGCGACAGCGTGACCCGGCTCATGCCGTCCAGCGTGAGCAGATGGTGGAGCACGCCCTCGGGATCGGTCTGCAGTTCGGATTTGTAGCCGAGGGTATTCGGGAACAGCGTCATGGGCACTTCACTCCTCAAGCAGGATGGCGTCCTGCGGCGCGGCCAGCCAGCGTTCGACGATCACCGCCGCGGCCACCGCATCCAGCAGCTCGGCGTCGCGACGTTTGCGTTTGCCGTCGGCGCGATCGGCGGCGAAGCGCCGTGCGGCCTCCTGGGAACTGTTGCGTTCGTCCATCATCGCGACCGGCAGTCCGAAGCGCGTGCGCAGCGCCTGCGCGAACGCGCGGGCGCGGGCGCGGATCGGCTGGTCGCCGCCGTCGAGCGTCATCGGGTCGCCGACGATGAAGCCCGCCGGGCGCCATTCGCGATGCAGCTTCTCGACCGCCTTCCAGTCGATCTGGTCGTCGTGCACGTCGACCACCGCCAGCGCGCGTGCGCCGAGCCCGAAACCGGTGCCGACCGCGACCCCGATCCGGCGCGCGCCGACATCGAAACCGAGCACGGTGCCGTCGTGCGGGACGCTCATGCGACGCGCTCCGCGTTGTCGGCCAGACGCGCATCGCCGAACACGAACGGCAGCAGGCGGGCGATGTTGCGGGCATCGTCGATACCGCGGTGATGGGTGCCCGTGAAGGCCAGACCGGCCTCGCGGACAGCACCGGACAGGCCGTACATCTTCGTCCGCCGCTGGCGCTCGCTGAACAGGCGTTTGACGTTGCGGTGCGGGGCCGCGATCGGGTTCGGGATCCGGTGGAAATCGCAGTCCTGCTGCAGCTGGTTGCGGTCGTAATCGCCCCAGGAGCAGAACGCGACATCGCGATACCGGGACAGCCACGATTCGAAGGCGGCGACGCACGCCGGAAAGGTCGGCGCGGCGTCGACATCCGCCTGCCGGATCGAGGTCAGTTGCTTGCAGAACCCGGTCAGCTGCGGATGCCGCACAGGGCGCACGAAGCTCTGGAACTCGTCGACGATGCGGAAATCGACGGCATCGACCATGACCACGCCGAATTCGATGATCTCCATCGCGTGGCGGGGAACGGTGCCCTGATCGCAGCAGGTCGCTTCGAAATCGATGACCAGATAGTGCGCGAATGCAGGGACGACCGCTTCAGGCATGTCCGCTGTAATCCATGACCCGGTTGAGGTCGACGCCGATCCGGCCTGCCGCCGCATGCCAGCGGGCATCCAGCGGCAGCGTGAACAGCAGCTCCGGGTCGCTGCCGGCGGTGAGCCAGGTGTTCTCGGACAGTTCCTGTTCGAGCTGGCCCGCGCCCCAGCCGGCGCAGCCGAGGACCACGGTGGACTGGGCCGGGCCATCGCCGCGGGCGAGCGCTTCGAGCACGTCGCGGGAGGTGGTGACGTAGAGGTTGTCGGCGATCCGCAGGGTCGAATCCCAGCGCGCTTCGCCGTCGTGCAGCACGAAACCGCGCTCCGGATGCACCGGGCCGCCGGCCAGCACGAGGCGTTCGCACAGGGTGATGTCGCCGCTGGCGATGCCCATCTGCTCGAAGACGTCGCCGAGGGTGTATTCGGACGGGCGGTTGACCACCAGGCCCATCGCGCCGTCGGCATCGTGCTGGCAGATCAGCGCCACGGCACGGGAAAAGTTCGGGTCCGCCAGCGACGGCAACGCGATCAGCAGCTGATTGGCGAGGGGGGTGGGCTCGGGCAGCATGCGGCTATTGTAAGGCCATGCCGCTCACCCTCGTGCGCCCGGTCGCACGCTTCGCCTCTCCCCGCGCGCGGGGAGAGGATGCCCGCAGGGCGGGCGAGGGCGCGCTTACGCGGCGAACGCGACGCCGGTCTTCTCGCGCAGTTCGTCGATGCCGACGCCCGGCGCGGCTTCGACCAGGGCGAGGCCGTCCGGCGTCACGTCGAACACCGCCAGTTCGGTGATGATGCGATCGACCACGCCCACGCCGGTCAGCGGCAGCGTGCATTCGGGCAGAATCTTGTGTTCGCCGTTCTTCGCGGTGTGCTCCATCAGCACCACCACGCGCTTCACGCCGGCCACGAGGTCCATCGCGCCGCCCATGCCCTTGACCATCTTGCCGGGCACCATCCAGTTGGCGAGGTCGCCCTTGTGGGTCACCTGCATCGCGCCGAGGATGGCGAGATCGATGTGGCCGCCGCGGATCATCGCGAACGAATCGTGGCTGCCGAAATAGCTGGCGCCCGAGCGCGCGGTGACCGTCTGTTTGCCGGCGTTGATGAGATCGGCATCGACCTCGTCCTCGGTCGGGAACGGGCCGATGCCGAGCAGGCCGTTCTCGCTCTGCAGCCACACGTCCATGCCGTCCGGGATGAAGTTGGCGACGAGCGTCGGCAGGCCGATGCCGAGGTTGACGTAGGCGCCGTTGCTGAGTTCCTGCGCGGCGCGCTGGGCCATCTGGTCGCGGGTCCAGGCCATCACTTGTCTCCCTGGCGCACGGTGCGCTGTTCGATGCGTTTCTCGGGCGTCGGATTGACGACGATGCGGTCGACGTAAATGCCGGGCAGATGCACCTGATCGGGATCGATCTCGCCGATCTCCACCAGTTGCTCGACCTCGGCCACGCAGACCTTGCCGGCCATCGCGCAGGCGGGGTTGAAGTTCCGCGCGGTCTTGCGGAACACCAGGTTGCCGGCCTTGTCGGCCTTCCACGCCTTCACCAGCGAGACGTCGGCGCGCAGCGCGGTTTCCATCACGTACCAGTGGCCGTCGAACTGCCGGGTTTCCTTGCCCTCGGCGACCACCGTGCCGTAGCCGGTGCGCACGTAGAAGGCCGGGATGCCGGCGCCGCCGGCGCGCAGGCGCTCGGCCAGCGTGCCCTGCGGATTGAATTCGAGTTCGAGTTCGCCGGAGAGGAACTGGCGCTCGAATTCCTTGTTCTCGCCGACGTAGGACGAAATCATCTTGCGGATCTGCCGCGTCGTCAGCAGCATGCCGAGGCCGAAGCCGTCGACGCCCGCGTTGTTGGAGATCGCGGTGAGGCCGGTGACGCCGGAATCGCGCAGGGCGGCGATCAGGGCTTCGGGAATGCCGCAGAGGCCGAAACCGCCGACCGCGAGGGTCTGGCCGTCGGCGACGATGCCATGCAGCGCTGCGGCCGCATCCGGGTAGATCTTGTGGGTACTCATGCCGACACCGTGCGTTGCATGCGGGGGATTCCTGGGCAGACGGGCGATCCGTGGAACGCGCAAGTTTACCGGCTGCGGATGACCGGGCACACCGTACTTTGGGGCATGTCGGCCGGCTAGACTTGGCCCATGACCCGCATCGCCTTCGCCACCGCCATCGTCTCCGCCGCGCTCGACGACGACATGCCGCCGCTGCTCGCCGCCTGCGACCGCGCCGGGCTGGCGGCCGAGGTCCGGGCCTGGGACGACGCCACCGTGTCCTGGGCCCGCTACGACGCGGTCGTGCTGCGCTCGCCGTGGGACTATTTCGAGCGGCTGCCGGCATTCCTGGCCTGGTGCGCGCGGATCGATCGCGACAGCCGGTTGCTGAATCCGCTGCCGATCCTGCGCTGGAACACCGACAAGCACTATCTGGCCGATCTCGAGGCCGCGGGCGTGCCGGTGGTGCCCACCCGGTTCGTCGAACCGGATGCCGAGCCGCTGCCGGCGCTGGAGGCGTTCTTCGCCGCGTTTCCCGACGCCGCCGAAGTGGTGGTGAAGCCGACGGTCAGCGCCGGCTCCCGCGACACCCAGCGCTACCGGCGCGCGCAGAGTTTCGCCGCCGCGAATCATCTCGGCGCGCTGCTCGATGCCGGACGCAGCGCGATGCTGCAGCCGTATCTGGACGCCGTGGACACGCGGGGCGAAACCGCGCTGCTGTATTTCGACGGGACCTTCAGCCATGCGATCCGCAAGGCCGCGCTGCTGCGGCCCGATGAGGCCGGGCTCGATCACACCGGGCTTGCGGACGCGATCGCGGCGCGCGCGCCCGAAGCCGACGAACTGCGCGTGGGCGAGGCGGTGCTCGCCGCGCTGCGCGCGCGTTCCGCCGAGCCGTTGCCGTACGCCCGCGTCGATCTGATCCGCGACGAGGCCGGTTCGCCGAGGCTGCTGGAACTCGAACTCACCGAACCCTCGCTGTTCTTCGATCAGGCGCCCGGTTCCGCCGACCGTTTCGTCGCCGCGCTGATGCGCCGGTTGCACGACTGACGGCGGAGCCCGCCGGGGCGATCGGGTACCATGCCGGCCTTGTCGTCCCGCCGCCGGAACACCGCCATGAATGCCGCCCTGCAGCGCCACGATCACGACGCGCGCGTCGATTTCGTGGTCGAACTCGCCGGTCGCCTGCACGCCTACGGCACCACCGCGCACCGGCTGGAAGGCTCGGTGATGGCGGTCTCGGCGAAACTCGGGTTGGAGTGCGGGGCGTGGTCGAATCCGACCGGCATGATCCTGTCCTTCGGCGAAGCCGGCGGCGGCCGCCGCGACACCGTGCGCGTGGTGCGCCTGTCGCCCGGCGAGACCGACCTCTACAAACTCTGCGAATCCGACCGCATCGCCGAAGCGGTGATGTCCGGCGAGCTGGATCTCGATGCCGGTCACGCCGCGCTGCGCGCGCTCGATCGCCCCGGCAGTTGGCGCGGCAAGTTCGTCGCGATTCTGGCGTTCGGCCTGTCCGCCGCCGCCGTCGCCGGGCTGTGGCGCCTGCCGTGGCTGGACATCGCCACCGCGGGCGCGACCGGGCTGCTGATCGGCGTGCTCGACTGGGCGACGCAGAACCGCCCGCGACTGAAGGAAGCCAACGATGCGCTGGCCGCGATGGTCGCCGGCAGCGTCGCGGTACTGGTGGCGAGCGTCATCGGTCCGCTGAATCTCAACACGGTGATCATTTCCTCGCTGATCGTGCTGATGCCCGGCATGTCGCTGACCAACGCGGTCAACGAACTCACCAACCAGAATCTCGTGTCCGGTACCGCGCGTTTCGCCGGCGCGATGAGCACCATCCTGAAGCTCGCCATCGGCATGCTGGTCGCGCTGACCGCCGCGGGCATGCTGGGCCTGCAGCCGGAAATCCGCGCGCTGCGTCCGCAGCCGGACTGGGTGGAAGGTCTCGCATTGGTGCTGGGCACGTATGCGTTCGCGGTGTTGTTCCGCACCGGCCGCCGCGATTATCCGCTGGTGATGCTGTCGGCGGCGGCGGGTTATCTGCTCTCGCGTTTCGTCGGCGCCGAATGGGACAGCACCGTCGGCGTGTTCGTGGCCGCGCTGGCGATGACCGCCGCCGGCAACGCCTACGCGCGCTGGTTCAATCGCCCCGGCGCGCTGGTGCGGCTGCCCGGCATCATCATGCTCGTGCCCGGCAGCGCCAGCCTGCGCGGACTGCTCGCGGTGGTGCAGGGGCAGAGCATGGAAGCGGGACAGGCCGCGATTCTCGCCGCGCTGAACGTCCTGCTCGCGCTGGTCGCGGGGCTGCTGTTCGGCAATATCCTGATTCCGACGCGACGGAATCTTTGATCGTCGAGTGTTCGCGGTTGAATGCTCACGGTAGAGCGGCCTGACCAGTCTTTGACTGTTGAAAACCAGGCCGCTAGTTTTTGGTGAGAAAAGGCAGCGGCCTAAAGGCCGCTCTACCGAAAACATCAACATTCATTCTCGCATCGGCGACCACAACGAAAAACGCCGGCGCAAAGCCGGCGTTTTTCGTATCGGACGATGCGCGCTCGCGCGCGGCCCGACTTACTTCTTGATCAGGAACTCTTCGACTTTCTTGCCTTTCTTGACCTGCGCGGCGAGCCACAGCGGCTGTTTGCCGCGACCGCTCCAGGTCTCTTTCGGATTCGCGGGGTTGCGATATTTCGGCGCGACTTTCTTCGTCGCCTTCTTCGCGCCCTTCTTGGCGGCCTTCTTCGCAGGCGCCGCTTTCGCGGATTTGCCGCCGAAGAGTTCGGCGATGGTGTAACCCTCGGCCTTGGCCAGGGCGATCACTTTCTTGCGCACGCCGGCGATGGGCTTGCGCTTGTTCAGCGCGGTCTGTTGCTTCTTGATGTCGGTCGCGAGGCGCTTCAGCTCCTGCGCGGAAAGACCTTTCAGATCGATTGCCATGTGTACTCCGTAGAACGGGGAATTCCCGCGCTCGACGGCGCGGAGCCCCGGATGATAGTGCAATCCGCGGGTTCGCGTGATGTCGGGTGCCCGAAAACGCCCGGGCCGCGGGTGGTCCGCGGCCCGGGAGACCCGCTTCGCCGCCGCAGCGGCAGCGGGCGATCAGCGCGCGGTCAGTCGCTGCATCAGCGCGTCGCGATCCAGCGATTCGGCCTCGCTGGCGCGGCGTGCGCGATATTCGAACGTGCCCGCGGCGAGGCCGCGCTCGGACACCACGACGCGATGCGGAATGCCGATCAGTTCGATGTCCGCGAACATCGCGCCCGGGCGCAGGCCGCGGTCGTCGAGCACAGTTTCGACGCCGGCGGCGTTGAGCTCGTCGTACAGCGCCTGCGCCGCGGCGGCGACGGTGGCATCGTTCTTCGGATTGATCACGCAGACCGCGACCTGCCACGGCGCCATCGCGTCCGGCCAGACGATGCCGGCGTCGTCGTGGTTCTGTTCGATCGCCGCGGCCACGATCCGGCTCACGCCGATGCCGTAGCAGCCCATCGCCGGCGTCGCCGCCTTGCCGTTGGCGTCGAGCACGGTGCACTTCATCGCTTCGGAGTATTTGCGGCCGAGCGCGAACACGTGGCCGACCTCGATGCCGCGCGCGATGCCCAGCGTGCCCTGACCGCAGGGCGAGGGATCGCCGGCGAGCACGTTGCGGATGTCGGCGACGTCATCGGCTTCGGGCAGATCGCGGCCCCAGTTCACGCCGGCGATGTGATAGCCCGGTTCGTTCGCGCCGACCACGAAATCGTGCATCGCGGCGACGCTGCGGTCGGCGATGATGCGGATGGCTTTCGCCGGTTTCACCGGGCCGAGGAAGCCCGGCTCGCTGCCGAGATGCTCGAGGATTTCCGCTTCCGTGGCGAGGCGGTATTCGGCGAGGCCGGGCAGTTTCGCGAGTTTGATTTCGTTGACGCCGTGATCGCCGCGCACCAGCGCGAGCACGAACTGCGCGTCGCCCTCCGCGTCGGCGCCCATGATCGCGACCGACTTCACCGTGCGCTGCAGCGGGATGCCGAGCAGGGCGGCGACGTCTTCGCAGGTCTTCTGCGTCGGCGTCTCGACCTTGCGCATCGTTTCGCTCGCGGCCGCGCGTTCGCCCGGCGACACCGCTTCGGCCAGCTCGACGTTGGCCGCGTAGTCCGAACCGTCGGAGAAGGCGATCGCGTCTTCGCCGGAATCGGCCAGCACGTGGAATTCGTGCGAGGCGCTGCCGCCGATCGCGCCGGTGTCGGCGAACACCGCGCGGAATTTCAGCCCGAGGCGGGTGAAGATGCGCGAATAGGCGTCGTACATGTTCTGGTATTCGGCCTTCAGCGATTCGTCGTCGATGTGGAACGAATACGCGTCCTTCATCAGGAACTCGCGCGCGCGCATCACGCCGAAGCGCGGGCGGATCTCGTCGCGGAACTTGGTCTGGATGTTGTAGAAGTTCACCGGCAGCTGTTTGTAGCTGTTGATTTCCTGGCGCGCGAAATCGGTGATCACTTCCTCGGCGGTGGGGCCGTAGCAGTACTCGGCCTCCTTGCGATCCTTGATCTTCAGCAGCTGGCCGCCGAATTTCTGCCAGCGTCCGGTCTCTTCCCACAGTTCGCGCGGCTGGATGGTCGGCATCTGCAGTTCGATCGCGCCGGCGCGGTTCATCTCCTCGCGCACGATGCCCTCGACCTTGCGCAGCACGCGCAGGCCCAGCGGGCTCCAGGTGTAGAGGCCCGCCGCGAGCTTGCGCAGCATGCCCGCGCGGAGCATCAGCTGGTGGCTGACGATCTCGGCGTCGGCGGGGGTTTCCTTTTCGGTGCGGAGGTGGAACTTCGACAGACGCATCGGACGAAACTCGGCATGGGGGGCGAACCCCGCATTTTGCCCGATGTTTGCGGGCCGTGCCGGCCGCAGGCGCTCGGTATGCGTCGGATCATCTCCGGCACGCGTTGGACCCTATTCGGTAGGGCGGCCTGACCAGTCATTCGACTGTTGAAAACCAGGCCGGCTGGCTTGATCACCAAAGAGCAGCGGCCTGAAGGCCGCTCTACCGACCCTCTGGGAATTCATGATCCGCGGGCCGCAGGCGCGGCACGGATGTCGTCGCGTGTGAGGGGCTGCCTGGGCCGGCCGGCCGATTTACGGCGTCTTGGCGGTGGCCGAACTGCAGTTCACGCGGGCCACGGTCTGGGCGATCTGCAACTGCTTCTCGCGCTCGTTGTCGCTGAGGTCGCGGTCCGCCTTGCCGTCGCCGTCGCTGTCCATCTGCAGCCGGGAGCCGCTCTGCAGCAGTTCGATGTTCTTGCGCGCGGTGGTGCACTGGGTGGATTCGACCGGCGCTGCGGCCTCGGGCGTTCCGGCGTCGATGGCCTGTGCGCGGTGCTGGATCGACCGCGCCTGATATTTGCCCTGCGCCGGCGGCGTCTGCGAATAGTGGGTGACGCCGTTGGCGTCCTTCCACTGGTAGAGCTCATCGGCGAAGGCGGCCGGGGCGGTGCCCAGCGCGAGGACGGCGGTGGCGAGCAGGGCGGTACGGAGCGCGCGGGTCATGGCGATACCTGATCAGACGGACGGGGGGCCCTGTCGACAAGATTGCAGCACCCTCGCGGGACGCGCGCAAGCGGGGATGCGGGTCGGGCTCAGCGGCGCCTCAGCCCGACGGGCTGGCGGTGTGACGCCCCGCACGCTTGCGGCGGCGATGGCGCGCTCCGGCTACACTTCGGGCATGGAAACTCCCGAAACGCCCCCGCAGCCCCGCCGCAACCGCGGCATCTACCTGCTGCCCAACCTGTTCACCACCGCCGCACTGTTTTCCGGCTTCTTCGCGATCATCGCCGCCTCTCAGGGCCGTTTCGAAGCCGCCTGCGTCGCGATCTTCATCGCCGCGGTGCTCGACGGCCTGGACGGTCGGGTCGCGCGGATGACAAACACCCAGAGCGAGTTCGGGGTGCAGTACGACTCGCTGGCGGACCTGATCAGCTTCGGCATGGCGCCGTCGCTGGTGATGTACCACTGGGCGCTGTATTCGATGAAGTTCGACGGCGCCACCCTCGGCAAGATCGGCTGGCTCGGCGCCTTCCTCTACGCCGCCTGCGCCGCGCTGCGGCTGGCGCGCTTCAACAGCCAGGTCGGCACCGTCGACAAGCGCTGGTTCATCGGCCTGCCCAGCCCGTCGGCCGCCGGGCTGATGGCCAGTTTCGTCTGGACCCTGCACGACCTCGGCTGGAGCGGCGAAGAACTGCGCTATGCGGCGCTGGCGATCACGACCGTCTCGGGCCTGCTGATGGTCAGCCGCTTCCGCTATCCGAGTTTCAAGGGCGGCAAGAAGGGCCCGCACGGCGACCGCGTGCCGTTCGTGGTGCCGCTGGTGGTGATCGCCGCGATCATCGGCCTGGTGATCGATCCGCCGAAGGTGCTGCTGGCGGTGTTCGCGACCTTCGCGGTGTTCGGCCCGCTGATCGCGCGGCGCGCGGCGCGCCGGTCCCCGGCGGAGGGCGCGTGAACGCGTCGGGTCAGGACGCATCGTTCGGAGCGGCGCCGCTGTGGGACGCCGTGCAGCGCGAAACGCTCGCCGCGATGGGCTTGCCGGTCTATCGCATGCTGGGCGCGGCCGCGCCGGAGACCGCGTCTGCGGCGGCGAGACCCGACAGCGCGTCGACCGACGACCGCTTGCCCGAGGACCGTCTGATCGCCGCGCTGCTGCGCGCGGCCGGCCGCAGCCGCGACGCCCACGATGCCGCGCAGCTGGTGCGCGGCTGGCCCACACCGCAGACGCTGCGCCGCGATCCGGGGGCCAAGCGTGCGCTGTGGCCCGCGCTGCGCGCGCTGAGGCGGTCGCCCGCGTGAGCGCCGGGCCGTCGGTCTCCGTCGGTGCGCCGCAGGCGGCGCCCACGACGCTGCGCCCGATGCGAGAGGCCGATCTGGATGCGGTGATCGCGATCGAAACGCGGGCATACGCGTTTCCCTGGAACATCGGCATCTTCCGCGACTGCATCAACGCCTGTTATCCGTCGTGGCTGCTGGTGCAGGACGACATCATCATCGGCTACGGCATCATCAGCGTCGCGGCCGGCGAGGCGCACATCCTCAACATCTGCATCGACCCCGAAGCGCAGGGCCACGGCCATGGCCGGCGGCTGCTGCGCGCCTTGATCCGGATCGCCCGCAACCAGCGCGCGGCGCGGATCTTCCTCGAAGTGCGGCCGTCGAATCCGCGCGCGATCGCGCTGTATTTCGACGAGGGCTTCAACGAGATCGGCCGCCGCCCGCGCTATTACCCGGCCAACATGGGCCGCGAAGACGCCATCGTGATGGCGATCGAGTTGCTTCCGGACGCGTAGGGCGGGCCCATGGCCCGCCGTCGGGAACCTGCGATCGTTCGATCGCAGCCGCCGTTCCGATCGATGTCCGAAGCGAACGGGTGCGCCGGGATGGCGGGCCATGGGCCCCGCCCTACGTCACCCCAGGCGCGCGCGCTGTTCTTGCAGCCCTGCGAGCTTCGCGGTCCAGTCGGCGAGGCGCCCGCGCTCCTGTTCGACCACCGTCGGCGGCACGTTGCCGCCGAACTTCGCGAGTTTGGCTTCGCTCTTGTCCTTCTCGGCCGCGACCTTGATGATTTCCTTGTCGAGGCGCGCGCACTCGGCGTCGAGATCGACCAGCCCCTCCAGCGGCACGAACAACTGCAGGTCGCCGATCACGGCCGGCGCGGCGGCCGGCGGCTCGCCGTCGATCACTTCGATGCGATCGAGCTTGAGCAGGAACGTCAGCTGTGCAGCGAACTTCGCGACGCGCGCCGCATCGTCGGCATTGCCGCCACGGAACAGCAGCGACACCTGCTTCGACGGTGAAATGCCGAGCACGCTGCGGATGCTGCGCACGGCGGAGACCACGGCCTTGAACCATTCGATGTCGGCTTCGGCGCCGGCATACCCGTCCGCCGCGAAGTCCGCGGCCTGCGGATAGCGGCGCACGGAAATGCTGGCGCCTTCGATCTCGATGCCGAGCTTCGGGGCGACGTGGCGCCACAGTTCCTCGGTCACGAACGGGATCAGCGGATGCAGCAGGCGCAGCAGCGATTCCAGCACGTACAGCAGGGTGTGGCGGGTGCTGTGTGCGGCTTCGGCATCGCTGCCGTTGAGCGCGGGCTTGGCCAGTTCCACGAACCAGTCGCAGAATTCGTTCCAGGCGAATTCGTACAGCGCCTGCGACAACAGGTCGAAACGGTAGCTCGCGAAATGCTCGCCGGCTTCGGCGCTGACCTTCGCCAGACGCGAGAGGATCCAGCGTTCGGCGTCGGTCTTCGGTTGCGGCGCGCCGGAAGCGGAAAAGCCTTCGGTGTTCATCAGCGCGAAGCGCGTCGCGTTCCACAGCTTGTTGCAGAAATTCTTGTAGCCCTCGCAGCGCGCCATGTCGAACTTGATGTCGCGGCCGGGGCCGGCCAGCGCGGCCATGGTGAAGCGCAGCGCGTCGGCGCCGTGCGGAGCGATGCCGCCCTTGAAATCCTTGCGGGTGGTGGCCTCGATCTTCTCGGCCATCTTCGGATTCATCAGGCCGGTGGTGCGCTTGGCGACCAGTTCCGCTTCGGTGATGCCGTCGATGATGTCCAGCGGGTCGAGGATGTTGCCCTTCGACTTCGACATCTTCTGGCCGTCCTTGTCGCGGACGAGGCCGGTGATGTACACGTCGTGGAAGGGCACGCGCTCGGCGTCGGTCGCGTCCTTCGGCATGAAGTGATCGGTCATCACGATCATCCGGGCGACCCAGAAAAAGATGATGTCGAAACCGGTCACCAGCACCGACGACGGCACGAATCGATCGAAGCCGCGCTCGCGCATCCGATCCGCGTTCGGCCAGCCCATGGTGCTGATCGGCCACAGGCCGGAGGAGAACCAGGTTTCGAGGACGTCGTTGTCCTGGCGGAGTATCGCGCCTTCCGGCGCTCCCACACGGGCTTCCGTTTCGTTGCGTGCCACGTAGAGATTGCCGGCCTCGTCGTACCATGCCGGAATGCGATGGCCCCACCACAGCTGGCGGCTGATGCACCAGTCCTGGATGTTCTCCATCCAGTGGCGGTAGGTGTTGATCCAGTTCGGCGGCACGAACTTCACGCTGCCGTTTTCCGCGAGTTCGAGGCCGCGCCTGGCGAAGTTGTCCATCGCCACGAACCACTGGTCGGTGAGATACGGTTCGATCACCTGCCCGGTGCGGTCGCCGCGCGGCACCTGCAGCTTGTGCGGCTTCGTTTCGACCAGCAGGCCGGCGTCTTCGAGTTCGCCGACGATGATCTTGCGCGCGGCGAAACGGTCGAGGCCGCGATACTTCTCCGGTGCGTTGTCGTTGACGGTCGCGGCATCGGTGAAGATGTTGATCATCGGCAGACCGTGACGATGGCCGACCGCGTTGTCGTTGAAATCGTGCGCCGGCGTCACCTTCACCACGCCGGTGCCGAAGGCGCGGTCGACGTAGTCGTCGGCGATGATCGGCAGCGTGCGGTCGCACAGCGGCAGGGTCACGGTCTTGCCGATCAGATGGGTGTAGCGCGCGTCTTCCGGATGCACCATCACCGCGGTGTCGCCGAGCATCGTCTCCGGGCGGGTGGTGGCGACGATCAGATAGCCGCGGGTTTCGCGCAGGGTCTCGTTGCCGTCGGCGTCGTGCTCCACGTGCTCGTAGGTCTCGCCGTTCGCCAGCGGGTAGGCGATCGACCACAGGAAGCCGTTTTCCTCCTCGCTGACCACCTCGAGGTCGGAGATCGCGGTCTTCAGCACCGGATCCCAGTTCACCAGTTTCTGGCCGCGGTAGATCAGGCCCTGCTCGTACAGTTTCACGAAGGCTTCGATCACCGCGTCGGACGCCATCGGGTCCATGGTGAACACGCTGCGCGACCAGTCACCGGAGGCGCCGAGGCGACGCATCTGGCGTTCGATGGTGTCGCCCGACTGCTGCTTCCATTCCCACACGCGCTCGATGAATTTTTCGCGGCCCAGCGAATCGCGGGTTTCGCCCTGGCCCGCGATCTGCAGGTTGCGCGAGACCACCATCTCGGTCGCGATGCCCGCATGGTCGGTGCCCATCTGCCACAGCGTGCGGTAGCCGCGCATGCGGTGATAGCGGATCAGCGCGTCCTGCAGCGTGTGCTGGAAGGCGTGGCCCATGTGCAGCGTGCCGGTGACGTTCGGCGGCGGCAGCAGGATGGTGTAGGCCGGGCCATCGCCCTGCGGCGCGAAGACGCCGCTCGTTTCCCACTCGGCGTAGAGGCGGGATTCGAAATCTTTGGGTTCGTAGCCGGAGGCGAGGGTGGTCATGGTGTCGTGGCTTGTGTTCGTAGTGTTTCCTGTCATCCCGAGCGCAGCGAGGGACCTGCTTTTCCGGGACGAAAAGCGATGAAGCAGGTCCCTCGCTGCGCTCGGGATGACAGGATGGGGGTCACATGTCGTATTTCTTCAGTTCCAGCCCGCGCGCCTGGTATTGCTTCCAGCGTTCGCGCAGCGGGCCGCGCGCGGAGTCGTCGGCGGGCACGACTTCCAGGACGCGCTCGAACACGCCGTCGACCGGCGCGTCGCGCAGGTTGATCACCAGCGGCCGCAGCGGGATGTCGGTATCCGGTCTCGCGATCAGCACCGGCGTCAGCGCGTCCTCGTCGTCGGTGCCGGCGATCTGGTGCGGGATGTAGGCGTCCTCGTCGAACGCCCACAGCAACTCGTCCAGCGCTTCCGCCTGCGCCGCGTCGCGCGCCAGCACCAGCGTCCACAGGTTGGCGTCGTAGGCCTTGCGCGCCAGTTCGCACACCAGCATCAGCGGTTCCTCGCGGAAGCGCGGTTTCTGGATGAGGTAGAAGTCGGCGCGGGGCACCGTCAGCCCTGCGCCCGATCCATCAGCCACTGCGACAGCAGGCCGACCGGGCGGCCGGTGGCCATGCCGAGTTTGCCGTCGTCGTTGGCGACGCCGGCGATGTCGAGATGCGCCCAGCGCTGGCCTTCGGCGAAGCGGGAGAGGAAGCAGCCGGCGGTGATCGCGCCGGCGTTGCGGCCGCCGATGTTGTAGACGTCGGCGAAGATCGAGTTCAGCTGGGTCTGGTATTCGTCCCACAGCGGCAGGCGCCAGGCGCGGTCGAACACGTGTTCGCCGGCCTGCAACAGTTCGTCTGCGAGGTCGTCGTGCTTGCTCATCAGGCCGGCGGCGTATTTGCCGAGCGCGATCACGCAGGCGCCGGTGAGGGTGGCCACGTCCAGCAGCGCCTGCGGTTCGAAGCGCTGGGCGTAGGTCAGGGCGTCGCACAGGATCAGGCGGCCTTCGGCGTCGGTGTTGCCGACTTCGATGGTCTTGCCGGACATGCTGGTGATCACGTCCGAGGGGCGATAGGCGTTGCCGTCGATGGCGTTCTCGACCGCCGGCACGATGCTGACGAGGTTGATCGGCAGCTTCATCTTCACCGCGGCGACGAAGGCGCCGAGGACGCTGGCGGCGCCGCACATGTCGTACTTCATCTCTTCGATGCCGCCCTGCGTCTTGAGGTTGACGCCGCCGGTGTCGAAGGTGATGCCCTTGCCGACCAGCACGAAGGGTTTGGCGTCGCCGCCGCCCTGCCACTTCAGCACGATCAGCCGCGGCCGGTTGGCCGAGCCGCGCGCCACCGCGAGCAGCGAGCCCATGCCCAGCGCCTGCATCTGGTCTTCGTCGAGGATCTCGGCTTCGGCGCCGTGGTCGCGGGCGAACTGCTGCGCCTGCTCGGCCAGATAGGCCGGGGTGCAGACGTTCGGCGGCAGGTTGCCGAGTTCGCGGGTGAAGGCGATGCCCGCGGCGATGGCCTGGCCGCGCGCCAGCGCGGTGGCGTCGCTGCCGGCGATGGCGACCGTGGCGAGCTTGCTCTCGCCCTTGGATTTGTTCTTGTCGCCGAGCGTGGCGGTGTAGCGGTAGCAGGCGTGGTTGATGGCGATCGCGGCCTGGCGGATGGCCCAGGCGCCGTCGCGGCCGGACACGGGTACTTCGCTCAGCGAGAACAGCGCGCTGGCGGCGGCGCCGTCCTTCAGCGCGCGGGCGGCGTCGCCGGCGGCCTTGATGTACTGCGGCACGCCGAACTTGCCGGCTTCGCCCAGGCCCACCACCAGCACCCGCGGCGCGGTCACGCCGGGCAGGTCGTGCAGCACGGCGGTCTTGCCGGTCTTGCCGGAGACGTCGCCGCGCTCGATCAGCGCGGCGATGCGGCCGCCGCTGGCCGCATCGAGCGCCTGACCGGTGGCGGTCAGGGTCTTGTCGGCGAAGGCGCCGATCACGATGCAGTCGCTGGCGAAGGTGGCGGCGTCGGCGGCGGGAGCGCCGTGGAGGGTGAATTCGAGGGCCATGGATCGGGTTCCGTGGAGGCGTTCGGGAGAGGAAAGGTGCGGGCGGTGGCGTGGCGTGCAAGCCTGCGGTGCGGGAGTGCCTGAACCGCCGGGGACGTCCCCGTTCAGACGGGATGCCTTTCCGCCGACGCCATTCCGTACAATCCCCGGGCGCCCTGCGGGCCCGGAGACGGTGCCGTCCGCGCCCGGCACCGGCCATGAGTCGACCGGCGCGCGCGCAGAACTCCGAAGTTTAATCCAAAGCCCCTGCCGGATGCCCGGCGACCGGACCCCGTCCCCGCATGTTGAAGCTGGACCGATACCTGATCCGCGAGTTCGCGCAGAGCACGTTCGCCGTGCTGGTGGTGGTCCTGATCGTGTTGCTGGGTGGTGCCTTCGCCGACGTGCTGGGCGACGTGGCCCGGGGCAAGGTGCCCCCGGGCATGCTACTGGCCCAGCTGGGGCTGGTGTTCCTGAAATGGCTGCCGCTGATCCTGCCGCTGGCGGTGATGCTGGGCCTGATGCTGGCCATGGGCCGTCTCTACCGCGATGCCGAAATGCCGGTGCTGGTGTCGATCGGCGTGGGGCCGCGGCGCATGTTGCGGCCGCTGGCGTGGATGGCGCTGCCGATCGTGGCCGGTGTCGGCCTGTGTTCGCTGTGGCTGGGGCCGTGGGCCGACCGGGTGTCGGCGCGGATGATCGAGGAGGCCGGCCGCAACCTGCTGATCGCGGGCATGGAGCCGGGCCGCTTCACCGAACTCCCGGGCGGCGGCGGGGTGATCTACGTCGGCGGGATGTCCGCCGACAGCCGCGAGATGCAGCGGGTGTTCGTCTACCGCCAGAAAGACCAGCGCTTCGATGTCACCACGTCGCAGACCGGCACGTTGTCGGTGCAGAGCGAGCGCGACCGCTACCTGCGGCTGGCGCAGGGCTTCGAGGTCGAAGGGCCGTTGGCCGGCGGCCGCGATTTCCGGCTGATGCGTTACGCCGTCAACGAAGTGCGGCTGCCCGAAGACCTGACCCCGCGGCGCAAGAACAGCGATGTCGCGCTGCAGCCGACGACCGCGCTGTTCGGCGATCCGCGGCCCGAGGCGTCGGCGCAGTTGCATTCGCGGCTGGCGCCGCCGCTGTTGACCCTGGCCTTCGCGCTGCTGGCGATCCCGCTGTCGCGCAGTTCGCCGCGGCAGGCGCGCTACGGCAATCTCGCCGTCGGTTTCCTGATCTATCTCTTCGGCGTGTTCCTGATGATGCTGGGTACCCAGTGGCTGGAGGACGGCAAGGTCCCGGGCATGCTCGGCCTGTGGTGGATGCTGGTGCCGCTGCTGGTGGTGGCGGTGTGGATGTACGCGCACGACGGCGCGATCCGGCGTCCGAAGAACGGACATCCGCGGGCCCTCGCATGAAGCCGTTTCCGAAGATCCACGATCTGTACATCGGCCGGGTGGTGCTGGGTTCGGTGCTGCTGACCTGGACGGTGCTGGTCGGCCTGGACGCGGTGATCAGCGGCCTGCTCACCGAAATGAGCGACATCGGCACCGGCAAGTACGACTTTCTCGCCGCCGCCACCAATGTCGTCTACAGCCTGCCGCGCCGCGCCTACATGCTGTTTCCGTATTCGGCGGTGATCGGTGCGGTGATCGGCCTCGGGCAGATGTCCGCCAGCTCCGAACTCACCGTACTCCGCGCGCTCGGCCTGTCGCGCCGCCGCATCAGCCTGTCGGTGATCCTGGCGCTGACCGTGCTCACCGCGCTGATGGTGATCAACGGCGAAACCGTCGGCCCGTGGGCGCAGCGCCGCGCCGACACCCTGAAGGCCGCGGCCAAGTCCGACCAGGTGATCGTCGCGCAGTATTCCGGCCTGTGGGCGCGCGAGGGCGACGTGTTCCTCAACGCCCAGACCGGGCAGGAGCGCAGCGAGAACGGCCGGCAGTGGCTGGAGCTCAACGACGTGCGACTCTTCGAGCTGGCGCCCGACGGCCGCCTGATCTCGATCGTCCATGCCGGCAGCGCCGAGCATCGCGAGGGCGAGTGGATCCTGCGCAAGGTCGAGCGCACCCGTTTCGAGGCCAAGGCCGCGATCCGCACCACCGCCGCCGAAGAGCGCTGGGCGTCGCGCCTCGACGCGGCCGCGCTCGCCGCCAGCACCCGCAACATCTGGCGCCCGCGTTACATGACCGCGGCGCAGCTGCGGGACGGCATCGAGTATCGCGAACGCAACGGTCTGGATTCGAGCGAATTCCAGGAGCATTACTGGGGCCGCTGGTTCTATCCGGTGAATGTGCTGGTGCTGAGCCTGCTCGCGATCCCGTTCGCGTTCGGTTCGCTGCGCAGCGGCGGTCTGGGCAAGCGTTTGTTCATGGGCATCATCTTCTCGCTGGGGTTCTGGCTGGTGCAGACCCAGTTCGTGCGCCTCGCCGGCGTGTTCAAGTTCGACTATCGCATCGCGTATCTGATTCCGGCGCTGGCGATGGTCGGGTTGTCGCTGTGGTTGTTCAAGCGGCGGAGCGGGTAGGTCGGGCCTTGGCCCGACATGGCGTTCGATGCGGTTGCACCGTTCCTCGAAGCCCCTGTGGGAGCGACGGAAGTCGCGACGCTCTGCGGGTTTTCAATCGCGGGATGGCTGCTCGGCTCCTCGGAAAAGCGTCGCGACTTCCGTCGCTCCCACAGGGAGTGGCCGACTTCGTCCGGACCGCATCCGGCGAGTCGATTGCCGTCCAACTATCGCTTCGCCACCCGCACCACCCGCGTGCCGCTGGCGCGGTCGTGCCAGGCCAGACGGTCGCGGTCGAACCAGGCCCACCAGAAGCCGAGGCCGCCGAGCAGCAGCGACAGATTGCCGACGAGATAGCGGCGGATGAGCTGTGCGCGGGTGGGTGCGGCGCCGTCGGCGCCGGTCACGCGCAGGCGCCAGGGGCGCATGCCGAGGGTCTGGCCGCCGCGCGCCCAGCTGGCGATGGCGTAGGCGCCCGCCACGAGCCAGCAACAGAACCACAGCAGCGCGCCGAGGAGGCTGACGGTTTCGAGGATGTCGCGGCGGTCGTGGCCGGCGAGGTAGTAGCCGAGGTTGAACAGCGCCGAGACCAGCATCCACAGCGCGACCACCGGCCACAGGTCGTAGAACAGCGACAGTAGGCGGCGGAGGATCAGGGGGTCGGGCTTGCCCGTGAGGGCTTGTGCGGCGGTGTCGGTCATGGCGACAGGATAAACGGCCGCCCCTGGATCAAAAACCGCCGTCATCCCGGCGAAGGCCGGGACCCCGCCCTTGCCGCACGTCGCGATGTCGAATGCTGGATCCCGGCCTTCGCCTGGACGACGACGACTCGTGTTCGGCGTTTCGATTCGGTGCAACGCTCGTCGCGTTACCCTGTCCGCATGACCGCCAGGACGCCCGCCGAACGACGCGAACAGGCCATCGCGCTGCCGCCGCTGCGCGATGCCGATGCGGGCGCGATCCACGCCTTCATCGAAACGATGTGGGCCGAGAACGGACTCGCGGCGCAGACCCAGGCCAGTTATCGCCGCGATCTCGAAGGCTTCGCGCGCTGGCGCGACGGCGCGGGCGGTGGGCTCGCCGGCGCGGACCGCGCGGCGCTGTTCGACTACCTCGCCTGGCGCACCCGCAGCGGCTATTCGCCGCGCAGCAACGCGCGGCTGCTGTCGACCCTGCGCGCGTTCTTCGCGCTGCAACTGCGCCGGGGCGCGCGGGTGGACGATCCCACCGCGCTGCTCGATCCGCCGAAGCTGCCGCGCTCGCTGCCGAAGGCGCTGAGCGAACGCGAGATCGAGGCGCTGCTGGCCGCGCCGGACACGACCGCGCCGACGGGCCTGCGCGATCGCGCGATGCTGGAATTGATGTACGCCGCCGGCCTGCGCGTCAGCGAGCTGGTGGGCATCGCCGCTACCGCGGTGAATCTGCGCCAGGGCGTGCTGCGGGTCACCGGCAAGGGCGGCAAGGACCGGCTGGTGCCGTTGGGCGAGGAAGCGCAGCACTGGCTGCAGCGTTATCTGGTCGAGGCGCGGCCGGCGCTGGCGGGCAAGCGCGCGCCGCAGGCGTTGTTCCTGGTGCCCGGGGGCGAGCCGCCGACGCGGCAGTTGTTCTGGGGGCTGGTGAAGCGCTATGCCGGCGTGGCGGGCATCGATCCGCGCCGGATCAGCCCGCACGGTCTGCGCCACAGCTTCGCCACCCACCTGCTCAATCACGGCGCCGACCTGCGCGCGCTGCAGATGCTGCTGGGCCATGCCAGCCTGTCCACCACCCAGATCTACACCCTGGTGGCGCGCGAGCAACTCAAGCGCCTGCACGCGCAGCACCACCCGCGCGGCTGAGCGCCGAGCGTCGGCCGGCGGTTCCGGCGGGTTGACCGCTCCGGGCTGCAATCGCCGTCACATCCGGCGACCCGCGCGGCGCGGGCCGGTGCCGCCGGTGCATGCGACAATCGGACGAAACCGTCGTCTGAACTTCGCCGCCGCGCGGTGGTCCCAGCCGACATCACCCCAGTCATCCGATGGAACCGCCCTGTATGAAACTCCCGGTGTTCGCCCTGCTTTGCGCCCTCAGCGTGTCCGCCTGCGCCCAATCCAAACCCGCCGACGACACGGCGGCCGCGCCGGAAGCGTCCAAGGCGAACGCCGCCGCGCCCCCCCCGGCCAAACCGGCGGACGCCTCCAAGGAAGCGATGGTCCGCGCCGCGCTGAAGAAGATCGATCCGAGCCTGGTGCCAGACCGCGTCGGCCCGGCGCCGATGCCCGGTTTCCAGGAAGCCATCGTCCACGGCCGCGTGGTGTATTTCAGCGACGACGGCCGCTACATGCTGCAGGGCATGCTGTTCGACATCGAGAAGCAGAAAGACCTGACCCAGATCGGCCTCAGCGGCCTGCGTCGCGACGAACTGGCCAAGGTGCCGGTGTCGGATCGCATCGTGTTCGCCCCGGTCGGTCCGCGCAAGCACACGGTCACCGTGTTCACCGACATCGAATGCGGCTTCTGCCGCAAGATGCATTCGGAAATGGCCGACTACAACAAGCTCGGCATCGCCATCGAATATCTGGCGTTCCCGCGCGCCGGCCTCACCAGCGCCGATGCGCTGGCGATGGAGTCGGTGTGGTGTTCCGCCGATCGCCGCCAGGCCCTGACCGACGCCAAGAGCGGCGTGGCGGTGCCGCCCAAGCGCTGCACCAACCCGGTGGCCGCGCAGTACAAGCTCGGCCAGCGCATCGGCCTGGAAGGCACGCCGATGGCGATCAACGTCGATGGCATCGCGCTGCCGGGCTATCTGCCGCCGGCCAAGATGCTGCAGGCCCTCGACGAACTGGCGGCCGAGAAGAAGGCGAAGCCCGCGGACAGCACCGCCGGCGGTCGCTGAAGCCCGGGAGATACTTTCGCCGACCCGCGTCGGTTGACCGGCGTCGGTTCGCGGCTCCCGTCCTCGCCGGACGGGACCGAGCATCGCCGTCGTTGTCCTGATCCGAGCCGCGTGGCTCACGGCCCGGCGACGCTCACTGCGACAGCGTGGCCCCCAGCTGGCCGATCGCCTCCAGCGATGCGATCCGTCGCTGTTCGGTCGATGTGAACATCTGCGCCCGCAGCGCCGCGATCGCCTGCGCCCGGCCCTGCGGGTCCAGACGACGATCGGCGTCGATGCGTGCCCGCGCTTCGGCATAGCGGCGGACCCGCGTGTCCCAGGCGGCGCGTTCTGCGTCGAGTGCGGCCAGTCGCTGCGCGGCGTCCGCGCCCCATCGCGCCGTGCGTTCGGTCTCGCGCTGTGCGGGCGCCAGCGCGCGCCGTTCGATGCTTTCCGCTTCCTCCGCCAGTCCGGCCGACGCGCGCGCGTCGTAGCCGGCCTCGCGGTCGAGCGCGGCCAGCGCTTCGCGTTTGTCTTCGGCGCTCATCCGCGCATCGCCGGCGATCCGCATCCGCGCCAGCGTCAACGCCGCCAGCGCGTCTTCCTCGGCGAAGAAGCCTTCGGCCATCGCTTCGCCCAGCCGGTCGCGGCGCAGTGTGCGCACCGCGGCCAGTCGCCGCGCTGGGTCCGGCTCGGCGGCGATCCCGCTGTCCGACAGCGCCTGCAGGTAGGCGGTGTAACGGTCGAAATGATCGAGCACCGTGCCGACCCGGCCGGCATCGAAGCGGGCGAGCAGCGTCCGTCGCAGTTGCTCACGGATCTTCGTCAGGTCCCATTCGCCGATCAGGCTCAGGTGATAGTCGAAGAACCGGCGCAGTCCGGCGTCGAGCACCAGGGCGCCGTCGGCGTCGAAACGCACCTCGCCATCGACCGCGGTCCCGCGCAGCGAGCTGGTCGCCAGCGGATCGGCGGCCGCCTGCGCGGTATCGGTCGGGGCATCGCCTGCGGTGTCGTCGCGAAGCCCCGCATCGCTCCCGGCGGTGCCGGAGACATGCGGCGCATCGCGCGCGGCGGAAGGCCCTTCGGCCATCCACCACCACACGCCGCCGGCCAGCGCCGTCGCAAGCACGACGACGCCAGCGGTGCGGTGGAACGCGTGGCTCACAGGCCGAGCGACTGCAGGCGGTTGGCCTGGGCGCGATAGACGCTCTGCGGGCTGGACGAGAACAAGCCGCGCAGGCCCAGGAACTGGTTGACCTCGTCGAGATGATTCCAGCCGTAGTCGTCGCGCAGCACGGTGCCCCAGCGCGAGGAGCAGCGTCCGACCAGCCCGTCGTTCTGCTCGAAACCGAAGAACAGGCCGCCGGCGCCGAGCGCGGCGTCCGAAATGTCGAAAACGTTGGTCAGGACCGAGGTACCACCCATCGAGTAGTAGCGGACCCCGTTGACCGTCGCCGCGCCGCTGCCGCAGGACGTGGTCGGTTTGCCCTGCGGGTGGCGCGCGTTGAACGCGTTCGCGCCGGCACTGCTGAGCGACCCGAGCGCGGCCAGCGAATTCTGCGGATCGAGGTTGCCCGATATCGCGCCGAGGAAGCCGGCGAAGGCGTTGACGAACCCGGCGACGAAGCCGCGCAGCGGGGAGCCCGGCGGCAGCGCGCCGCTGACGCCATCGGCCACCGGGGAGCCGGTGTTCGGCGCACCGATCAGGGTGGCGGAGGCGACCAGGTCCGGACGCACCGAGGCGACGTAACGGATCGTCGGCCCGCCGTGGCTGTGGCCCATCAGGTTGAACTTGCTCTTGCCGGTGATCGCGCGGAGGCGGTCGAGGTCGCGGATCAACTGCTCGCCGCGCACTTCGCTGGAATTGGCGGCGGAGACGCTGGCGGTGTAGACGCTGGCGCCGCCGGCCTTCAGCTCGTCGCCGATGCCGTACCAGTAGTCGTAGACGCCGAGGATCGAATCGAAACCGAACAGCCCGTGCACCAGCACGATCGGGTATTTCGTTCGGGTGTAGGTCGATTGCGCCTGCGCGGGCAGGGCGAAGAACACGATCGCCAGGAACAGCAGAATGAAACCGGTGAATCCACGACGCATGACTCTCTCTCCTTGGATGAACGTGCGGGACTGCGGGGTCGGGAACGCCGACCGTTGCCGATCCGGTGCGTGGCCGATCCGGGCGCGCGACGCGGCCCTCTTTCCGTTCGGTACGGCACCGTATGGAGCGGACGATACCAGCCTCCGCCGCGGAGGTCGTTGTGCACAGCAGCACGGCCCGGCGGCCCAGCCGACCGTGGTCGCAACCGGCAGGACGGGGATGCCCGATGCCGCCCCGGCCCGCGGCCCGGCCCCCGCTTCCGGTACAATCGCCGGCCCGCGTCCAGACATGCACCGGACATGATCGTCCTCGAGGGCTTGCCGGCCCTATCGCCGTTCCGTCGCGACCGTCTTCAAGCCCGTCTCCAGGCCATCGCCCCCGAGCTCCGCGTCGTCGGCGCCTGGTTCGCCTACTGGGTCGAACCCGAGCCGGGCCGCACCCCCGACACCGACACCCTGCTGCGGATTCTCGAAGCCCGTCCCGACCGCGCGCCGCTGGCCGCCGGCGCGGTGTCGCGCTTCATCGCCCCGCGCCTGGGCACGATCTCGCCCTGGGCCAGCAAGGCCGGCGAACTGCTGCGCGGCGCCGGGCAGCCGGTGAAGCGCGTGGAGCGCGGCACCCGCATCGATCTGAGCGGCTGGCCGGAAGACCCCGCCGTCCGCGCCGCGGTGGCCAAGGTGCTGCACGACCCGATGACCCAGTCGCTGCTGGTCGATGCCGCGGATGCGGCGGCGCTGTTCGTCGCGCCGGCCCGCGGCGCGCTGGAAGTCGTTCCGCTGGCGCAGCTGGAAGCCGCGAACGCGCGCCTTGGCCTGGCGCTCGCCGACGACGAAATCGAATACCTGCGTGCGCGCTACCGCGAGTTGGGCCGCGACCCGCACGACGTCGAACTGATGATGTTCGCGCAGGCCAACTCCGAGCACTGCCGGCACAAGATCTTCAACGCCGGCTGGACCATCGACGGCCGCGAGCAATTGGTGAATGGCGGCCCGCAGTCGCTGTTCAAGATGATCAAACACACCCACGCGCAGACGCCGGACCACACGCTGTCCGCGTACAGCGACAACGCCGCGGTGGTGGCCGGCTATCCGGCGAAACGCTTCCGTCCCGACCCGACGACGCTGGAATACCGCGCCGAAGCCGAAGCACCCAGCGCGTTCTGCATCAAGGTCGAAACCCACAACCATCCGACTGCGATCTCGCCGTTCCCCGGTGCGTCCACCGGCAACGGCGGCGAGATCCGCGACGAAGGCGCGACCGGTCGCGGCGGCAAGCCGAAGGCCGGGCTGTGCGGCTTCAGCGTCTCGCATCTGCGCATCCCGACCCTGCCGCAGCCCTGGGAGGCCGTGCGCCCGCTCAATCCGCGGATGGCGCCGGCGCTGGAGATCATGCTCGACGGCCCGCTGGGCGCGGCCGCGTTCAACAACGAATTCGGCCGCCCCAACCTCACCGGTTATTTCCGCAGTTTCGAACTGCGCGACGGCGACGGCCCGGTCCGCGCCTACGACAAACCGATCATGCTCGCCGGCGGTCTCGGCGCCATCGATCGACCGATGGTGACCAAGAAAACGCTGTCGCCCGGCGACGCGGTGATCGTGCTCGGCGGCCCGGCGATGCTGATCGGCCTCGGCGGCGGCGCCGCCAGTTCGGTGGCCTCGGGCGAAAGCGCCGAGGATCTGGATTTCGCCAGCGTGCAGCGCGACAACCCGGAAATGGAGCGCCGCTGCCAGGAAGTGATCGACCGCTGCGTCGCGATGGGCGAAGGCAATCCGATCCTGTGGTTCCACGACGTGGGCGCGGGCGGGTTGTCGAACGCGATTCCCGAACTGCTGCACGACTCCGGCGCCGGTGGCGTCATCGATCTGGCGAAGGTGCCCAGCGACGATCCTTCGCTGTCGCCGATGCAGTTGTGGTGCAACGAATCGCAGGAGCGCTACGTCCTCGGCGTGCCGCAGGATCGCCTGGCCGAATTCGCCGCGATCTGCGAACGCGAGCGTTGCCCGTTCGCCGCGGTCGGCGTGGCGACGGCGGAAGAGCGGTTGGTGGTCGGCGATGGCGCGACCGTCGACGCGATTCCGCATGCGCCCGCCATCGACCTGCCCATGGACGTCCTCTTCGGCAAACCGCCGAAGATGCACCGCGACACCCGCCGCCCGGCGCCGACGCCGTGGTCCGCGCTCGACGGCAAGGACATCGATCTGCACGAAGCCGGCCTGCGCGTGCTCGCGCATCCGACCGTCGCCGCGAAGCATTTCCTGATCACCATCGGCGACCGTTCGGTCGGCGGCCTGACCGCGCGCGATCAGATGGTCGGCCCGTGGCAGATGCCGGTGGCCGACTGCGCGATCACGATCGCCGGTTTCGACACGCATGCCGGCGAAGCGATGGCGATCGGCGAACGCACGCCGCTCGCGCTGATCGACGCCGCCGCCGCCGCGCGGATGGCGGTGGGCGAGGCGATCACCAATCTGCTGGCCGCGCCGGTGTCGTCGCTGGCGCAGATCAAACTGTCCGCGAACTGGATGGCCGCCGCCGGCCATCCGGGCGAGGACGCGCGCCTGTTCGACGCGGTGAAGGCCGTGGGCATGGCGCTGTGTCCGGCGCTGGAGCTGAGCATTCCGGTCGGCAAGGATTCGCTGTCGATGCAGGCGCAGTGGCAGCGCGACGGCGAGACGCACAAGTCGGTCTCGCCGGTGTCGCTGATCGTCAGCGCGTTCGCCGCGGTCGAGGACGTGCGCGGGCAGCTGACGCCGCTGCTGTCGCGCGAAGGCGAGACCGAACTGTGGCTCATCGGCCTCGGCGCGGGGCGCAAGCGTCTCGGCGGTTCGATCCTGGCGCAGGTCTACGACGGCTTCGGCGGGCGCCACGGCGACGACAGCGTGCCCGATCTCGACGATCCGGAACGTCTGCGCGGCCTGTTCGATCTGATGCGCGACGCCCGCGAGCGCGGGTTGGTGCGCGCGTACCACGACCGTTCCGACGGCGGCGCGTTCGCCGCGCTGTGCGAGATGGCGTTCTGCTCGCACCTCGGCATCGACATGAATCTCGACGACTGGGGCGACGATGCCTTGCGCACGCTGTTCTGCGAGGAGCTCGGCGCGATCGTGCAGATCGCCACCGAGGACCGCGCCGAATTCGCCGATCTCGTTTCCCGGCATGGTCTGATCGAATGCGCGCAGCGCATCGCCAGGCCGACCACCGCCGGCGCGATCCGCGTCCATCAGGACGGCGAGGTGCTGGTCGAATGGCGCTGGGACGCGTTGTTCGATGCCTGGTGGTCGGTCAGCCATGCGATGCAGCGGCTGCGCGACAACCCCGACGCCGCCGACGAAGAGCGCGCCGCGGTGCGTCGCTTCGATGCGCCGGGGCTGCAGCCGAAGCTGACCTTCGATGCCGCCGAGGACATCGCGGCGCCGTTCATCGCCACCGGCGCGCGTCCGCGCGTCGCGATCCTGCGCGAGCAGGGCGTCAACGGCCAGATCGAAATGGCCGCGGCCTTCGATCGCGCCGGCTTCGCCGCGGTCGACGTGCACATGAGCGATCTCATCGCCGGGCGCATCGCGCTCGACGGCTTCAGCGGCTTCGCCGCCTGCGGCGGTTTCAGCTACGGCGACGTGCTCGGCGCAGGCCGCGGCTGGGCCACCTCGATCCTCGAACGCGCCGCGCTTCGCGACGCCTTCGCCGCGTTCTTCGCGCGTCCCGACACCTTCGCGCTGGGCGTCTGCAACGGCTGCCAGATGCTGTCGCAGCTCAAGGACATCATCCCCGGTGCCGAACACTGGCCGCGTTTCCTGCGCAACCGCAGCGAACAGTTCGAGGCGCGCTTCGGCCTGCTCGAAGTCGTCGATTCGCCGTCGCTGTTCTTCCGCGGCATGCACGGCTCGCGCATCCCGGTGGCGATCGCCCACGGCGAAGGCCGGGTGGCGTTCGCCGGCGATGCCGACCGCGCCGCTGCGACCGTCGCGCTGCGCTACGTCGCCAACGATGGTCGCGCCGCCGCCAGCTATCCGGCGAACCCGAACGGCTCCGAGGACGCCATCGCCGGCCTCGCCAGCCGCGACGGCCGCGTCACCATCCTCATGCCGCATCCGGAGCGCACGCCGCGCAGCGTCAACATGAGCTGGCATCCGGACGACTGGCAGGGCGATTCGCCGTGGCTGCGGATGTTCCGCAACGCGCGCATCGCCGTCGGCTGACGGCGACGCGACTGCGCGCCGTGGTCGCGCGCCGCGCGGATCAGTACGCGCTGTCCTCGAAGAAATCGCCGGGCGGCGGCGTCGGGCCGTAGAAAATGTGCCCGGTGCGTCGGCCGCCCGGGAGTTCGATGTGGAAGTGCGGGCGCGCACCGGGTCCGTGCGGGGCGTCGTGGACGACCCTGCCGCCCCGCGCGTTGGCGAGCCGATTCGCCCAGGAATTCGCGTCTCCGGCGCTGGCGCCCTGCAGGAACACGCCCGCGCGCGAGCGCAGCAACTGCCGCAGCGCGTCGTTGTGGCGCATCGCGCCGCCGGTACGCAGCGCAGGGAAACCGCTGGGCGCGGTTCTGCCGGTCGGCAGGACCCGCAGGATGCGCAGGAAACCGTCGGTGTCGTCGTAGGCGTCGAAACCGTCGGACTCGAACCCCTCGGACTCGAACCCCAGCGATGTGAAGGCGTCGCCCTCGTCCCAGGCGTCGAACGACCGCGCCGCGCGGCGGCGATGCTGGCATTGGCAGGTCATGGCGTGGCTCCTCGCGTGCGCACCGCAACGATGCGGCGTCCACGGCGATTTCAGCGCGGACGCGCGGCGACGGACAATCGCGTGTTCGGAGTGGGCCCTCGGCGCTAGCCCGTTCGGGGGAGCGGCTGCGATGCGGCCGCAGGCCGCTCTACCGGTTGAGGGTGCGCGGGTTGGCGGCACGGCGCGCGGTCACACCGCGACGCGCGCCAGCCAGCGTTCGATGCCCGCGCGATCGCGGGCGCGCAGCAGGGTCGCGGCGCGTGCGCGCAGCGCCGAATGGTCCAGTGCGCGCACCGCGCGGCGCACTTCCAGCAGCGTGCCGGGGTGCAGGCTGAATTCCTCCAGCCCCAGCGCCAGCAGTACCGGCGCGAACATCGGATCGCCGGCGATCTCGCCGCACACCGCCAGCGGTTTGCGATGGGTGCGGGCGGCGCGGATCACGTCGTAGATCAGTCGCAACACCGCGGGATGCAGCGGCGAATACAGGTCGCCCAAGGCTTCGTTGGTGCGGTCCGCGGCCAGCAGGTACTGCACCAGGTCGTTGGTGCCGATCGACAGGAAATCGGTCTCGGCGATGAAGGTCTGCAGCGCGATCGCGGCCGACGGCACTTCGATCATCGCGCCGATCGGCACCGACTCCGCGATCGCGTGTCCCTGCTCGCGCAGCTCGCGCTGCACGTCGCGGGTCAACGCGCGCACCGCCAGCATCTCTTCGCGGCCGCTGACCATCGGCACCAGGATGCGCACCGGGCCGTAGCCGGTGGCGCGCAGGATCGCGCGCAGCTGGGTGCGGAACAGGTCGGTGCGCGACAGCGACAGGCGCACGCCGCGCAGGCCCAGCGCGGGATTGGGCTCGCCGGTCAGCGCCAGGCCGCTTTCGTCGGCCTTGTCGGCGCCGATGTCGAGGGTGCGGATGGTGACGGTGCGCCCGGTCATGCCCAGCACCAGATCGCGATAGGCGCGGAACTGCTCTTCCTCGTCCGGCAGCGTGCGCCGCAGTTCGGGCGGGCGGTGCATGAACAGGAATTCGGTGCGGTACAAGCCCACGCCGGCCGCGCCCTGCGCGTGCGCTTCGGCCACGTCCTCGCGCGATTCGGCGTTGGCCCACAGTTTGATGTCGACGCCGTCGACGGTGCGGGTGGGTTCGCGGCGCAGGCGATGCAGTTGCTTGCGCTCGCGCGCGTATTCCTGCACCCGCGCGCGGTGATCGCGCAGATCGTCGGCATTCGGTTCCAGGATCACCAGGCCGCTGCCGCCGTCGACCGCGAGCACGTCGCCGTCGTTGACCTTCTGCAGCACGTGGGCGGCGCCGATCACCAGCGGCAGATGCAGGCTGCGCGCGAGGATCGCGCTGTGCGACAGCGGGCTGCCGCCGGAGGTCACCACCGCCATCACGCCCTGCGCATGCAGTTGCGCCAGTTCCGAGGGTGCCACGCTGTCGGTGACCAGGATGTCGCCGGCGATGCCCTGCAGGTCCGCGGCGCGGCGGTGCAGCGCCGCGTGGATGCGGCCGACGACCTGATCGATGTCGTCGATGCGGCTGCGCAGGTAGGCGTCGTCCATACCCGCGAACACCGCAGCGATGCGGTCGCGCTGCAGGCGCAGCGCGTAGTCGGCGGCGTAGCGGCCGGTGCGGATCAACTCGTCCAGGCCGGCCAGCAGTTCGGGGTCGTCCAGCAGCAGCGCGTGGAGGTCGAGGAATTCGCCGACCTCGTGGGCCAGCGCGCCGTGCAGGCGGTCGCGCAGCGCGTGCATCTCGCCGCGGACCACGTCGATGGCGGCGTGCAGCCGTTCGAGTTCGGCCTCGACCTCTCCGGCTTCGATGCGCTCTTCGGCCACGTCCAGCGCGTGCGGCAGGCGGACGCGCGCGCGTCCCAGTGCGCTGCCGCGCGATGCCCCTTGGCCCGAGAGCAATCGCCTCATCAGCTGTCCTCGTCGAACCGTCGCTCGAACAATGCGGCCACCGCGTCCATCGCCGCGGCCTCGTCTTCGCCGTCGGTGCGGACCACGACCGTGCTGCCCTGTCCTGCGGCCAGCAGCATCACGCCCATGATGCTCTTGGCGTTGACCTCGCGGCCCTTGGCCGAGACCGTGGCGCCGCAGCGGAATCCCGACACCGTCTGCACCAGCTTTGCGGTGGCGCGCGCGTGCAGGCCGAGTCGGTTCTGGATGAGGAGTTCGCGTTCGATCATGGCGCCGGGCGTCTGCGGAAGCGTGGTCGGGAGGTCGGAAGGGTCATCGTGCGTCGTCGAGGATGGCGCCGTTGCGGGCGCCGGCCGCGGCCACCGCCGGCAGTTCGTCCAGCGGCAGCTCGGCGTAATTCATCACCCGCAGCAGCATCGGCAGGTTCAGCGACGACACCCGCCGCACCGGCGTGCCCAGCCGCGCGACCTGCGCGGCCAGGTTGCTGGGCGACGCGCCGTAGAGGTCGGTGAGCACCAGCACGCCGTCGCCGCTGTCCACGCGCCGCAGCGCGGCGCTGGCCTGCGGCAGCGCGATGTCGAGGTCGACGTCGAACCCCAGCTCGAAGGCTTCGGTCTTCAGCGGCAGCTGGCGCAACAGCCGGGTCGCGACCTCGACGAGGGCGCTGCCGATGCCTGGATGGGTGACGAGGAGGATGCCGACGGACATGCCCTCAACTTAACAGACGGACATGACGGCCCGGAAGCCGTCGATGGCCTTCAGTCGCCGGTTTCGTCGAGCGTGCGGTGGAACAACGTGTTCAGGCCGGGCAGGGCGGACCGGTGGCGTTCGACGTCCGGCTGCATCGTCTCCAGTCGCGCCAACTGCTCCCGGACGAAGGCGTCGATCCGCGGCACCGGATCGCCGACCCAGGCTTCGGGCGCGTTGCGCTTGCGCGCCAGCAGGTCGTCGATGTCGGCGACGAGGTCCGGGCGATCGGCGACCAGATGCAGCAGTCTGGCGAACTCGATCGGCGCCGGCGTGCCGTAGCGCTCCAGCCAGAGTACCGACAGCAGCGGGCGCAGGGCGTAGAAGTATTTCTTCAGCGAGACCTGGGCGTCGCGGAGGTAGGCGCGCTCGGTGTTCTTGCCCATGCTGCGGTAGTGGTACATGCCGCTTTCGACCGAATAGGCCTGCGGCAGCAGCACGCGCGCGCCAGCGGCGAAACCGCCGCGCTCGATGTAGCGGATCGGCGACTGGATCCATTCGACGAACGCGGGGTTCGATTTCCAGAACAGCCGCAGCGCCTTGCGCAGGTCCCAGCCGTTGAGGTCGATGTCGTCGACGATCGGATATTCGATCACGTCGCGGCGCTCTTCCAGATCGACCGCCTGGTACCAGCGCGGCGGATGCGCGTAGATGAAGCGCACGTCGTAATCGGAATTCGGCGAGGCGAAGCCCCAGGCGCGGCTGCCGGATTCCACCGCCAGCAGGATGCGCACGCCGTGTTCTTCCTCGGCGCGCGCCAGCCGGCGCAGGATCTCGGCGTGCACGTCGTCGGGGATCGCGGCGTCGTTGGGCGGGGCGAGGTTGGCTTCGGTCATGGGCGCGGATCCGGTGGGGCGTTCAATCTTCGGGCAATCGACCGCGGCGGAGGAAGACCTGCAGAGAACGGTCGGCGGCTTCCATCAGCCGCTTCCAGTCGGCCGTTCCGGCTAGGGCTTCGAGCGGGAGATCGGGAATCCGCTCCGCGACATCGTTCCAGACCGCATCGAATTCGGCGATCGCGTCGATCTCCGAAGAGGTGAAGACGACGCCCGCGGCGTAGTGCCTGCGCCAGTCCCGGCCGACGAAATCCTCCCACCAGTTGATGATTTCCGTCGGCACGTCGACGAAGGGGACCCTGCGTTGGTATTCGCGCTGATCCTCGATGGACGCCGCCAACTCGAGCGATTCCATGATCCGATTGCGGAGTCTTTGCTGGACGATGCGCTTCGATGGTGCGCCGCCGATCACGACGCAGTCCGGAGCGGCGTGGCGAACACCGTGATCTCCTCGCGGTCGTGATAGAGCTGCTTCGCGCGGATCGTCAGCGGCACGCCGGCCTGGGCTTCGAAGCGTTCGAGGCAGAGCCGGGTTTCCTGCCAGCGTTTCTTCATCGGCAGTTTCAGGTTGAAGATCGCGTGCCGGCACCAGCCTTCGCGGAACCATTCGGCCATGCGCGCGGCGACCCGAGACGGTTGTTCGACCATGTCGCAGACCATCCAGTCCAGCGGTTTCGCCGGGTGCCAGGCGAAGCCGTCGGCGCGCAGGTGCTGCACCAGGCCGGTGTCCATCACGTGTTCGCGCAGCGGGCCGTTGTCGATCGCGGTCACCTGCAGCTTCTGTCGCGTCAGCACCCAGGTCCAGCCGCCGGGCGCGGCGCCGAGATCGGCCGCGCGCATGCCCGGGCGCAGCAGGCGTTCGCGCTCGTCGGCGGTCAGCAGCACCAGCAGCGCTTCCTCCAGCTTCAGCGCCGAACGCGACGGCGCGTCGGCCAGCAGCTTCAGCCGCGGGATGCCCATTGGCCACGGCGCGCTGTCGCGCGGGTCGCCGACGGCCAGGAATGCGTGGTCGCCATCGACGAAACACACGTGCAGCCGCGGCAGGCGGGCGTTGTCCTGCGCGGTCAGCACGCCGGCCCTGCGCAGCGCCGGCCGCAGCGCGTTGCCGAAACTGCGGGCCAGACCGGCCAGCGGTTTGGCGGCATCGGAGTCGGGATGCTCGACGACCAGCGTGCCGAATGCCGCTCGTGGGAGGGCCGGAAGGCCCGAATCCGACGCCGCTGGCGATTCATCGGGCCTTCCGGCCCTCCCACAAAGCGCCTGCAGCATCGGCGCGATCCGGTCCTTCGGGTCCAGCCCGCGCAGTTCGGCGATCAGGCGCAGCTTCTGCCGGGCGAAGATCAGCGTCGAGAACGGCAGGGCCGCGTCGAGCGCCTGTCCGTCGTCGCCGAGGAACACCACATGGCCGCTGTCGCGCTCGGTGCGCGCGTAACCGCCCAGGCCCTGCGCCGCGGCGCGTTCGGTCAACTCGGCGGCGAGTTCGGGCTCGAAGCCGGCGCGGCAATAGCAGAGGAGGCCTGCGGTGTTCATGCGAGGAACGCAAAACCCCGGGATGAAGCGAGAATGACGGGGTCGGAATTCAATACCGACTCCCGCCGCCCTCGCCGTACGTCCGCAACACCTCGCACGCGGCCTCGCGTTCGACGTCGCGGGTCACCGCGATGCCGCGCTTTTCCAGTTCGCCGATCCAGTCCGCCGGCAGCGGGCCTTCGTCGAATTCGGTCAGCGCCATCACGTCTTCGGCGCGGGCGCCGATCAGCAGCCGGTCGATGCCGGCCCAGATCGTCGCGCCGTAGCACTGGCAGCAGGGCTGCGACGAGGTCGCGAGCACGATCGGACCCGCCGGCGCATCGTCGGCGTCGCGATTGAGCCGCGCGCGCTGGGTGCGCTGCTGGGCGAGCATGTAGGCCATCATCTCGGCGTGCGCGACCGAGCAGCTGTGCGGCAGCACGCGGTTCACGCCGACCGCGACGATGCGATCGTCGGGGCCGAACACCGCGGCGCCGAACGGGCCGCCGCTGGCGTGTTCGACGTTGCGCCGCGAGAGATCGATCGCCAGCGCGACCTTGTCGGCGTCGGTCGGATAAGGGCGCGCGGTGTCGACGGCGTCGTGGACCCAGGCGGGCAGGGTGAGGTGGACCTGTGCGTAGAGCATGGTCCGGCTCAGCCGCCCGCGGCCCAGGTGTCGCGCAGGGTCACGCTGCGATTGAACACCGGCGCGTCGGGGCGATGGTCGAAGCGGTCGGCGACGAAATAGCCGGTGCGTTCGAACTGGAAGCCCTGCTCCGGTGCGGCGGTCGCGGCGGCGGGTTCGACATAGCCGCGCACGCTGCGCCGGGAGTCGGGGTTGAGATAGTCGCGGTAGGTCTTGCCGTCGTCGTCGGTATCCGGATTCGGGACCGTGAACAGGCGGTCGTACAGGCGCACTTCGGCTTCGACGGCGTGCTGCGCGCTGACCCAGTGGATCGTGCCCTTGATCTTGCGGTCGGCGCCGGGCATGCCGGGGCGCGATTCGAGGTCGAGGGTGCCGCGCAGTTCGACGATCTCGCCGGCCTCGTTCTTGACCACCTCGTCGCAGCGCACGATGCCGGCGCCGCGCAGACGCACTTCGCCGCCGGGGATCAGCCGTTTCCAGCCCTTCGGCGGGACCTCGGCGAAATCCTCGCGGTCGATCCACAGTTCGCGCGCGAACGGCACGGTGCGGGTACCGAAGGATTCGTCCTTCGGATGATTCGAGAACGTGAGCGCTTCTTCGTGGTCGTCCGCCAGATTGGTCAGCACGAATTTCAGCGGATCGAGCACCGCCATCCGCCGCGGCGCGCGGTCGTCGAGATCCTCGCGCAGGGTGTTCTCCAGCACCGAGAAATCGATCAGCGAGTTCTGCTTCGACAGGCCCAGGCGCGAGACGAACAGCTTCAGCGCGTCCGGCGTGTAGCCACGACGGCGGATGCCCTGCAGGGTCGGCATGCGCGGATCGCCCCAGCCATCGACCAGACCTTCGTCGACCAGGGTCATCAGCTTGCGCTTGCTCATCACCGTGTAGTTGATGTTGAGACGCGAGAATTCGATCTGGCGCGGCTTGCTGGCCTCGAACGGCAGGCCCTTGCCGGTGAGCGGCGCGAGCAGTTCGGGATGGTTCGCCGGATCGACCTTGTCCACGCACCAGTCGTACAGCGGTCGGTGGTCTTCGAATTCCAGAGTGCACAGCGAATGAGTGATGCCTTCGATGGCGTCGCTGAGCGAATGCGCGTAGTCGTACATCGGATAGATCGGCCAGTCGTTGCCGGTGTTCTGGTGTTCGACGTGCTTGATCCGGTACAGCGCCGGATCGCGCAGGTTGATGTTCCCGCTGGCCATGTCGATCTTCGCGCGCAGGGTGCGCGCGCCATCCGGGAACTCGCCCGCGCGCATCCGCCGGAAGAGGTCCAGATTCTCGTCGACGCCGCGGTCGCGGAACGGCGAGGGGCGGCCCGGTTCGGTCAGGCTGCCGCGGTAGGCGCGCACTTCGTCGGCGCTCAGGTCGCAGACGAAGGCGTCGCCCTGGCGGATCAGTTTCTCGGCGGCGAGATAGAACACTTCGAAATAATCGGAAGCGTGACGAAGTTCCGCCCACGCGTAACCCAGCCAGCGTACATCGTCCTGGATCGCGCGGACGTATTCCGGATCCTCCTTCGCGGGGTTCGTATCGTCCAGGCGGAGGTTGCAGCGGCCGCCGAACTCTTCGGCGATGCCGAAGTCGGTCCAGATCGCGCGGGTATGCCCGATGTGCAGGTAGCCGTTGGGTTCCGGCGGAAAGCGGGTGCGGATGGCCGCATGCCGGCCGCTGGCGAGGTCCTCGCGGACGATCTGGCGAATGAAGTCCTGACGGCGCTCGGCGACGGCGTCGGCAGGGGGAGTGTCCGTGGGAAAGTCCGGGGTCATCGAGGATGGCGACTGCGAAAACGACCAGTTTAGAGCCTGAGGGCGGCTTTGGGAGGCGGGCGCGCTGCGCAGGTGTCCGCTGGACCATGGTCGCGGGTGCAGAAAACCCTGCGCGGATGGTAGTGTGGACGCGCCAACAGGGGCGTCTGTGGGGGAGAACCCGGGCGCACGCGATCATGACGGAATACACACCAAGGGGGCGGGCGATGGGCGATCACGCCGATCCACCCGGACATCGTCGACCGGCGCGGGCGTTCGGTCGGTTCACGACCGCACGCCGAATGCCCGCCGCATTCAGGGTCGGGAGGATCCGGGTATTCGCGATTTCCGACTGACCATGGCGTTCCCTTTCAGGGATTTCCCGCAGCAGTGGCTCCGCACCGTCGGCATGGCGGTCGTGCTGCTGTTGTCGGGTTTGTACGTCCTGACGCCGGGCCGCGCCGAAGTGCCGGTGGAGCGGCCGTTGCAACTGCGCCTCACCCCGCTGCCCGACCATGAGGGGCGCTTGCCCGCGCTCGGCAGCGACGGGCAGTCGCTGCGGGTGGGTGTGACCGAGGGCACCCGTCAGGCGCGGGCCGAGCTGCGCTTCGTGCTGCCGCCGCGGACCAACGAATCGCCGCACTGGGTGATCTGGATCGCGCGCGTCCCGGTGGAATCCGTGCACCTGCAGGTCGAAAACGCCTGGGACGGCGGCAGCCGCAGTTTCCTGGCGCCGGAACCGATGGAAGGGCCGATGCCGGTGGGCTACCTGTTCCGGTTGCCCGCCACCTGGGAGGGCGAGATCCGGCTGGAACTCACCGCCATCGGGTTGCGCAACGCCGCCCTGCGCCCGGAAATCGTGTCCGAGGAACTGGCCGACGAGTACGTGCAGAAGGCCACGATCGTGGCCAGCCTGGCCTACGCCAGCCTGTTCACGCTCGGCCTGATGACCCTGGCGCTGTTCTTCGCGTCCCGCGACGCGAGTTTCCTGGTGTTCTTCGGGTTCTGCGTCACCGGTGCGCTGCTGTTGGCCGCGTTCAACGGCCATCTGTATCTGCTCGATCCTTTCGATTTCCTGCGCCAGTTGGGCGGTGCGGGGTTGCACGCGATTTCGCTGCTGTTCGAGGTCGCCGCCCTGCAGATCCTGCTGCGCTACGCGGACAGTCAGCAGGCCGGGCCGCGCCTGGCCCGGGCCATCGATCAGGGCTGCGTCGCCCTGCTGCTGCTGAGCGGGGTGATGCTGGCGTGGCGCGAGGCATTCGATCCGTTGGCCGCCTGGCTGATGCCGGTCGCCTGGTTCAGCGGCTGCGGGGTCGCGCTGTTCGTGCTCAGCGAGGCCTGGCGCCGACGGGTGCCGTTCTCGGCGGCGGTGTTCGTGTCGGTGCTCGGCATCGCCGTGACGGCGATGATCTGGGAGCTGGAAGGCCGCGGCTTCGTCGCGGGTTCGCTGTGGACCCAGTACGGCTATCAGGCCGCGATCATGATCTGCGCGGCGATGGTCAGCGTGGGCCTGATCAGCCGCATCAGCAAATACCGCGAACAGCGCGACCGCGAGCAGCGCGCGCGCGCCGATTCCGAGCGCCGCATGTATCGCGAGGCGGTGCGCTCCGAGCTGTTGACCGCGCTGCAGATGGGCCTGCGCGGCGTCGGCGAGGAAGACATCCAACCGATGGCCATGCGGCTGCTGCTGGATCATCTGCGCCGCATCGTGCCGGCCGATCACGTGCTGGCGGTGGTCCGCGGCTTCCACGGGCGCGACACGCTCGCCGCGCATCCTGGCGCCGCGCTGGACGAGCTGGTCGAACGGATCTCGCCCCGGCTGCCGAACCTGCGCCAGCAACTGGCGATCAACATCGAGGTCCAGCAGCCGGTCACCCGCAGCGGCGAAGCGACGCCGGTGGCGATCGAGGCCGCGGTGTCGCTGCCGGTGCGCGCGCCGTCCTGGGGCGCGCTGGTGCTGGAACGCGCCGGCGCCACCGTGTTCCATCCCGACGAGCTGTCGATCGCGCGCGAGCTGGCGCGCATCGCGGTGCTGCAGATCGACGAGGCCTTCACCGCCCTGCATCTGCGCCATACCGCCGAAGTCGACTCGCTCACCGGCGCGCTGAATCGTCGCAGCATCGATCAGGCCCTGGTGCGCACCTTCCAGGAATCGATCCGCAAGCGGCTGCCGCTGTCGGTGCTGTTCGTCGACATCGATCACTTCAAGGCCATCAACGACCAGCGCGGTCACGGCTGCGGCGACTATTGCCTGCGCGAGATCGCGAAGCTGATCGGCGAGCAGTTGGTCGACGACGACGTGTTCGGCCGTTACGGCGGCGAGGAATTCCTGGTGGTGCTGCCCGGTCGCCAGACCGAGATGGCGCGGGCCATCGCCGAACAGATCCGGGCTGCGATCGAGACCGCCGATCTGCGTTACAAGGACCAGTCGCTGCAGCTCACGGTCAGCATCGGCGTGGCCAGCCAGCTCGGGCACGAACCGCAGCCCGGGCCGGCAGTGGAGCGCGCCGACAAGGCGCTGTACGCCGCGAAGCGCGGTGGGCGCAATCGCGTCAGCGTGGCGCCGGCGATCTTCGCGCCGCGCTCGGCCACGGCTTGAACGGCGGCCGATCGCCCGCATTCCTTCCGGACCCGCGCACCGGCCTGCCTCCTGCGCGCCTCCCTGCGATCTCCACCAACGGAGTCCGTCGATGTTCGAATCCCTGTTGGGCATCGGTGCCCACAAACAGCGCATGCCTTCGCCCGAGCGCGCCCTGCCGGGCCGCGCCGAAGCGATGCCGCTGCGCAATGTCCATCACGTTCACGGCCGGCCGCTGCGCGATGCGTTCGAGGGTCTGGCCCGGGTCCAGTTCGGCATGGGCTGCTTCTGGGGCGCCGAGCGCAAGTTCTGGTCGCTGCCGGGCGTGTTCACCACCGCGGTCGGCTATGCCGGCGGTTACACGCCGAATGCGACCTACCGCGAAGTCTGCAGCGGCGAGACCGGCCATACCGAAGCGGTGCTGGTGGTCTACGACCCGGCGGCGGTGTCGTTCGAGACGCTGCTGAAGACCTTCTGGGAAAGTCACGACCCCACCCAGGGCATGCGCCAGGGCAACGACACCGGCACCCAGTACCGGTCGGCGATCCATTGCGACACCGAAGCGCAGTACGCCGCCGCGGTCGCCAGCCGCGACGCCTTCCAGGCGCGGCTGACCGCGGCCGGTTACGGCGCCATCACCACCGAGATCCGCCATCCCGCGCCCGAGTTCTTTTATGCGGAAGAGGAACACCAGCAGTATCTGTCGAAGCATCCGGACGGCTATTGCGGCCTCGGCGGCACCGGCGTGAGCTGCCCGACGGGCCTCTAATCCGACGGGTCTCTAACCCTCAGCGCCGGGTCACGGCGCAGACGTACACCACTTCGCAGGCGCCGCCGCCGGTGTCTTCGCGGGTCAGCGAACTGCGCCAGCGCCAGCCGTCGCTGGCGTTCACCTGCACCAGCCAGCCGTCGATGCGCACGGCATCGCCTTCCTCGACGTCCGCCAGCGCGGCCGCGACCGAGGGCGAGGCCGGAATCATGTGCATGTTGGCGCTGCTGCGCGCGATTTCGTCCGGCGGCAGCGGCGGCTGCGCCGACCAGCGATAGCGATACCAGCGCCCGCCCTGCGAAATGTCGAGCTGCGACAGCACGGCGTCCTCGCGCATCCGCCCCCAGCCGAGGGCGAGGTCGATCGGTGCGAAATCGGCTTCGCGGTCGCTGCCGTATTCCTTGCGCGACAGCACCCGCGCGGCGACGCTGAAACCGGCCAGCGGCTTCGCGGTGGCGTTCGCGAGCGCGAACGGCGACATGTCGCCGGGCGCATCGGACTGCACCGCACCGTCGGCGCCGGCCAATCGCGGCGGCGGCCGGCAGTCGGAGGCGGTATGCGTGACCGCCGTCGACGTCGGCGAAGACGGATTCGCGCCGCCGGGCGGCGATGCGGGCGTGGCCAGCCACCACGCGGCGGCGGCGATGGCGATGAACAACAGCAACCAGCGGACCATGCGCGGATTCCGGGACGATGTCCGCGGAAGTGTAACTTCAGTCGAAATCGCGCAGCAGCGCCGCGCGGGTGGCCTCGGGCACGTCCATCGCGACGGGCATGCGCGCGTCGTCGATGCCGAACCGCAGCGCGGTCCCGGCGCGCAGCGCCGCGATCTGCGCGGGCGCGAAGTCGAAGCGCATGAAGTGCACTGCCGCGGTCTTGTCGTCGTCGCTGCGGTCCATGTCCTCGTCGGCATGCGCGAACGTGCGGGCGTGACCGGCCACTTCGGCGAAAAACCGATGCTCGATGCCGCCGAGCCGCGCGAGTTCGCGACGGCGCATCGCTTCGTCCGCGTATTCGATCAGCAGCGTCGCCTTCAGGTCGTGGCCGCCGGGAATCAGCGGGTTGTAGGCGTCGAGCTCGGCCTGGATCGCCTCGGGCTCGAAGATCCGTTCGATCCGCAGCATTTCCTGGATCTGGTACTGGATCGTCAGCCGGTCCTCGAACAGCAGGGTCGCATGGGCGCCGAGCGCCAGCCGCCGTGCCTGTTTGTGGGCGAGCACGCGCGCGCGGAACGCGGCGCGCTCGATCGCGTAGGTTTCGAGGCTGTAGAGATCGGCGCGGGCGAGTGCGGTCATGGGTTCAGATGCCGTACGCGATCCGCAGCAGCGTCACCGGATGTTCCGCGGTGGCGCCGTCGCCGAGGCCGTGCGCGATGTGCGCGCCGGCCATGACGCAGTCGCTGGTGAAATGCGCGGCCTCGGCCTGCTTCACGCGGTTCTCCACCGGTTTGGCGATCCTGCGCGCATGCGCGTAGGTGGCGGTCTTGACGCCATAGGTGCCGTCGTGGCCCGAGCAGCGTTCGATCGCGGTGACCCGGGTGTCCGGCACCAGTTCCAGCACCTGTTTCGTTTTCGGGCCGATGTTCTGCACGCGCTGGTGGCAGGCCGCCTGCCACGCGATCGTGCCCAGCGGATTGCGGAAGTCGTGTTTGAGCAGCCCTGCGTTCTGGCGATGCATCAGATATTCGAACGGATCGAAGATCGCGCGCCGGATCGCCTGCACCTGCGCGTCGTCGGGATACATCAGCGGCAGTTCCTGCTTGAACATCAGCACGCAGGACGGAACCGGCGCGATGATGTCCCAGTTGCCTTCGACGGCGTCGGACAGCGGCGGCAGATTGCGTCGCGTGTACGCGTCCACGCTGTCGAGATCGCCGAGCTCCAGCTTCGGCATGCCGCAGCACTGGTTGCGGCGGATCAGTTTCACCGGGATGTCGTTGTGGCGCAGCACCGCGACCAGATCCTCGACCATCGTCGGGTGATTGTGGTTGCCGTAGCAGGTGACGAACACCGCGACCTTGCCGCGGGTCGGGCCGGCGGCGACGGCGCCCTCGCCGGGATCGTCGTGCGGCATGGCCCGCAGTGCGGTGGGGCTGCGGTACGCCGGCACCTGCGCATCGCGATGCACGCCGAGGGTCTTCTCGATCGCGCCGCGCAGCGCGGGCTGGCGGTTGCCCCAGTTCACCGCGTCCACCACCACCGGGATCGAGGCGAGCCGGCCGACGGCGGTGGTGTTCGACAGCAGTTTCGCCGACAGCGGCGCGCCGTGGCGTCTGAAGTGCACCGCCTTCGCGCGCAGCATCAGGTGCGGGAAGTCGATGTTCCATGCGTGCGGCGGGATGTACGGGCACTTGGTCTGGTAGCAGAGATCGCAGAGATAGCATTGCTCGACGACCCTGGCGTAATCGGCCTTGGCCACGCCGTCGACTTCCATCGTCGTCGAGGCGTCGACCAGATCGAACAGGGTCGGGAAACTCTGGCACAGGCTCACGCAGCGGCGACAGCCGTGGCAGAGATCGAACACCCGCTCCATCTCGCGCTCGAGCGCGGCGGCATCCCAGAAATCCGGATGTTTCCAGTCGAGCGGATGCCGCGTCGGCGCGTCGAGGCTGCCTTCGCGCGCCTGGGTGGGTCCCGTGGTCGTGGAGACGGGCGGTTGGCTCATGCGTCCCTCGGAAAGCGCCGCGCAGGACACGCGACCGACGCGTGCAGGAAGAGAATGCTTTCTTCCGCGCCGGGAGAGAGAAGACGCGGAAGAAAGCGAGGATCGCCCGTCGCCTGACGAACGACCCGGAAGCGACCCGAGTCAGGCCCCGAGTTCGTTCAACGCCTTCTGGAAGCGGTTGGCGTGCGAGCGTTCGGCCTTGGCCAGGGTTTCGAACCAGTCGGCGATCTCGTCGAAACCTTCGTCGCGCGCGGCCTTGGCCATGCCCGGATACATGTCGGTGTATTCGTGGGTCTCGCCGGCGATCGCGGATTTCAGGTTGTTCGAGGTGTCGCCGAACGGCAGCCCGGTGGCCGGGTCGCCGCACTGTTCGAGATATTCCAGATGGCCGTGGGCATGGCCGGTTTCGCCTTCCGCGGTGGAGCGGAACACCGCGGCGACATCGTTGTAGCCTTCGACGTCGGCCTTCTGCGCGAAATAGAGATAACGGCGGTTCGCCTGCGATTCGCCGGCGAACGCGGCCCTCAGATTGGCTTCGGTTTTCGAACCTTTCAGACTCATGGTGTTCGACCTCGTGGCTGCGGTGGCGATGGATCGATCCGTGAAACGACCGGTCTGGCTGGGAGGTGCGCCGGCATCCGGCACGTGTCGAGCATACGCCGCTGCGCGGGCCGGATGGAACGGGGCCAGCGGCGCACGCCGCGCACCTGCACATGTCTGCTGCAGGGCAGCATCGCCGGGGGCATGGCCGTCGCGGCGGCCACGGCGCTCAGGTCCGTGGTCTGGGGCGCGGACGCGCCGCGCCGCTGCGGCGGGGCAGCGACTCGGTGCTCAACAGGTCGGGCGGCAGTTCGCGGAAGACATCCGCCAGCTTTTCGAGGAATTCGGACATCGCCGAGCTGCGGCGCCACACCATCGCAATGCGGCGGCTCGGCGCGGGCGCATCGAACGGCAGCAGGTGCACGTCCTGCGACGGCGCTACCGGCGGCTTCACCGAGAGCACCGGCAGCAGGGTGATGCCGACGTTGGCGGCCACCATCTGCCGCAGCGTTTCCAGCGAGGTGGCGCGGAAGCCGCTCTTCTCGCCCGCGCCGGCCAGATGGCAGACATCCAGCGCCTGATCGCGCAGACAGTGGCCGTCTTCCAGCAGCAGCAGGCTTTCGTGGGCCAGGTCCTGCATCGTCAGCGATTTCGCGCTCGCGAGCGCGTGCGTTTCCGGCACCGCCAGCAGGAAGGGTTCCTCGAACAGGAATTCGAGATGCAGCTGATCGTCGTGCAGCGGCAGCGCCAGCACGCCGGCATCAAGCCGGCCTTCGCGCAGCTGGCGCAGGATCACTTCGGTCTTTTCCTCCACCAGCAGCAGTTCCAGCTGCGGGAAGCGGGCGCGCACCGGCTGCACCACGTGCGGCAGCAGGTACGGGCCGAGCGTGGGGAAGATGCCCAGTCGGACCGTGCCGGCTTCGGGGTTCTGGCTGCGGCGCGCGGCTTCGCGCATTTCCTCCACGTCGGCGACGATCCGCCGCGCACGTTCCGCGGCATCGCGGCCGGCGGGCGTCAGCATCACCCGCCGCGGCGCGCGTTCGACCAGCGCCACGCCGAGCTCTTCCTCGAGCTTGCGGATCTGGGTGGAGAGCGTGGGCTGACTGATGAAGCAGGCGGCGGCGGCGCGACCGAAGTGCCTGTGATCGGCGAGTGCCACCAGATACTTCAGATCGCGCAGATTCATGGGGGGATGCCTCGATGCGGTCGGAAGGGCCGCGACACGTGCGCGACCACCGTGATGCCATGCGGGGCGATCCTTGCGTTGCCGGCGATGACTGGGGCCGTGATGTTGCGCGACAGCCTCAAGTTACCGCGAATGCTGCGCCGATTGACCATTTTCGATGCCTGTCTCTTCTGACAGGGACCGTTTTCCAGTGCGACGAAAACGCATCCGCGCGGGCATCGGAACGCCCGCGCGCGATGCTCAGGCGACTTCCGCCTGCGCTGCTGTCTGCGTCTGCGCGGCGGCGGGCGCGCTGTGGCGGATCAAGTGGTCGAACGCCGACAGCGCCGCTTTCGAGCCTTCGCTCATCGCGATGACGATCTGCTTGTACGGCACCGTGGTCGCGTCGCCCGCGGCGAACACGCCCGGCAACGAGGTCTGGCAGCGGTCGTCGATCAGGATCTCGCCGCGCTGCGACAGCGCCACGGTGTCCTTCAGCCATTCGGTGTTGGGCAGCAGGCCGATCTGCACGAACACGCCGTCCAGCGCGAGCGCATGCGTGGCCTGGGTGGTGCGGTCCAGCCAGCGCAGGCCAGTGACCTTGCGGCCGTCGCCCTGCACTTCGGTGGTCTGCGCCGAGACGATCACGTCCACGTTCGGCAGGCTGCGCAGCTTGCGCTGCAGGACTTCGTCGGCGCGCAGCTTCGCGTCGAACTCGATCAGGGTGACGTGGGCGACGATGCCGGCAAGGTCGATCGCCGCCTCCACGCCCGAGTTGCCGCCGCCGATCACCGCCACGCGCTTGCCCTTGAACAGCGGGCCGTCGCAGTGCGGGCAATAGGCCACGCCCTTGTTGCGATATTCCTGTTCGCCGGGCACGTTCATCTGCCGCCAGCGCGCGCCGGTCGACAGGATCACGGTCTTCGACTTCAGCGACGCGCCGCTGGCGAGCTTCACTTCGATCAGGCCGTCGGCGCCGGCGGGGATGAGCCGCTCCGCGCGCTGCAGATTCATGATGTCGACCTCGTAGTCGCGCACGTGCCGCTCCATCGCCGCGGCCAGCTTCGGGCCTTCGGTTTCGGGCACGGAGACGAAGTTCTCGATCGCCATCGTGTCCAGCACCTGGCCGCCGAAACGCTCGGCGGCGATGCCGGTGCGGATGCCCTTGCGCGCGGCGTAGATGCCCGCGGCCGCACCGGCCGGGCCACCGCCGACGATCAGCACGTCGAACGCGTCCTTCGCGGCGATCTTCGCCGCTTCGCGCGCGCCGGCGCCCGTGTCCAGCTTGGCGAGGATGTCCTCCACGCCCATGCGCCCGGCGCCGAAGACCGCGCCGTTGAGGAAGATCGTCGGCACCGACATGATCTCGCGCGCGTCGACTTCGGCCTGGAACAGCGCGCCGTCGATCGCGGTATGCCTGATCTTCGGATTGAGCACGGCCATCAGGTTCAGCGCCTGCACCACGTCGGGACAGTTCTGGCAGCTGAGCGAGAAATAGGTTTCGAACACGCACTCGTCGTCGAGCGCGCGGATCTGTTCGATGACGTCCTGCCCCAGCTTCGACGGATGCCCGCCGACCTGCAGCAGCGCCAGCACCAGCGAGGTGAACTCATGGCCCATCGGGATGCCGGCGAAGCGCAGCGCGATGTCGTGGCCGGCCTTGGTCGAATCCGGACTGGCGATGGCGAACGACGGCACGCGATCGTTCGCGTCGCGGGCTTCGCGCAGCGTGACCTTGTCGGACAGTTGGGTCAGTTCGACCAGCAGCTCGCGCAGCTCGCGCGACTTCTCGCCGTCGTCGAGCGCGGCGACCAGTTCCACCGGGCGGGTGAGTTTCTGCAGATACGCCTGCAGTTGGCTTTTCAGATCGGAATCGAGCATGGCCGGTTCCTCGAAGGAAGAAGGGAGAGCGACGTTTGCAGCAGCGGCCGGCACCGGGGGAGGGGAGGGGCGGGGCCGCGCGCGGAGCCGGGAGAGACGGCGTGGCGCGTGCGGGCGCATGCGGTGCTGGCCGCTGCTGCAAACGAAGCGGGTGCGGGATGCGGAGGCGGTCCCGACGAAGCGGTCGCTTCGCCGGGGCGCCGTGGAGGTCGCGACGGAGGTATTGCGGGGTGGAACGCACGATTGGAGCGGTGACGCGGGTCGAGCCGGGAGCGTTCGATCCCGCGAACGGACTGCACGATCCGTTCGCGGTGGGTGTTGATCGATCCTGAGGATCAGATCTTGCCGACGAGATCCAGCGACGGCTTCAGGGTGGCGGCGCCTTCGTTCCACTTGGCCGGGCAGACCTGGCCCGGGTTGGCGGCGACGAACTGGGCGGCCTTGAGCTTGCGCAGGGTTTCGCTGACGTCGCGGGCGATGGCGTTGTCGTGGATTTCGAGGGTCTTGATCACGCCTTCCGGATTGATGATGAAGGTGCCGCGCAGGGCCAGACCCTCTTCCTCGATGTGCACGCCGAACGCACGGGTCAGCTGATGGGTCGGATCGCCGACCAGCGGGAACTGGGCCTTGCCGACCGCCGGGGAGGTTTCGTGCCAGACCTTGTGCGAGAAATGCGTGTCGGTGGTGACGATGTAGACCTCGGCGTTGGCCTTCTGGAACTCGGCGTAGTTGTTCGCCGCGTCCTCGACCTCGGTCGGGCAATTGAAGGTGAAGGCGGCCGGCATGAAGATCAGGACCGACCACTTGCCTTTCAGCGACTCGTCGCTGATCTGCACGAATTCGCCGGCGTGGAAGGCAGTGGCCTTGAAGGGTTTGACCTGGGTGTTGATCAGAGACATCGGTGTCCTCGGTGATGAGTGGAGTGGGCTTGGCGATTGACGGCGTCAATTTGTGCGTCGCAACAGTTTGCGCAAGACACATCAATCGATCAAATGGATTGATTGAATGATATCAATAGTCAAAAACTATCGAATCGTCATCCAGCCGTCCCCGACCTATGGGCGCCCGGGCGCCCGATCAATCCTTGCCCGCTGGGACGGGCGGCTCCGAGACAGATTGGTCCGGGCCACCCAGGTCGGCCGAGCGCAAGTCCGGGACACCCACGAAGGTCCGGATCGCCCGGAACATCCCGGGCTGGCGGTCCGGGTCGCGCAGCGCGGCCAGCGGGGCCAGATGCCCCGCCTCCGGCAGCCACACCAGCTCCGCCCGACCGCCGGCGGCGCGCAGGCGATCGGCCAGGATCCGGCTGTCCACCGGCTCCACGACGGTGTCGGCAGTGCCGTGGATCAGCAGGAAGGGCGGCTCGTCGCCGTCGACGAAATTCACCGGCTGGGTCCGCGGCCACTGCGCGGGCGGCCCGAACACGTCCTCATAGCCTTCGATCCCGAAGTCGTAGGGCCCGGACAGCCCGATCACCCCGGCAAGATCCCGCGGCGTCAGCCCGTGCGCGGCGAGATAGCGGGCATCGGTGCCGATCAGCGCCGCGATCTGCGCGCCCGCCGAGTGACCCGCCAGAAACACCCGCGCCGGATCGCCGCCGTGCTCGGCCGCATGCCGTTTTGCCCACGCCACCGCGCCCGCGGCGTCCTCGACGAAGCCCGGGAACATGGCGCGGGGCGCGGTTCGATAGTCGGCGACGATCGCCACCATGCCCTGCCGCGCCAGCTGGCGGCCGACGAAGCGGTAACTGGCGCGGTCGCCACGCCGCCAGCTGCCTCCGTACAGGAACACGACCACCGGCGCCGGCCCCTCCGTGCGGGCCTCGGGTCGATAGACATCCAGCGCCAGACCGTGGGTCGGGTCGTGGATCGCGTGCGCGTCCGCCTCCGCCACGCCGAAGTTGGCGACGCCGAAGGCCAGGCTCTGGCACCCGGCGATGCCGAACACCAGCGACCATCCGGCGACGGCGACGATGCGCGGGCGGAGTCCATCGCGGAAGAGGCGACGAAACGGGCGACGAAACCGGCGGCGAACATGCGCGAAGGCGCGGCGGAGAGTCATGGCGGTGATCCGTGCAGGGCAGGGTCGGCCGCGACAGCGGCTACGATATGTCGATGAAGACGAGCATGGGCCCCCGGCTGGATGCAGTGCTGCGCGATGCCAGCGCGCGGGTCGGGCAGATCGATGCGATGGCGCTGCTCGCGCATGCCCTGGCGCGGCCGCCGGCATGGCTGTACGCCCACGGCGACGACGCCATCGGCGACGACGCCCGCGCGCGCTTCGAAACGCTGCTCTCGCGGCGTGCACAGGGCGAGCCGGTCGCGTATCTGACCGGCCGACGCGGCTTCTGGACCTTCGACCTCGCGGTGTCGCCGGAGACCCTGATCCCGCGCCCGGAGACCGAGCGGCTGGTGGAGCTCGCGCTGGAACGCGCGCCGTTGACAGCCGGCCTGCGCATGGCCGATCTGGGCACCGGCAGCGGCGCGATCGCCCTCGCGCTGGCGCACGAACGCCGCCGGGCCCGCGTGGTCGCGGTCGACGTGAGCGAAGGTGCGCTGTCGGTCGCGCGGGCCAATGCGCAGGCGCTGGGTCTGGACAACGTCGAGTTCCGTCGCGGCGATTGGCTGGCGCCGCTGGCGGGTGAGCGCTTCGACCTCATCGCCAGCAACCCGCCGTACATCGCCGACGGCGACCCGCATCTGCAGGCAGGCGATCTGCGTTTCGAACCCGCGGGCGCGCTGTCCTCCGGACCGGACGGGCTTGAAGCCATCGGCATCATCATTCGCGACGCGCCCGCGCATCTCGTGTCCGGCGGTTGGCTGCTGCTGGAGCACGGCCGGGACCAGGGCGCATCCGTGCGCGGGCTGCTGCAGGCCGCCGGTTTCGACGCCGTGGAGACGCATCGCGATCTCGAAGAGCGCGATCGCGTGACGAGCGGCCGATGGTCGCCGCCCGCTGGCCGCACCGACGCCCTGCGGTAGACTCCGTCGCAGTCCGCCATTCCCCCGAAGGTGCCGCCATGCGCACGCAGTATCCCGAGATCGAGCCGTTCGACAGCGGCACCCTGAAGGTCGACGACCGCCACGTCCTGTACTACGAACAGTGCGGCAACCCGCAGGGCAAACCGGTGGTAATGCTGCACGGCGGCCCCGGCGCCGGCTGCGGCGAGAAGATGCGGCGTTTCCACGATCCGTCGAAATACCGGATCGTGCTGTTCGACCAGCGCGGCAGCGGCCGCTCCACGCCGCACGCGGATCTCGTCGACAACACCAGCTGGGATCTTGTCGCCGACATCGAAAAGCTGCGCACGAAACTCGGGATCGAGCGCTGGCAGGTCTTCGGCGGTTCGTGGGGCTCCACGCTCGCGCTGGCCTACGCCGAAACCCATCCGCAGCGCGTCACCGAGCTGGTGCTGCGCGGCATCTTCATGCTGCGCCGCTGGGAGCTGGAATGGTTCTATCAGGAAGGCGCATCGCGGCTGTTCCCGGACGCGTGGGAGCACTATCTCGCCGCGATTCCGCCGGTGGAAAGACATGATCTGATTTCCGCCTTCCACCGCCGTCTCACCAGCGACGACGAGGCCACCCGGCTCGCCGCCGCGCGCGCATGGAGCGTCTGGGAAGGTGCGACCAGCTTCCTGCACATGGACCCGGACTTCGTCGCCGGCCACGAGGACGCGCATTTCGCGCTGGCCTTCGCCCGCATCGAGAACCACTACTTCGTCAACGGCGGCTTCTTCGAAGTCGAAGATCAGCTGCTGCGCGACGCGCACAAAATCGCCGACATCCCCGGCGTGATCGTGCACGGCCGCTACGATGTGGTCTGCCCGATCCAGAACGCGTGGGATCTGCACAAGGTCTGGCCGAAGAGCGAACTGATCATTTCTCCCGCCTCGGGCCACTCCGCGTTCGAGCCGGAGAACGTCGACGCGCTGGTGCGCGCGACCGACAAATTCGCTGGCTGACCCGTAATAGGGTGCGCCCCGGCGCACCGCTTGTTGCGTCGCGTTCGGATCCAACGGTGCGCCAGGGCGCACCCTATGCGGTGTTCCCCATCACGCCGGCAATCCACGCGCGACCGGCGTCGCTGGCGAGGAACAGCAGCACGACGACGTTGACCACGACCGTGGCCCGGAACGTGCGCTGGAACGCGGCCTTGCGCGATTTGTGCCGGAACGCGCGCTGCGCGAGCAGCGCGCCGGGCCAGCCGCAGGCCAGGCCGAGGAAGTGCAGGGTGCTTTCCGGCGTGCGGCGTCGGCCGGCGGTTGCCGCCGATTTGTCGAGGCCGTAGGCGACGAACGCGACCGTGCTCATCGCGGCATAGGCGAGCGGCACGTTCATCGACACCTGTCCGACGAGTCCCGCGCCGACGAGGGCGGCGCAGAACACCAGCGCGAACGCCGGCCCGATCATGCCAGGCCGTGCCCGGTCGTCCGCGGGCTCGGCCATGCCGACGAACCGGACGTCGTTCGCCTGCAGCCGACCGCGCGCATCGCGCGCGATGGTGTAGGTGATCAGATCGCCGTCGACCGGTCGCCGCGACCCGCGCCGGAAGGCCTTGATGTGCGCGAACGCCTTGTCGCCGCCGCCGTTTGGCGTCACGAAGCCGAAGCCCTTGTCGTCGTTCCAGTCGTGCAGTCGTCCCTGGTAGCGCATTCGGTCAAATCGACGGGAAATCCAGCGTGGATGATAAGCGCTGTGAGTATCGAGGTCGTCATCCTCGCGAAAGCGAGGACCCAAATGCGATCGCGGTTGCGGCATGGATCCTCGCTTTCGCGAGGATGACGAAGCTCTTCGACCATCTCGGCGGTCGTGATGCACGGAATCTCCCGTGCTTCAATCGGACGAGCAGCCTGATTTCCGGGATCGAGGAGAGAAGCCTTTCACTTGGCTTCATACCCCGCCACCTCCTCCTCCACCAGCAGCGCCTGCAACTGCGATGCCGACGCGCGGCGCATCGGTTTCTCGTCGATGTTCGACAGCGGGGCCTGGCGCAATGCCGCGTGCGGCAACACCGTGAGATCGAAGCTCAGCTCTTCGGCGGAGAACAGCCACACCGGGCAGTCGAGGGCGCGTTCGCGGTCGAGGCGGATGCGGCGGTTACGGGTTTCGGCGGGGATGCGGTGGTCGTCGAGGAAGCGCGGCACGCTTTCGGCGTCGTCGGTATAGAGCTGCAGGTGGACCGGCGAATTGCCGTCGGCGGTGCCGTCGAGCACCGGGCCGACGAGACGGGCGTCGAAGGGCGCGAAGAATTCCAGCGCGCGCAGCGCGGCTTCGCGCCGTCTGCGCAGTTCGCCGCTCTGCGAGTCGCTCTGGAACAGGCGCTGGTATTCGCGCAGGGCGTCCTCGATCTCGCGGTTGCGCGGCAGCGAGGCGTCGTCGTGGATGCCGAGGCGCTGCGCGGCCTTGAGTTTGGCCTGATGGAAATCCCGGATGCCGGATTCGGCGATCAGCCGGGCGGCTTCGTGGGCCAGGCGCGCGCGGCGCTCACGGGTTTTCGTTTCGGCGTGCTGGCGGGCGTGGTGCATGGCATCTTCCCGGCGGGGCCAGGGAATGACTGTAGCGGAAGTGTCGCGGGATGTGGGGGCCCCTCATCCGCCCTGCGGGCACCTTCGTCCAGCCCTCGCGCGCAGGGCTCGGTCGTTCGTCGGCGTGCGAGGCGATGCCTCGCAAACACGCCTCCTCACCCCCCGCGCCGCGGGGAGAAGGGACCAGGATCACGCTCGTGCGGTGCCGAGAGAGCATGATCAGAAAATGTCGAACGACTCCTCGCTCGGCAGCGCGTCTTCGCTGCCGTAGTCGACGTAGGTCTCCATCTTCTCGAGGTCTTCGACCTTCACGTATTCGATGATGCCGCCGCTGCCGGTGGCGGGCAGCAGCTGGCCGCTCGCAGTGACCGCGACCTTGACCATGCCGGCGGGCGGGTCATTGGGCGCGATCGGCGCGTCCTTCAGCGCGGCCTGCATGTAATCGATCCAGATCGGCAGCGCGGCCTTGCCGCCGTATTCGCGGTAGCCCAGAGTCTGGTTGTTGCTGCGGCCGACCCAGACGGTGGTGACGAGCGGGCCGCCGGTGCCGGAGAACCAGGCGTCGCGGTGGTCGTTGGTCGAGCCGGTCTTGCCGCCGATGTCCTCGCGGCCGATGCGCTTTGCGTCGGTCGCGGTGCCGCGCAGCACCACGTCGCGCATCATCGAGGTGATCTGGTACGCGATGCGTTCGTCGATGGCGCGCGGCGCCAGCACGGCGTCGGCGGGCAGCGTCTGCGGCGGCGCGGCCTTGGTGGTGGTCACCTTCGGTGCGCCCTTCGCGGGCTCGGCCGGTTGACCGCCGGCAGGGCCGAGGTCGAAGCCGTCCACCACCGACGACGCCGGCGTGGCCGGCTGGCCCGCGGCGCCCTGGCCGCAGCTGCGGCAGGCGATGACCGGCTTTTGTTTGAACACCAGCTTGCCTTCGCGGTCCTTCACTTCATCGATGAACCACGGGTCGATGCGGAAGCCGCCGTTGGCGAAGGTGGCGTAGCCGCGGGCGATCGACAGCGGTGTGAGCGAGGGCGTACCCAGCGAGATCGACAGGTTCGGCGGCAGTTCTTCTTCCTTGAAGCCGAACTGGGTGATGTATTTGCGCGCGTATTCCACGCCGATGGCATCGAGCATGCGCACCGAGACCAGATTGCGCGAACGCACCAGCGCTTCGCGCACGCGGACCGGGCCGGCGAAGCCGCCGCCATCGTTCTGCGGGCGCCAGACCTTGCCGGCGCGCATGCGGAACACCACCGGGGCGTCCAGCACGATCGAAGCCGGGTTGTAGCCGCGCTCGAACGCCGCGGCATAGACGAACGGCTTGAACGACGAGCCCGGCTGGCGGCGCGCCTGGGTGGCGTTGTTGAACTTGTTGCCGGCGTAGCTGTAGCCGCCGACGAGGGCGCGTACGGCGCCGGTATCGGCTTCCAGCGAAACCAGCGCGGATTCGGCGCGCGGCAGCTGTTCCAGACGCCAGCTGACCGGGCCAGATGGCGGCGCGGGCGCCGGCGCGGCATCGCCGGGCTTGGCGGCGGTGGCCTTGGCTTCGGGCACGATCCTGCGGACGCGGGTCACGTCGCCGCGCTTGAGCAGCGCGCCCGGCGGCTTGCCCCAGCGCGAGGCATCGGGGCCGAGATCGAGCCGGGTGCCGTCGGCCAGTACCACCTGGGCGTTGCCGCCCGAGGTGCCGAGCACCAGCGCGGCCAGCAGTTCGCCCTGTGCCGGGTAGGCGCGCAGGCGGCCGGCCGAGGTGGCGACGTCCTCGCCCGCGGGCAGATCGAGGAACGGCATCGACTTGGCGTTCCAGCCGTGGCGGCGGTCATAGGTGCCCAGGCCGTCGCGCACCGCCTTGTCGGCGGCGGCCTGCAGCACCGGATCGATGGTGGTGGTGACGTGATAGCCCTTGGTCAGGGCTTCCGGGCCGTAGCGTTCGATCATTTCCTGACGGACCATCTCGGCCACGTACGGCGCCGAGACCTCGATCGGCCGCTCGTGCGGGGCGGCGTGCATCGGCGCCGCGCGCGCGGCCTGTTCTTCCGCGGTCGAGATCATGCCCAGTTCGCGCATGCGCTTGAGCACGTACTCGTCGCGGCGTTCCTTGGCGCGCTCGGGGTTGTTCAGCGGATTGCCGCTGGAGGGGAATTTGGGGATCGCCGCCAGCGACGCCATTTCGTCCAGGGTCAGCTGGTCCAGCGGTTTGCCGTAGTAGAACTCGGCCGCGGCGGCCACGCCGTAGGCGCGATTGCCGAAGAAGCTCTTGTTGAGATACAGCTCGAAGATCTCGTCCTTGGTCAGTTCCTGCTCCATCTTCCGCGCCAGCAGCATTTCCGCGAATTTGCGGGTGTAGCTGTATTCGGAGCTGAGGAAGAACTGGCGCGCCACCTGCTGGGTGATGGTGGAGCCGCCGGCGACGCGTTTCTTGTCGGTGAAGACGATCTGCCAGATCGCCCGGCCCACACCTTTATAGTCGACGCCGCCGTGCTGATAGAAACGCGCGTCCTCCGTCGCCAGGAAGGCGTCCTTGAGACGCTTGGGCACTTTCTCGATCTGGATGGGGTAGCGGCGGGTTTCGCCGAACAGTCCGATCAGCCGGCCGTCGCGGGCGTAGACGTACAGCGGCTCCTGCAGCTCGATGCTGCGCAGGCTCTGCACGTCGGGCAGCTTCGAGGAGACCGACGCATAGAGAATGCCGAAGGCCACGCCGCCGACCAGCAGGCCAAGGAAGGACAACAGGAGCGCCCAGCGCAGGAGGCGGCGGAGTCTGGACATGGGTCTGGGGGTCCTGGCATCGGAGGTCGGGGAGGGTGGACGATTATAGAGGGCGGGCCGGCCGCCACCCTCTGTCCCGGGGATGGCCGGAGGCGCGACGGGCGCCCCCCGGGGTCGTGACAGAGTTCACTCTCGGAGCGATCCGAAGCATGGGGTAGTTGCCTTGGGGTGAAGAGTGCGTTATTTAATGTATTGGGACACGTAACGCGCGTAAGCGCGCGTGGGAAGGGGAAAAAGTGGGACTGCTAGCAAAAAATCAGTCACCTCTGGTGGGTGTCGACATCAGTTCGACCGCCGTCAAGCTCCTGCAGCTGTCTCGGGCTGGCGACCGCTATCGGGTGGAACATTACGCGGTCGAGCCCTTGCCGCCGAACGCCGTCGCCGAGAAGAACATCGTCGAGGTCGAGGCCGTGGGCGAGGCCATCCGTCGCGCCCTCAACCGCTCCGGCAGCAAGGCCAAGCACGCGGCCGCGGCCGTGGCCGGCTCGGCGGTGATCACCAAGATCATTCCGATGCCGTCCGAGCTGGACGAGGACGACATGGAGTCCCAGATCGAGCTGGAGGCGGTGAATTACATCCCATATCCGATCGAGGAAGTGAATCTGGACTTCGAGGTCCTGGGCGCGATGCCCGGCAACCCGGAAATGGTCCAGGTGCTGCTGGCGGCGTCCCGGTCCGAGAACGTGGAAATGCGCGCGTCTGCGCTCGAGGTCGGCGGCCTGACGGCGAAGGTCATGGACGTGGAGGCCTTCGCGATCGAGAACGCCTTCGCCCTGATCGCCGGCAGCCTGAACATCCCGCACGACGGCATCGTCGCGCTGGTCGATGTCGGTGCCACCATGACCACGCTCAGCATCCTGCGCAACGGCCGCAACATCTACAGCCGCGAGCAGGTCTTCGGCGGCAAGCAGCTGACCGATGAAGTCATGCGCCGCTACGGCCTGAGCTACGAAGAGGCGGGTCTGGCCAAGCGCCAGGGCGGCCTGCCGGAAAGTTACGAAATCGAAGTGCTGGAGCCGTTCAAGGAAGCCATGGCCCAGCAGATCGGCCGCCTGCTGCAGTTCTTCTATGCGGGCAGCGAATACAACCGCGTCGACCAGATCGTGCTGGCCGGCGGCTGCGCCTCCATCGCCGGCATCGCCGCGATGGTGGAAGAACAGCTCGGCGTGCAGACGGTGATCGCCAATCCGCTGGCCCAGATGACTCTCGGCCCCCGCGTGCAGGCGCACGCGCTCGCGCAGGACGCCCCGGCGCTGATGATCGCCTGCGGCCTCGCCCTGAGGAGCTTCGACTGATGGCACGCATCAATCTCCTCCCGTGGCGCGCCGAACGGCAGAAAGAGCGCAAGAAGCAGTTCTTCCTGATGCTGGCGGTGTCCGCGGTCGCAGGTTTCGCCCTGTGGTTCCTCGTCGACGGTTACTACAACGCCCAGATCGCCGGTCAGCAGACGCGCAACGCGTTCCTCGACCGCGAGATCACCGAGGTCAAGGCCAAGATCACCGAGATCGAGGCGCTGCAGCAGAAGAAGAACAATCTGCTCAACCGCAAGAAGGTCATCGAAGAACTGCAGGCCAACCGCTCGCAGATGGTGCACCTGTTCGACTCCCTGGTGCGCACCATTCCCGACGGCGTGATCCTCACCGGCATCAATCAGGACGGCGACAAGCTGACCCTGGAAGGCCGCTCGCAGTCCTACGCCCGGGTCAGCGCCTACATGGACAACCTGGCCGCGTCGGGCTGGATGAGTAAGCCGGATCTGTCGGTGATCCAGGCCGAAGGCGACAACAGCGGCCTGCCGCATACCTTCAGCCTGTCGGTGACCCTCGCGAATCCGAACGCGAAGGCGGAAGGTGAGGAAGGCGCCGTCGATCCGGCCGCACCGGCCGCCGGCGCGACCCAGGAGACGCTGCAGCCGCTGATGCCGGCGCAGCCCGCGCCGGGTACCGCCGCGCCGCCGCCGGCCGCACCCGCCGGTACGCCGCCCGCGGCGGCCTCCGCCCCGGATACCAGCAAGCCCCAGAGCGCAGAGCCGCCGAAGGGAGGAGCCGAGTCGTGAAAAAGAAAATGTCGCTCAAGGAACTCGACTTCAACAACGCCGGCTCCTGGCCGCGCGAATGGCAGTTCGGTTTCTGCGTCGCGCTCGGGCTGTTGATCCTGTTCCTGATGTGGAACTTCCTGACCCGTCCGAAGGGCGCCACGCTCGAAGGTCTGGAAAAGGAAGAAGTGACCAAGCGCACCGATTTCGAAACCCTGCAGGGTCAGGCCGCCAATCTCGAACCGCTGAAACAGCAGCTCGCGCAGATGGAACAGCAGTTGCAGCAGATGCTGCGCCAGCTGCCGAGCAAGACCGAGATGCCCGACCTGATCGTGGACATTTCGCAGACCGCGCTGGCCACCGGCATCACCAACGAACTGTTCCAGCCGGGCGAAGAGACCGCGATGGAGTTCTACGCCGAGAAGCCGATCGAACTGAAGATGGTGGGCAGCTACCACCAGTTCGGCGCGTTCGTCAGCGGCGTGGCGTCGCTGCCGCGCGTGGTGATCATGACCATGCACGACATCTCGCTGAAGCCGCGCGAAAACGTGCAGGGTCCCGCGTCCCCGAAGAACAAGCAGCCGGTCGGCATCGGTCCGAATTCGATCCTCGAACTGAAGGGCACGGTGAAGACCTACCGCTATCGCGACGAGGAAGAGGCCGCCGGCGCCGCCGCCGCGCCGCCGGCAGGTGCGCCCGCGGGCGCCGCGCCGCCGGTCCCGGGTGCGGCCGCGGTGAGCAACGCGAACAACAAGACCACCGCCGCCGCCAATCAGGCGGCCCAGGGAGGTAGCCGCTGATGCGCAGACTTCTCAACAACGGTGCACGCGTCGCGCTCGCGGTCGCGCTGGTCGCCGCACTGGCGGGCTGCGGACGTTCCGTGACCAGCACGCCGGGCGATGCGCCCAACCTCGAAGAGTGGGTCGCGGGGGTCAAGGCCCGTCCGGCGCCGCCGCTGGATCCGCTGCCGGTGATGCAGCAGTTCGAGCAGTTCGAATATTCCGCGCAGACCCTGCGCGATCCGTTCAGCACCGCGTTCGCGCCCGGTTCTTCCGCGTCCGGACCGCGTCCGATCAGCGATCGGCGCAAGCAGGCGCTGGAGAGTTTTCCGCTGGATTCGCTCGACATGGTCGGGACGATCGGCAAAGGCAAGGCCCAGGTCGCTCTGGTGATGGGACCCGACAAGGTCACCCACCGGATCCTCCCGGGGAATTACATGGGGCAGTCCGACGGACGGGTCACCGGCGTGTTCGAGGATCGCATCGAACTCGTCGAACTGGTTCCCGATGGTGCAGGCGGTTGGCTGGAGCGGCCGGCGACGGTTTCGCTCGATGACGAATAAGACGAGGGGATAGCGAAATGATCGTACTCAACGCGCATAGCCAGCAGCAGGGCCGTCGCACGAAGCCTATGAAAGCCGTGTTCCTCGGCCTGGCCGCCGGCCTGTTGTCGGCGCTCAGCGCCGTCAACGCGGCGACGCCCGCCGCGGACGCGCCCACCGTCGCGCCCGCGCCGAAGGCGCCTGCGGTCACCTCGGTCACCAGCATCGACTTCAAGCGCGGCGACGGCGGCTCCGGCAAGCTGATCCTGCACTTCGACGGCGATGGCGCCATGCCCGACATGCGCACCACCGACAGCGGCGTGGTCGTGGACATCGGCAACGTCACGATTCCGGCGCATCTGCAGCGCACGCTCAACGTCACGGACTTCGCCACGCCGGCGCAGCAGGTGCAGGCCACCGGCAACGGCGGCAAGGCGCAGGTCGCGATGAGCGCCAAGGGCGCCTTCGAGCCGCTCGCCTATCAGACCGGTCGCGACTACATCGTCGAACTGGTGCCGCGCGCCGCGGCGCCGGCCCGTGCGGTCGGTGGCGCTTCGGCCGCGGCCAGCACGGCGCAGAAGGCCGCGACCGCGACCTCGTCGCGCGGCTACGGCGGCCGTCCGGTGACCTTCAACTTCCAGGACGTGCCGGTGCGCACGGTGCTGCAGCTGATCGCCGAGGAGTCCAACCTCAACATCGTCGCCAGCGACACCGTGCAGGGCAACGTCACCCTGCGCCTGATCAACGTGCCGTGGGATCAGGCGCTGGACATCGTCCTGCAGGCCAAGCAGCTCGACAAGCGTCGCAGCGGCAACGTGGTGTGGGTCGCGCCGCAGACCGAAATCGCGAAGTTCGAGCAGGACAAGGAAGACGCCCGCATCGCGATCGAGAACCGCGTCGAAACGATCACCGAATACATCACGGTGAGCTACGGCAACGCCGAAGACATCGCCAAGCTGCTGACCGACGAGAGCAAGGGCAACCAGTCCGGCAGCAGCGCCCAGGGCGGCGCCGGCGGCCAGCAGCAGAGCCGCGGTTTCCTGTCCGGACGCGGCAGCCTCAGCTTCGACCGCCGCACCAACACCCTGCTGGTCATCGACATCCCGGCCCGCGTCGAGGAAATCCGTCGCCTCGTCTCGCAGCTCGACAAGCCGGTCGACCAGGTGCTGATCGAAGCCAAGATCGTGATCGCCACCGAAGACTTCGCGCGCGAACTCGGCGCCAAGTTCGGCATCAACGGCAGCCGCGACAACGTCACCTTCGGCAACAACATCGGCAACACCACCGGCACCCGCAATTCGATCACCGAAGCGCAGTCCGATTACAACGAAGCGCTGCGCCAGTGGGCGATCGACAACGCCGACCGCGCCGCGGAAGGCCGCCCGCTGCTGCCGCAGCCGCTGCGTCCGCTGCCGACCATCAGCAAGGGCCCGAACGTCGACCTCGGCGCCGCGGTGGGCTCGCTGATCACCAGCAATCCCGCCAGTCTCGCCTTCACCATCCTCAACGCAGGCTATGCGCTCGACATCGAGCTGTCGGCGATGCAGGAAGAAGGTCGCGGCGAAGTGATCTCCAACCCGCGCGTCGTCACCAGCAATCAGCGCGAAGCGGTGATCAAGCAGGGTCGCGAAATCGGCTACGTCACCACCAGCAACACCGGTGGCCTGGTCACCCAGACCGTGAACTTCAAGGACGTCGTGCTCGAACTGAAGGTCACCCCGACCATCACCAACGACGGTCGCGTGTTCCTCAACATGGCGGTCAAGAAGGACGAGCTGGAAGAGTTCATCGAAACCGCGAACGGTTCGGTGCCGCTGATCGCAAAGCGCGAAGTGAACACCGCGGTGCTGGTCGAGGACGGCAACACCGTCGTGATCGGCGGCGTCTACGAATTCTCCGACCGCAGTCAGGCATCGAAGGTGCCGTTCCTGGCCGATCTGCCGATCCTCGGCAATCTGTTCAAGAAGAAGGGCCGCGGCAAGAGCAAGGCCGAACTGCTGATCTTCGTGACCCCGAAGGTGATGACGGTGACGCCGCGCCGCTGATGCCGGCGGCCAGCGCGAAGACGCGACATGAACGGGGGCTTCGGCCCCCGTTTTCTTTTCCCGGCGTCGGAACATCGCCGCCTGCGCAGCGCGGGGGATGAACATTTCCGCCGCAGTTCGGTCAAACTGCGGATCGATTCCCCCGACGATGGACGCACGCCGGACATGATGGACACCGCCGCTCCCTCCCGATTGCATGCCGCGTTCGCGCAGCTGCGCGACCAGCTCTCCGCGGAAATCGTCGGACAGTCCGCACTGATCGAACGCCTGTTGACCGCACTGCTCGCCGATGGCCATCTGCTGGTGGAAGGCGCGCCCGGTCTGGCCAAGACCACCGCGATCCGCGCATTGGCGGGGCGACTCGAAGCCGATTTCGCCCGCGTCCAGTTCACGCCCGATCTGCTGCCGGCCGACCTCACCGGCACCGAGGTCTGGCGCCCGCAGGACGGCCATTTCGAATTCCAGCCGGGCCCGATCTTCCATTCGCTGCTGCTCGCCGACGAGATCAACCGTGCGCCGGCCAAGGTGCAGTCGGCGCTGCTCGAAGCGATGGGCGAACGCCAGGTCACGGTCGGCCGCCGCACCTATGCCCTGCCGCGCCTGTTCCTGGTGATGGCCACCCAGAACCCGATCGAGCAGGAAGGCACTTTCCCGCTGCCGGAAGCGCAGCTGGACCGCTTCCTGATGTACGTGCGCATCGGCTATCCCGAAGCGGCGGTGGAAGGCGAGATCCTGCGCCTCGCGCGGCAGCGTGCGCTCGACGGCGCGCGCGGCACCGAGGCGCCGGACGTCGCCGCGCCGCTGCGGCTGTCGCAGGCCGACGTGTTCGCCGCCCGCGAATCGGTGCTGGACCTGCATCTGGCGCCGCCGGTGGAACGCTATCTGATCGAACTGGTGCTCGCGTCGCGCGATGCGCGCCGTTACGACCCGGCGCTGGCGCGGCGCATCGGCTGGGGCGCGAGTCCGCGCGGTTCGATCGCGCTGGAGCGTTGCGCGCGCGCGCGCGCCTGGCTCGCCGGCCGCGACTTCGTCACCCCGGAGGACGTGCGCGCGGTCGCGATCGACGTGCTGCGGCATCGCGTGCTGCCCAGTTACGAGGCGGTCGCCGAAGGCTGGGACGGCGAGCGCCTGGTGCGCGCGCTGGTCGAGAAAGTCCCGCTGCCCTGATGTCCGTCGACGCCGACAGGACCGTGAGCGAATCGTCGACCATGGAGGCAGGGACGAACGCAGGCATCGTGCCCGCGCTGGACGAACTGGTGGCGCTGCGTCGCGCGGTGCTCGGCCGGCGTCCGCCGCGCCGCGGGCGTCACGGCCTCAGCGGCCAGGCGACGTCGCCGGTGCGCGGGCGCGGCATGGAATACGCCGAATCGCGCGAATACACCCAGGGCGACGACGCGCGCCACATCGACTGGCGCCTGACCGCGCGCACTGGACGTCCGCACACCAAGGTGTTCCAGGCCGAACGCGAGCGACTGACCCTGATCGTCGCCGACACCGCGCCGCAGCTGTATTTCGGCACGCGCACGCGCTTCAAATCGGTGCAGGCGGCGCGCGCGGGCGCGATCGCGGCCTGGGCCGCGGTGCGCGACGGCGACCGCATCGCCGCGCTGCGCGGCAGCGGTCGCGAAGCGCCAGTCGTGCCTGCCGCGGGGCCGCGCGGCGCGCTGCGGGTGCTCGATGCCATGGTGCGCTGGTACGCGAAACCGCCGGAGAACGACGACGGACTCTCGGTCGCGCTGGATCACGCCGATCGCCTGCTGCGTCCGGGCGCGCGCCTGGTGGTGCTGGCCGACCCGCTGAGCGTGGTCGCGCAGCCGCCCTCGCGCTGGCCGACGCTGGTGCAGCATCGCGAAGTGGTGGTGCTGTTGCTGTGCGATCCGCTGGAACGCGATCCGCCGCGGACCACGCTGCCGTTCTGGATCGATCGCGCCGCCGCATCGGCGCCGCATCGGGTCGAACTCGATCTCGCCACGGGCGCGCAGCGCGAACGCTGGCAGGCGGCGTTCTCCACGCCGATGGACGATGCCCTCGCCATCCTCGCGCGCAGCGGCATCCGCGCCAGCGCGCTGTCCACCGATGCGCCGAGCGAAAGCTGGCTGCACCTGTTCGCGGGGTCCCGCGCCGCATGAGTCTGCAGAGCCCCGCGCCTGCGGCGGGCGCCGACCCGTTGCCGCTGCTCGAACCGCATCTGCCGCCGCCGCCGCCGTTCTGGCCGCCCGCGCCGGGCTGGTGGCTGGTCGCGGCGCTGCTGGCGATCGCGCTGATCGCGTTCGCGGTCCGGCGCCATCGCCAGCAGCGCCGCGTGCGCGAATTCCAGCGCTTCTTCGACGCCAGCATCGATGCCGTCGAAGGCGCGCCGGCGCGGATCGCGATGATGTCGGAACTGCTGCGTCGCGCCGCGCGTCGTCGCGATCCCGCGGCGGACCGCCTCGGCGGCGACGACTGGCTGCGATTTCTCGATGCAGGCCAGTCCATTCCGGCGTTCTCCGCCGGCGTCGGACGTTCGCTGCTGGAGGGCGGATTCCGTCGCGACGTGGGCGAACAGGAATACGCCGCGCTGCGCGAGATCGTGCGCGGCCGTTTCGTCGAACTGATGCGCCACGAAGGCCCGCGCAGATCGTGGCGCCGGCCGTCGACGTGGTGGCCGTCGCACAGCGCACGGAGGCGCGCATGAACGACGCCGGCCACTGGCTGCTGAGCGTGTTCGCCTGGCCCTGGTGGCTGTGCGCGCTGCCGTTGCCGTGGCTGGCGCGTCGGCTGCTGCCGGCGGCCGGCGCCGGCGCGCCGGCGCTGCGCGTGCCCTTCGGCGAACGTCTGGGCGCCATCGGCGGCCGCATCGGGCCGGCGCGCGCGCAGCGCCTGGGCGTTCTGCCGTGGCTGGCCTGGGCGCTGTTGTGCGTCGCCGCCGCGCGTCCGCAGCAGCTCGGCGAGGTGGTGCAGCCGCCGCAGACCGCGCGCGATCTGATGCTCGCGGTGGATCTGTCGGGCAGCATGGACGAGCGCGACATCGAACTGGAGGGGCGCACCGTCAGTCGCCTGGTCGCGGCCAAGGCGGTGATCGATGCGTTCCTCGAACGGCGCCAGGGCGACCGCGTCGGCCTGATCGTGTTCGGCGAGCGCGCCTATGCGCTGACGCCGCTGACCCGCGATCTCGACACGGTGCGCGAGCAGTTGCGCAGCATGGAGGCGAAGATCGCCGGCCCGGCGACCGCGATCGGCGATGCCATCGCGCTCGCCACCAAGCGACTGCAGGCGCGGCCCGCCGATCAGCGCGTGCTGATCCTGCTGACCGATGGCGTGAACACGCCGGGTCTGCTGGAGCCGGAAAAAGCGGCGGCGATCGCCCGCGACGCCGGTGTGCGCATCCACACCGTCGCCTTCGGCGGCTACGGCGCGGGATTGTCGGTGTTCGGTCTCCCGATCCGGATGCCGGGCAACGCGGCGCTCACCGACGAAGCCGGCATGAAGCGCGTCGCCGACATCACCGGCGGCCGCGCATTCGTCGCCCGCGATGCCGAACAACTCGTCGGCATCTACGACGAGATCGAACGCCTGGAACCGGTGAAGCTACCGGGCCAGCGGCTGCGGCCGAAGATCGAGCGTTATGCGTGGCCGCTGGCGGCGTCGCTGCTGTGCGCGTTGCTCGCGCTGCTGCTGCGGCAGTGGTCGTCGCGGAGGTCGTCATGAATCCGCTGCCGGACACGCTGACCGCGGTCGACTTCCTGTTCCTGCGCCCGCTGTGGCTGGTCGGGTTGCTGGCGATTCCGCCGCTGTTGTGGTGGTTGCGTCGTCATTGCGCGGGCCGTCACGTCTGGCGTCAGGTGGTCGACGCGCATCTGCTGCCGCATCTGCTGCAGGCCGACGGGCGCGACGGCGACGGTTGGCGCGGGTGGCTGCCGCTGGCCGCGCTGGCGCTGGCCAGCGCGCTCGCCGTGCTGGCGCTGGCCGGGCCGAGCTGGCGCGAAGTGCCGCAACCGCTGCTGCAGGATCGCAATCCGCTGGTGATCGCGGTGGACATGTCTTCGGCGACCAACGCCGCCGATGTGCCGCCGTCGCGGCTGCTGCAGACGCGCGACAAGATCGCGCGGATCCTGCGTCGCCGCACCGGCCAGATCGCGCTGATCGCCTTCGCCGACGATGCCTACACGGTGTCGCCGCTCACCGACGACGGCGAGAACATCGCGCTGTTCCTCGATACGCTGTCGCCGGACGTGATGCCGCGCGACGGCAGCCGTGCGGACCGCGCGATCGAGGAGTCGGCGCGGCTGCTGAAGCGCGCGGGTTTCTCGCGCGGCGAGATCCTGCTGATCACCGGCCGCGCCGGCGGCAGCGCGAACTCCGCGGCGATCGACGCGCGCGCCGCGGGTTATCGCGTCTCGGTGCTGGGCATGGGCGCCGCGACCGGCGGCCAGTATCTCCGGCGCAATCGCGATGTCACCACCGCGCGGCTGCAGGTGCCGGCGCTGCGCGCGCTGGCGACCGCCGGCGGCGGCGACTACGCCTCGTTCGCGCCGGGCGATGCCGATCTGGAAACGCTCGGCGCGCTCTCCGCCGATCGCGTCGATGCCGCGGTGGCGCAGGGCAAACGCGGTCGCGGGCGGCTGGACGAAGGCTTCTGGCTGCTGCCGCCGCTGATGCTGCTGGCGCTGTTCGCGTTCCGTCGCGGCGTGCTGGCGGTGGCGCTGATCGCGCTGTGGCTGCCGTGGCAGCCCGTGCAGGCCGCCGATCTGTGGCGGCGCGAGGATCAGCGCCAGCATGCGGCGATGACCCGCGGCGTCGAGGCGTATCGCGGCGGCGACTACGCCGGCGCCGAAACGGCCTGGCGCGATCTGGCCGGTGCCGATGCGGCCTACAACCGCGGCAATGCGATGGCGAAACAGGGGCGCTACGACGAAGCCATCGCCGAATATCGGCGCGCGCTGCAGTTGCAGCCGGGCATGCGCGATGCGGCCGAGAATCTGCAGCGCGTGGAGGCCGCGCGCAAACGCCTGCCGCCACCGCCGCCGCCGAAATCGCGCCCTTCGAAAACCGATCAGCGCAATCCCGAGCAATCGAAGCCGGAACAGTCGAAACCGGAGCAATCGAAGCCGCAGCAGCCGAAGCCCGAGCAATCCAAGCCGGAGCAGTCGAAACCCGAGCAGTCGAAACCCGAGCAGTCGAAGCCGGAGCAGTCGAAGCCGGAGCAGTCGAAACCCGAGCAATCGAAACCGGGTCAGCCCAAGTCCGGACAGCCTGCGCCGACGCAATCGCGCCCGATCGAGAACAAGCCACCGCAGCCGGCACCGCAGAATGGACAGGCGCAACCGTCGATCCCGAAGAACGGGCAGCCGCAACCGGCGAAACCGCAGCCCGACGGGACGCCGCCGCCCGGGGAAGACGACGCGCGCAAGCGCGAGCAGGACGCGCGCGCCGCCGAGGCCGCCTATCGCGAACGCATGGCCGGCGCCTCCGCGAAACGGCCCGGCACGCAGCCCGCGACCAAGCCGCGGCCGCAGGAAACCCCGGCCCAGCGTCAGCGACGGATCGCCGACGAAGCCTGGCTGCGGCGCGTGCCCGACGATCCCGGCGGGTTGCTGCGCGCGAAATTCAAGCTCGAGGAAAAACGTCGCCGCCGCGAGGACGATCGCTGATGTCGCATCGCGCCTTCCGCGACGCCTGGATGCCGTTCGCGATGCTGCTGTGCGCGGCGCTGATCTTCGCGTGCGCGCTGCCGGCGCAGGCGGCGAGACACCGCGCGTCGCTCGACCGCAACCGGATCGCGCTCGACGAGACCGTCGTGCTCACGCTCGATCTCGACGCCAGCGATGTCCAGAGCCTCCCGGACATCCCGGCGCTGGTGCGCGAGTTCATGATCGTCGAGCAGTCCTCGCAGCCGAAGCCGGCGATCGTGAACGGCGCGATCGATCTGCGCATCCTGGTACGTCTGCGGCTGCGGCCGATGCGCGAGGGCGAGATCGCCATCCCGTTCGACGGCGGCGGGCCGCCGTTGCGGCTGACGGTCACGCCGCCGCGGAACGTCGCCGCGGCGCGCGCGGCCGCGCCGGCCGTGCCGGATGCGGCGCGGGAAACGGTCTTCTTCGAGAATCGGGTCGAAACCGCGACGCCCTATGCGCAGCAGTCCGTGGGCTACACGCTGCGCCTGTACTACGACCTCAGCATCGGCCTCAGCGGTCGCATCGATCAGGACGCGCCCGACGGCGCCAGTCTGAAGATCGTCGGCGAGGACGCGCTGCCGCTGCAGCAGATCGGCAATCGCTTCTACAACGTGCAGGAACGCCGCTATGTGCTGATTCCCGAACGCGCGGGGCGACTGGTGGTGCCGCCGCCGCGCTTCCTCGGCCGCAGCTCCGATTCCACCAGCGGCGTGTTCGGCAGCAGCCAGGAACTGCGCGTGCGCGGCCGTCCGCTGGAGTTGCAGGTGAAGCCCATCCCGGCCACCGCCGCGCAACCCTGGCTGCCGCTGCGCGGCCTGCGCCTGCGCTATCTGCAGGCGCCGCCGCAGGCGCGCGTCGGCGAAACCGCGCTGGTGACCGTGGAAGCGGTGGCCGACGGTGCGGTGGCCGCGCAGTTGCCGCCATTGATGCTGCAGGTCGGCGAAGGCGCACAGTCGTTCCCGGAATCGGCGCAGTCGGAAGATCGTTTCGTCGACGGCCGCGCGGAAGCGACGGTGGTGCGCCGATTCGCGATCGTGCCCGCGCGCGAGGGCACGCTGCGCATCGCCGGGCCGCGGATCGCGTGGTGGGATGCGCAGGCCGGCGTCGCGCGCACGGCATCGCTGCCCGATCTGGTGCTGCAGGTCTCGCCCTCGCTCGGCGGCGCGTTGCCGTCGCCGACAGGCACGCCGGATGCAGCCGCCGACGACATGGCGGGTCCGGCCTGGCAGCGATGGGTGCCGGAACAACCGTGGATGTGGATGCTGCTGCCGCTGGCGATGCTGTGGGGCATCACGCTCGTGTTCGGATGGCGGATGTGGTCCGCGCGCAAACGCTGGCACGACACCGCGCCTGCGGTCGCGGTCGCTGCTCCGTCGTCTGCCGGTGCGCCTGCCGCGCCCGCACTCTCGCGCCCCGATGCGCAGGCCTGGACGCGGACGCTGGCGCGCGGCGATCGTGCCGAAATCGCGCGCCTGCTGTGCGCGCTGGCCACGCCGCCGGCCGCCGACCTCGACGAGGTGCGCGCGCGGCTGACCGATCCGGCGCAGCGCGCCGCGGTCACCGGCCTGCAGCGCGCGCGCTGGGGGAGCGGCGATCCCATGGCCGCGATCGCTGCGGTCCGCATCGCCTTCGCCGACGGCCCGCACTGGCGCGCGCACGAGGCTGCGGCCGCCGCGCCGCTGCTGCCGCCGCTGTATCCGACGCCATGATTCTGCAGAACATGATCCTGCAGGGCAGGAACCCACCGGACATCCCGATGCAGGGCATGCTCCCGCGCGCCTGATATCCTCCCGCAGTCCTCACAGGGAACCGCCATGAGCACCGAAACCGCGAAACCGTCGGGCCTGCCGATGCACTGGAAAATCACGATCGGTTTTGCCGCCGGCATTCTGCTCGGCCTGCTGGTCTACCGCTTCGTCGGCGTCGATCACGTCTGGGTGAAGGGCTTCATCGAATACGTCACCACGCCTTTTTCGAAGATCTTCCTGCGTCTGATCTTCATGCTGGTCATCCCGCTGCTGTTCTCCGCGCTGGTGGTGGGCATCGGCGAAATGGGCGACGTGCGCGCGCTCGGCCGCATCGGCTGGCGCACCCTGGCCTACACCACGCTGCTGTCCGCCATCGCGGTGCTGATCGGTCTGGTGCTGGTGAACTGGCTGAAGCCCGGCGCCGGCGTCGACAGCGCCGAAGCGATGCACATGATGAGCGAAGGCGCCGAACGCGCGCAGGCGATCGTCAGCGACAGCGCCACCCAGCCCAAGGGCCTGGACATGCTGATCGGCATCGTGCCCGACAACATCGTCAAGGCCGCGGCCGACAACACCATCCTCGCGGTGATGTTCTTCGCGCTGATGCTCGGTATCGGCCTGGTGCTCACCCGCACCGAGCCGGCGGGCGCGCTCAAGCGGGCGATCGAAGGCCTGTTCGACGTGTCGATGACGCTCATCGGCCTGGTCATCAGGCTCGCGCCGTACGCGGTGTTCTGCCTGATGTTCAATCTCATCGCGCAGTTCGGCTGGGATCTGCTGGTGCGGCTCGGCGCGTTCGTGCTGGTGGTGCTGCTGGCGCTGGCGATCCACCAGTTCGTGGTGTATTCGATCGCGATCAGGCTGATCGCGAAGCGCTCGCCCATGGCGTTCTATCGCGACGTGCAGGAAGCGATGCTGATGGCGTTCTCCACCGCGTCGAGCAACGCCACCCTGCCCACCGCGCTGCGCGTCGCCGACCACAAGCTGCGGCTGCCGCGCCGCGTGTCGCGCTTCGTGCTGACCGTCGGCGCCACCGCCAACCAGAACGGCACCGCGCTGTTCGAGGGCGTGACCGTGCTGTTCCTCGCCCAGTATTTCGGCGTGGACCTGAGCTTCGGCCAGCAGGTCACGGTGATGCTGGTGTGCATCCTCGGCGGCATCGGCACCGCCGGCGTGCCTTCGGGCTCGCTGCCGGTGATCGCGCTGATCTGCGCGATGGTCGGCATTCCGCCGGAAGGCATCGGCCTGGTGCTCGGCGTGAATCATTTCCTCGACATGTGCCGCACCACCGTGAACGTTACCGGTGATCTGGGTATCGCGGCGATGGTCTCGCGCGGCGAATCCGATCCCGAGCCCGTCGCGACCGCCGATGCGACGCGCGAGGCGTGACCTGCGTCGCAGCCCGGCCCGCGGCTCGCTTGTGGCGGTCATGGTGCGCTGGCAGAATCGTTTCAATCGCCCGTTCCGGGCGTGCTGCATTCAAGGAGAACGCATGATGCGCAAGTTGCTCGCGACGATGGCCCTGCTGGCGATGACCGGCACCGCACTGGCCGCGGATCCGCCCTGCAAGGCCAACTTCAAGCAGGAAGGCAAGTTCATGACCGGCCGCACCTTCACCACCTGGGACGTGGTTCCGGGCGTGAGCGTCGCCACCGCCTTCAAGCGCATCTACACCGAGGGCACGAAGTCGGGCCTGCGCGTGGTCTCCAGCGACCAGGGCGCCGGCACCATTTCCTTCGAACAACCCAACGGCGGCGTCGACCTCGCCGGCGCCAAGGCCACGCTGCCCTGGAACGTCGTCATCGAACCGCAGGGCAAGGCCGTGAAGATCACCGTCACCAAGACCACCCCGGGCGGTTACTCCACCAGCACCGACTTCCAGATCACCTCGATGTGCGCGGTGATCGACGCGGGTCGCAACCCTTAAGCGCCCGCACTCGCGCTCGCACCCTCGAAACCAGAGCCCCGGTCGGCGACGACCGGGGTTTTTTTGTGCCGCGGTAGAGGCGCTAAGGCGAAGCATTCGGCCACGCGCTGGATGCGGTCTTCGACCCACGCCTTTCGGTGTTCGAAGGATTGCCCGGTGTAGCGGTCGATACCGCAGAGGAACGTGCGCCGCACGCATCGCTGGACGCAATGGAATGCGCCGGGCGTATCGGGCGGTGCGATGTGCGAGCGAGGCCGGGTCATGGGCTATTGTCTTGGACGCCGGGCCCGCGCGGTGTCAGGGGGGCCTGCAGGGTCGTCAGGAAAGTCTGATTTGTGGGTGTCCTCCTTTTCCCGTCTTCTTCAAAGTTCGTGAACAGTCCTACTATGAATAAAATTTTCAGAGTAATGGAACCGAGGCTTAACCCAAAAATTGATTATTGAGGCTCAGGATGCTGCATAAAATTCACTTCTTAATTTCCCCGAAGCCTGCCCTTTTCTCGAAGATTGATGACTTAGCATTGGATGAATTTGAGTACCTAAAAAAGCCTGTGTTGTGGTCTGGGATGGAGGGGGATAGAGGGCAGCTTACTCGCGATGATCTTGATAGCTTTATCAAGTTGCTCTATGCCGACATGCTTGGTAGGGAGTGCTCGTCTCTTCCAGGCTTTGATAGAGTCTTTTCTGATTTTTCAGCGAGCGTTTATTTTTTTGATAGAAATTGGTCGATGGTTAGAGTCTCGTTGGATATGACGATGGAAGATGCTGTCGAGGACTCTATTCGCAGTGGCACTTACAAAAGAATGATTCCATCTGGCAGTGAGATGCTTGATAAAATAATTGCCGAGTATGCGATTCGCTTCGGTTAGGTGGTGGCCCCCTGTCGGAAGACCGAGGCACCCACTTTCTTCTAGCAGCTAAAAAAGCATCCCAAACGCCCGGCACCGCCGGGCGTTGTCGTTTGAGCGCGTCGATGTCGGTGTGGTGTCCGTGTCCGCAAATCCCGCTCCTGACCTTCGCGACAATCGGATTCCGGTGGAGTTACCAGCGTTCCTTGGACAGGTCTAGCATTTGAGTTTGCGATTGGAGGAATCGGAATCAGGACACCCACCTTTCCGTGTGCCTGCGCAAGTCTGGCGAACGTCCAACACTTTGCAGTCTGGCCATGCCTACTCCCCCGGAGTTCCATCCCTGAACGCCCCGCCCGGCGAGCGAGCGTAAACCCCCACCCGGGACATCCGCCCCCCGGGATGGGACAATGGGCGGCCCGCAGTCCGCCGGGCGCCGCCGACTCCCAACGCCCCATGCCGACGCCCAGCCGCCGCGATCTCGCCAACGCCATCCGTTTCCTCGCCATCGACGCCGTTCAGGCCGCCAATTCCGGCCATCCGGGCATGCCCATGGGCATGGCCGACATCGCCGAGGTGCTCTGGAACGATTATCTGAGCCACAACCCGGGCAATCCGAAGTGGTTCAACCGCGACCGGTTCATCCTCTCGAACGGCCACGGCTCGATGCTGCAGTACGCGCTGCTGCACCTGTCCGGCTACGACCTGCCGATCGAGGAACTGAAGAATTTCCGCCAGCTCGGCTCGAAGACCGCCGGGCATCCCGAGAACCACATGACCCCGGGCGTGGAGACCACCACCGGTCCGCTGGGGCAGGGCTTCGCCAACGCCGTCGGCTTCGCGCTGGCCGAGAAGCTGCTGGCGCAGCGCTTCAATCGCCCGGAGCTGGCGGTGGTCGATCACCGCACCTGGGTGTTCATGGGCGATGGCTGCCTGATGGAAGGCATCTCGCACGAGGCCGCGTCGCTGGCCGGCACCTGGGGCCTGCACAAGCTGGTCGCGTTCTGGGACGACAACAACATTTCGATCGACGGCCAGGTGCAGGGCTGGTTCACCGACGACACGCCGGCGCGTTTCGAGGCCTATGGCTGGCAGGTGATCCGTGGCGTGAACGGCCACGATCCCGACGAGATCCGCACCGCGATCGACACCGCGATGAAATCGTCCGACCGGCCGGTGCTGATCTGCTGCCGCACCACGATCGGTTTCGGTTCGCCGGCGAAGGCGGGCAAGGAGTCCTCGCACGGTGCGCCGCTGGGCAAGGACGAAGTGGCCGCGACCCGCGCCGCGCTGGGCTGGGAGCATGGTCCGTTCGAAGTGCCGGAGGCGGTCGCCGAGGCCTGGAACGCGCGCAGCGCCGGCCACAATCGCGAAACCCGCTGGGGCCACGTCTACGAAGCCTACGCCGGGCAGTATCCGGCGGAGGCCGCGGAGCTCGATCGCCGCATCCGCGGCGAGCTGCCGGCTGATTTCGCCGGCATCGCCGACGCCTACATCGCGAAGCTGCAGGCCGAAGGCCCGGTGGTCGCGTCGCGCAAGGCATCGCAGATGGCGATCGAAGCGTTCGCGCCGCATCTGCCGGAACTGATCGGCGGTTCCGCCGATCTCGCCCATTCCAACCTCACGCTGTGGAAGGGCAGCAAGTCGGTCGCCGGCAGCGATCCGGACGCGAACTACGTGTATTACGGCGTGCGCGAATTCGCAATGACCGCGATCAGCAACGGCCTCGCGCTGCACGGTGGTTTCCTGCCGTACGACGCGACCTTCCTGGTGTTCAGCGACTACGCCCGCAATGCGGTGCGGATGAGCGCGCTGATGGGCGCGCAGGCCATCCACGTCTACACCCACGACTCGATCGGCCTCGGCGAGGACGGCCCGACCCATCAGCCGGTCGAACATCTCGCGTCGCTGCGCTACATCCCCGACAACGACGTGTGGCGTCCCTGCGACGCGGTGGAATCCGCGGTGTCCTGGCGCGCCGCGATCGAGCGCCGCGACGGCCCGTCGTGCCTGGTGTTCTCGCGCCAGAACCTGCCGCACCAGGCGCGTTCCGAGGCGCAGGTCGCCGATATCCGCCGCGGCGGTTACGTGTTGAAGGACAGCGTCGGCGCGCCGGAGGTCATCTTCATCGCCACCGGCTCCGAAGTGGGCCTCGCGATGCAGGCGGCGGAACGGTTCGGCGACGGCGCCCGCGTGGTGTCGATGCCGTCGACCGATGTCTTCGATCGCCAGGACGCGGCCTACCGCGAATCGGTGCTGCCGAAGGCCTGCCGCAAGCGCGTGGCGATCGAAGCCGGCGTGCGCGATTTCTGGCGCAAGTACGTCGGTCTGGATGGCGCGGTGATCGGCATCGACAGCTATGGCGCGTCCGCGCCGGCGGAGAAGCTCTATCCGCACTTCGGCATCACCGTCGAAGCCGCGGTCGCGGCGGCGCGCGGACACGACTGAGTCCGTGCCACTGGGGCGCAGACGCGCGATGCGCGCATCGGGGCTTCGCGTTCCATGCCTGGCCGCGGCGGTCTTCGCCGTGGCGTTGTGCACGGCCGTCACCGGTCGTGCACAAACGCCGAGCTGCGCCGCGATCGACGCGCATCGCGCGTTGCCCGATGCCACCGTCTGCCTCCGTCGCGCCGGCATCGCGGTGCCGGCGGCGTCTCCCGTGCGCGCGGCGAACGCGCTGTTCGTGCACGCCGAGGGCCGCATCGCCGCGGGCCGTTTCGACGATGCCGCGCGCGCGCTCGACTGTGCGGATGCGGTGCTCGGCGCGAACGGCGATGCGCTGTCCCGCTATGAGCTCGTGCGCCGTCGCGGCATCCTGGACTACAAGTGGGAGCGCATCCCGCAGGCGCTGTCGCGGTTCGAGTGCGCGTTGACCCTCGCCCGCGCGCGCGAAGATCGCGTCGCCATCGCCCGCGATCTGAAGAACATCGGCAGCGCGCTGCGGCGTCTCGGCGATTTCCACGGCGCGCTGCGTTCGCTCATGCTGAGCCTGGAGCTGCAGCGCACCGATGGCAAGGTCGGCGGCGCGGTCCTGAACAACATCGCCGATGTCTACCGCGAGCTGGACGAGCCGGACGAGGCGATGCGCTTCTATCGCGAGGCGTTGTCAACCTACCGGGCCCAGGGCGAGCGCATCGAGGCGGCGCATGTGCTGGAGAGCATGGCGGAGCAGGGGCTCGACAACGGCGATGTGCCGCAATCGACACGCTGGCTGGACGAAGCCCTGCGCACCTACCGCGAAGGCGGCAACCGTGCCTACGAACTGCGCGTGTACGGAGGATTGACCCGGGCCGCGCTGGCGCTGGGCGATCTCCCGCGCGCGCGCGCGCATGCGGCGGCGGCGCTCGCGGTCGCGACCGAGCACAAGCTGCCGCTGCCGGCGTCGCTGCAGTTGCAGATCGCGCGCACGGCGCGGACCACCGGCGATCTCGCCACGGCGACGCGGCATGTCCGCGATGGCCTCGCCGGGGTGAGCGATGACGATGTCGAGCGCGCCGCACTGCTGGACGAACTGGCGGCGATCCAGGAGCGCGGCGGCGATCGCGCCGCGGCGCTCGATACGCTGCGGCGCGCGCATGCGGACGCGCTCGCGCTGTCGCGCGCGCAGCACGACCGTCAGTTGGGCTGGCTGCGCACGCGTTTCGAAACCGCCGAGCGCGATCGTACGATCGCCGCGCTGGAGACCGAGAACCGCCTGCGCCGCGCCGAGCTGCGCCAGCGCACGTTGCTGCTGACGCTGATGTTGTCGGTGGCGGTGGTGGTGGCGCTGGCGATCTGGGCGCTGCTGCAGCGCCGTCTCCAGCACGCGCGCCTGCAGGAAGAGGCGCGTCGCGTGCGTCAGGAAGAAGAGCTTGCGCGCTATCGGCGCGAAGCCGATGCGCTGGCCGAGGATCGCAGCCTGCTGCAGGCGTTGCTCGACAGTCGCGAGGACGCGGTCTGCCTGCTCGACGCCGACGGCCATGTCCTGGCCGCGAACCGCGCGGCCTGCGCGCTGCTCGCCGTCGACACGCCGATGGGCCGCCCGGTGGTCGATCATCTCGCCGATGGCGACGGCGAGCGCCTGATGTCCGCGCTGGAGCGGATGGAGGACAGCGCCGCGCAGTCGATTGATCTCACCGCCCGCGCCGGCGCGGCCTTGACCGCGCGCCTGTCGCAGTGGGAACGCGGCGACGGCCTGATCGTGCTCGGTCTGTGGCAGCGCACCGATGCCGCGTCATCGTCTGCGGCACCGGTATCGCCGGGCGACGTCGACGCGCGCCGGCAGGCCGAGATGCGCGAGGAGTTCCGCCGCACGCTGGTCGAGCTGATGCTCACGGTGGTGGAGACCTGGGAGCGCGTCACCGCGACCAGCCGCCTGGAGCTGGCCGAAAAGAGCCGGATCTGGCGGGTCACCATCGATGACGGGCGCCTGCGCGCGCGCGCGATGGAGCGCTATCTGTCGGTGTCGAAGCTGCCGCACAACCCGCGCTGGCGCGATGTGCTGCGCTCCGCGTACTACGTGCTGGGGCAGTGCGAGATGGAACCGCAGGCGCGCGAAGACCTGCAGCGCCGGGTGGACGCGGTGCTGGCCTATACGCGGCGGAACGCGCTGGTGTGAGAGCGTGCGGGCGTGAGGCCGCGCGGGTGCGAGACCGCGGCCGTGCAGCGCGCGCGGCTCAGGAATCCGCGTCGTCGCTGTTCTGCGGGACGGCCGGCGCCCTGCACACGACGCAGACGCCCTTCAGCCCCGACTTGAACCGGTATTTGTCGTGGTGGTCGATGATGCCGTTGCCGTCGGCGTCGGTATCCAGATTGAAGTCGCCGGGATCGGTCACGAAGGGCATCGCCTGCTCGGACGAGGTCTGTCCCGGCGGCAACCGCCGCGCCTGATCGATGCCGCAGGTCTCGACCGCGGCCTGGTTGGCCCAATGCCAGTCGTCGACGATGCCGCAGGACTTGGGGTCGTGGCAGCTGCTGCCCAGCACCGTACCGTCGTCGATGCGCTGCGCGCGGTAATCGACCAGCGACTGGGGCGTCAGAGTGAAGTGCGAGACGACGGTCGCGAAGGTGCCGGCGGGGCACCAGTTCGCGGGCTGGGTGTCGTGGGCGAAGCTCGGCGAAGCGATCCACAGGCCGAGGCCGATGGTCAGCGCGGCAGCTTTCCGCATGGGGGTCGACTCCGGGTGACGGGAACGGCGGACAGTCTACGTGCCGCCGTCGCGGAGGGGCCATGACGTTTTCGGGAAGAAATCGGGCAGGAACCTCCGCAAGTCATTGATGCATCGGGGCGTTGAAGCGCCGCCGACGGCGTTTTCCGGGCGGTCGCCGACCCGATCGCGCGGCCTGCGTTCCCGGATCGTCCCGGTTTCGTACTGGCCGCCCGCAGGAGGCGCCGACTAGCGTGATCGCACCCCGTCGTCCGGCGGGGACGATCCGTCCTATCGGGAGAAGCCCTGCATGAAATCGCTCCAGATGCTGTCCCTCGGCCTCGCACTGGCCATCGCCGCCGCCACCGGAACCGCACGTGCCGAACAGGTGCCCCAGGGCGTGCTGGTCTACTTCGGCACGGCCGAATTCGCCGGCAGCTCGGCCGGCCTCACCGTCGGCCCCTATTCCAACGCCAGCGAATGCGAAGCCGCCCTGGACGCGGCGATCGACAACGCGGTCAACAATCAGGGCTACACGATCGAAAGCATCGAACCGTGCATGCCGCACTGGAATCTCCACGACGGTGGCCTGCCTGAACTGGAAGCGGCGCCGTTCACCGTCGCCGTGCTGGCGGATTCGCCCGGCGAATCGCTGGATGTCGCCCGCCTGCTGATGAAGGAGGTCGCGCTCGCCCGCAGGACCTATCGCGCCGCCGAGTTCGAGTCGACCCTGCAGGCCATCGCCAAGGCCGCGATCACCGATCCGTTGCGCAAGAAGGAAACGCGCTGAGCCGCGTCCAGCGTTCCAGGAGCGATGCCTGCCGCAGGGACGCGGCACCGACAATCCGCCTCGAACGGTCGAATCCGACCGTGCCGTCGCATTCCGATCATCCGTTTCTCCGGAGTTCCCGATGAAATCCCTGATTGCAAGCTTCGCCATGACCCTGCTGATCGCCGCCGCATCCGTGCCCGCGTCCGCCGCCAGAATCGGCGACGGCACCACCGGTCCGGTCGGTCCGACGCCCTACGTGCCCGGCGTGTGGCGGGCCAAAGTGAAATACGTCAATCCGATCAAGCATCCGAACGGCACGGTGTCCACCTTCAGCTACATCGACATCACCGCCGACACGCAGGCCTACTGCGACGGACAACTGGCCAGCCTCGCCAACAGCCCCGGCGTGACGGTGGTGACCTGGTGCTGGTTCGACGCGTACTGATCGCCCGTCGGATGGGCGATGGCCGCAGGGACGCGGCCGACTTTCCGTCCGCACACGCACTCCACACCGACATTCACACCGACATTCACACAGGGACAGTTGCCATGAACAGATTGCTCGCGTCGGCACTCGCCGTCGCAGCCCTGCCGGCGGTCGCGACCACGCCGCAGTGGACCGCGCTGATCGTGCTCGACGACGGCCTTGAGGTCTACAACGTCCGCATCGCAGCCGACAGCGAAGATGCCTGCCTGGCACAGATCCCATCGCAGCGCGGCACGCTGATCGTCGAGCCATGCCAGCCGACGGCCTCCGCCATCACCGATCCGAACGATGCCAACAAATCGATCCGGCCTCACCAGCGCATCCAGCCCTCACCCGGAAGCGGCAGCGGTTCGGGTGGCGCCGGCAACGGCGGAAACACCGGTTCCGGCAGCAGCGGCAGTGGTGCCGGTGGCGGTGGCGGCGGCGGTTGGTGAGTCGACGCCGGGCCGGGCAGGGATCGGATGCCGGCTGCCCGCGCGCGTCCTGCAGTCCCTTCTCCGCGATCGCTCCGATCGCATCCGGATCAGCGATGGCCGCAGGGACGCGGCCGACTTCCCATCTCCCATCACAACCCACGGCAGGAGAACGCCATGAACGGATTTCTCGCATCGGCGCTCGCCGCTGCATTCGCCGCGGTCGCGCTCCCGGCGGTCGCGACCACGCCGCAATGGGCCGCGTTGATCGCGATCGACGACGGTGGACTCGATCCGCAGATGATCCCCGTCGTCGCCGATTCCGAAATGGATTGTCTCGCGGCATTGTCGTCGTATCGCGATGCCGTGGTGATCGAATCCTGCCAGCCTGTGCCGACCGCCTCGGCGATCACCGACGACAAAGACCATGATCGACGACGGACCGGTACCCGGCCGCCGAGGAGCGATGGTGGCGTCGGCGCGGGTGCAGGCAGTGCGGCAGGGAGTGGCGTCGGCACTGCAGGCAGCGGCATGGGCGGCGGTTGAGCGTCCGATCGACGCGAGGTCCGCATCACTGCGGCGAGTTGTTGGTGAACTCGCACCCGAGATAGCGCACGGTCAGGCCATCATCGAAGCTGTAGATCGAGTGATGCGAAGCGCGGTCGTTGTAGTCCGGGGTGGTCGAGACCGCGATGACCGATGCGGTCGCACTGCGCGGACCTGCCCGACGTTGGCTGGCGAATGCAGGAATCCCTTCGTTCATGATTTGTGTGGCCCAGTGCCAGTCGTCCACGATCCCGCATTTGACCGTCGGTGGGCAGGGCTGCTGTGTGATCGGGTCGATGTAGAGATGGGTGCTCTTGTAAGTGCGGAGTTCGTCGGGCCAGAAATGCACTTCCAGCAATGTCTGACGGCTCCCGCCGTAACACCAGGACTCGGGGATCAGATCGTGCGCGCGAAGCGTTGCGGCGGGACACAATGCCCACAGAAGAAGGGCGGGAAGGATCCTTTTCATGCGGTACTCCCGTGTGTGGATGGTGCTATGCCGGAAGCGGCGCCGTGAGGCCAGACGCTGCAGAGGCGCATGAAAGTCTAGTCACGATCTTCATTCCCATCCATCGGTTTCCCGGGTAGAAAACGGGAAAATTCAAGGCCAAGTCGTTGATTTCCAGGGTCCGAGGAATGCGGGCGATCCTGCATGCGTCGCACAGTGCCGGTCCGTGCGCACCATGTCGCCGCGTTCGCGGCGGCACGATGCGAGCGCATCACTGCGTCGTTTCCCGCAACGCCAGCGCCACCAGCTTCGCGTACAGCGTTTCCGAAAATCCCGAGGGATTCGCATAGCCCATCCGGGTCACGGCTTCGATGTCCTCCGCCGACGACGCGCGGGCGCCGGCCAGCGCGCGCGCGATGGTCGCGAGCTTCGTGCCCGTGGTCGCGGTGTTCGCCTTCAGCCAGGTCAGCGCTTTCACCAGCCGCTGTTCGACCGGCGTGAAATCGCTGCCCAGCGGATAGTCGGTCAGGGTGCCGTCGGCGCGGAACGGCGCCAGCGTCGCGCGCAGGGCTTCCGGCGTGTTGCGTCCGGACAAGCGCAGTCGCAGCAGTTCCTCGCCGAGCTTGCCGGAGAGATTCGCCGTCGTCAGCAGGTCATGCTGGAAACGGGCATCGGCGATGCCGGCCATCGCCGCGATGCAGTCTTCGTCGCAGGCGCCGTGCACGTCGGCGATCCCGTATTCGCTGACGTAGATGTCGCGCAGGTGGCGCGGAATGGTGGTGTGGCCGTAGTTCCAGACGATGCTGGTGATCGCCGGTTGTCCGGGTTCCTCGCGGGTGGCGCGCAGCATCAGCACCGAACGCGCCTCGGGCAGCGCGTGCGCCATCGCCACGAAGTTGTATTGCCCGCCCACGCCGGACACCACGCGGCCGTCGGCGAGACCGTCGGACACCGCCGCGCCGAGCGCGGTGGCCATCATGCAGGTGTTGAAGAAGCGCGACTGATGGCGCTGCACGCGTTCCAGCGATTCGCGGCCGCCGTAGAGTTCGTTGACTTCGCTGACCCGGCGCATGCCGATGCCGCGCTGGCCGTCGGCGTCGAGGGTGCGCAGCCAGTCGTAGAATTCGTGCGAGCCCAGATAGAACGCGCCGTGCAGGAATTCGCCCTCGCGCTCCAGCCGTTCGCGGTCGGCGTCGCTGGCGGTGCCGGCGTTGATCCGGCGCATCAACGGCTCGTCGTCGACGACCTTGCGCCGGAGTACGCCGGTCTGCACCAGGCGGCGGAAGCCTTCGTTGATCATTTCGCTGCAGCCGTACAGGCCGTGCTCGAACGGATCGAGTCCGCCGCTGGCGATCACCGCCGGATGGCGCTCGATCTCCGGATCCAGCGCGTGCAGCACGCGCCGGTACGCGGCGTTGTCGGTGTGGCGCAGCACCAGCGCGTGGCACAGCGCATCGGCCAGCGCGCCGATGCCGATCTGCAGGGTGCCGCCGTCGCGCACCAGGGCGCTGGCGTAGAAGCCGATGGCGAACTCCGCGTCGGCGACCGGCTGGCGCGGCAGCGCGAACAGTTTCGGATACGGGCCCGGCGGCGAGACCACGATGTCGAAGAACGCGGCGTCCACCGCGGCGCCGTTCTCGATCCACGGCAATTCCGGATCGATCTCCGCGACCATCAGCGGCCGCGGCAGGCCGCGCGCGAGGATCGCGTCGATCGCATCGAAGGTCAGGTCGGTGTTCGACGACAGCGACAGCCGCGAGCCATCCGCATTCGCCGCGACCTTCTGCACCAGACAGTTCACGCCGCGCTGCGCGATCGCGCGGGCCACGTGCGTGTAGTTCAGGCTGGCGTAGCGGCGCTGCGCCTGCCGCGATTTCAGCAGCGCGCCGGACTGCATGTAGAACTCTTCCACCTCGATGTGCGCGGGCAGCGCGTCGCGCTTCTGCGCCTGCACGTAGGCGAGGCGCGGGAAGTCGTCGCCGAAGTGGCGCGCGAGAAACGGCGCGAGGAAACGACGCTGCAGATCGTTGGCCGGCGAGGGCGGATCCAGCGACAGCGCGGTGTACAGATGCAATGCGCGCGACGGATCGCGTTCGATCCGCGCGTACAGCGCGTTGAGCAGCCGGTGCGGCTTGCCGATGCCCAACGGCGCGGCCACGTGCAGCGGCCCGTCGATGCTGGCGAGGAGGGTCTCGACCGCGTCGTCGAGGCGGTCGAGGCGATGGGGCAGGCTGCGTGCTGGATCGGTCATGCCGACATCATCGCGGACTTCCCCCGCCGCCGTCCTGCCTCCGCTCAAAAAGCGACCTGCATGCGGCCCGACGAGCGGCGCTTGACACGAGCGTTTACGGATGTAATCTGCAATTCAATTACATTCGTAATCGTCAGGTGCGCCGGGACATGCAGATCAGCGAAGCCGAGTCGGTGGTGATGGAAGTCCTCTGGCAGCGCAGCCCGCTGGCGGCGGAAGACGTGGTCGCGGCGCTGGCCGACCGCCAGGACTGGCAGGAGGCGACCGTGAAGACGCTGCTCAACCGTCTGCTCAACAAGGGCGCGATCGAGGCCGGCAAGGACGGTCGCCGCTATCTCTATTCGCCGAAGCTGCGGCGCGAGGATTGGGTCATGGGCGAAAGCGAGGGGCTGCTGGCGCGGCTGTTCGACGGACGCGTCGCGCCGCTGGTCGCGCACTTCAGCCAGCACCGGAAACTCACCCCCGACGATGTCGCCGAACTGCGGCGCTTGATCGACGATATGGAGAGCGCCGATGACCAGCGCTGAACTGTTGCAGCGGCTGTGGCTGCCCTCGCTCGCGGTCGTCGCCGCGACCTGCGTCCTGTTCGTGTTGCCGCGTCAGCTGCGCCGTCATTTCGGCGCCGGCGTCGCCTATGCCGCGTGGTGGTTGTTGCCGGTGGCGGTGATCGCGAGTCTGTTGCCCGCGCGCACCGTCGAGACCGTGCCGGTCGTGCAGGCGGTGGCGGTGACGGACATCGTGCAGCCGATCGTCGCCGCGCCGGTGGTCGAAGCGGATCATTCGCTGGCCTGGCTGCTGCTGTGGTGCGCCGGCGCGCTGGGCATGGCGTGGCGACTGTGGCGTCAGCAGCGCCGTTTCGAAGCGGCGCTGGGCCATGTGCGGCCCCGGGGCGAGGATCTGTGGCAGGCGGAATCGCGCCACGGTCTGCCCGCGCTGCTCGGCGTGCTGCGGCCGCGGATCGTGCTGCCAGAGGATTTCGAACAGCGCTACGACGCGCGCGAACGCGGGCTGATGCTCGCGCACGAGCGGCAGCATCTGCGTCGTCGCGATCATCTGGCCAATCTCGCGGTCGCCGCGGTGCGCTGCATGTTCTGGTTCAACCCGCTGGTCCATCTGGCCGCGGCCCGTTTTCGCCACGATCAGGAACTCGCCTGCGACCAGGCGGTGATCGCGGCCCATCCCGATTCGCGACGCGCGTACGGCGAAGCGATGCTCAAGACCCTCATGGCCGACCGGCAGGCGCCGCTGGGCTGCCACTGGGGGTTCTCACATCCGTTGAAGGAGAGAGTCATGCAATTGAAAACCCCCATGCCCCGTGCGTGGGCACGGCGGATCGGCGTCGCCGCGGTCGCGACGCTGACGCTCGGTGCCGGCCTTGCGGTGTGGTCCGCGCAGCCCGCACGGGCGGTGACGCGTGCCGCTGCGCCCGCTGTCGCTTCTGCGGCGGCCCCTGTCGCGACGAGCGACGACTACCACATCGTTCTCGACCTCAAGACCGACGGCCAACCGCCTGCGCGCTTCGAGGCGGGCGGCCGTTTCGGTTCGCGCTTCGATCTGAAGCATCGCGACGGTCGCGGCAACGAGATCCGTGTCGACGGCAATGTGCGCCGCGCGGGCCCCGATCGTTTCGATGTCGCCCTCGCACTGCAGCGCAACGGCGTCACCGTGGGCAAGCCGCGGCTGATCGTGGCCCGCGACGAACCCGGCGCGGTGAAGATCGGCGAAGAGGCTGCCGACGGTCGCTTCGAAGGCATCGAACTGGCGATGCGCGTCGACGACACGCCGCCTCCGCCGCCGCCCGCACCTCCGGCGCCGCCCGCGCCTCCTTCGCCGCGGGATGCGATCGCGCCGCCTGCGCCGCCCGCACCGCCGTCGCCGCCCACGCATGCGACCCCGCCCGCGCCACCGGCTCCGCCTTCGCCGCCCGCGCTTTCGGCATCCGATCGTGCCCGCGCCGTGCAGGCGGCCCGTGCGCAGGCGGACAAGGCCGAAGCCGCACGTGTCGCCGCCGAAGCCGCGCGTGCGGATGCCGCACGCAATGCGGCCGACGCCGAGATGGCGCGTGCCGATGCCGCCCGCGCCAGGGCCGCCGCCAAGGCTGCACAGGCCGCCGCGCGTTCGGCGGAAGCCCTGGCAGTGCAGGTGGATCCGGTGACCGCCGAACACAGCCGCGCGCGCATCGCGGCGATGACCGCCGAGGAACGCCAGGCCGAACTGGCCGCCATCCGCGAACACATCGCCTATCGTCGCGATGAATTGCGGGCGAGGGCGGCGGCGCAGGAAGCGGCCGCCGCGCCCGTCGCCGGTCCGGCCGCATCCGGCACGACGCCGGTGCCTGCGGCCGCGCCCACGCCGGCACCCGCACCTACCGCGCCGTGAATCCGTGTGTCGCCCGTGCGCCGGGCGACGCGCGTACCGTCAGCCGATCCGATGCACCTCGTCGGCGATGCGCCGCACTTCATCGGGCACGTGGCTGACGTAGATCATCGGCAGCGCGGTTTCGTCGCGCACCCGCTGCAGGTAGGGCAAGAGTTCGTCGCGACGATCCATGTCTAGCATCGACAGCGGTTCGTCCAGCAGCAGCAGGTCGGGCTGCGACAGCAGCGCACGGCCGATCGCGATCCGCTGCTGTTCGCCGCCCGACAGCCCGCGCACCCGGCGCGGCAGCAATGCGTCGATGCCGAGCAGCGCGACCACCTCGTGCAGCGCGAAACGCGGATGCGTCCGCGCATCGCCGCGCAACCCGTAGAGCAGGTTCTCGCGCACGTCGAGATGCGGGAACAGCCGCGCATCCTGGAAGACATAGCCGATGCGTCGCCGGTGCGCCGGCACGTCGATCCGCGTCTCGGCGTCGAACAGCAGGCGCCCGGCGATCTTGATGCGTCCGCGCGCCGGCCGCAGCAGGCCGGCGATGGCGTGCAGCACCGATGTCTTGCCGGCGCCGGAGGCGCCGACCAGCGCGATCACCCGATGCCGGCTGCGGATCGACACCTCGCGCAGGAAATCGCCCCGCCGCAGCGCGATCTCGATCAGGAAGCTCGTGTCGTCGCGCCCGTCATGGCGTGCGTCGGCGTGTGCGCCGTCGATCGGTGCGGCGTTCATGCGCGGCGGCCCTGGCGGTGGCGTTGCACCAGCCATTCGGAGACGAACACGGCGAGGAAAGACACCGACAGCGCCACCAGGGTCAGCCGCCAGACGCCGGCTTCCCCGCCGGGCACCTGCAACAGACCATAGATCGCCGACGACAGCGTCTGCGTTTCGCCGGGGATGTTGGACACGAAAGTGATCGTCGCGCCGAATTCGCCGAGCGCCTTCGCGAACGCCAGCACCGCGCCCGCGACGACGCCCGGCCAGGCCAGCGGCAGGGTAATGGTGAAGAACACCCGCCAGCGGCCTGCGCCGAGCGTCGCGGCCGCCTGCTCCAGGCGCGGATCGACCTGTTCGATCGACAGCCGGATCGCGCGCACCATCAACGGGAAGCCCATGATCGCGCTGGCCAATGCCGCGCCGGTCCATCGAAACGCGAAGCTCAGCCCGAAGGTGTCGGCGAGGAATGCGCCGACCGGCCCGCGCGCGCCGAACAGCACCAGCAGCGCGTAACCGGTGACCACCGGCGGCACCACCAGCGGCAGCATCAGCGTCGTGTCCAGCAGCAGTTTGCCCGGGAAGCGGCGTCGCGCCAGCAGCCAGCCCAGCGCGACGCCCGGCGGCAGGCTGCACAGCACCGCGACCGTCGCCACTTTCAGGCTGAGCGCGATCGCGGTGAGTTCGGCGGCGGAGAACGCTTGCAAGACCATGCTCAGTCGAGGATGCCGAAGCCGCGGCGCCTGAAGATCGCGTCGGCCGCCGGCGATGACAGCCAACGCACGAACGCGGCCGCCTGCGGATGATCGCTCGCCCGCAATCGCGCCACCGGATACACGATCGGCGGATGCGATCCCGCGGGAAACCGGCCGACCACCCGCACCCGCGGCTCCGCGATCGCGTCGCTGGCGTAGACCACGCCCAGCGGCGCCTCGCCGCGCGCCACCAGCAACAGCGCCGCACGCACGTTCTCGGCCTCGGCCACCTGCGGTGCGAGTCGTGTCCACACGCCGAACTTCTCGAACGCCGCGCGCGCATATTTCCCCGCGGGCACGCTCTCGGTGAGCGCCAGCGCCAATCGACCCTTGCCGAGCCGCGGACGCAGGTCGACGCCGGGTCCGAGCGCGATGGCGCCGCCGCGCGCATCGGCCGGCGCGATCAGCACCAGCCGGTTGCCCAGCAGGTTGCGCCGGCTGGCATCGTCCAGCAGCGCGCGCTGCTGCAGATGATCCATCCAGTCGAGATCGGCCGACACGAAGACATCGGCCGGCGCGCCCTGTTCGATCTGCCGCGCCAGCGCCGTACTGGCGGCGTAGGCCACCTTCACCGGCGTACCGGTGCGGCGTTCGTAGGCGACGGCGGCCTCGTCCAGCGATTCCTTCAGGCTGGCGGCGGCGAACACCGTGATCGGTGGCTTCGGTCCGGCGGCACGCGCGGTGGCGAAGGCGCAGGCGACGGCGGACATGCCGAAGGCGAAGAGCAGGGCGGCAATGAGGTGGCGGTACGGCATCCCGCGATTCTCAGCGCGCCGCCAGCGCATCGTTCAACAGCATCGCCAACCGGTGCCCGGCGATGCGCAGCTGCGCATCGGCCGTGGGTCGCCACTGCGTGAAGTACGACGGCCGGATCGTCGGCCGCTGCGGAAAGAAGCCGTCGCGCAGGGTCACCTTGCACGAAGCCACGGCCCATGCGGCGGGATCGTTCGCGTCGCCGGTCGCTTCCGACGGCATCGGCATGCGCTGCAGATGCTGCAGATACGCGCGCTCGCTCAGGCCGCTGTCGAGGATCACGCTGCGGTCCCACAGCTGATGCAGGTTGCTGCCGCGGCCGTCGTACTGGATCTGCACGGTGTTGCCGCCCTTGCCGCGACCCGACGCATGCAGCGGCTGGTGGATGTCGCCGACGAAATGCACCAGGAATTTCAGCGCCTGCGCACGCGCCGCGTCGGGTTGGCGCCGATCGGCCAGGATGTCGCGCTGGCGGCGGATCGCCTCGATCACGCAATTGCCGTCCGGGCAATGCGCGACCGCGCGATAGCCGCAGTCGTCTTCGGCCAGATTCACGTAGTGCCAGCGCGACGAACGCTTGCCCAGGTCGGGATCGCCGGCGACCGGATTGTCGCGCAACTCGTCCGCCCAGTTGGCGACGCCGGCGAGCGTGGGATCGGCCTCGCCGCGCAGCAACCGCGCGACTTCGGCGCGTGCGCCGGGGGCGAGTTCGTCCGCCGCGAGATGCGCGACCAGACGATGGCCGACCGCGCCCCAGGCATGGGCGGGGCGGGGCAGCAGTGTCGCCAGCAGCAGGACGGGGATGGAGAGAAAAGAAAAACGGGCCATGCGGAGGAGAGTAGCCGACATGACCCGCAGGTGCAGCAGAGTTGTTCCGTTCCGGCCGTCGTGCGGCCGGAACGGTGTGACGCGGCGAAACGGACGATCAGAACGTGTCGCTTAGAACTGGAACACGTAAGCCGCGCCGTAGACCAGCGGATCGATGTTGACGGTGCCGAGGCCGGCGCCGTTCAGTTCGACATCGGTGTCGATGTCGATCCAGCGCGCGTCGACGCGGATCGCGCCCTTCTCGCCGACCTTGAAGTCGATGCCGGCGTGCGCGGCCAGACCGAAGGAATCGTCCAGCTTCAGATCGTTGCCGGCGAGCGCGCCGGTGGTGTCTTCGCTGAAGAACAGGGTGTAGTTCACACCCAGACCCACGAACGGCTTCATCTTGCCTTCGCCGAAGTGGTACTGCAGCGACACGGTCGGCGGCAGGTGCTTGGTGGAACCGACATTGCCGAGACCGGCGATGTTCACGTCATGCTGGAACGGCAGCGAGGCCAGCACTTCGATGCCGAGATTGTCGCGGACGAAGTATTCGGCGGTGATGGTCGGACGGACGTTGCTGTCGACTTCGACATCGAGCGTGCCACCGGCAAGGCTGCCGTTGTCGCTCTTCGGGTTGACCTGGTGGGCGCCGACGCTGAAGGTCCACTCACCGGCCTGTTGGGCGAAGGCGGGGGCGGCGAGGCCGCCGAAAGCGAGGGCGAGGGCGAGCGGGGCGAAACGACGGATCATTGGATTGCCTCCTGGGCATTGGATTGGGATCACCGGATTGGCCGGCAGTATCTCTGCGCCTTTCCGGGCGCCGTTTGAGGATGATCAAATTCTTAACAAATGACCAGAGGTCGCTCCGGCCGGCGCTGCCGATTGTGATGTGCGCCTCTTTCCGGCGGGGCATGCTCCCGATCCGCTAAAATGACCGGCTTCCCCGTCCTCATTCCCCTGCTCAGGAGCGACCCGCCCATGGCGATCAAGGTTGGCATCAACGGTTTTGGCCGCATCGGCCGCAATGTCCTGCGTTCCGCCGTCCAGAATTTCGGCGACGACATCGAGATCGTCGGCATCAACGATCTGCTCGAACCCGACTATCTCGCCTACATGCTCCGCTACGACTCGGTCCACGGCCGTTTCAAGGGCGAAGTCGCGGTCGATGGCCACACCCTGATCGTCAACGGCAAGCGCATCCGCCTGACCCAGGAGCGCGACCCGGCCAACCTGAAGTGGGACGAAGTGGGCGCGGACGTGGTGATCGAATCCACCGGCCTGTTCCTCGACAAGGCCGCCGCCGAGAAGCATCTCGCCGCCGGCGCGAAGAAGGTGATTCTGTCCGCGCCGTCGAAGGACGACACGCCGATGTTCGTCTACGGCGTCAATCACGCCAAGTACGCCGGCGAAGCGATCATCTCCAACGCCTCGTGCACCACCAACTGCCTCGCGCCGATCGCCAAGGTGCTCAACGACAAGTGGGGCATCAAGCGCGGCCTGATGACCACCGTGCACGCCGCCACCGCCACCCAGAAGACCGTCGACGGCCCGTCCAACAAGGACTGGCGCGGCGGCCGCGGCATCCTCGAAAACATCATCCCGTCCAGCACCGGCGCCGCGAAGGCCGTGGGCGTGGTCATTCCCGAACTCAACAAGAAACTCACCGGCATGTCGTTCCGCGTCCCGACCTCGGACGTCTCGGTCGTCGACCTGACCTGCGAACTCGAAAACCCCGCCACCTACGCCGAGATCTGCGCCGAAATGAAGGCCCAGTCCGAAGGCGCGCTGAAAGGCGTGCTCGGCTACACCGAAGACAAGGTCGTCGCCACCGACTTCCGCGGCGACACCCGCACCTCGATCTTTGACGCCGACGCCGGCATCGCCCTCGACGGCACCTTCATCAAGATCGTGTCGTGGTACGACAACGAATGGGGCTACTCCACCAAGTGCCTCGAAATGGTGAAGGTCGTCGCCGGCAAGTAACCGCCGCCGTACCACCGCGACACGGGATCGCGCAGGCATCGCACACGCCGGTGATGAACGCGGCGAACCCGCCGTTGCACCTCGATCCACCACGAAAGCGCCTCCGGGCGCTTTCGTGCTTTCGGGCCCTCGTCCTTCGACGGTACCGGGAAAATACCCCGCTTCGCGCATGCCACCGCGATTTCCCGAAATCACCACAGCCCCCGCCGCAGCCCCGAACCCCCTGTAGGAGCGCCGGCAGGCGCGATCGCATCCTGCCGTGCCCGCACCCTCGCCGAAGGTCCACTGTAGGAGCGACGCAACTCGCGACCACACCTCAAAGCCGCCGCGCCCTCGCCGAAGGTCCCTGTAGGATCGCCGCTTTTCAATAGCCGCATGGCTGGTCAAGGCGCGACCGCAACCCCATCGCCGCCGCACTTTCGCCGAAAGCCCACTGTAGGAGCGACGCAAGTCGCGACCATGCCTCAAAGCCACCGCACCCTCGCCGAAAGCCCCTGTAGGAGCGCCGGGAGGCGCGACCACACCACGCCGCTATAACACACTTACCGCAAGCCCCTGTGGGAGCGATGCAAGTCGCGACGAACCATGGCCGACGTTTCTGCAACCGGTAGATGCGACAGCGGATGTGGTGGCTGTCAGATATGACAGGTGTGATTGATGTGGGGTGGGTGGGGGAGTAGTTTTCCCTAAGGGCTGATTTCGACCCAAAGCGGACATTGAAAATGAACCTGACCCTTTTCCAACATCGACGACAAGAGCGTGATTCAACACGTTTCGCGCTTTGCCAGCCAAGACCAACCATCCTTGCTTCGCTTGGCCTAAGAGCTGGTTCGCGTGTTCACTGATCGGTTGGATGTGCGGGAACTGCGAAAACTCGCCACGCACGTGGACAAGGACAAGTCCGGCTCCAATAAGCTGTTGCAAGATGTCCTAGCCACTCGCATAGGCGAGGCGGCGGCGCGCGATATCTTCCGACACATCGCCGGAGCATATGAGATGCGCCTAGGCGATGCTCATCCCACCAGCTCTAAAATCGCCGAGGCGCTAGCGCTTGCTGGCATCGACGCGCAAGGCTCGCCATTGCGCCAAGGGCAGCAGTTGATCGACAACTTCGTCTCGGCTCTGTGGCGGATTGAGCAGTCGCTGTTCGGCCACAATCAAGCGGAGTGATGCCGTGGGCTATCTGAGCGCGCCAGTGGACCTCGCTTTCTACGCCGCCCGACACTGGCTGCAGGGCTTGCCGGGCGGGTCGGCACCCGACCATGCCCTGGTGCAGTTTTTTCAGGCCAAAGCCAAAGCCCTGCCGGACACCGACGTGATCGGTCGCCGCGCCTTCGACATGCTCGCTGCCGCCGCGTGGCTCGATCTGCGCCCTTCCAGCCGGTCCAGCCCTTTCGGCATCATGATGCAGGCCGGCAACCTGCGTTCGCCGGCGATCACTGATTTCGGACCCGAAGACATCGATACGCTGGCGAATATCGCCGACGCTATGCCGGAGCTGGCCATTCGCGCACGGCTGGCGGATGTGGCGTGGGAAGCGGGCAAGCTGTGCGGCAATCGCGTCTGGCCAATGGCGGTCCTGGCTGCGCAAAGCTATGCACACACAGCCTCTGCACAATTGCTCGGTGGCGACGAACTGGTCGGGCGCGAAGCGCTCGAGCGCGGGCTAGAATTGGCTTGGCAATTTCGCAAGCAAGCCCCCGCCGTGCTCGACGAGCTATGGCGCTTGGTCGAAGCCACCGCTCGCGCCGCGCTTGATCGCCCGGTGTTGATGATTATCCTCGCCGACCATTGCGTTGAGCGGCAGCATGCGTTGGCGCTTACGCTCGCGCCGCTGCTGGAAGAGGCCGCAGAGCGATTACTAGTCGCCGCAGGACCCGCACTGGAGCATGCCGAACTTTGGGGCCGTGCCGCCAAACTGTGGCAATTGGCGGGCGACGAGGCGCGTCGGTCGCAAGCACGTCTCAACGAGGCCGAAGGTTTCGTGTCCCACGCCGAAGCCGGCGCCGCCAATGCCATGTTCGCCGCCCACTGGATGAAGGTGGGACTGGAGGCCTTGCGCCAAGCGGGTGCCGCGAAGGAGCGGTCGGAGGCGGTGCATGAGCGACTGCTCGAGCTGCAGCAGGCAGCGACCGGTGAGCTGCGGCAGATCTCGCAAGAGATCGATGTGCGCCCGCTGCACGATCGGGTCATGGCCGGCGTTTCCGGTAAGAGTTTCGAAGAGGCCTTGTTCGGTCTGGTAGGCCTGGATGATCTGATTAATGTCACGCGCACGCGCGAGCGCGTCCTTGAAAATGCCCGGCGCCATCCGCTGTCGGGTTCCATGCCCCAGGAACTGATGAACTACGACGGGCTGACCATCGGGCGCCGAGGGTCGTTGCTCGATGGCACCGACGATGAACGCGAGCTAGCGCTGCAGCATGCCAGTTTTCAGGACGCGGCGCGTTGGGAACTGCACCTGCGCGGCGACGTAATCGCTTTGCGCGCGGCACAGACCATCTACAACGAGCACCACCCCAGTGAGTCGGACGTGGCCAGCTACGTTGTCGGCCATCCCTTCGTGCCAGAGGGTATCCAGGTATCGATCATTCGTGGCCTGACATTCGGCTTTGATGGCGACTGGCTCGCGGCGGGTGCGTATCTGATTCCGCGCATGGAAGCGCTCGTGCGCCACTGGCTCAAGCGCCGCGGCGTGGTGACTTCGGGCGTGGACTCCGACGGCTTCCAGGCCGAGCGGCCGTTGACGGAGCTGTTCAAACTGCCTCAGGCCCGCGAGATCTTCGGCGAAAAGCTGCTGTTCGAACTTCGGTGCCATCTCACCGAGAAGTGGGGCTACGACCTGCGCAACACCTATGCGCATGGCTTGTCGCCGGATGGGGAAGTGGCCAGCGCGAAGACGGTGAGCTTGTGGTGGCTTCTCTGGCGTGTACTGCTCACGCCATTGCTCGCACAACGAGCCCAGACCGAAGCTGTGACGGCGGCGGCTCCGAGCCCCGAGGAGCCGGCTCCGGCACCCGTCGCGGATGACAATTGAAAACCCCACAAGTGGCGGGGCCCGAGCGCATTGTTGCCGAGGTACAAGCGTGCTGCTTCGGGCAGACCAAGAACGGACATCAACTTTCAGCGTACAACTTTGTAGGTCGCAGTAACTGTCAAGGGATTGACCCGAACGTGCAATTCAACGGATACCTCCATTGCTATTTCTAATACGGACTCGGTTTTAACGCGCGCGCCATCCGGGACCAGTTCTACAAGGCAGAGATAGTCCTCCTCAGTACTCTCGCAGAAGCTGCCAGCGATCTCGCCCTTGGCCCAGTGCAGAGGGAAACCTGTAGCGACCCAGGCGGCTCCGATCGCGAGGAGGATGGGAAAAAGGGCCAGCGACCCACTTGAAGCGGCTGATCATGTGCGAAGTCTGCCCTTCACACGCAAGGTCATATCCGCTCCTGGCCGAAACCACCCGCCCAGCACCCAAGCGTCGTCCAATAGCTGCTGCATGCATTCAACAACAATGAATGCAGATGCCAGTCCATCAACCCGACAAGGTGCGCCAAGGCGGCACCCTATGGCAGACGCGATCCCTTGGCCTGCGCCTCCGCCGCCATCGCCAATCGCAACGCACCGAGAATGCCGCTGCGGTCGCCGAGTCCGGGCGGGACGATGTAGTCGTCGATGCCGGCTTCGACTTCGCGGCGGGCGAGGTAGCCGCTGAGCCAGTGCTGCGTGCGCGCGCGGATCGGTGCGAACAGGCGTTCGTGCTGCATCACGCCGCCGCCGAGGACGATGCGCCGCGGCGACAGGGTGAGCGCGAGCTGGGCGCAGAGTTGGCCGAGGTAATCGGCCTCGATGTCCCAGATCGGATGCGTCGGCGCGGCGTCGCCGAGTTCGTGGCCGAGGCGCGCGACGATGGCGGGGCCGTTGGCGAGGCCTTCGAGACAGTCGCCGTGGTGCGGACAGATGCCGGCGAAGCCGTGGTCGTGCGGGTGACGGCGTGGATGGATGTGGCCGAGTTCCGGATGCAGCAGGCCGCGCAGCGTGCGGCCGTGGAGCACCGCGCCGCCGCCGATGCCGGTGCCGACGGTGACGTAGGCGACGCTGTCGAGCGGTCCGCCGTCGCGGTCGCGGCCCGCGCCCCAGTGCGCCTCCGCCAGCGCCGCGGCGTTCACGTCGGTGTCGAGCGCGATCGGGATGTCGAGCGTGGCGAACGGCGCCAGCAGGTCGGCGTCGTGCCAGCCGGGCTTCGGCGTGCGCAGCAGGCGGCCGTAGCGCGCTGCGGCGTGATCGAGTTCCAGCGGGCCGAAGCTGGCGATGCCGAGCGCCCGCGGCTTGCCGTGGCGCGTGGCTGCGGCGTCGAAGAACGCGCGCGCTTCGGCCAGCGTGTCCTGCGGGCCGCGGGTGGAGAACCGCGCCCGTTCGAGCAGCGTGCCGTCGGCATGCGCGAGCGCGCAGACGAACTTGGTGCCGCCGGCTTCGATCGCGGCGTAGACGGGCTCGGCGTCGGCATCGATCATCGTGGCGGTCCACCCGGTCATGCGCGTTGCAGCCAGCGTAGCGCATGCGGCGCGAGGGTGGTCGGCCATGCGGTGTCGCTGCCGTCGTCGGGCCTGCCGTCGTCCAGCATGTCCCGCCAGCATGCATCGGCCAGCGACGGCGGCATCGGCACCGCGACCTCGCGCCCGGCGAGATTGAACAGCGCGACCATGCCGTCGCCGCGCTCGATGCCGAGCAGCGCGGGATCGTCGAAGCGCAGCGCGCGCATCGGCGCGTCGCCGCGCAGTCCGCGGGTGAGGCGGCGCACCGCGATCATCCGTCGCAACGCGGCGCCGACGCGGCCCGCGGTGGTGTCGGCGTTCTGTCGCGACGCGACCGCGTCGGCCAGCGTCCAGTCCATCGCCGGGCGATGCAGCCAGCGGCCTTCGCCCGCGCGTGCGGGATCGTGCGCGTAGGCCTCGTCGTTGCCGAGCGCGATCTCGTCGCCCATGTACAGCGCGGGCAGGCCCGCGCAGGCCAGGACGATGCCGTAGAGCAGGATCAGCCGCCGTTCGGCCGCGCGCAGCGCATCGGCGTCGCCGCGTGCGATCGCATCGTCGATGCCGGCGAGCGCGGCGGCCATGCCGTTGGTGCCGTGCACGTGTTCGCTGCCGGCGCTCTGGAAACTGCGGCCGCGGGCATAGGCCTCGTCGGTATCGCCGGCGAAGAAGCGCGCGATCCTGGCGAGATCGAACGGTGCGCGGCCGTCGCTGCCCGCGGCTTCCTCGCGCAACACATTCCAGCCGATGTCGTCGTGACAGCGCAGATAGGTCAGCCAGCCGCTGGCGGCGGGCAGCGCCGGCGTCTGCGCGATCACGCCGGCGAGCAGGTCGCCGCGCTGTTCCGCCAACGCGACCCACAGCGCCGCCATCAGCGTGCTGTGATACGCGAGATGGCATTCGCGGCCGGCGCTGTCCGCGTTGTTTGCGCCGTCGGCCCGCAGTCCGAAGTAGGGCGGCAGTTCGCGCGCCGGCACGATCGCCTCGGCCTTCAGCAGCACGCCGGGCGCGACGATGTCGCTCACCGCGCGCAGCGCCTGCAGGATCGCGTGCGCCTCGGGCTGGTTCATGCAGTCGGTGCCCAGGCGCTTCCACAGGTAGGCGGTGGAGTCGAGCCGGAAGGCTTCGATGCCGCGATTGGCGAGCCGCAGCATCGTCAGCGCCATCTCGACGAACACTTCGGGATTGGACCAGTCCAGATCCCACTGATAGCCGTAGAACGTGGTCCACACCCAGCCGAGTCCATCGACGCGGGTGAAATTGCCCGGCGCGGTCTGCGGGAACACCTGGCCCAGCGTGCGTTCGTACGCGTCGGGCAGATCGCGGTCGGGAAAGACGTGGTAGAACGCGCGGTATCGCGGATCGCCGCGGCGTGCCGCCTGCGCCCAGCGATGATCGTCGGCGGTGTGATTGAGCACGAGATCGGCGCACAGGCTGATGCCGGCGTCGCGCAGCCGCGCGGTCAGTGCATCCAGATCTTCGTCGCTGCCCAGCGCGGGATCGACCGCGTCGTAATCGCGCACCGCGAAACCGCCGTCGTTGTCGCCATCGCGCGCGTGCAGGAAGGGCAGCAGATGCAGATAGCGCACGCCGAGCGCCTGCAGATACGGCACCCGTGCGGCGACGCCGGGCAGGGTGCCGCCGAAACGGTCGACATAGGTGGTGTAGCCGATCATGTCCTGGCCGAGGAACCAGGCGGGATCGTCCTTGCGCGCGGCATCGAGCGCGCGCAGCGGTGCGGGACGCACTTCGGCGCACGCGGCCATCCCGTCGATCAGTCGCGCGAGAGCGGCGTCGAAACCCCGTGAGCCGTCGTACAGCGCGGACAGGGTTTCGATCAGCCGCGGGCCGTGCGCATCCCAGCGCGCCAGCGTCCGCGCGCCGTGCGTGGTCGACATCGCCGCCGCGAAGCGTTGTCGAAGAGAGGGGGTGTCGGTCGCAGGTCGGGCGCTCATGTCGGCTCGGGTACGTCGGAAGGACACGTCTGAAAACGACGACGCGCGTCGGGCGGGAGGGGCCGGCCCGACGCGCGCCGTCGTCGCCTCAGAACTCGTAGCGCACGCTGAGCGACGCGGTGCGGCCCGGGATCGAGCGCGCGCGGATCACGTTCTCGGCACCGGAGACGATGCTGCCTTCTTCGGCTTCGGTGATGCCGAACTCGTCGAACAGGTTGTTGACGTTCAGGCCGACCACCCACTTCTCGGCGAAGCGGTAGTCCGCGAACAGATTCACCTGGGTGTAGCCGGGCATCACCAGTTGGTTGTTGTCCTGGGCGTAGGCGTCGGTGGTGCCGAGGATGTTCGCGCCGACGGTCCAGTTCGAGGCCTGATAGCCGCCGGTGAGCTGATAGACCACGTCCGCCTGGCGACGCGGCGTGTTGCCTTCGTTCGCCGGCGAAATGTCGTCCTGGCTGATCTCGGCGTCGGTCCAGGTCAGGCCGCCGTTGAAGAAGAATTCGTTGACCCGCAGCGAGGCTTCCAGTTCGATGCCGCGCGCTTCGTACACGCGATCGAAGAAGCGCTGGCTGGTCAGTTCGAAATTCTGTTCCTCGGTTTCGGCGAAGAACGCGGTCGCGAACAGGCTGAAGCCGCCGTTGCGCCACTTCAGGCCGCCTTCGATCTGGTCGACCAGATCCACCGCGTCCTGCGCGCGCACCGAGCCGTCGGGCTGGACCACGCCGAACAGCAGGCGATCGGCGTTGGCGCGGCCGCCGCGGCTGATCCGAGCGAAGGCGGCGAGGTTGTCGTCGAAGAGGTAATTGGCGCCGATCGAGTACGAGGTGTAGCCCCAGTCGTAATTCACCGGGGATGCGCCGACGTTGTTCACCTGCGACACGTTGCGTTCGGGGCCGGAGATCGTGCCGTCGCCGTCCACGTCCACGTTCGCGACCTGCACGGCGCCGGCGTAATTGCCGCTGGCATCGCCGGAATCGCGGCGCACGCTGGCGTCGATGTCGAGATCGCCCAGCGAGAACGCCAGCGACAGATACGGCGCGCCGATCTCGTACTTGGCGTTGTAACTGCGGGTGCAGCAGTTGCCCCAGAACGGCACGCCGTAGGCGTACAGGCCGTTGTCGGAGAGGTTGACGTTGGTGGCGCTGATCACGTCCAGCAGCGCCGAGCGGCCGTCGCCGCGCACTTCCTGCAGGTACGAGTTCCACACCCAGTCCATGTCGATGTTCTGGCGCGAAGCGTAGTAGCCGGCGCTGAGGTCGAGATTGCCGCCGTCGCCCACGCCGAAGCTGCGGGTGAGCTTGATGTCGTTGGCGTAGTGGCCGAAATCGTTGATCTCGGTGTTGAACAGATGGGTGCGCACGACCGTGCCGGTGTAGGCCTGGCCGGCGTTGGGGCCGTTGGCATAGCGCAGCGTGGCGCCGACGCCGCCGATGGTCGGTGCGATGCTGGCGGCGCTGCCGACTTCTGCCGGGAACTGGCCGACGAAGCGGCCCTGGTTGTCGGCGTAGCGGAATTTTTCGTCGATGCGCCAGCCGTCGGCGAAGCGGTACTGGACTTCGGCGCCGAACGCGGTGCTGTCCGGATGCATGCCGTCGGTGATGTCGGTGCGACGGCGGTTGTTGTCGCCGTCGAGGCCGATGTCGCTGCGGAAATAGCGGCTCTGCAAAGTGTCGCGCGCGGGGTCGAAGCCCTGGTAGGTGCCGAGGTTCGGGCTGCCGTTGCTGCCGGTGGCGCGGGTGGGCACCGGCAGATAAGCGATGGCGCGATCGTCGAGGCGCTTGAGGTGGAAGCGCGCGTAGCCGTTTTCGAATTCCTTCGTCAGGTTCGCCTTGAGCTGGCCGCCTTCCTCGGCGGTGTAGCCGGCGTCGCGCATGCCGTCGCCGCTGCGCCAGAAGCCGGCGACATGGAAGCGCCAGCCGTCGCCGAAGGGCTGCCCGTAGCGGAAGTCGAGACGCTGGCTGCCGTAATCGAGGCCGGTGGTGAAACCGACGGCGCCGCCCTGGACTTCGCCGGTGTTGCTGATGAAGTTGATCACGCCGCCCGGCGAGTTGCTGGCGAAGGTCGAGGCGGAGCCGCCGCGCACCGCTTCGATGCGGTCGATCGACCAGTCGTTGCGCAGGAAAATGTCGGCATTGCCGAAGGCGATGTCGCCGAATTCCATCACCGGCATGCCGTCTTCCTGCAGTTGCAGGAATTTGGCGCCGCCGGCCGCGACCGGCAGGCCGCGCACGGCGATGTTGGCGTTGCCTTCGCCGCCGGTGGATTCGGAACGGATGCCCGGGATGTTGCGGAAGATCTCGGCGGTGGAACGCGGGGCCGAGCGTTCGATGGTGTCGGGGGTGATGCTGCTGGTCGAGACGCTGGTGCGCAGTTTCGACTTGCCGCCGGCGGTGGCGGTGATCACGATCGCATCGAGATCGCCGGCGCCGTCGGCGTCCTCGGCGGGCGCGTCCTGGGACTGCGCGGCGGCCAGACCCGGCGCCAGCGACAGACAGATCGCCCACGACAGGGCCCACGCGAGGGTGTGGGGGCGCGGCGTGGCGGTGCGGCATTGCAACGGCTTCGATTGGCGACGCATGGCGGCATGTCCTCCGGTGAATGGCGCGGGCGGTTGCCCGGGTGGCAGATGTGATATCCGATTACGCAATCGATTGCAAATGTAGATTGCGGTCGCTTTTCGACCCTTGCGCGGTGCCGATCATTTCCAGGCAATTCTTTCGAGATCGATAAATTATTGGAAAAACAAGCGGATAAATACGCTTTTTCTCTTCATCTCACGCCCCGGGCCGGCATGTGCAGCGGAAGGGAATTCGCCGGAATTCGTGTTGCGTTGCAGCATGCACAATCGATTGCATTGGCGCAGTATCGCCGTGCCGGTCGGGCCCTCCGGTAGCCTTTGGGCCCCGATATTTCGCGGAGCGTTCCATGGCCGATTTTTCTGTGCGACTCGCCGGCATCGATCTTGCGGTGATCGCGCTCTACGCCCTCGGCATCATCGCGCTGGGCCTGATCGTCTCGAAGCGCCGCGCGTCCGCCGAAGATTATTTCCTCGCCTCGCGCGAAATGACCTGGCCGGTGATCGGGCTCGCGCTGCTGGCCTCGAACATTTCCTCGACCACGTTGATCGGCCTCGCCGGCGCCGCCTACGGCACCGGCATCTCGGTCTACAACTACGAGTGGATGGCGACGGTGGTGCTCGCGTTCTTCTGCGTGTTCTTCCTGCCGTTCCTGCTGCGATCGCAGGTCTACACGCTGCCGGAATATCTCGAACGCCGCTACGACGGCCGCGCGCGCGTCTATTTCTCCGCGCTCACCATCTTCCTCAACATCGTCGTCGACACCGCCGGCACGCTGTACGGCGGCGCGATCATGCTCAAGCTCATCCTGCCGGACTGGCCGCTGTGGCAGATCGTCGCGGTGCTGGCGCTGTCTGCCGGCGTGTACACCGTGGCCGGCGGTCTGCGCGCGGTGATCTACACCGAAACCGTGCAGGCGGTGATCCTGCTCGGCGCGTCGGTGTTCATCGCGTTCTTCGCCTTCGACAAGGCCGGTGGCTGGGACGCGGTGATGGCGGCGGTCGATCCGGCGAAACTCTCGCTGATCCGCCCGCTCGACGATCCGGGCGTGCCGTGGCTGGGCCTGGTGTTGGGCGTGCCGTTGCTGGGCTTCTACTTCTGGTGCACCAACCAGTTCATGGTCCAGCGCGTGCTGTCGGCGAAGGACGAAAACCACGGCCGCTGGGGCGCGCTGTTCGCGGGCCTGCTGAAGCTGCCGGTGCTGTACGTGATGGTGTTGCCGGGCACCGCGGCGATCCTGCTGTATCCGACGCTGGACAAGCCCGATCTCGTCTATCCGACGCTGATCTTCGATCTGTTGCCCGCGGGTCTGGTCGGCGTGGTCATCGCCGGTTTCTTCGCCGCGATCATGTCCTCGATCGCCAGCACCTTCAATTCCGCGGCGACCCTGGTGACCATGGATTTCGTGCGTCCGCGCATGCCGCAGGCGGACAACGCCGCGCTGGTGCGCGCGGGGCGCATCACCACCATCGTGTTCATGGTGCTGGCGGTGGCGTGGGCGCCGCAGATCGAACGCTTCGAATCGCTGTGGCAATACCTGCAGGCGGTGCTGGCCTACGCGGTACCGCCGGTGTGCGCGCTGTTCCTGGTCGGCCTGTTCTGGCGCGGGGCGAACGCGAAGGGTGCGTTCGCGTCGATCGTCGCCGGTCTCGTCGGCGGCGGCGCGCTGTTCTGGGCGAACGTGCTGGCGGCGGAACCGCTGGGCCTGCATTTCCTGCTGGTCGCGCCGCTGCTGTTCGTGCTCAGCGCGATCGTGCTCGTCGCGGTCAGCGCCGCCACCGCGGCGCCGGCCTCCGCGCATGTGCAGGCGATGCTGTGGACGCCCGCGTTCTATCGCGACGAATCGCGCGCGCTCGCGGGGATGCCGTGGTGGAAGAATTACCGCGTGCTGTCGGTGCTGTTGCTGCTGCTCACGGCGGCGATCGTGTGGACGTTCCGCTGACGGCGCCCCTCACCCGCCCTTCGGGCACCCTCTCCCCGCATGCGGGGAGAGGGGAGGGCAAGCAGCAAGCAGCGAACAGAGTGCGACCCGACGCACCATTTATTAATCCGCATGTAATCCGCGTGCGAGGAAAAGCGGTGTGCCGGGGCGCACCCTATGCGGACGCGCGGACGATCAGGGTCGGCGGCAGGATCGTCGATTCCGCCTGTTCGCCGCGGATCGCGGCGATGACGGTGTCGACCAGCTTGACCGCGCCCTGCGCCAGTTCCTGGCGCACGGTGGTCAGCGGCGGGTGCGCGTGCTCGGCCAGCAGGATGTCGTCGAAGCCGACGACCGACACGTCCTGCGGGACGCGACGCCCGCTTTCGGTGATGGCGCGAATCGCGCTGATCGCGATCACGTCGGACGCGGCCATCACGCCGTCGAAGTCGGCGCCGCCGTCGATCAGCGCACGCACGCTGGCGTAGGCGTCCCCGCTCGAGAACGGGCTGCGGACCAGCAGGTCCGGATGCGCCTTGAGGCCGGCGGCGCGCAGCGCCTGGCGATAGCCGTCGTGGCGGTGCGCGACTTCCGGCAGGCGCTCGTCGCCGAGGAAGGCGATGCGGCGGCGGCCGTGGCGGATCAGGTGTTCGGTTCCGAGCTGGCCGCCGAGCCGGTTGTCGGTGCCCACCACCGGATACTTCTGCGCCGGCATCCGCGTGCCCCAGGCGGTCAGCGGAATGCCGGTGCGCGCGGCCTCGTTGATCGCGGCGTGTTCGGAGCTCTGGCCGATCAGGATCACGCCGTCGCTGCGTCCCGGTTGCTGCAGCCGCCGCACCCAGCCGTCCTGGTGCACGGCGATCTTCGCCAGCAGCATGTTGTAGCCGCGGTCGCCGAGCGCGTCGGCGAGGTGGGCCAGCATGGTCATCATGAAGGGATCGAACAGGTGCGGTTCGCGCGCATGCACCAGCGGCACCGCGACCGTGATCACGCCGGACTGGCGCGAACGCAGGCTGCTGGCCACGGGATTGACTACGTAGCCGGCCTCCTCGGCGAGCCGGCGGATGCGTTCGCGGGTGCTCGCGGCGATCAGCGGGCTGTCCTTGAGCGCCCGCGATACGGTGGATTCCGAGACGCCCGCCAGCCGCGCGATGTCGGACATCTGCAGGTTGGTCGGCGGTTGCGAGGTCCGGCGGCGCGGCGGGTTCATGTCGGCTAGAGTCCGACGAACGGTGATCGCGATCAAGCGTCGCGATAGGCGACGGGTATCGGTCGGCGATACCCGGGGATGCCGGCGATGCTACGGACCGGCGCGCGGTTGCATTTCCGGGCGGCATGGGGAAGGCTGCGTCGGTGTTCGCCCAGACCCGGCCGCCAGACGTCGACGGGCGCGTGGCGAACGGGGGCGACAGCCGCGCGAGGGCGGCATACGGATGGACGATCTGGCCGGAATTCTGACCTTGCTGGGGCTGCTGCTGTTGTCGGTGCCCATCCTGTTGGTGGTGGCGCTGGTGAAGATCGGCAACGCCAAGGCGCGCATCGACACGCTCGAACGCGAGGTGCAGCAGCTGCAGCGCCGGCTGCTGGGAGTCGAAGCCCGTGCCCCGGATCCGACGGCCGCAGCCGCGCCCAAGGCCACCGAAGCCGCGGCGCCTGCCGAGCCGCTCCGCCCGCAGGCCGCCGCCGCACCGCCGCCGCCGTTCCGCGCGGCCGAACTCGCCGCCGAACCCGCCGCCGAAGCGTCCGACGCCCCACCGATTCCGCCATCCCCGGGCCGCGCCCGCTTCGACCTGCCGGCAGACGATCTGCCGCCTGCGCCCGCCGAGGCCGCCCCGACCTCCGAAACCGCGCACGCCGGGCCGCCGCCGCTGCCGCCGCGCGGCGCCGCCGCGCCGCCGCCCTCTTCGCCGCCGCCGCGCGCGCCGCGTCCGGAACGCCCGCCGCTGAAGCCGCCGTCCGATCCCATCGGCGATGCCTTCGGCGTCGTCCGTCGCTGGTTCACCGAAGGCAATGTGCCGGTGAAGATCGGCATGCTGGTATTGCTGGCCGGCGTCGCCGCGCTGTTGAAGTACGCCAACGACCAGGGCTGGGTGCGGGTGCCGATGGAACTGCGCCTGGCCGGCATCGCCGCGGCGGCGATCGGCGGCCTCGTCTTCGCCTGGCGCCAGCGCGAGACGCGGCGCTCGTTCGCGCTGTCGCTGCAGGGCGGCGCCATCGGCGTGCTGATGCTGGTGACCTTCGCGGCCTTCAAGCTCTACGGCATGATCCCCGCCGGCACGGCGTTCGGCATCACCATCGCGCTGGTCGCCGGGCTGGGCGTGCTGGCGGTGATGCAGAACGCGCTGGCGCTCGCAGTGTTCGGCATCCTCGCCGGTTTCCTGGCGCCGATCTGGCTGTCCACCGGCAGCGGCAACCATGTCGCGCTGTTCTCGTATTACGCCGTGCTCAACCTCGGCATCTTCGGCATCGCTTGGCACCGTGCGTGGCGTCTGCTGAACCTGCTCGGCTTCGTTTTCACCTTCGCGATCGGCACGCTCTGGGGCGTGCTGGACTACGCGCCGGAGAAATTCGCCACCACCGAGCCCTTCCTGCTGCTGTTCTTCGCGCTGTATCTGCTGATCCCGGTGTTCTACGCGAACCGTCGCGCAGAACACCACGACGGCAACGCGCACCGGCTGGTCGACGGCACGCTGGTGTTCGGCACGCCGCTGGTGGCGTTCGCGCTGCAGGCCGGCCTGTTGCAGGGCGACGCGTTCGCCGACAGCCGGATGCCGCTGGCGCTGTCGGCGCTGGGTGCGGCCGCGATCTACGCGCTGCTGGCGGCGGCACTGCGCGGTCGCGCGCGTTTCGCGTCGCTGGTCGACACCTACGCCGTGCTCGCGGTCGGCTTCTCGACGCTGTCGGTGCCGCTGGCGCTGTCGGCGCGCGCCACCGCCAGCGTGTTCGCGCTGGAAGGTGCGGCGCTGGTGTGGCTGGGCGTGCGCCAGGGGCATCGTCTGCCGCAGATCTCCGGCCTGTTGCTGCAGCTCGCGGCCGCGATCGCCTACGTCGCCGGCATCGGCGGCATGAGCACCGGCTTCGCGACCATGGCGGCGGCCACCGCGACCACGCCGATCGCCAATCCCGCGTTCATGAGCGCGCTGCTGATCGCGATCGCCGGTCTGGCGACCGCATGGACCTATCGTCGCGAGCACGACGCCGGCATCGTCGCGCTGCTGGCGCTGTGGGGGCTGGGCTGGTGGACCTTCGCCGGTGCGCACGAGATCTTCGAACATGTGCCGTACGGGCATCGCATCGATGCGCTGTTCGCGTTCCTGATCGTCACCGGCTGGCTCACCGCCGAGGCCCGTCGCCGCCTCGACGACATGGCGGTCTTCGGCGTCACCGCCGCCGCGGCGTTGCTGGTGGGCGTGCCGTTCGCGATGGCGCAAAGCGCCGAACACAGCCATCCGTTCGGCGAATGGGGCGCGGCGACCTGGCTGCTGTTCGCGGCGCTGGGCGGGCGCATGCTGGTGTGCGTGCGCGAAGCCGGCACGATCGTGCGTCTGCTCGCGCACGGCGGCTGGTTCTGGTCGTGGGTGACGGCGCTCGCGCTGGGCGCCTTCCATCTGGTCTATCGCGCCGAAGCGGATGCGACCGGCCAGTCCATGGGCGACGGCTGGCGGGTGCTCGCGCTGGGTCTGCCGGTGCTGGCGTTCGCCGCGCTGCTGCAGTTGCGGCCGTCGCTGCTGGCGCCGCCGCTGGCGAAGGGCTTCGACGACTATCGCCGGCCGCTGCTGGGTTCGGCGCTGGCGGTGCTGGCGATGGGCTGGTGTCTGTCGCTGTTCTTCCCGGGCGACAGCGCGCCGCTGCCTTGGGTGACGCTGATCAATCCGCTGGAACTGTTCCAGCTCGGTGCGCTGGCGCTGCTGGCGCATCGCGCTTGGGCCGGCAACATGCGCAGCGACGGCATCCGCAACGGCGGCACGCGCGGCGGCATCGGCGTGCCGGTGTTCGCGCTGGCCGCGTTCGTGTGGATCAGCTTCGCCACCCTGCGCGCCACGCACCACTGGAGCGGCACGGCGTGGTCGCCGGACATGCTCGGCGATTATGTCGTACAGACCGCGTTGACCGTGGTGTGGAGCGTGCTCGGCGTGCTGGGCTGGATCTTCGGCTCGCGCCGCGGCGATCGCCTGCTGTGGGGCGCGGCAGCGGTGCTGATGGGCGTGGTGCTGCTGAAACTGTTGTTGATCGACCGCAGCCATCTGGGCAATCTGTTCGGCATCGTGTCTTTCATCGCCTACGGCCTGCTGTGCACGGCGGTGGGATATTTCGCGCCCGCACCGCCGCGTCGCGCCGCCACGGAGACCGCAACATGAAAGCGAATCGCAGGTATGGATGCCCGATCGCATCGCTCGCGCTGACCGCTCTTGTCGTCTTCGCCGCTGCGCTGCCCGCGCAGGCGGCGAAGCCCGAGGATTACGCCTATCGCTGGCCGCTGAAGACCGACGGCCAGAACGCCGCCTGGCAGTTCGAACTCACGCCGGAGGTCTACGCCGCGCTGGTGGATGCCGAACAGCGCGATTTCGCGGTGTTCAACGCCGATGGCCAGCCGGTGCCGGTGGCGCGGTTGACCGTCGATCCCGCGGCGCGCCCGGGCGTGGCCGACGTCGCGCTGCCGGTGTTCGCGCTGCCGCGGCGCGCGGACGCCGCGCAGGGCGGCGACGATGTGTCGCTGCGGCTGGAGCGCGACGACACCGGGCGCCTGCACCTGCTGCAGTTGGACGCCGTGGCGAATGCGTCCGCCGCGCCGGCGATGATCGATTACGTGATGGACGCCGACCTCAACCGCGATCCGCGGCGGCCGGCCACCGTGGATCGCCTGGAACTGCGCTGGCCCGAACGCGGCGACGTGCGCGCGCGCTTCGCGGTGGAAGGCAGCGACGATCTCGAACACTGGCAGCCTCTGGTCGACGCTGCGGCGGTGGTCTCGCTGCGCCGGGACGGCGCGGTGCTGCAGCGGCGCGACATCGCGCTGCCCACGACCGCGCTGCGCTATCTGCGCCTGCGCCAGCTCGACGGCGATCCGCTGCCGGGGTTGCAGGTGGAGGCGCGTCGCACCCGCGCCGGGGCGTCGGTGCCGCAGTGGCGGCGGCTGCGCGCCGATTTCGTCGACAGCGCGGCGGACGAGTTCGGCAAGGGCGAGATCTATCGCTATCGCCTGCCCGCGGCGCTGCCGGTGGGGCGGCTCCAGATCGGCCTCGGTACCGACAACGCCACCGCCGAGGTCATCGTCGATGGCCTGACCGGCGGGACCTCGGGCGGCACCGTCACTTGGGTGCCGATCGGCCGCACGCTGTTGTTCCGCCTGCGCCAGGGCGAACTGCGCATCGACAACGACGACTACGTGATGACCGTGCCGCTGACCGCGAAGGAATGGCGGCTGCGCAGTCCGGTGCGCCTGAATCCGACGCCGACGATGGAGGTCGCGTATCTGCCGGATCGTTTCGTGTTCCTCGCCCAGGGCCGCGGCCCCTACACGCTGGCTGCGGGCAGCCGCAGCGCGCGCCGCGACGCGCTGCCGGTGGAACAGGCGCTGGCGCCGCTGCGCGCGCAGTTGGGCGCCGAATGGACGCCGCCGCTGGCCGAACTCGGCGCACGCGCGGACGCCGCCGGCGCCCGGGCCTACGACGACGCGCCGGTGCCGGTCGACTGGCGGCGCTGGATGCTGTGGGGCTTCCTGGTGCTGGGCGCGGCGGTGGTCGGCGGGTTCGCGCTGACCCTGCTGCGGACGAAATCGTCGGCGGCGCAGGGCTGACGGCCGTCCGCCGCGCGCGGGTTTGATGCGGCGGGGCCCGAACGGGGACAATGGCGGTCTTCGCCATTTCCCTCGTTCCAGGAGCCCCCGCATGGCCATCGTCCGCATGACCGATCTCGATCTCGCCGGCAAGCGCGTCTTGATCCGGCAAGACCTCAACGTGCCCGTCGCCGACGGCCGGGTGACCTCCGACCAGCGCATCGTCGCCTCGCTGCCGACGCTGCGCGCGGCGCTGGAGAAGGGCGCGGCGGTGATGGTGATGTCGCATCTCGGCCGGCCGAAGGAAGGCCAGTGGAGCGAAGCCGATTCGCTGGCGCCGGTGGCCGCGCGCCTGGGCGAACTGCTCGGCCGCGACGTGCCGCTGGTGAAGGATTGGGTCGAGGGCGTCGAGGTCGCGCCAGGCCAGTTGGTACTGCTCGAAAACTGCCGCATGAACGTCGGCGAAGGCAAGGACGACGAAGCCCTGTCGCGGAAATACGCCGCGCTGTGCGACGTGTTCGTGATGGATGCCTTCGGCACCGCGCACCGCGCGCAGGCGTCCACGCACGGCGTGATCCGCTTCGCGCGGCAGGCCGCCGGCGGTCCGCTGCTGATGGCCGAACTCGATGCGCTGGCGAAGGCGCTGGAACACCCGGCGCGGCCGCTGCTGGCGATCGTCGCCGGCAGCAAGGTCAGCACCAAGCTCGAATTGCTGTCGTCGCTGGTGTCGAAGGTCGACCAGCTGATCGTCGGCGGCGGCATCGCCAATACCTTCATCGCGGCGATGGGGTACGGCGTCGGCAAATCGCTGGTCGAAAACGACCTGCTCGACACCGCCCGGCAGATCATCGCCGACGCGAAGACGCGCGGCGCCGACATTCCGATTCCGACCGATGTCGTGGTCGCGCCGGCGTTCGCCGCCGATGCGCCGGCTACGATCAAGGCCGTGGATGCGGTCACCGCCGACGACATGATCCTCGACATCGGCCCGCAGACCGCCGCGCGCTATGCCGAACTGATCAAGGCCGCCGGCACCGTGGTCTGGAACGGCCCGGTCGGCGTGTTCGAGTTCGACGCGTTCGGCAAGGGCACCGAAACCCTGGCCCGCGCCATCGCCGACAGCGCCGCGTTCTCCATCGCCGGCGGTGGCGACACGCTCGCGGCGGTCGACAAGTACGGCATCGAGGCGGAGGTTTCGTACATCTCCACCGGCGGCGGCGCCTTCCTCGAATTCCTGGAAGGCAAGACCCTGCCGGCGGTGGCTGCGCTGCAGGCGCGCGGCGGCTGACCGCGCCGAAGACGGCGGCGTCCCCGCGGCGCTGTGCGCTGCAGGATGCGGGACGCCGGCGGGCGTGCTATATCCCTGCGCGCCCCGCGCGTTTCACGACGCCACGGGCCGGCCGCGTCCCGCGGCCGCCGCGTGCGTTCATCGACGGACGGTTCGGTCGAGCGGGATCCGACCGCACCCCCTGATCGCGTCCTGTCCGATGCGATCGTCCGATCGGGCCCGCGGGGCATTCTCCGGCGCACGTCGTGCAGCGTGCGCCGCATTCACGGTCCGGTGATTCCACCTGTCCTGTCGATTCCATCCATGGAGAAACGCATGATCATCGAGAAATCCTCCGCTCGGCGTTCCCGCAAGCGCGCCGCGCTCGCCTTCGTCCTGCTGTCCGCGATCGCCGCCGTCAGCCTGCCCGCCGCCGCACGCCAGGGCCCGAAGCCCGCGTTCGAAGAGCGCGGCAGCCTGTCCCAGGCGCGGCCGCCGGTCGAAGCCCGAGGCAACTGGATGCACGAATACGTGCAGTTGCGCCTGGCCGCGCAGAACCTGAGGTACGCCATCGGACCGATGACCGAGTACGAGATGCAGCAGACGATCACGCCGAAGATCGTCGGCGGCACCGTCGCCGGCGCCAACGACAACCCGTTCCAGGTCGGCCTGCTCACCAAGAGCGTCGCCAGCAACTTCGACGCCCAGTTCTGCGGCGGCACCTTGGTCAAGGCGAACGTGATCGTCACCGCGGCGCACTGCAGCGACTTCGTCACCGCCGGTCAGGTGCAGGTGCTCACCGGCACCCGCAATCTCGACGGCACCGGCACGCGCCGCGATGTCGTCAGCATCGCGATCCATCCGAACTGGAATCCGAACACCTTCGACTACGACGTGGCGGTGTGGACCCTGTCGTCCTCCACCAGCGGTATTCCGTTCGCCTCGCTGGCCAGCGCCGATCCGGCGGTCGGCACCAACCTGCTGGTGACCGGCTGGGGCGCGCTGACCGAGGGCGGCAGCTTCCCGATCGATCTGCGCAAGGCGACCGTGCCGCTGGTGAGCGCCACCAACTGCAACGACCGCAACTCGTACAACGGCGCGATCACCGCGCGCATGATCTGCGCCGGTTTCGATCGCGGCGGCGTCGACAGCTGCCAGGGCGACTCCGGTGGTCCCTTGACCCAGGGCAGCGTGCTCACCGGCATCGTCAGCTGGGGCAACGGTTGTGCCCGCCGCAACAAGTTCGGCGTGTACAGCCGCGTCTCCAACGCCTCGATCCGCAGTTTCATCGTCGCGCAGGCGGGGCTTTGACGTCGTAACCCAATCGCCGCGGTCGCGATCGCGACCCGCGGCGGATCCTTCGGCCGATGCTTCGGCCCATGGTTCGGCCGAGACCAGGCCCCCGCGTGTCGCGGGGGCCTTTCTTTTCGCGACATCGCGGCATCGTCGCGCATCACGGAATTCTACGGCGCTAGCCGGTACGCTCGCAGCGCGGCGATGTCGCCGCGCAAGCGAAGGAGTGCAAACATGAAATCCCGTCGTGCAATGGCGTGGTCCGCCCTGGCGATCTCCCTGTTGTTGTCCGGCGCCGTGGGCGCCAATGGCGGCTGCCTGCAGGGCACCTGGCATTACTTCGATGCCGGCGGACGCCTGGTCGGCGAGCAGACCGTCGGCTGCGGCGAGCTCGACGGCAGTTGGGGCAGTGCGACCGCCAGCAAGACCTTCACCCAGGGCTGCGCCAGCAGCTTCTGATCCCGATCGTGCGGCAGCTCGCGTGAAGGCCCGGCGCAGTCCGGGCCTTCACGCGATACGATGCCGCTGCGCCCGATGCGCTTTCCTCCCGATGTCCCGTCTCCTCCGCATGCCGCCGATCCCCGCATGAAAACCCTGTTCTTCGACCTCGACGGCACTCTCATCGACTCCGCCGTCGGCATCACCCGCTGCGTGGCGTATTCGCTGGAGCGCATGGGGCATCCGGGACTGGGCGAGGCGACACTGCGGCGCTGGATCGGCCCGGCGCTGCGGGTCAGTTACGGCCAACTGTTCGACGCGCCGGCGGACATCGAGCGCGCGGTCGCGCTGTATCGCGAACGCTTCGAGAGCGAAGGCTGGCGTGAGCACACCATCTACGACGGCATCGGCGACGCCGTCGAGGCCGCGCATGCCGCCGGTTGGCGGCTCGCGGTGGTCACCGCCAAGAACGAGCCGCACGCCCGCAAGATCGTCGATACGCTGCCGTTCGGCGCGCGTTTCCGAGAGGTCGTGGGCGCGACCCCGGACGGACGGCTGAGCCACAAGCCGGAACTCATCGCCGAGGCGCTGGCGCGGTTCGGCATCGATGCCGACCGCGCCGCCGCGTCCTGCACCATGATCGGCGATCGCCACATGGACATCGAGGGCGCCGTGCATCACCGCATGCGCGGCATCGGCGTGCTCTGGGGCTTCGGTGACGAGGCCGAACTGCGCGACGCCGGCGCGCATGCCCTGGCGAGGACGCCCGCCGATCTCACGGCGCTGTTCGCGCAGGCCTGAGGCGGACCTGCATCCACGCGCGATGCGGCCCGGGGCGTGACGGAATTCGCGGTTTTCGGTGTAGCCTTTCCCCGGTCAGGGGAACGAGAGTCGGCGATGAAACATCTGTGGTGTGCGGTGGTGCTGCTGTTCGCGGCGTCGGTGTCCGAAGCGGCGACCGTGGAGCATGTCCGCGGCGATCTGCGGTTCTCGACCGGCGATGCGCCGGCGTTCGTGGTCCGGCGCGAACTGCCGGCGCGCTGGGACGCGGATGCGCCCGGCGCCGACGACCGCCGCTGGCGCTACTGGCTGTACGACGTGCAGTCCGACCGCCGGGGCGGTCGCGACCAGACCTACATCGAACACGTGTTCGAGCCGAAGTCGCCGTCGTTGATCGGCGAAGCCGGGCGCTTCCAGATCAATTTCAATCCCGAATTCCAGACGATGGCGATCCATCGCGTCGAGCTGCTGCGCGACGGCAAATGGCAGAACCGCCTGTCGCCGGAGCGCATCTCGCTGGCGCGCCGCGAAAGCGAATTCGAGCAGGATCTCACCGACGGCAGCGTGACCGCGCTCATCGTGCTGGACGACGTGCGCGTGGACGACGTGGTGCGCATCAGCTACAGCACCGTCGGCAGCAATCCGATCCTCACCGGCCAGATCGCCGACTGGATCACGCTGTCGTGGCGCAACCCGACCCTGCGCAGCGGCCTGCGCGTGCTGTACGACCCGGGCACGAAGTTCCGCGTGCATCGCGAGAACACCGCGATCGAGCCGCAGGCCCGGCGCGGCGCCGACGGGGTCGAAGTGCAGATCCAGGCACGGGCGCTGCCGGCGACGGTGTTCGAGGACAGCTACCCGGCGTGGTACCAGCCCTATCCGGTGGTGCAGATCGCGCCGGAGCGCGACTGGGCCGACGTGGTGACCTGGGCGTTGCCGCTGTATCCGCGGCATACCGCACCGTTCGACGAGGATCTGGAGCGCCGGCTGGCGCAATGGAAGGCGTTGCCCGATCCGCAGGCGCGGCTCACCGCGGCGCTGCGCGCGGTGCAGAACGACGTGCGCTATTTCGGCATCGAGATCGGCGACAACAGCCATCGCCCGAACCCGCCGGACCTGGTCTGGCGCCGTCGCTACGGCGACTGCAAGGACAAGACCTATCTGCTGGCCACGCTGCTGAATCGGATGGGCATCGAAGCGGTCCCGGCGCTGGTCGCCACCGACCGCGGCCGCGCGATCGGCGAGTTCGTGCCCAGCGCTTCGACCTTCAACCACGTGATCGTGCGCGCGCGCATCGGCGGCGAAACGGTGTGGGTCGATCCCACCATCGCCCAGCAGGGCGGCGACCCGCGGCGCTTCGATCTCGGCGACTACGGCATGGCGCTGCCGGTGGCCGAGGGCGTGACCGCGCTGCAGACCATCGAGCGCCCGCGCGAAGCCAATTCCGGCGTCGAGGTGAAGGAGCGGTTCGCGCCGAGCGCCGATGGCCGCGAGGTCGCGTTCGAGGTCGAGACGCTGTACACCGGCGCATCGGCCGACTATCAGCGCCGCAACACCCTCAGCGAGCGCGGCGAGGAACTCTCGCGCCGTTATTCCGAGTACTACCGCAAGCGCTATGGCGAGGTGGAAGCGCTGGGCGAACCGGTGATCGAGGACGACCCCGAGCGCAACCGGCTGCGCATCCGCGAACGCTACCGGCTGGCATCGCCGTTCGCGAACGAAACGGGCGGCGTGCGCGCGCTCGAGGTCTATGCCGAGGCGCTGCAGACCGCCAGCACCCTGCCGACGGCGCTGGATCGCAAGGGTCCGTTGGGCTACGCGCCGCGCGGGCGTTACCGCCATGAAGTCACGGTGCAGTTGCCGGAACGTTGGAAGCCGACCTTCGTCGAGGAGCGCATCGACCGCACCTCGCACGCCTTCGGATTCCAGCGCAAGGTCGAGCTGGGCGAAGGTTCGGTGCGACTGGTCTACGAAATGAACGTCGAGCGCAACGAGCTGCCGGCGGAGCGGGTCGCCGCGCATCTGCAGGAACTGCGCAAGGTGCAGGACGAACTGTCCGCGAATCTGCGCTTCGCGATTCCGGCCACGCTGGATGCGCGTCAGCGCGAAGACCGTCTGCGCAATCTGCTGCGCGACGTGATGCAGGGGGACGGCAAGTGATGGGGCGCACGCCGTGGTTCGTCGCTGCCGCAGTGCTGTGCCTCGCGTCCGTCGCCGCCTCTGCGGTTGAACCTGTCGACAAGGGCAAGAGCACCGCGCGCCGGCCGGCGCCGGCCATCGCCACGTCCGAGCAGGTCGCGGCGGATCCGGCCGGCGTGTGGGCGAGATTCATGAAAGAGGCCGACATCGAGACCGCGTTCGACGCCTTCGATGCGCTCGATGCGATCGGCGCCACCGCCGATGGCGTCGATGCCGACCGCTGTCGCGATCAGGCCGCGGCCCTGCGCGATGCGGTGACATTGGCGCCGGTCAGCATCGCGGTGCATCGCGAAGCGCTGCGCTGCGCCGAGGCGACCGGCGACAGCGCCACCGCGGAGCGCGAAGCCGCGGCGCTGGCCGCGTTGTCGAAGCACGCGCTCGCCGGCGCGGGCGGCAATCCCTGGCAGGCGCCGATCCGTGTGCTGTCGCCGCGCGACGTGTACCAGCTGCTTGCGCTGCTGGGCTACGAATTCCGCTACGAGTACTACCGCGACGTGCATCCGGGGCGCTATTTCCCCATGGTCGTGGCCGCATGGGACCCGGAGGCGAAGGTCGAACGCCATCTGTCGTTCGATTACGTCGACGCCACCGCCGGCATTTCCCGCGGCGATCCCTACGCGGGCTATCCGTTCCAGCGCCATGTGATGGCCGCCGCCTTCATGCAGGCGCAGGTGAAGTCCGGCGAGACCCTCGGCATCGATCTCGAGGCGATGCGAAAGGCGTTGTCCACCGACGATCTGATGGCGCGACGCGATGCGCTGCGCGAGGGCGGGAATCGCGGTGGCATGCTCTCGCTCAGCGGCTGGTTGTCGCTGTGCAGCAGTTGGGACAACCGCGATTGCAGCGACGGACTGATCGACGCGCTGCTGCCGTTGGCCGAAAAGAAACATGCGTTGCCGATGACGCTGCTCGCGACGGCCTATGCCAACGGCATCGGCGTGAAACAGGATCTCAAGGCCGCGACCACGCTGCTCGATGCCGCCGACAGGATCTGGCACGGCCACGGCGCCAGCGTGCGTTTCGCGGCGGCCGACAGCCTGTTGCACGACAACCGCAACACCGCGTTCGCGCTGGCGCGTCTGCACAAGGCGGTGGCCGCCGGCAGCGCGGACGCGGAGATGCTGCTGGCCGCCGGTAAACTCTCGACGGACGCCGATGCCACGCTGAGCGACGCCGATATCGCCGTGCTGCAGCGGCCGTCCAACAACGGTCAGGGCATGGGGCAGGCGCTGCTGGGCGAGTACTTCGACAAGCGCGGCCAGCGCCAGCGCAGCGAGGAGGCCTTTCGCAGGGCGGCCGAGTCCGGACATCCCGGCGCTCAGCGCGTACAGGCGCTGAATGCGATGCGCGACGGACAGCCGGCGTTGCGCTGGCGGGCGACGCTCGAATCGTCGGCGCAGGCCGGCGACAACTTCGCCATGCGCATGCTCGCCGCCGAAGCGATGCAGCTCGGGCAATGGAAGCGTGCCGACGGCTGGCTGCTGGCCGCGGTGGAAACCGGCGATCGCGACGCCAGCCAGGAGCTCGCGGAGGTCTATGCGAGCGGCGCCGACGGACTCAGCGGCGATCTCGCCGATGCCGTGTCGATGTTCGAAACCCTCGCCGCGGGCGACGACGAGGCGTCTGGCCGAGCGCGTCGCGAGCTCGCCCTGTTGGCGCTGGATGGACGCGGCATGAAGCGCAGCCGCCAGCGCGCGCGCGCCTGGCTGCAGACGGATGCCGAGCGCGGCGATGTCGAATCGCAGGCGATGCTGGGGGCCCTGCTGCTGCGTACCGACGACCAGGGCGGTCCGCTGGATGCGGCGGCCGGCGAGCGATGGCTGCAGAAGGCCGTGGCCGCCGGTTCCAACCGCGCGCGCAGCGAGTACGGCATGTGGCTGTACGCCAGCGATCCGCGCTCGCCGGAGCGCCGCCGCAGCGGCATCGAGATCATGCGCAGGGCCGATCCCAAGGGCGATGGTTACGTCGAGGTCGCGAACAATCTCGCCTGGCTGCTGTGCGTGTCCGCGCATGCGGATGTGCACGATCCCGCCGCGGGCCTCGCCGTGGCGAAAACCGTCGAAGGCCGGGAAGGCATCGGCTGGGGCGTGGTCGACACCGTCGCCGCCTGTTACGCCGCCAGCGGCGATTTCGCGACCGCGCTGCGCCTGCAGCAGCGCGCCTTCGATGCCCTGCCGCGCGACGCCAACGGCAAGCCGCAGGGCAGCTCGGGCATCGCCCAGCGGCTGGCGTTGTACAAGGCGCGCAAGGCCTATCGGGAACCGGCGACGCCGTAACCGGCGCCGCCACGGTCGATTCCGCGGCGGCCGTTTCCGAGACGGTCCGGCGGGTTGTGATCGTTTGCAGCCCGGGCCTGTCGCCGATGCGCAGGCATCGGCGTGATAGCGTTGTCGGCTTGAGATTCCGACGACCGACATCCTGGACGCCACACGCCGATGACCGAACAACGCCGCCGCACGAAAATCCTCGCCACGCTTGGCCCCGCCACCGACGCCCCGGGCGTCCTCGATGCGCTGCTGCGCGCGGGCGTGGACGTGGTCCGCCTGAATTTCTCGCACGGCGATCCTTCCGGACAGATCGCGCGCGCCGACGCCGTGCGCGCGGCCGCGGCGCGGGTCGGCACCGAAGTCGGCATCCTCGTCGACCTCCCGGGCCCGAAGATCCGGATCGAGACGTTCGCGAACGGCAAGGTGAAACTGCTGGCCGGCGCCACCTTCACCCTGATCGCCAGCGACGACGCGCCGCCCGGCGACGAAACCCAGGTCGGCGTGAGTTATCTCGGCCTGCCCGGCGACGTGACCCCCGGCGATGTGCTGCTGCTCGACGACGGCGTGGTGCAGTTGCAGGTGACCGCGGTCGAAGGCGAACGCATCGTCACCAACGTGCTCAACGACAGCGAACTGTCGAACCGCAAGGGCCTGAACAAACTCGGCGGCGGCCTGTCGCTGGGCGCGCTAACCGAACGCGACCGCGAGCTCATCACGATCGCCGCGCAGCTCGGCGCCGATTTCATCGCCGTGAGTTTCTGCCGCAACGCCGAAGACATGAACGAGGCCCGCCGCGTCGCCCGCGCCGCCGGCAGCGACGCCTGGCTGGTGGCCAAGGTCGAACGCGCCGAAGCGATCGAGAATCTGGTCGAAATCGTCGACGCCAGCGACGTGGTGATGGTCGCCCGCGGCGATCTCGGCGTGGAGATCGGCGACGCCGAACTGCCGGGCCTGCAGAAGAAGATCATCCGCACCTCGCTGGAACGCAACAAGGTCGTGATCACCGCGACCCAGATGCTGCAGTCGATGGTCAGCAGCCCGATCCCGACCCGCGCCGAAGTATTGGACGTGGCGAACGCGGTGATCGACGGCACCGACGCGGTGATGCTGTCGCAGGAAAGCGCGGCCGGCATGTATCCGGTCAAGGCGGTCGAAGCGATGGTGCGCATCTGCCTCGGTGCCGAACGGCAGTTCGAACACGACACCGATTTCGAGGATGCGCCGCGCAATCTCGAACGCGCCGATCAGGCCATCGCGATGGCCGCAATGTTCCTCACCGAGCACATCGGCGTCGGCGCCATCGTGGCCATGACCGAATCCGGCGGCACCGCGCGGTTCCTCTCGCGTTTCCGCGGCCGCGCGCCGATCTTCGCCTTCGCCCGTCTCGGCAGCGCGCGTCGGCGCATGGCGATGATGCGCGACGTGTTTCCGATGGATTACGACAGCCGCGGCGAAACGCCGCGCCAGGCCGCGCGCGGCAGCATCCGCAAACTCGTCGAAGCGCAGTTGCTCGGCCCCGGCGACCGCGTGGTGTTCACCAGCGGCGAGCACATGGAAACGCATGGCGCCACCAACACGCTGCGTCTGCTGCAGGTGGGCGAGGACGGGACGGCGGAGGGGTTGGGGGAGTTGTAACGCGGACATTCTTCGGTGCCCGCATGGTTTCCGCGCGGCGTCGATCGCGAGGGTACTTCCGTCGTCGTCCCGGCGCAGGCCGGGACCCAGCTCTTCTTGCTGCCGACATCGATGGTTGGCGCTGTGCGGGTAATGCCCGGAACCTTTTCCGCGCTGGTGCGCGGGTCCCTTTCTTTTCGAAAAGAAAGGGACGAAAGAAAACACTCAAGTCCAATTCAAATCTGCCGTCTGCAGCATGGCCGGGATTTTTCGACAAGGCGTCCATGCCTTGTCGAAAAGCGGCGGACCTCCTGTCCGCCGCCCTCCGGGTCTACGGTTGGGAGTTGGGGCGTCTTTCCTGTGCCGTCATCGGGACGATCACGCCAGTCCCTGGTTTCATTTTCCGCTCGCGCAAAGGGCCTGGGCCGTGATGGTTGATCGGCCGGACGCCCTGTAAGATCGATCGTCAGGCGTAGTGAAGACGGAAAGGCGGGGTGGAATGTTCGAATCGGATACGTTGTTCGTCGTTGGTGCGGGAGCGAGCGCCGAGATCGGTTTGCCGGTCGGGTCTGCGCTGCTCGAGACAATTGCCACGAAGCTGAAAATTTTTTTTCAGGACGGCATCCGTTTGAGTTCGGGAGATCCCGAAATTGCCGATGTGATTCGTCTCCACGCGCGTCGCCGCAACGAAAACCAGAACATCTATTACCAGAAAGCAAGAATGATCCATGAGGCGGTTTCAGTCGCTCCCTCGATCGACAACTTTCTGGATGCCCATAAAAATGACGAGCATCTCCAGTTCTGCGGAAAACTCGGCATCGTGGCGTCGATTCTCGAGGCTGAGAGAAAAAGCAAGCTGTTCGGGGATGGGCATGGCAATGATCATGTTGATCTGAGCCATCTGGGCGGCACCTGGTACACGGCGTTCATGAAGATGCTGGTCGAGCGGATCGATCTGGATGAAATCGAATCCATTTTCGAGAACGTATCGTTCATCACATTCAACTACGACCGTTGCATCCAGAAGTTTCTGCATGTCGCGTTGCAAAAGTATTACGGAATCGACTCCGGGCGGGCGGCGAATCTGATCTCGAAGCTGGAGATCATCCATCCTTATGGTTCGATCGGCCGTTTGCCGTTCGAGGGAGGGGATTCGATCGTGCCTTATGGGGCCAGGCTGGACGAAGCTGCGCTGATCGAGGCGGCCGGCAGGATTCGTACGTTCACCGAGCAGATCGAAGATTTTGAGTTTCTGGAGGCAATCCGTCATAGCGTCTCTGGGGCCGAAACATTGGTGTTTCTGGGGTTCGGATTTCACCCGCAGAACATGGAGCTGCTGAGCGGTGGCAGCATGATCAACGCTCGGCGGGCTTATGCCACCAGCTACTTGTGCTCGAATGGCGACATCGAGGTCTTCATTCGTCAGATCCACGCGATGCTGGAAGATGATTTCTCGCCCGGCAAAGACTTCGACGGCTACAGCGTGGATGTCAGGGTGCCTGCCGGGTTGAAATGCGCGGATCTGCTGTCCGAATTCTCGCGCAGCATTCCGCGGGCCATCGATTGACGCCGGAGATCATCGCCGATGAGCTTTACTGCTGCCTTCACCGCCGCCGCGATCCTCGCCATCGTCGTCGCGCTGGTGCATTCGATTCTCGGCGAAATCATGATCTTCCGGCGACTGCGCAAGCCGGGCTGGTTGATTCCGACCGATGGCGGCAATCGCTTGCTCGGATCGAACGTCCGCATTCTGTGGGCGAGTTGGCACGTGTTGACGGTGTTCGGTCTGGGCATGGCGGCGATCCTGCTGCGCCTGGCGTCGTCCGCGCGCACCGCGGAGCACGACTTCATCGCCCAGGCCATCGCGGTGTCGATGCTCGGTGGCTCGCTACTGGTGCTGGCCGGCACGCGCGGTCGGCATCCGGGCTGGGTCGGGCTGCTCGGCGTGGCGGTGCTGGTATGGCTGGGGGTGCGAACATGATCCGGTTGCGATGCGTCCGTCCGACGCAGGCATGGATCGCGCTGCTGTTCGCGCTGTTGATCTCGATGACGAACGTGGAGGGTGCGATGGCGGGTGAATCCGTGGAAAGGCGATATGCGGAAGGTCAGGTGTGGACGTTCCGTGCGCGTGCGGGCGAAGAGGGCGCGACCCTTCTGATCAACAGGATCGAACAGGACCCGCGCCTGGGTGAGATTTATCACATCAGCGTGTTCGGCGTGCGCCTCGACAACCCGCGTGCGCCAGGTGGTGTGACGACGGACCTGGCGCATTTTCCGGTATCGCGAGCAACCCTCGACAAGAGCTGTCTGGAATTGCAGGGCGTGCGCGAACCGAATCCGGAATACCTCAGGGGCTACGGTGAATGGCGCGAAGTCTTCGATGCGGGTCGAGCCGGTGTGTTCGATATTCCGGTGGCCGACATCGTGGGCATCGTGCAGAGCGCGATCGCGAAGCGCACGGCGCAATGATGCGTGCCATGCCGTCATGAAGATTGCCTGATGAAGATTGCCCAATGAAGCTCAGCGACATCTCCTTCTGCGTCACCGACTGGTCCGCGATCGCGCGCACCGAACATCCGGGCATCACCGGCGTGGCGCATTGGCGCACGCAGCGCTTCGGCGAGATCCGCGTGCGCATGGTCGAGTATTCGCCCGGCTATCTTGCCGATCACTGGTGCGAGAAAGGGCATGTGCTGCTGTGCCTGGCGGGCGAGCTGCGCACCGAACTCGCCGATGGCCGCGCGTTCACGCTGATGCCCGGCATGAGTTATCAGGTCGCCGACGGCGCCGAGGCGCATCGTTCGTCCACCGAGATCGGCGCCAGCTTGTTCATCGTCGACTGACGGCGTTCCATACGCTTGCCCCCGCGCCGCCGCCGCGTCCAGAATGCGCGCCTCACGCCATTCCGGAGGGTTTCCATGCTCGCATTCGTCTTTCCCGGCCAGGGCTCGCAGAAAAAAGGCATGGGACAGGGATTGTTCGACGAGGTGCGCGAATACGTGGAGGTCGAGGGCGAGGTCGATGCGATCCTCGGCTATTCGATGCGCGAACTGTGCCTTGAGGATCCGGACAACCGGCTGAAGGACACGCGCTACACCCAGCCCGCGCTGTATGTCGTCAATGCGCTGCACGGCTACAAGGCCATGGCCGAAGGTGCGCGCCCGGACCGGCTCGCCGGCCACAGTCTCGGCGAATACAACGCGCTGCACGCCGCGGGCGTGTTCGATTTCCTGACCGGCCTGCGGCTCGTGCAGAAGCGCGGTGCGCTGATGGCGCAGGCGACCGGTGGCGGCATGGGCGCGGTCATCGGCCTCGGCCCGGACGCGATCGCCGCGGTGCTGCGCGACAACGGCCTCGCCGGCATCGATGTCGCCAATTTCAATTCGCCGACGCAGACCGTGATTTCCGGGCCGTTGGACGAACTCGGTCAGGTCGGTCCTCTGCTGCAGGCCGCGGGTGCCCGCATGTACATGCCGCTGCCGGTGAGCGCCGCGTTCCATTCGCGTTACATGGTGGATGCGGCGAACGAATTCGCCGAGTTCCTCGCGCCGATGACCTTCGCGGCGCCGGCGTTGCCGGTGGTGGCGAACGTCACCGCCGAGCCGTATCCGACCGACGATGCGTCCGCAGCGGTGAAGTCGCTGCTGGTGCGCCAGATCAGCCATTCGGTGCAGTGGACGCAGAGCGTGCGCCGGCTGGTGGCGGATGGCGTCGACGAGTTCCGCGAGATGGGCCCGGGCAACGTGCTGACCAAACTCGTGCAGCAGATCCGGCAGAGCGCCTGACCGACGCCGCGGCGGCCAGCGGCCGCCGGTGAATTCGTATGCAGGCGCTGCGCCATCGGTGCTGTTTGCGCGGCCTATGTCATTGATCCGCAATGATCTTTCGGCGCGCCTCGGGGTCCGGGCTGCGGGTATAATGGCGGACTTTCCCGTCCGCCCTTCCGCCCAACCCAGGACCACTCTCATGAGCATCGAACAGCTTGCCGATACCGCCCTCGCCATGGTCGCGCCGGGCAAGGGCATCATCGCCATCGACGAATCCAACGCCACCATCGCCAAGCGTTTCGAGGCCGTGGGCATTCCGAACAGCGAAGAGAACCGCCGCGCCTACCGCGAGCTGCTGCTGACCACGCCGAATCTCAACGAGCACATCTCCGGCGCGATCCTGTTCGACGAAACCATCCGCCAGTCCACCAAGGCCGGCGTGCCGTTCACCAAGGTGATGATGGACAACGGCATCATCCCGGGCATCAAGGTCGACAAGGGCACGCATCCGCTGGCCGGCTGCCCGGGCGAACTGATCACCGAAGGTCTCGACGGTCTGCGCGAACGCCTGAAGGAATACGCCGCGCTCGGCGCGCGCTTCGCCAAATGGCGCGCGGTCATCACCATCAACGTCGACGACGGCCTGCCGACCAGCACCTGCATCGAAGCCAACGCCCACGCCCTCGCGCGCTATGCCGCGCTGTGCCAGGAATGCGGTCTGGTGCCGATGGTGGAGCCGGAAGTGCTGATGGACGGCACCCACGACATCGACGAGTGCTACAGCGTCACCGAAGCCACCCTGCGCGCCCTGTTCTCGGCGCTGCACCTGTTCGATGTCGATCTCACCGGCACGATTCTGAAGGCGTCGATGGTCGTGTCCGGCAAGGATTGCGCCGAGCAGGCGTCGGTCGAGGAAGTCGCCGAGGCGACGCTGACCTGCCTCAAGTCCACCGTGCCGGCGATCCTGCCGGGCATCGTGTTCCTGTCGGGCGGCCAGAACGACCACGACGCCACCGCGCATCTCAACGCGATGAACCAGTACGAGACGCCGTGGCCGCTGTCGTTCTCCTACGGCCGCGCGATGCAGTCGGCGGCGCTGAAGATCTGGTCGCAGGATCTCGTCGGCAACCTCGCGAAGGCGCAGGAAACGGTCTACGCCCGCGCCCGCGAGAACGGTCTCGCCGCCCTGGGCGAATGGGAGAGCTGACGCGTTTGCGCGGCACTGCCGCGCGCGTCAGCGAGCGCCCGCACATGGATGTGCGGGCCGGGCGATCCGAAGCCCGTCAAGTGTCGCCACGGATGGCGGTGCGATCCAATCGCGCGGCACGACTTTCGACGTCGACGAACGCCGGCCCCGTGCCGGCGTTTTCGTGTCTGCCGACCAAACGCATCGCCGCCATCGTTCGCGCGGGCGAAACGATCTGTTGCCGGCCGCGCGCGCCGGCTAGGCCGAAGGTCACGCTGCGATGTAGGCCGAAGGTCATGCTTTCGTGCGTTTTGCGCGTCGAAAGGCGTCTCCGCGCAGCATCGATGCATCCTGCACGGCGTTGCGCGCAAGGGTGGCGTAATCCGCAGCCGCTACAATCGCGGACCGATCCCACGACGGGCTGTCCGATGTCCTGGCGCTGTTCCAATCTCATGGCGTTCCGCATTCCACTCCGCACGCCGGTCCTGCTCGCGTCGATGCTTGCGCTGGCCGCATGCGGCGGCGACAAGGCGTCGTCCGGCGGTCCGGGCGGTGGCCCCGGCGGCGGTCAGGGCGGCGCCGATCGACCGGTGCCGGTGACCACGGCCCGGCTGCAGCCGGAATCCTTCGCCGAGCGCATTTCGGCCATCGGCACGGTCAAGGCGCGCGAATCCGTCACCATCACCGCGAAGGTCAGCGAGCTGGTGCAGCAGGTGCATTTCGACAGCGGCGACGAAGTGCGCGCGGGCGCGCCGCTGATCACGCTGTCCGACCGCCAGCAGCAGGCCGCGCTGGCCGAAGCGCAGGCGTCCGCCGACGAGGCCGAGCGCCTGTATCGCCGCCAGAGCGAACTCGCGGCGCAGCAGCTGATCGCACGTTCGCAGCTCGACAACCAGCGCGCGACCCGCGATGCCGCGAAGGCGCGCGTCGCCCAGATCCGCGCGCAGCTCGCCGATCGCGTGATCCGCGCGCCGTTCTCCGGCGTGCTCGGCCTGCGCCAGGTGAGCACCGGCGCGCTGGTGACGCCCGGAGTCGCCATCGCCACGCTCGACGATCTCGCCCGCGTTTATGTCGATTTCCCGCTGCCCGAGGCGCAGCTGTCGATGGCGGCACCGGGCCGCGTCATCCGCGGCACCGCGGCAGCCTGGCCGCAGCGCGAATTCACCGGTGCGATCGCGATCATCGATGCGCGCATCGATCCCGCGACGCGCGCGGTCATGGTGCGCGCCGATCTGCCGAATCCCGAACGCCTGCTGCGGCCGGGCATGCTGGTCAACGTCGAGTTGCCCGGCGCCACCCGCGAAGCGCTGCTGGTGCCTGAGATCGCGGTGGTGCAGGTCGGCCGCGAGAGTTTCCTCTATCGCGTGAAGGACGACGGCAGCGTCGAACAGGTCGACGTCGTCATCGGCGCGCGCAGCGGCGGCAAGGCCGAAGTGGTGGAAGGCGCGAAGGCCGGCGACCGCATCGTCGTCGACGGCACCGGCAAACTGCGTCCGGGCGCGAAGATCGTCGAAGCGGCGGCGCCCGCGGCCGCCGCCGGCGGCGACGCGAAACCGCAGGCGCCCGCGGCGGCGCCGGGAGGCTGATCCATGCGTCTGTCCGACATCTCGATCGAACGCCCGGTCTTCGCGACCGTCATGAGCCTGCTGCTCATCGTGCTCGGGCTGATGTCGTACACGCGACTGACCCTGCGCGAACTGCCGGCGATCGATCCGCCGGTGGTGTCCGTGGACGTGACCTATCCCGGCGCGTCTGCCGGCGTGGTCGAAACCCGCATCACCCAGGTGCTGGAGGACGCGCTGGCCGGCATCGAAGGCATCGAGAGCCTGCAGTCGCGCAGCGTCAATGGACGTTCCTCGGTCACCATCGAATTCACTCTGGATCGCGACATCGAGGCCGCGGCCAACGACGTGCGCGATGCGGTCAGCCGCGTCGCCGGACGCCTGCCCGAGGAAGCCGATCCGCCGGAAGTGCAGAAGGCGGACAGCGATTCCGAAGTCATCCTCTGGTTGAACATGAGTTCGACCGGCATGGACACCCTGCAACTGACCGATTACGCCGACCGTTACGTGGTCGATCGCCTGTCCGCGCTCAACGGCGTGTCGCAGGTGCGGGTCGGCGGCCAGCAGCGCTATGCGATGCGGATCTGGCTGGATCGCGACGCGCTCGCCGCGCGCGGGCTCACCGCGGGCGATGTCGAAAGCGCGCTGCGTGCCGAGAACGTCGAACTGCCGGCGGGCCGGGTCGAATCCGAGGCCCGCGATTTCACCCTGCGCGTCGAGCGCACGTATCTGAAGCCCGAAGACTTCGCGCAGATCCCGCTGGGCAAGGGCGACGACGGCTACGTCGTGCGCCTGGGCGACGTGGCGCGCACCGAGCTGGCCTCGTCCGAGCGCCGTGCGTATTTCCGCAGCAACGGCGTGCCGAACGTCGGTCTGGGCATCGTCAAGACCTCGACCGCGAACAGCCTGGACGTCGCGCTGGCGGCGCGCGCGGAGGCCGAGCAGATCCAGAAGAGCCTGCCGGAAGGCACCCGCATCTTCGTCGCCTTCGACAGCACGATTTTCATCGAGGCCGCGGTGGAGCGGGTGTGGGCGACGCTGTTCGAGGCGATCGCGCTGGTGCTGCTGGTGATCTGGCTGTTCCTCGGCAGCATGCGCGCGGCGCTGATTCCGGCGGTGACGGTGCCGGTGTGCCTGATCGCCGCGTTCATCGCGCTGTACGCGTTCGGCTTCTCGATCAACCTGCTCACGCTGCTGGCGCTGGTGCTGTGCATCGGCCTGGTGGTGGACGACGCCATCGTCGTGCTGGAGAACATCCAGCGTCGCGCCGATCTCGGCGAGCCTGCGCTGGTCGCGGCCAAGCGCGGCACCAAACAGGTCGCGTTCGCGGTGATCTCGACCACCGCGGTGCTGGTCGCGGTGTTCCTGCCGATCGGTTTTCTCGAAGGCAATACCGGTCGCCTGTTCCGCGAACTGTCGGTGGCGCTGGCGGCGGCGGTCGCCATCTCGGCGCTGGTCGCGCTGACGCTGACGCCGATGATGTCGTCGAAACTGGTGCGCCCGCACGACACCGAGAAACCGAACCGCATGCACGCCGGCATCGCCCGCGGGCTCGATGCGGTCTCGCGCGGTTATCGCAAGCTGCTCGAACGCAGCATCCAGCGGGTGTGGCTGTTCGGCGCGCTGATGGTCGGCGCGCTGGTGGCCAGCGGATTCCTGTTCAAGCTGGTGCCGAGCGAACTGGCGCCGCCGGAGGATCGCGGTGTGTTCTTCGCGTCGGTGGTCGGGCCGGAGGGCGCGGGGTTCGATTACACCGTCGGCCAGATCCGTCAGGTCGAGAACGTCCTGCTCAAGCAGGTGGGCGAGGGCAAGCCGATGCAGCGCGTGAACACGCGCGTGCCCGGCGGGTTCGGCGCCAGCGAGGAAATGCACACCGGCCAGGCGATCGTGTTCCTGCAGGATTGGGACAAGCGCGACGCCACCACCGACGACGTGGTCTCGCAGGTGCGCAAGGATCTCGGCGTGCTGCCCGGCGTGCGCGTGAATCCCCAGGTCCGCAGCGGTCTCACCCGCGGCGGCGGCCAGCCGTTCCAGATCGTGCTCGGCGGCCCGGAGTACGCGGAACTCGCGCAGTGGCGCGACCGCGTGCTGGCGCGTCTCGAAAAGAATCCGAACTTCTTCGCCGCCGATTCCGATTACAAGGAAACCCGGCCGCAGATGCGGGTGCTGATCGACCGCGCGCGCGCCGCCGATCTCGGCGTCCCGGTGACCGAGATCGGGCGCACGCTGGAAACGATGATGGGCAGCCGTCGCGTCACCACCTTCGTCGACAACGGCGAGGAGTACGACGTGATCCTGCAGGCCGCCAGCGCCGCGCGCGCGACGCCGTCGGATCTGTCCGCGATCCAGGTGCGCGGCAACAACGGCGAGCTGGTGCCGCTGTCGAATCTCGTCACCATCAGCGAACTGGCCGAAGCCGGCAGCCTCAACCGCTTCAACCGTCTGCGCGCGATCACCATTTCCGCGGGTCTCGCGCCGGGCTATCGCATGGGCGACGCCATCGCCTGGGCCGAGCAGGTGGTGCGCGAGGAACTGCCGGACACCGCGCAGATCGACTGGAAAGGCGAGTCGCGCGAATTCCAGAAGGCCGGCGGCGCGGTGTTGCTGACCTTCGCGATGGCGCTGCTGGTGGTGTATCTGGTGCTCGCGGCGCAGTTCGAGAGCTTCATCCATCCGCTGGTGATCATGCTCACCGTGCCGCTGGGCGTGCTCGGCGCGTTGCTCGGGCTGTGGATGGCGGGCAGCACCCTCAACCTCTTCAGCCAGATCGGCATCGTGATGCTGGTCGGACTCGCGGCGAAGAACGGCATCCTGATCGTCGAATTCGCGAACCAGTTGCGCGACGAAGGCCGCGACATCAGCGGCGCGATCCTCGAAGCCTGCGCGGTGCGCCTGCGCCCGATCCTGATGACGTCGGTGGCGACGATCATGGGCGCGATCCCGCTGGTCGTCGCCGGCGGTCCCGGTTCGGCCAGTCGTTCGACGATCGGCATCGTGGTGATCTTCGGCGTCGCGTTCTCGACCTTGCTGTCGCTGTTCGTGGTGCCGGTGTTCTATCGCCTGCTGGCGCCGTACACGCGCTCGCCGGAAGCGGTGAAGCACCGGTTGGAAAAGCTCGAAGCGGAAACGCCGCAGGTGGGCGGGCATTGAGCGATGCCATGGCCGCGTTGAGCAACTCGCGCAGGCACCTCACGCTGGCCGTCGGCTGGACCTATCTGGCGATCGGCGCGATGTGCATGGCCGGGATGCTGTCGTCGCAGGGCATGGACGGTGTACGACCCAGTCGCGATTGGGAGCCGGCAGGCCTGGTGTTCGTCGCGCTGCTTGCATTCTCCTTCTCGTTTGCCGGCTATCGGGTGCTGCGTCATCCGCCGCAGCACCGCCGCCGCACGCTGTTGTTGGGTTTCGTCGTACTGGTCTGTGTGTGGTTCGCGTGGGCGTCGTTCCGTCGCAGCTTCTGATCTTCCGGGCAGGATGTGCCCTGTGAACGAGGTGGACTTGCGCGATCGGGCGACTCTCGTTCCGCAGCCTCGTCGGTTCGTTTCGGCCGGGCATCGATGAGCGGTCCCTGACAGGGGTTGCGCGCAGGCAGAATCAGCCGCATGCAACGTCAGGATGTCGCGAGCCGTTGCCTGTAGCGCTCGGCCATCGCCGCATCGAATGCGCAGAACAGCACGTGCATGCCGTCGTCCGCATGCGCGCGCACGCTGCGCACCGCGATCTCCACGGCCTGGTCCGGCGGATAGCCGAACACGCCGCAGCCGATCGCCGGGAACGCGATCGAGACGATGCCGTGTTCCGCCGCCAGCCGCAGGCTTTCGCGATAACAGCTCGCCAGTTGCTCGGGTTCCCCCGCGCGACCTCCCGACCAGACCGGTCCGACGGTGTGGATGATCCAGCGTGCCGGCAGGTCGAAGCCGGGCGTGATCCGCGCCTCGCCGGTGGGGCAACGCACGAAGGGGCGCACCATCGGAATGCGCTTGCAGGCCTGCGGCAGTTCCGGTCCGGCCGCGCGATGGATCGCGCCGTCCACGCCCCCGCCGCCGGCCAGGGCCTGGTTGGCGGCGTTGACGATGGCGTCCACCGCCAAGGTGGTGATGTCGGTCTGCAGGGCTTCCAGGCGCATCCGGGCAGCATAGCCCGTGCCGCGCTATGCTGAGCCTGCGCCGATTCCGGGGGAACAGGATGGAAACCGCATGAACGCTCCGAACCAGGTCCCGCAGGCGGTCATCGATGCCCTGCGACGCGGCGACAAGATGACCGCGATCAAGCTGGTCCGCGAATTGACCGGCGACGACCTCAAGGCGGCGATGCAGATGGTGCAGCAGGTCGCGACGCAACTGCAGGTGCAGGGCAAGGACCATTCCGGCCCGCACACCACCCCCGAAACCAAGGGCCAGCGGGAAAGCCGCGAGCATACGCAGGACATCATGGCCGGCCGGCGCGTGCCGACGGTGATGCCGGGCGACAAGGGCGGCCGCGGATTGGTCTGGTGGCTGTTGATCGTGCTGGCCGCTGGCTGGTTCTTCTTCGGTCGCGGATGACGCGGGTCGGGGCATCGCGCCGTCGGGCGTAGAATGCGGCCATGTCCGAACACTCTCCCTACGGCCGCGCCGTCCCGCCTTCCGGCGACGCCACGCGCCAGCGCCGCGATGCCGAACTCCGCATCCATGGTTTGAACGCGGTACGCGCGGTGTTCGCGCATCGCCCGCAGGCCATCCGCAAGCTCTATCTGGCCGAAGCGCGGATTCCGCAACTGCAGCCGCTGCTGAAATGGTGCGTGGCCAACCGTGTCGGCTATCGCGTGGTCGATCCGGCCGATCTGCAGAAACTCGCCGCCAGCGCGCATCACGAAGGCGTGGTCGCGGACGTGCTGCGCGAAGAGCCGCAGTCGCTGACGGTCTGGCTGCGCGAACTGCCGCCCGGCCCGTGCTGCGCGCTGTGGCTCGACGGCGTCGGCAATCCGCACAACCTCGGCGCGATCCTGCGCTCGGCCGCGCATTTCGGCATCGCCGCCGCGCTGCTGCCGAAGCACTCGCCGCTGACGCTGTCCGGCGCCGCGGCGCGGGTGGCCGAAGGCGGTGGCGAAGCGGTGCCGTTCGTGCGCCTGGGGCGCGAGGACAACGCCATCGCGCAGTTGCGCGGCGCCGGCTTCGCGCTCGCCGCCACCGTGGTCCGCGGCGGCGGCGATCTGTTCACGACGAAACTCCCGCAGCGTCTGGTCTACGTGCTCGGCGCCGAAGGCGAAGGCATGGACGCGGAGCTCGCCAAGGCCTGCGACCTGCGTCTGTCGATCCCCGGCAGCGGCGCGGTCGAAAGCCTCAACGTCGCCGCGGCGACAGCGGTACTGCTGGCGGAGTGGGTGCGAGCGCAGCGCCGGTAACGCGACAAGCGCTGGACGTGCCCATGCGCGGCGGGCGCATCGCCACCGCGTGCCATCACGCCATCCGCTTGATCGCCTGCAGCACCGCTTCGTATTCCGTCGACTTTTCCGGCTCGCGGAGCATCGCCGCGAGGGTGGCCGCGAGCGCCGCTTCCTGCAGGATGTGCACCATGTTGTCGTGGGTGACGCGGTTCATGGTGTCGAGCGCGTGCGCCATCGCGTCGACGCCGCCGTGCAGGCCGGACAGGAAGGCCTGCGAGTGGCCCAGCACGGTCTCGTTGGAGAACGTCACCGCGGCGCGGATCTGATCGGCGATCTCGCGCCCCGCCGTGTCGGCGCTCGCGGCGTCGGCTTCGGCGGCCTGCGATGCGTCGGCCATCGGCGCCGCTTTGAGCGACATCGGCTGATTGCGGAACGCGTTCAGCACCGTCAAGAGGCTGGTGAGATTGTCGGTGAGGCCGGTCTGCCCGATCTTGTCGGTCGCGCCGGCCGCGGCGGTGGTATCGAGCGAATAGATCTGCATCACGCCCTGATTCGCGGCCGCCTGCGCCAGCGTATTCTGCTGTTGCTGCGCCGCGACCGCATTCTCGAACAGAATGCCGGTCGAATGCGCGAGCGACTGGTAGATCGAACTCATCGCGAACGCGGGAGATTCCCCGACGACCTTGATGTTGCTCTGGGTGATGGAATCGGTGATCTGGTCGTTGACGGCGGTCGGGAATGCCATGGGTCTCTCCTTGATCCGGGGTGGGTGCTGTGGGACGTGGGTGTGCGGCGTCGCCGCTCAGGGTTTGGCGGGCGCGGGCTTCGGCGCGCTGCCGAAACCGCCTTCGGCCGATGCGGCGAGATAGGCGAACACGGCATAGGCGGCGGTGTTCTGCGCCAGCGCCGCGGGATCGATCTTGTCGAGGGTGTCGTCGGGCGTGTGGTGCAGATCGAAATAATCGCTGCCGTCCTGGCCCAGCCAGGCCCAGGCCGCGCCTTCGCTGGCAATCGGGCCCACGTCCGGGCCGGGGCCGCCCTTGGCCATCGCCTCGATGCCCAGCGGTTTCAGCGCGTCGGCGATGCGCGCGGCAGCCGCCTGCGCATGCGGCGCGGCATTGGTGTTGAACCCGTAGATGCGACCGGCGCCGAAATCGCTTTCGGCGACCAGTTGATGCCGTGCGACCGCGGCCTTGTGCTGCTCGGCGTAGGCCTTGCCGCCGTAGAGGCCCTGTTCCTCGTTGGCGAACGCGATCACGCGGATCGTGCGCGGCGGACGCTGCGCCTTCGGCAACTGCGCGATCAGATGGCCCGCACCCATGGTGATGGCGACGCCGGCGCCGTCGTCCACCGCGCCGGTGCCGAGATCCCAGGAATCGAGATGGCCGCCGATCACGACGACTTCCTCGCGCAGCCTGCGATCGCTGCCGGTGATCTCGCCGATCACGTTGAACGACGATGCGGTGCCGTCCCAGCCGCAGTCCAGCGCGATGCGGATGCGGATCGGCCTGCCGCGCGACAGCAGGCGGGCGAGTTGTTCCGCATCGGGCAGCGCCAGCGCGGCCGAGGGAATCGGCGTGAGCCCTTCGTCGAAGCGGGTGACGCCGGTGTGCGGGTAGCGGTGCTGTTCGGTGCCCGCGGAGCGCATCACGTAACCGATGGCCCCGGCGCGGATCGCCGCGCTCGGCCCGCGGCTGCGGATCCGGCTGGCGGGCCCGTAGCCGTTGCCGTCGCGGGCGCGCTGCATGGTGTAGTCGACGAAGGCGATCTTGCCCGCCAGCGATCCGGCCGGTGCGGCTTCGAGCGCGGCGAGATCGGGGAAGCGCACGATGTCGCCTTCGACCGTGCCGCCGGGGCTGCCGCCCAGCGCGGTCAGGTGCAGCGGCTGCGCGTGGTCGCCCAGCACCGCGCCGTGCTCGCTGCGCCGCACCCATTTCGGAAAACTCACCGGCTGCAGCCACACCTTGTCGTAACCCAGCGATTTGAACTTCGCTTCGGCCCAGCGCACGGCGCGCGCGTCGGCCTCGCTGCCGGCCAGCCGCGGGCCGATTTCCGTGGTCAGCGATTCCACCACCTGCCAGGAAGTGCGGTCCTGCAGCGCCCGTTCGCGCAACTGCGCGGCGGTGGCGAAGGCCGGATCGGGAATGCGGGTTTCGCGCGGCGGCGCGGCCAGCGCGGCGGACGCCGCGATGGTGGCGGCGAGCATGGCGGCAAGCATCGGACTGGAACGCATCCCGGGTGTCTCCGGCCTGAAAAGACGAAGCCGCGAGCGTAACAGCCCGCGGCTTCTCGTGGCCCTGCCGTCGGTCACGGCGGGCCCGACCGAACCGGAACCGACCATTCCAGCACTTATTTTTTCATCAGGTCGCGGATCTCGCGCAACAGCAGCGCCTCTTCGGTGGGTTCGGCCGGCGCGGGCGGTGCGGCCGCTTCCGCCTTCTTCATCCGGTTCATGAACTTGATCACCATGAACAGCACGAACGCGATGATGGTGAAGTCGATGATCGTCTGGATGAAGGCCCCGTACTTGATCGCGACCGCGGCCGCGGTTTCCTTGCCGTCGGGGCCGATCACGGCCTCCTGCAACACGTAGGCCGCCTTGCTGAAATCGACGCCGCCGGTGAGCTTGCCGATGATCGGCATGATCACGCCGTCGACCAGCGCGCTGACGATCTTGCCGAAGGCCGCGCCGATGACCACGCCGACCGCCAGGTCGACGACGTTGCCCTTCATCGCGAACTCTTTGAATTCCGAGATCATGCCCATGAACCGCGCTCCCCGAGGTGGATTGTGTGAACGAGTCTAGTGCGCGGGCGCGGCGCTGTGCAGGCGTGCGCGGCTTTTTTCAGCGCGGCGGGGCGATCCGGCAATCGAGGCGGATCAGGTCGTCCAGCGCGCCTTCGCAGACATCGCCCGGCTGCAGCGCGGCCACGCCGGCCGGCGTGCCCATGAAGATCAGGTCGCCGGCGCGCAGGGCGTAGAGCTTCGACAGCTCGTGCAGGATGTCGGGGACGTCCCAGATCAACTGGTCGAGCGTGGACTGCTGGCGCAGTACGCCGTTCACCCGCAGCGACAGCGTGCGCGGGGCCAGCGCGCCGACCTCGGCCGCCGGCACCAGGACGCTGATCGGCGCGGATTCGTCGAACGCCTTGGCGATGTCCCACGGCAGGCCCTTGGCCTTGGCGGCGGCCTGCAGATCGCGACGGGTCAGGTCCAGACCGATGCCGTAGCCGAAGATCAGGGCGTCTGCGTCGGCTGGATCGATCACGCCGGCCGGGGCATCCGCGCCCAGCGCGACCACCAGCTCGATTTCGTGGTGCAGATCCTGCGTGCCCGGCGGATACGCGGCGACGCCGTCGGTGACCAGCGCGTCGGCGGGCTTGAGGAAGAACACCGGCGTGCCGCGGTCGGCCTTGGAGGCCGGTGCGGCGGCGCCCATTTCGCGGGCGTGATCGGCGAAATTGCGGCCCACGCAGTAGATGCGGCGGACCGGGAACATGCCGGAGGTGTCGCGTCCGCGCACGGGAACGCGCGCGGCGACGGCGGCGGGGATGAGGTCGTTGTTCATGCCCGCATGATCGCGCGGGCAGCGGGGGCGCGTCGAGGGCCGTCCGCCGGCTGTCGACTGTCGATAGATTGCGTCTCAGCGGCCGGCGGTGAGCACCGGCTTGCGCAGGACGCGGTATTCGCCTTCGAGCGTCTTCGGATCGGCCGCGACCGGCTGGCCGCGACGGCGCCATGCCCGCGACAGCAAGCCTACCGTCAACATCGCCGCGCCGACGGCCAGCCCGATCACCAGCAGCAGCGCCAGCACGGCCACCCCGAACAGGGCGAGCACGATCCGCAGCAGACGATGGCGAGGCTTGCGCGGCGCGAAGAAATCGCGGTGGCGGTGGCGGTGACGATGGAACAGGGAGGAAGCGAACATGCGGCGTGTCGTGACACACTAGGAATGGCCTGCGGCCGGTCGCCGCAGTATCGGACGCCCGATGACGGAAGGTGTGAGAACTTCGTTAAACCCCGAGCCCGGCGCCGCGCCGCTGGTCGCGCTGGAGGCGTTGCCCGACGGTGTGCCGTTCGCGCTCGATGCGGAGGTCGACGGTGTGGCGGAATCGCTGATCCTGCATCGCAGCGGCGACCGTGTTCGCGCCTGGCTCAACATCTGCCCGCACGCCGGCCGCCGCCTCGATTGGGCGCCGGGGCGTTTCCTGCTCTCCAAGGCCGGCCAACTGGTCTGCGCCGCGCATGGCGCGACCTTCGAACTCGATGCCGGCGAATGTGTCGCCGGTCCCTGCCGCGGGCAGTCGCTGCGCGCGGTTCCGGTCGTGGTGATCGATGGCACAGTGAGGTTCGCATGAAGACATGGCATCCGAAGGCATGGCCCCTGAAGGCATGGCATCGCCGCGTTCCGTTCGCCGCGTTGCTTGCGCTCTGCGGCGGTCACGCGCTGGCGGCCCAGCCGCCGCCCCCCGCACCCTACTGCCTCAACGCACGCGAAGTGCGCGAGGCCCATCAGAGCGATGCGCACACGCTCGCGCTGCGGCTCAACGACGAATCGCGCTATCGGCTCGAACTGGCCGATGCCTGTCCCGATGCGCTGGCCGGCGATCGGCCGACGCTGGTGAGCCGCGACGGTTGGGTCTGCGGCAGCAACGAGGAATATGTCGACCTGGGCGACCGCCGCTGCGCGGTGGCCGGGCTGGCGAAGATCGATGCCAGCGAATACGCGGACCACGCGTTGCGCGGTCGCCGCCGCGGCGGCGCGGTGGAGACGCTCGACACCATCGCCGTGCGCGGCGAACGCCGCCGGGTGTTCGGCGGCACCACCGCGTACTGCCTGGACGCGCGCCACATGCGCGGTTGGCGCGAGGACGGCGACGACATCGTGGTCGAAGTCTCGCCGCTGCGCAGCGGCGGCAATCGCTATTACCGCGTCGAACTGGCCGGGCAATGCAACGAGATGATCACGATGCAGACGCTGCGATTGGAATCGCCGACCGGCGGCAGCGCGATCTGCGGCACCCCGGGCGATCGCGCGTTCTTCTCGCGCAACGAAAACCTGTCCTTCGGCAGCGCCGCGATCCTGCGCCCGCTCAGCGAAGGCGGGCTTGCGGCGGGGTTCGGCTGCTCGATCAGCCGCGTGTATCCGCTGTTGCCGCACGAGTTGGACGGCGCGCGGAAGCGCTGATCCGGTAGGCCCGGACCTTCCGTGGTAGAGCGGCCTTCAGGCCGGCCCAGGTAGAACTCGATCGGCAGCGACATTCGGGCCGTGCCTACGGCTGGTGGAAACGAATGGCCGACGTTCCGAGACAGCGGCCTGAAGGCCGCTCTGCCGGAGGCATTCGCGGCGCGCTCAATCCCGCATCAGCGTCGACTTGCCGAACAGGCTTTCCACCAGATCCACCGCGAGTTCGGCGGTGCCGTTGTGGTTGTCGAGCGCGGGGTTGAGTTCGACGATGTCCAGCGAGCCCATGCGGCCGGTGTCCGCGATCATCTCCATCACCAGCTGCGCTTCGCGGTAGTTCGGGCCGCCCGGCACCGTGGTGCCGACGCCCGGGGCGATGCTGGGGTCGAGGAAGTCCACGTCGAAACTGACGTGCAGGTGGGTGTCGTCGTCGAGGTCTTCCAGCGCTTCTTCCATCGCGCGCTTCATCCCGACTTCGTCGATGTAGCGCATGTCGTAGATGTCGAGGCCGTAGTCCTTCACCAGCCGCTTCTCTTCCGGATCGACCGAGCGGATGCCGATCTGGCGGATCTCGTCCGGGCGCATCGCCGGGGCGCTGCCGCCGAGGCGGACGAGGGCGTCGGGACCGAGGCCGCAGAGGCAGGCGACCGGCATGCCGTGGACGTTGCCCGAAGGCGTGACGTCGCTGGTGTTGAAGTCGGCGTGGGCGTCGAGCCACAGCACGCGCAGCTTCTTGCCGGTGTCGCGGCAGTGACGGGCGACCGCGGTGATCGAACCGACACCGAGGCAGTGATCGCCGCCGAGCACGATCGGCAGGCGGCCGGCGCGCAGTTCGGCGCCGACGGCGTCCATCAGCGCCCGGTTCCAGGCCACGACTTCGTCGAGGTGGCGATAGCCGTCGGTCGGCGGCAGCCAGGGGTTGTCGGGGCCGGACAGATCGCCGCGGTCGATCACGTCGATGCCGCGGGCGGCGAGCGCTTCGCCCAGACCGGCGATGCGCAGGGCATCGGGCCCCATGCGCGCGCCGCGGTGGCCGGCACCGATGTCGGTGGGGGCGCCGATCAGGGATACGGGCGGAAAACTGCGCGACATGACGGACATCCGGATGGGCGACGGGGAAAGGCCGGGGTGGTGCCGACAGTCCGATTCGAACGGACGACCTACCGCTTACAAGGCGGTTGCTCTACCAACTGAGCTATGCCGGCGGGCAACGACCGGGCGAAGAGCCGACCCGGCGGGAACCGGATTCTAGCAGGGGGACGAAGACGGTCAGCGGATGGTGGCGCAGTCGATGCTGCGCGCTTCCGCGACGCCGCTGGATCGACGGGCGGCCGCGGCATCGAAGTCCGCCTTGGCGGCGACATCGATCCAGCCGCTGTTGCGCGCCTCGCCCAGCGATTCGGCACGGGCCTGGAATCCGGCCGCGACCAGCGTCTGCGCGTGCTGGCGGGCGCGGGCCTCGGTACTGAACCGCCCCAGCGCGACGCTGTTGGCTTCGGCGCCGTCGGCGACGATCAGCAAGTCGGTGAAACCGGCGGCCCGCAGGCGCGCGGCGGCGGCATCGGCAGTGGCGCGGTCGGGGGCCGCCGGCAGGAACACGCGCCAGCCGCGGCCGCTGTCGCGCTGGACGGTGCGTGTGCGCAGGCGCAGCGCGGCCGGGCGAAGCGCGCCCTGCGCCGCGGCCATCGCGGCGGGATCGCTGAAGGGCCCGATGCTGTAGCAGCGCTCGGCCGGCGTTGCGATGGTGGCTGCGGTGTCGACAGCCACGGCCGGCGGGGGCGGTGCGGCGTTCGCGGGCGGCTGCAGGTCGGGGCGCTCGCTGACCAGTTGCAGTCGCGCGATGCCCGAAGGCGCATCGTCGACCGTCGCCACCGGGGCGGCATCGGGACGGAACAGCCACCATGCGGTCACGCCGAGATTCAGCACCGCCAGCAACACGATCAATGCGCGCATCGTCATCCCGGCATTGTCGCCCAGACGCCCAGGCCTTCCAACACGAGCCCGGGGACGTGGTCGCGATCGCCGGCCGCCGCGTCCGGCAGCGCGCCGGCGCCGCCGCCGTGCAGGATCGTCGCCGGCCGCGCGCCGAGCAGGATCTCCGCATCGCGCAGCGCCTGTTCGATCAGCGCCAGGGCGGCGCCGTCGCAGCCGCTGCGCAGCGCATCGACGGTGTTGTCGGCGAAGGCGACGTACGCGCCGCCGTGTTCCGGCAACTGCGCCGCGCGCGCATGCAGCGCCTCGCGCATCAGCGCCGGCGAGGGCGCGATGCGGCCGCCGCGATGCGCGCCGTGCGCATCGATCAGATCCAGGGTGATCGCGGTGCCGACCCCGACCACCAGCACCGCCGTTTGCGGCCGGCGCGCGCGCGCGCCGAGCATCGCCAGGAAGCGGTCCGCGCCCAGCGTTTCGGGCTGCGGATAAGCGATGTGCAGGTCGCCGAAGCGCGACACCGTGCGCGCGATCGAGATCCGCCCGCAGCGCGCGGTCAGCGCATCGAGCAGCGCGACCCGCAATGCGGGCGCGCCGACGCTGGTGAGTGCGGCCGCTTCGAAACGCGCGGGCAGTGCGGCATCCCAGCCATCGGGCAGCGTCGCGCCGCCGTGCGCGATCGCGAACACCTCGCCCGGCGCGCCGTCGTCGCGCAGCGGCGCGTATTTCAGCCGGGTGTTGCCGAGATCGAAGAGCCAGGTCGTCATCGTGCGCTCATGATGCCAGCGCGGATGCGCGCCTGCGGACACGGACCTCGCCCGCGCGCAGCGTCGTTTCTTGGTTGCCGCTGCGCAGGCGCAAGGCGCCGTCTTCGGTCAGGCCGCAGCCGATGCCCTCGACGAGTCGCCCGCCGACGGTCGCGGCGATGTCGCTGCCGGACAATGCGTCCAGTGGGGCGAAACGCGGCAGGAAGGGCGACAGGCCTTCGCAGTCGAAGCGTTCGAGCGCATCGGCCAACCCGGCGAGAATCGCGACCGCCACCGCGTTCCGCGACGGCAGCGCGTCGCCGAGCAGCGTGTGCAGGTCGGTCCACGGTTGATCGATGGTGTCGGCGGCCGCGGCTGGCATGCGCACGTTGAGTCCGAGTCCGATCACCGCGCGCGCGCGGCCGTCCTGCAGCCCGCCTTCGATCAGCACGCCCCCGAGCTTGCGCAACGCCGCGCCGTCGTCGACGACCAGATCGTTCGGCCATTTCACCCGCGTGCCCGTCGCGCCCAGCGCCTGCAGCGATTCGGCGATGGCGACGCCGACCGCGAGACTCAAGCCGCCGAGGCGGGCCAGGTCGCCGTCGAAACGCCGCGCGAGCGAGAGATAGAGGTTCGCGCCCGGCGGCGATGCCCAGACCCGCCCCATTCGGCCGCGTCCGCCGCTCTGGCGCTCGGCGAACAGCGCGGCGATGCCGGTCGTCGGGGTCGTCCGTCGCAGCAGTTCGCTGTTGGTCGAATCGATGGCGTCGACGACCTCGATCGCGGCATAGGCGCCGGCGGCCGATGACGGCAGCCGCGCATGCAGCGTCGCCGCGTCGAGCGGATCTTCGAGCCGATCCTCGGGCCGATCTTCGAGCCCGTCGTCGATAGCCGTGATCATGCGCGCCGCGTCATCCGGTGCAGCAGCCGCGCTTTGTCGAAGCGCGATTCGGTGCCGGCGCGCAGCCGCGCGACATTGGCGCGATGGGTGAAGAGCAGCAGCAGCGCAATCGCCACAGCGAACGCGAGTCGCGGCGCGTCGGCCTGTGTCGCCAGCGCGAGGATCGCGACCGTCAGGCCGGTGAGGATCGTGCTCAAGCCGACATAGCCGGTGAGGATCAGCGTTCCCAGCCAGACCGCCAACAGCACCGGGATCGCCATCGGCCACAGCACCGCGATGCCGCCGACCACCGTCGCCGCGCCCTTGCCGCCGCGGAAGCCGTGCCAGAGCGGCCAGACATGGCCCAGCGCCGCCGCGAACGCGGTCGCGTACGCCAGCCAGGCCGCATTCGACGCGTCCGCGAAGCGCAGCCCCAGCCATGCCGCCAGCGCACCCTTGCCGATGTCGATGATCACCACGCCCAGCGCGAACTTCGCGCCCTGGGTGCGGAAGGCGTTGGTGCCGCCGGCATTGCCGCTGCCCTGGGTGCGGATGTCGATGCCGCGCAGTCTGCCGAGCAGCAGACTGCCCGACAGCGAACCGAGCAGGTAGGCCGCGAGGATGAGGCCCGAAGACAGGACGATGCTGTTCATGGTTCGATCTTCACACATCTGCCGAAGATCGAATTCGGTCCGATCCAGCCGTTGACGTAGCCGCGATTGTTGCCGATCTGGAAGCGCTGGCCATCGATGGCCTTGATCAGGTGCAGATACTCCGCGCTTTTGACCCTGCACAGCACGATGTCGTCCACCCCTAGCGTCGTGCAGTCGACGATCGGTGCCACCGTGCACAACTGGCCGGATTCGATGCGGCCGGTCATCGAACCGCCGCGCGGACGGAACGAGACGGTCTCGCCCCGACGGAGTCTTTCGATGTGTCCTGTCGCCCAACCCATGCGCCGTTCGCCGATGTCCGCGGTGTCTGCCGTGCCGATTATCGCCCTTGCGTCGACGGTGCGGTCGATCGGCGCGCACGCACCCTCCACACGACCCCGCCCACGATCGCCGCCGCCAGCGGGAACATCAGCAGCGCCAGCGAGGAGAACAGCAGCGACAGGATCCAGGCGCGCGTTTCGCTGCTGCCGAAGGTGTAGGCGTAGACGTTCATGCCGACCCATGCGCCCACCAGACAGAGCAGGGCGCGCAGGAGTCCGGCGCGCAGGCCGACGATCAGCGCAGAGACCGCCAACACCGTCTGGCACAGGAAGAAACCGGTCGTGTTGTCGAAGGGTTCGAACTTGCCGGTGATCGCGCCGGGGATCGCCCAGCTCGCGGCACCGAGGACGATGCCGGCGAGGAAAACGAGCCATGCCTTCATGCCGGGCTCACGCGGGCGCGGGGTGCAGCGACGCCACCAGCGTCCCATGTCCGGCATGCGCGCCGATCGCGGGACCGGTTTCGACCAGATACGCCTCGGCCAGATCGAGCCGCGCGCGCAGCGCCGCAAGCAGACGCTCGCCATCCGCGGCCGCATCGCAGTGGCCGACGATGGCGCGCAGGCGGGTCGTGCTGCCGAGCGACCTGCGCGCGCGCCTGGCGACATAGCGGGCAAAGGCTTCCGGCGCCTTCGCTTTCGCGAACAGCCCGCCGGCGACGCCCAGCTTGCCGTCGGTGTTCACTTTCGCCACCGGCGTCAGCCCGGTGAACCGCACCGCCGGTTCGGCCCAGGCCGGAATACGGCCGCCGCGCACGGCGTGGCTGATGTCGCGGGCCATCGCCCAGGTCAGCGTGAGCGGGCGCAGGCGTTCCAGTTCGCGCAGGATCGCTTCCGCATCCGCGCCGTCATCGGCCAGTTCGGCCGCGCGCCAGGTCAACAAGCCCTGGCCACCGGCGACGTTCACGGTGTCGAAGACCCTGATCTTCGCGGTGTCTCCGCGCGTGGCCGCGTGTTCGGCCGATTGCAGCGTGCCCGAGATCGCGCGCGACAGCCCGACGTAGACCACGTCCGGATGATGCGCGGCGAGGAAATCGAAATAGCGACGGAAGTCGCCGGGCGGCGGCTGGCTGGTCCGCGGCAGTTGCCGCGACGCGGCCATGCGCCGGTAAAACTCGCCGGTGGCCAGGCCGATCTTGTCGAGATAGTCGCGGCCGTCGAGATTCACCCGCACCGGCACCACGTGCACGCCGTGGCGCTCGGCGATGGCCACGGGCAGGTCGACGGCGCTGTCGGTGATCACCGCGACGCGGTCCGCGCGGTCCGGACTGCGCGACTGCAGCAGCATGTCGTCGGCCTTCATGCCTTCCACCGTGGCGAACCCGGCGCAGACGTCGAACAGCTGTTGCGGTGCGCCGACGTGCGCATGCACGCGCATGCGCGTGGCGCCGCCCGCGAGCACCATCGAATCCGCGCCGATCGCTTCGAGCGCCGCGCGCAGCGGCTCGCGCTCGATCATTCGTCCGCTGGCGCCGTCCACGATCAGCAGGCACTCGGTGCACCAGCGACGTTCGGGGTCGACCGCATCGTGGGCCGGATGCGCGTCGTGATCGTGCATGTCGAGAGCGTGGGCATCGAGATCGTTCGCTGCGGCCACGTGGCCGCGGACCCGCAGCGCGCGCGGGCCGCCTTCGACGAATTCGGCGATGCCTTCGAGCAGATCGACGAAGCCCTGGGCACCGGCATCGACCACGCCGGCCTTCTGCAGCAGCGCCATCTGCTGCGGGGTGCGCGCCAGCGCGCTGCGCGCCTGCGCCAGCGCACGGGTGAAGCCGCCGCGTGGATCGTCGCGAAGCTGGGTCGCCGCTTCTTCCATCGCGTCGGCGAAGCTGTCGATCACGCTGAGGATGGTGCCTTCGACCGGCTGCGCCAGCGCGCCGCGGGCGCTGTTCGCGCCGTGACGCACCGCGGCGGCCAGGGTCCGGGCGTCCAGCGAGGGCTGGGCGCGGGCGTGTTCGGCTACCCCGTGCAGGAACTGGGCGAGGATCGCCCCGGAATTGCCGCGGGCGCCGTCGATGGCGTCGTCGCCGATCCGCCGCAGCAGCTCACCGATGTGGCGGCTGCGCCGGCTCAGCGCGCCGTTGAGCACGCTGCCGAGGGTGAAGGCGAGGTTGTTGCCGGTGTCGCCATCGGCGACCGGGAAGACGTTGATCCGGTTCAGGCCGTCGCGGGCGGCGATCACCCGGCGCGCGCCGGCGATCAGCGCGCGCCGCAGGGTTGCGGCGGTCAAGGTGGCGTCCGGCGCGGATGGATGGCGGGCGGCAGCGTCCGGTTGCCGGCCTTGGGCTGAGGTGTTCACGGCGCGAGTCTGCCGCAACGCGAGGGCGCTGGATGTTGCGACGCAGCAAGCTGCCGTTCATCCTCCGGTCGCACAGCGGTCGTCACATCCGCGCTATAGTCGACGTCTTGTGGGGATTCACCCTCTGGACACCGCCATGCGCCGCAACCGCTCCGCACCGCTGACGCTGCTCGTGTTCGCTCTGCTCGGCCTGGCGTTCAGCCTGCCGGCGCTGGCCCGTACGTCGCCGTTGATGGCGGCCGACGGCGATGCCGCGGAATGCCCGGACATCGCCGCCGCGGACGAAGACATCACCGCAGCGTCACCCAGCCCGAAACCCGCCGCCGCGAAGCGCGGCAATGCGCCCGCTGCCGGCAAACCCCGTCCGGCGGGTCGCGGCGATGCCCCGGCCCCGGTGCGCGGCACCCGCTGGCATCGTTTCCTGCCCGGCATGATCCGCTGAGCGTCGTCTGAGTCTGCGCTGGCTCCGTGGGCTGATCGCCCGCCCCGCACCGACCCTCGATCCCGCGCAGTGGCGCCGTGTGCGCGCGGCCGTGCCGTGGGTCGGTGCGCTGGATGCCGAACGCGACACCCGGCTTGCCGCACTCAGTGCGCGGTTCCTGCACGAGAAGACCCTCACGCCGCTCGGCGGTCTCGTCCTGGACGACGATCAGCGCGGCATGCTCGCCGCGCTCTGCTGTTTGCCGCTGCTCGAATTCGGTGCCGAAGGCCTGCACGGCTGGTCGCAGCTGATCGTCTACCCCGATGCCTTCCGCGTCGCGCGCGAATACACCGATGCCGCTGGCGTCATGCACGCGTGGGACGATGACCTGATCGGCGAGGCTTGGGAGAGCGGTCCGCTGATCCTGTCCTGGGCCGATGTGGTGGCGGATCTCGCCGAGCCCGATGTCGGCTGCTGCGTGGCGGTACACGAGATGGCGCACAAGCTCGATGCGCTGGATGGCGCGCTCGACGGCACGCCGCCGCTGCCGCGCGACTGGCAGCGCGCATGGGCCCGGGATTTCCAGGCTGCCTACGATGCGTTCGTGGACGTGGTCGACGCAGGGCGCGACACGGAGATCGATCCCTACGCCGCGGAAGCGCCGGAGGAATTCTTCGCGGTCTGCACCGAATACCACTTCAGCGCGCCGATGCTGCTGCGCACGCATCTGCCGACGGTGGCGGCGCATCTCGACCGGTTCTACGGGCCCTCGCCGTTCGCGGCCCGTGGCGTCTGATCGCGGCGCGATATAGCGCTTACAGCCCTGGCGGCAGCACGACCTCGAAGCGGGCACCGCCGAGTTCCTGCGAGGCGGCGACCTTCAATTCGCCCCGATAGCTGCGCACGATGTCCTGCACGATCGCCAATCCGATGCCGTGGCCCTGCACGCGCTCGTCGCCGCGGACGCCGCGCTGCAACACCAGCGCGATCTTCTCTTCCGGAATGCCGGGGCCGTCGTCCTCCACCACCAGCAGCAGGCCGGGACGCCGGTTGGGTGCGGTGCCGCCTGCCTTCACCGTAAGTAGTACCCGCGATTTCGCCCACTTGAACGCATTCTCCAGCAGATTGCCGAGCAGTTCCTGCAGATCGCCCTTCTCGCCATAGAAGCGCGCATTCGCGTCGATCTCGAATTCGCAGAACACGCCCTTCGCGGCGTAGACCTTCTCCAGCCCGCGCACCAGCTCTTCGGCGTTCGCCTCGACCGCGAGCGGCGCCGCGAACAGCTTGTGTCCGCCCGACGCCGCGCGGCTGAGCTGGTAACCGACCAGGTCGTTCATGCGCTTGAGCTGTTCGTCCAGTTCCGCGCGCAGTTCCGGACCGTCGGTGCCGCTGTCCATGCGGCTGCGCAGCACCGCCAGCGGCGTTTTCAGGCTGTGCGCCAGATCGGCGAGGATGTTGCGCTGGCGGTCGAGATTTTCGCGCTCGCTCTCGATGAAGGCGTTGATGCTTTCGGTCAGCGGTTCCAGCTCGCGCGGATGGCGCTCGCTCATCCGCGTGGCGATGCCGCGCTGCACGCGCTTGAGTTCGTCGATCACCCGGCGCAGCGGCAGCAGGCTCCAGCGCAACACCAGGACCTGCAACAGCATCAGCAGCACGCCTACGCCGCCGAGATAGCCCCACAGCGCGCGCCGGAACACCACCAGCTGATTCTGCAGCCGGGCGGTGTCCTCGATGACGTAGATGGTGTACGGCACTTCGTCGGACAGATCGTCGCCGGGCCACGCGAGGCCGAAACCATAGCGATAGGCGCGCGCGCGGGTGCCGTTGGAACGCACGATCTCCAGCGGACCTTCGAACTTCTGCTGTTTGGGCGCGAGCATCTTCACGTCCGGCAGTTCCGGGCCCTGCGCCGAGTCGGACTCCCACACCGCGAACGGCAGCACGATCTGCGCGTACAGGCCGCTGCCGGGGCGTTTCAGACGCGGATCGGGCAGCTGTCCTTCCATCGGCGGCACGAGGTCGCCGCCGCGGCTGAATTCGGTCTTGCCGGCGAAGTCGAGCGCGTAGTCGCGCAGGCGCTCGCGCATGATGTTTTCGGCGGTATTGAGGAACGCGCGGTCGAGCGCATAGCCCGCCAGCGCGAGGAAAGCGATCAGACCGAGGCTGGCCGCCAGCAACTGCCGCGTCTGCAGCGAACGCGGGCGCCAGTGATAGAGACGTTCACGGGTGGGCATGGCGCCGCCGATGGGAGCATGTCGACAGACCGGACGCACCGCCGCTGCGCGGCGATGCGCAGCGGCGAGAGACGATCAGCGCCGGGCGGCTCAAGCGTCTCCGGTGCGCGCGATCGCGAAACGATAGCCGCGGCCGCGCACGGTCTCGATCGGCTTGAGGGCGCCGTCGGGATCGAGCTTCTTGCGGAGGCGGCCGATGAAGACTTCGAGCACGTTCGAATCGCGGTCGAAATCCTGCTGATAAATGTGCTCGGTCAGGTCGGCCTTCGAGACCAGCTCGCCGGCATGCATCATCAGGTATTCCAGCACCTTGTACTCGTAGCTGGTCAGGTCGACGTTGCCGCCGTTGACGCTGACCGTCTGAGCGGCGAGATCCAGCGTGACCGGGCCGCATTCCAGCGAAGGTTTGCTCCAGCCGGCGGCGCGCCGTACCAGCGCGTTGATGCGCGCCAGCAATTCCTCGACGTGGAAGGGTTTGACCAGATAGTCGTCGGCGCCCTGTTTGAGGCCCTCGACCTTGTCCTGCCAGCTCGACCGGGCGGTGAGGATGAGCACCGGGAACTGCTTGCCCTCGGCGCGGAGGGCCTGGATCAGTTCCATGCCCGACATCTTCGGCAGCCCGAGGTCGATGATCGCGATGTCGAACGGCACTTCGCGTCCCATGTACAGGCCTTCTTCGCCATCCTGGGCGGTGTCCACCGCGAATCCTTCGCGTTTCAGCCGGGCGGCCAGGGTTTCGCGGAGAGGGGCTTCGTCTTCGACGAGGAGAATGCGCATCGGTCGCTCCAGGCCGGCGGGGGACCGGCGTTTCGTTCAGGATTGGAGCATAGCCGCGCATCGCGACCGTCGGGCATCGACGGGGTGGCCTGTTCAGATTTCGCTTAAGCGGATGCTGCGAATCGCACGATGCAACGCCAATCGTGCATTGTGCTCAGTCGTCGTCGCCGCCACGACGACGCGGCGGGTTCTCGTCGCGCTGCGGCTTGCGGCGACCATCGTTGGCGGGCTGCGGGTCATCCATGTAGATGCGGACGCGACCTTCGTCGTCGACGACCTTGATGCGGGTCACGTCGCGACCGTCGTACTGCATGCGCTCGGCGCTGAGCACTTGTCCGCGGTTGGCGCGTTCGATCCGACGCACGGCGTCCGAGACCGAGTCGTCCTGGCCGTTGCGCGGCGGTTCCGGCGGCGGCTGGGGGCGCCGTCCCTGCTGTGCGACCGCCGGCAGCGTGGCGCCCGCGAGGGCGACGGCCAGAACGGACAGCTTCAGCGGGTGGCGGGACAGCGACATGGGCAATCACTCTGGTCGTGGCGGCGACGATACTGGAACGGATCATCGCGCTTGGGATAGGCATTCTCGAAACCGGGCAGTGAATCCGTCCTTAACTTTTTCTTACGCCGGGCTGACGGGTGGGCGGCATTCAGTCCGTCATTCGTCCTGCGCGCTCAGAACACCTCGCCGATACAGCAGCGCAGCGAGCCGCCGGCGGCTTCGATGGCGTCCAGCTCGACGCTGCGGACGGTGAAGCCCGCCGTCGCCAAGGCCGCGCGCGACGCTTCGGACAGTGCCCGGTCCGCGGTCGCGCTCATCCAGACCGTGTCCGGGTGCAGCGAGATCGCGTTGCCGGCGAACGCCGACCGTTCCGCCGACGACAGCCGGATCGCATGCGGCGCGTAGATCGTCGCGATCGCTTCGACCGTGGCCGCGTCCGCGAAGCCGTCGGGGCAGAGCAGGGCAGCGCGTCCGGCCAGTACCGCCAGCACCACGTTCGTGTGGTACTCGCCCGGGGCGAGGTCGAACATCAGCGTCGCCCGCAGCCCGAACGCATCGTGCATTCTGCGTGCGCCGGCTTCGTCGCAGCGCTCGGACAGGCCGCAGAAGCCGAGCCCTCGCGCGCGATCGATCGCCAGCGCGCCGGTCAATTCGCAGACGTGGGTCTGGGTCGACAGGTCGATCTCGGCGTACCCCAGGCTTTCATGGAAGAACCTGCGGATATCGGGCCGCATCGCTTCGCGCTGGCGCACCGGATGGCGCATGCGGCCCACGATCAGGCGGGCCGAACCCTGCGCGCCGCTGTGGGCATCGCCGCGGGCGGTCGCGAACACGTTGTTCGGGAATACCGCGTCGGGCGTCGACGGATCGCCGGCGAAGCACACCACCGGCAGCTCCGAGGACAGTGCGCGCTGCAGCTCGCGGTGCTGTGCCGACGCGCGGGCCGCATCGAAGGCCGCGGCTTCTGCCATGTAGCGATTGTCGGTGGCGGATTCAGTGGCGAGCCCGAAACCGTCCGGTGCGACCAGGAACGCTGCGCTGGCGGTGGCGGGGCCGAAATCGTGCGCGCTCCTGCGCGCGAAATCGATGAAGGCGGCGGTGTCGCGGGTCAGCATGGGCGTCGGCGTCTCGGTGCGATCAGGCGGCGCGTTCGTCGAACGGCAGGCCTTGCGGTATTTCGGTGACGGCCAGAGCCTGTTCGACCAGCGACCAGTCGGCGCCGGGCCGATGCGCGCCTTCGCTGAGGATCTGGCGGAACGCGCGACCACCGCGTTCGCCGTGGTACAGGCCGAGGATGTGCCGGGTCATGTGCTTCAGATATGTGCCGCGTTCGAGCTGCGCCTGCACGTACGGCCGCCACGCGCGCAACAACTCGCCGCGCGTGCGCGTCTCGCCGGCGAACCATGCGGCATCGAGTCGATGCAGCAGATACGGGTCGTGATACGCGGCGCGGCCCAGCATCGCGCCGTCGGTGTGGCCCAGGTGCGCCGTGGCTTCGTCGAGATCGGCGATGCCGCCGTTGACGATCACCTGCAGCGCAGGCCGCTCATGCTTCAACCGATAGGCCCAGTCGTACCGCAGCGGCGGCACTTCGCGGTTCTCCTTCGGTGACAGCCCCTGCAGCCAGGCGTTGCGCGCGTGGACCACGAACATCCGGCAACCTGCGGCGGCGATGGTGTCGATGAAGGCGAGGAAGCGCTCCCACTCGTGATCGTCGTCGACGCCGAGCCGGCATTTCACGGTGATCGGCGTGTCGGGCGTCGCCGCGATCATCCCGGCGACGCAGTCGGCGACCAGCGACGGCTCGCGCATCAGACAGGCGCCGAAACGCCCGGCCTGCACGCGGTCGGACGGGCAGCCGCAGTTGAGGTTGATCTCGTCGAAGCCGTGCTCGGCGCCGATGCGTGCGGCCTGCGCCAGCAATGCCGGCTCGCTGCCGCCGAGCTGCAGCGCCACCGGATGCTGGCCGTCGTCCTTCGCCAGCAGGCGCATGCGGTCGCCGTGGATCACGGCGTTCGCATGCACCATCTCGGTATACAGCCGCGCATGCGGCGCCAGCAGCCGGTGGAAATTGCGGCAGTGCGTGTCGGTCCAGTCCATCATCGGGGCGACGGACAGGCGGAGTCGCTCTGCGGGAATGGCGGCGCTGGGAGGCATCGGGGCATTGTAACGTCCCGGATCGATGCGCCCGGGACGTCGGCGTCAGCGCTTCAGCGCGCGCAGGGCGTCGGCCATCGCGGTGTTGGCGGGCGGTGCTGACTGGCCGGGGCGCGGTTTCGCGGGGGCGCCGCCTTTCGGGCCCTGGCCAGCCGCACCTTGGCCACCCTGGCGCGGGCCGGTCTGGCGTGCGTTGGGTTGGCGCGCGTCGTCGCGACCGCCGCCGCGCGACTCGCCCGGCACGTCGTCGAGCCGGCAGGTGAGCGCGATGCGCTTGCGCGGCACGTCCACTTCCATGACCTTCACCTTCACCACGTCGCCGACCTTCACCACGCTGCGCGGGTCCTTCACGAACTTGTCGGACAGCGCGGAGATGTGGACCAGGCCGTCCTGGTGGACACCGATATCGATGAAGGCGCCGAACGCGGCGACGTTGGTGACCACGCCTTCCAGGACCATGCCCGGCTGCAGGTCGCCGATGGTCTCGATGCCGTCGGCGAAGCGCGCGGCCTTGAATTCCGGACGCGGGTCGCGGCCCGGTTTTTCCAGTTCCTTCACGATGTCGCGCACGGTCGGCAGGCCGAAGTGCTCGTCCGTGAATCGGTCGAGCGGCAGGCTGCGCAGCGTCGCGGCATCACCGATCAACTGGGCGATGGGTTTGCCGGTGGCCTGCACGATGCGTTCGACCACCGGATAGGCTTCCGGATGCACCGATGAGGCGTCCAGTGGCTGGTCGCCATCGGCGATGCGCAGGAAGCCGGCGCACTGTTCGAAGGTCTTCTCGCCGAGACGCGGCACCTTCAGCAGGTCGCGGCGGGATCTGAACGCGCCGTGCTGGTCGCGGAACGCGACGATGTTGTCCGCCACCGACGACGACAGGCCCGAGACGCGAGTCAGCAGCGGCGCCGATGCGGTGTTCACGAACACGCCGACCGCGTTCACGCAGTCCTCCACCTTCGCGTCGAGAGAACGCGCCAGCGCGTACGGATTCACGTCGTGCTGGTACTGGCCGACACCGATCGCCTTGGGCTCGATCTTCACCAGTTCCGCCAGCGGGTCCTGCAGCCGGCGCGCGATCGACACCGCGCCGCGCAGGCTGACGTCGAGGTTCGGGAATTCGCGCGCCGCCAGTTCCGAGGCCGAATACACCGAGGCGCCGGCCTCGCTGACCATGACCTTGGTGAGCTTCAGCTCCGGATGCTTCGCGATCAGTTCGCCGGCGAGCTTGTCGGTCTCGCGCGATGCGGTGCCGTTGCCGATGGCGATCAGTTCGACCCGGTGTTCGGCGCAGAGGCGCTTCAACGCGGCGATCGAAGCGTCCCACTGGCGTTTGGGTTCGTGCGGATAGATCGTGTCGGTGGCGACGAGTTTGCCGGTGCGGTCGACCACCGCGACCTTCACGCCGGTGCGCAGGCCGGGATCGAGCCCGAGCACGACGCGCGGGCCGGCGGGCGCGGCCAGCAGCAGGTCCTTGAGGTTGTCGCCGAACACCGCGATGGCCTCGGCCTCGGCCTTTTCGCGCGCGGCGGTGACGAGTTCCAGCGACAGGTTCAGCAGCAGGCGCGCGCGCCAGGCCAGACGACAGGTGTCGGTCAGCCACTTGTCGGCGGGACGGCCCTGTGCGGCGATGCCCGCGGCCAGCGCGACGCGGCCTTCGGCATAGGCGTGGCCCTGTTCGATGTCGGCGGTGGGTTCGAGATCCATCGTCAGCACGTCTTCGCGCCGGCCGCGCAGCAGCGCGAGCATGCGATGCGAAGGAATCGTCGCCAACGCTTCGGAATGATCGAAATAATCGCGGTATTTCGCGCCTTCCTGTTCCTTGCCTGAGGCGACCTTCGCGCGCAGCACGCCCTTGTCCTGCAGCCACTGCCGCAGTTCGCCGACCAGCGCCGCGTTCTCGCCGAAGCGTTCGATCAGGATCGCGCGGGCGCCGTCGAGCGCGGCGGCGACATCGGCCACGCCCTTGTCGGCATCGATGAAAGGCTTCGCGCGTTCGTCGGGCGCGACCGAGGGATCGGCGAGGATCGCATCGGCGAGCGGCTCCAGCCCGGCCTCGCGCGCGATCTGCGCCTTCGTCCGCCGCTTCGGCTTGTACGGCAGATACAGATCTTCGAGTCGCGCCTTGCTGTCGGCGGCGAGCAGCTCGTCCAGCAACGGCTTCGTCAGCTTGCCCTGCTCGGCGATGGACGCGAGGATCGCGTCGCGGCGTTCTTCCATCTCGCGCAGATACACCAGCCGCGATTCGAGATCGCGCAACTGGGTGTCGTCGAGTCCGCCGGTGACTTCCTTGCGATAGCGCGCGATGAACGGGACGGTCGCGCCTTCGTCCAGCAGTTCGACCGCCGCGCGCACCTGCGCCGGTTTCGCCACGATTTCCGCGGCGATGGTGTCGGCGATGACGGTCGCGATGCCGGCGGCGGAGCGGGTGGGGGCGGGGAGGGCGGCGACTGCGATTTCGGTACTGGGCATCGGGATTGCGCGAATGAGCGTTGTGCCGGATTGTGGCCGCGCCTGTCGCGCGCGTACAGGCTGGCGCGGGAACGCAGGATGTGTCAGCGTCGGTCGAGATAGAACGTGCTGCGCCAGCCTTCGTCGTAATCCACCATTGCAGACCGCTGTTCAGGGTGTTCCCGGAAATGCGCCGGCCAGTCGAATTCGTCGGTGCGGAAACCGAAGTGATCCGCCATATAGCGGATCGCCGCGCGCGACGTGCGCCCTGCGAGCGTATATCCGTTGCGCGTCAGCGCGTCGGGGAAGGCCATCTGCTGATCTTCGACCTGGTCGCGGACCAGCTGGATGCCATACGGGTTGCCGAACACGAGGCGCGGATCCGTGGAATCCACGTCCGGCAGGGCATCCTGCGGCGCGGTGATTTCGGTATCGATCACGATGAAGCCGGCGCCCGTACGCTCGATCAGGTCGAGCAGTTCCGCATGCCTGATCGTGTGATAGAAGTAGCCGAGGCACAGCACGACGTCGAATTCGCGTTTCCTGAGGAATTCGAAGGCGTCGCCGGTGTGCAGCGCGTAGGCGTCGCTTGCGATGCCGTAATGCTCGAAGGTCTGTCTGGCGTTGTCGACGAGCGACTGTCGCGGTTCGATGCCGGTAACATGCGCTGCCCCTGCTTTCAGCGCGGCGAAACTCCAGCGCCCGTCGTGGCTGGCGATGTCGAGCACGCGCTTGCCGGCCAGCCGTGCCGCATTGCGCGCGATGATCGCGTCGTGGCGGCCGTTCAGCCGGTGCGGGAGCGGGCTGGTGGTGCTGGTCTGGAAGAATCTGGAGAAATCGTCGAAAAACCCCATGGCGGCCGCTCTCAATATTCAGTCTTCAGTCTCGGGCGGGCCCGGTGTCAGCAACACACGCTTTGCGCGCTCGGTATCGGCCCATCCGAGCGATCCGAACCTGCGCAGGCTGCGTGGCGGAACGCCGCGCAGCCTCGCGAGCGCAGGGCGTCGATGCATCGCCGATGCTCAGTCTCCAAGCGTCAACAACGACGCGTTGCCGCCCGCGGCGGTCGTGTTCACGGTGACCGTCTTCTCGGTCGCGAAGCGCGGCAGGTAGTGCGGGCCGCCGGCCTTGGGGCCGGTACCGGACAGGTTCTGGCCGCCGAAGGGCTGCACGCCGACGACCGCGCCGATCTGGTTGCGGTTGACGTAGATGTTGCCGACCTTCGCGCGCTGGACGATGCGGTCGATGCTTTCGTCGATGCGCGAATGGATGCCGAGGGTCAGGCCGAAGCCGGTGGCGTTGATGGTGTCGACGACCTGGTCGAGATCCTCGGCCTTCCAGCGGATCACGTGCAGCGCCGGGCCGAAATTTTCGCGGGTCAGCTGCGACAACGACTTCAGCTCCCACGCGCGCGGCGCGAAGAAGGTGCCGTGTTCGATGCTGTCGTCGGTGGTCGCGGTGGCGATCAGGGTCGCGTCCTTCGCCATCTTCGCGGCGTGGTCTTCCAGCAGCGCGAGGGCGTCGGCGTCGATCACCGGGCCGACGTCGGTGGACAGCAGGCCGGGATCGCCGACCTTCAGTTCCGCCATCGCGCCGGCGAGCATGTGCACGACCTTGTCGGCGATGTCTTCCTGCACGAACAGCACGCGCGCGGCCGAGCAGCGCTGGCCGGCGGAGGTGAAGGCGGACGACAGCGCGTCCTTGACCAGTTGTTCCGGCAGGGCGGACGAGTCGGCGATCAGCGCGTTCTGGCCGCCGGTCTCGGCGATCAGGACGGCGATGGCGCCGGATTCGCGCCCGGCCAGCGCGCGGTTGATCGCGCGGGCGGTCTCGGTGGAGCCGGTGAAGGCGACGCCGGCGACGCGCGGATCGCGGGTCAGCGCGGCGCCGACGGTGGCGCCATCGCCGGGCAGGAACTGCAGCACGGCTTCGGGGATGCCGGCTTCGTGCAGCAGTTTCACCGCGGCATGGCCGATGAGATTGGTCTGTTCGGCGGGCTTGGCGATCACGCTGTTGCCGGCGGCCAGCGCCGCGGCCACCTGGCCCATGAAGATCGCCAGCGGGAAATTCCACGGCGAGATGCACACGAACACGCCGCGGCCGGCGAGCTGCAGCGTGTTCGACTCGCCGGTCGGGCCGGGCAGGGCTTCGACCGCGAAGTGCTTGCGCGCCTGGGCGGCGTAATAGCGCAGGAAATCCACGGCCTCGCGCACTTCGGCGACGCCGTCGGACAGCGTCTTGCCGGCTTCCTTGGTGCACATCGCCATGTACTGCGGCATGCGCGCTTCCAGCAGGGTCGCGGCATGTTCGAGGATCGCGGCGCGGCTGGCGGCCGGGGTGGCGTCCCAGCCGGGCTGCGCGGCGACCGCGTTCTGCAGGGCCTTTTCGACGGTCGCGCTGTCGGCGGGCTGCCAGCGGCCGACGGTTTCGCGGCGATCGGCCGGATTGGTCACCGCGAGCATGCCGCGCGATTCGGCGTCGGCGGCGAGGTTGGCGCCCGGCACCAGCGGCATGGCGCGCCAACTGCCGGCGCCCGCGGCGTTGATCTGCTCGGCGAGGGCCTGCAGCTGCGAATCGTTGGCGAGGTTGATGCCCATGGAGTTGTCTCTCTCGTGCCCGAAACTGCGGTACAGATCGACCGGCAGCGGGATGCGCGGATGCGGGATGCTGTCGAACGCGGACACGGTTTCGACCGGGTCGCGGATGAGGTCGTCGATGGCGACGCTCTCGTCGGTGATGCGATTGACGAAGCTGGAATTGGCGCCGTTCTCGAGCAGGCGGCGCACCAGATACGGCAGCAGATCTTCGTGCGAACCCACCGGCGCGTAGACGCGGCAGGGCACGTTCAGGCGATCCGCCGGAATGACTTCGGCATAGAGGTCGTCGCCCATGCCGTGCAGTTTCTGGAATTCGTAGGCGCTGTCCCGCGCCATCCGGTGGATCGCGGCGATCGTCTGCGCGTTGTGGGTCGCGAACATCGGATAGATCGCGTCGGTCGCGTCGAGCAACCTGCGCGCGCAGGCCTGATAGGACACGTCGGTATTGGGTTTGCGCGTGAACACCGGATAGCCGGCCTGGCCGTCGACCTGCGCGCGCTTGACCTCGCTGTCCCAGTACGCGCCCTTCACCAGTCGCACCGGGATCGTCCGGCCCAGCGCGCGGGCGCGGTCGGCGATGAAGTCGATCACGAACGGCGCGCGCTTCTGATACGCCTGCACGACGATGCCGAAGCCGTTCCAGCCCGCCAGCGAAGAGTCGGACAGCACCTGGAAGATCAGGTCGAGCGACATTTCGAGGCGGTCGGTTTCCTCGGCGTCGATGGTCAGGCCGATGCCGTAGCGCTTCGCGAGCTGCGACAGCTCCAGCAGGCGCGGACCGAGTTCGGCGAACACCCGGGCGCGCTTGGCGTGTTCGTAGCGCGGATGCAGGGCGGAGAGCTTGACCGAGATGCTCGGCGCGGCGAAGACATCCGCGGAAACGAAATCGCCGCCCGGGCCGCTCCTGCCGATGGCGTGGATCGCCATGCGGTAGGCGTCGAGATAGCGCAGCGCATCCTTCGTCGTCAGCGCGCCTTCGCCCAGCATGTCGAACGAATAGCGGTAGTTCGCGCTGTCGCCCTTGCGGCTGCGCGACAGGGCTTCGTCGATGGTGCGCCCCATCACGAACTGGTGGCCCATGATCCGCATGGCCTGACGCACGGCAAGGCGGATCACCGGCTCGCCGACGCGGCCGATCAGGCGCTTGAAGGCGTTGTGGACGTCGCGCTTGGTGTCGTCGGCCAGATCAACCAGCTTGCCGGTCAGCATCAGGCCCCAGGTCGAGGCGTTGACCAGCACCGAGTCCGACTGGCCCATGTGCCGTTTCCAGTCGGCGTCGCCGAGCTTGTCGCGGATCAGTTTGTCGGCGGTGTCCTGGTCGGGAATGCGCAGCAGGGCCTCGGCCACGCACATCAGCAGCACGCCTTCCTCGCTGCCCAGGTCGTACTGGCGCATGAAGGCCTCGATGGCGCCCTGGTCCTGCGCCCGGGCCCGGACCCGGCGCACCAGGTCGGCAGCGGTGGCCTGGACAGCGGCGCGGTCGGGGTCCGGCTGACGGGCGGCGGCCAGCAGTTCGCGGACGTGCTCGGCTTCGTCGCGGACCCAGGCCGCGGTGATGGCGGCCCGGCGCGGGTCGGGCGTGGCCGGCAATTCGGGGGTCAGAAGGGCGTTCACGGCGGTCCGAAGGGCGGCGAGGCGCGGATACTAGCAGTGCCGAAGCCTGCATTTGTACCCCTTCGCCCGCGTATGCGCGACCGGCTTCCCTTGCCCCTGTCTGCGGCGAACGGCTACCATTCTCGGGTTTCCCGGGAATCGCTTCGGGCCGGACAGGTTTTTCCGCCTGCCTCTGCCGCCCGGCTTCCTACGTAACTCTTTCATCTGCATCGACTCGGTCGAGTCGCGACTTCGGGGTGTTGGACCATGGTGCGAACGCGTGCGTGTGTGACGGGATGGGGTCGGATGCTGGCGGCGCTGCCGCTGGTCGCGCTCCTGATTCCGATGATGGCGATGGCCCAGTCCGCCGACCCGAAACGTTGGCAGCTGAACATGGGGCAGGGGGTCACCGAGTCCTCGAAGCACGCCTACGACGCGCATATGCTCGCGCTGTGGATCTGCGTCGTCATCGGCCTGATCGTCTTCGGCGCCATGGCCTTCGCCATGTTCAAGTTCCGCAAGTCCAAGGGCGCCAAGCCCGACGTGGACTTCACCCACAGCACCAAGCTGGAAATCATCTGGACCGTGGTGCCGGTGGCGCTGCTGGTGATGATGGCGTTCCCGGCCACCAGCAAGCTGATCGCGATGTACGACACCCGCGATGCGGCGATGACCATCAAGGTCACCGGTTATCAGTGGCTGTGGCACTACGAATACCCGGGCGACAAGCCGGGCGACACCGTCAGCTTCACCAGCCGCCTCGATCGCAAGAGCGACCAGATCCGCCAGAGCGGCGTCGATGCGCGCGGCGCCGACCATCCGAACTATCTGCTCGACGTCGACAATCCCCTCGTCGTTCCGGTCGACACCAAGATCCATTTCCTGATCAAGGCCGACGACGTGATCCACGCATGGTGGGTGCCGGCGCTGGGCTGGAAGCAGGACGCCATCCCGGGCATCGTCAACGACGCCTGGACCGAGATCAAAACCCCGGGCGTGTACCGCGGCCAGTGTGCGGAACTCTGCGGCAAGGACCACGGATTCATGCCGATCGTGGTGAAGGCCGTGTCGAAGGCCGAATTCCAGCAGTGGCTGGCCGAGCAGCGCGCGAAGAACGCGCCTCCGGCGCCGGCCGCGCCCGCGGAAGCGGCGCCTGCCGATGCCGCGCCGGCCGAAGCGGCGCCCGCCGCCGAAGCCGCCGCGCCGGCGACCGCCACCGCTGCCGACCAGAACGCCGCCGCAACCGCCGCCAAGGCCGGTTGATCGCTCCACTTTCGAGGTAAGTCATGGCCACCACCACCCACGCCGCAGATCACCACGACGCGCACGACCACAAGCAGGGCTTCGTGGAGCGTTGGTTCTTCTCGACCAACCACAAGGACATCGGCACGCTGTATCTGGTGTTCAGCTTCGTGATGTTCATCATCGGCGCCGGCATGTCGGTGGTGATCCGCACCGAACTGATGACGCCGGGCCTGCAGCACGTCAGCCCCGAGTTCTTCAATTCGATGACCACCGTGCACGCGCTGGTCATGATCTTCGGCGGCGTGATGCCGGCCTTCGTCGGTCTGGCCAACTGGATGGTGCCGCTGCAGATCGGCGCGCCGGACATGGCGCTGCCGCGCATGAACAACTGGTCCTTCTGGATCATGCCGTTCGCCTTCGCGTTGCTGCTGGTCACGTTCTTCCTGCCGGGCGGCGCGCCCGCTGGCGGCTGGACCCTGTATCCGCCGCTGTCGCTGCAGGGCGGATACAACCTGTCGTTCGCGATCTTCGCCATCCACATGATGGGCATCAGCTCGATCATGGGCGCGATCAACATCATCGCCACCATCCTCAACATGCGCGCCCCGGGCGTGGATCTGCTGAAGATGCCGATCTTCTGCTGGACCTGGCTGATCACCGCCTTCCTGCTGATCGCGGTGATGCCGGTGCTCGCCGGCGCCGTGACCATGCTGCTCACCGACAAGTTCTTCCTGACCAGCTTCTTCAGCGCGAAGGGCGGCGGTGACCCGGTGATGTTCCAGCACATCTTCTGGTTCTTCGGTCACCCCGAGGTCTACATCATGATCCTGCCGGCCTTCGGCGTGGTGTCGGAGATCATCCCGACCTTCAGCCGCAAGCCGCTGTTCGGTTACCAGGCGATGGTGTACGCCACCGCTTCGATCGCCTTCCTCTCGTTCATCGTGTGGGCGCACCACATGTTCACCGTCGGCATGCCGCTCGGTGGCGAGATCTACTTCATGTTCGCGACCATGCTGATCGCGGTGCCGACCGGCGTGAAGGTGTTCAACTGGGTCACCACGATGTGGCGCGGCTCGATCTCGTTCGAATCGCCGATGCTGTGGGCGATCGCGTTCGTGATCCTGTTCACCATCGGCGGCTTCTCGGGCCTGATGCTCGCCATCGTCCCGGCCGATTTCCAGTACCACGACACCTATTTCGTCGTCGCCCACTTCCATTACGTGCTGGTCACCGGCGCGCTGTTCGCGATCATCGCGGCGGTGTACTACTGGTGGCCGAAGTGGACCGGCCGCATGTACAGCGAGACGCTGGCCAAGTTCCATTTCTGGTGGTCGGTGGTGTTCGTGAACCTGCTGTTCTTCCCGCAGCACTTCCTCGGCCTGGCCGGCATGCCGCGCCGCATCCCCGACTACAACGTCGTGTTCGCGGACTGGAACCTCGTCAGCTCGATCGGCGCCTTCGGCATGTTCGCGACCCCGTTCATCATGGCCTACGTGCTGTGGCATTCGCTGAAGCACGGCGCCAAGGCCGAAGCCCGCGCCTGGGAAGGCGCGAAGGGCCTGGAATGGACGGTGCCGTCGCCGGCTCCGCACCACACCTTCACCACGCCGCCGGTGATCCGTGAAGGCGATCTCGCCCACGGCGACATCACGCACTGACGCCCTGCGGATCGATCCTGCGAGCACCCGCGACGCCATGACCGGACAACCGACCCCCACCCGGGACCCGATGGCCGAACGCCGCGCCTCCGCGCGGCGCACGGCGCTGGTGTTCGCGGGCATCGCGGTCGCGGTTTACGTCGGCTTCATGCTGCTCAATGTGGTGGCGAAATGAGCGCCGAGACATCCGCCGCACGCGCGCGCCGCTTCGGCGTCGGTGGCATGGTCGCCGTGTCGCTGCTGGCCTTCGGTTTCAGCTTCGCGCTGGTGCCGCTGTACCGCATCGCCTGCGAGAAGGTGTTCGGCATCCGCCTCGAACGCGGCCCCGCCGAGACCGCCGCCGCCGCGACAGGCCACGACCGCATGATCACGGTGCGGTTCGACGGCGACGTCAATTCCAAGCTGCCCTGGGCCTTCGCCCCGAAGCAGTTGAGCATGCAGGTGCGGCCCGGCGAGATTTACGAAACCGCCTACATCGCGCGCAACACCAGCGACCGCGATATCGTCGGCAGCGCCACGCCGTCGGTGGCGCCGGCGCTCGGTTCGAAATACTTCAACAAGACCGAATGCTTCTGCTTCACCGCGCAGACGCTCGCCGCCGGCGAGTCGCGCGAGATGCCGGTGCGTTTCATCGTCGATCCGGATCTGCCGCAGGACGTGCGCACGCTCACGCTGTCCTATACCTTCTTCAAGAACGATGTGCTGACGGCCAGGCTCTCCGGATCGAAGTCCGGCGCCTCGGCCGATGCGCAGCGCAGCGCGCCCTGACCTTTTCCCGATTTTCCATTCGAATACTTCACGCGAGACGACCGCCATGGCTCAAGCGCACGCCGATCACCACGACCCGAATGTCTACTTCGTGCCTCACGGCAGCAAGTGGCCGGTGTTCGCTTCGGTCTTCCTCTTCGCCACCATGGTTGGTCTCGCCAGCTGGCTGAACCACATCGGCTGGGGCAAGTCGGTGTTCTTCGCCGGCCTGCTCGGCCTGCTGTTCATTCTGTTCAAATGGTTCGCCGATGTGATCATCGAATCGGTCAGCGGCTTCTACAACAAGCAGGTCGACGTGTCCTTCCGCATGGGCATGGTGTGGTTCATCTTCTCTGAAGTGATGTTCTTCGCCGCGTTCTTCGGCGCGCTGTTCTACGCCCGCCAGTTCGCGCTGCCGTGGCTGGGCGGCGAGGGCGACGGCGCGATGACCAACGCCACGCTGTGGTCGGACTTCACCGCGGCCTGGCCGAGCAGCGGCCCCGGCAACGTCGGCGGCCACTTCCAGACCATCCCGGCCTGGGGCCTGCCGCTGATCAACACCCTGATCCTGCTGACCTCCGGCGTGACCGTGACCCTGGCGCATCACGCGCTCAAGGCCGCGCACCGCAAGGCGCTTCTGGTGTGGCTCGGCGCCACGGTCGCCCTCGGCTGCCTGTTCCTGTTCTACCAGGCCGAGGAATACATCCACGCCTACAAGGAACTGAACCTCACCCTGGGTTCGGGCATCTACGGTTCCACCTTCTTCATGCTCACCGGCTTCCACGGTGCGCACGTGACCCTCGGCACGCTGATGCTGGCGATCATGTGGCTGCGCTGCGCGAAGGGCCATTTCAGCAAGGACCAGCACTTCGCGTTCGAAGCGGTGGCCTGGTACTGGCACTTCGTCGACGTGGTGTGGCTGGGCCTGTTCCTGTTCGTCTACGTGCTGTAACGCGCATCGGCGCGTCACGCGAACGAAGGCCGGCATTGCGCCGGCCTTCGTGTCTGTGAAAACGTCTGCGGACGCGTGCGGCAGTCAGCCGGGGAACGAATCCTTCCGGCGCCGTCGCCCGTATGAGTGCGAGCGATCAGCCCGCGGGATTGCGACCGATGCCGTGCGGTTCGATCCAGCCCATGAAGATCGCCAGGATCAGCAGCAGGATCAGCCCCACGGACAACGCGATGCGCCGGGTCAGGGCGTTAACGGTGCGTTTGGTCTGTCCCTTGTCGACCAGCATGTAGTACAGGCCGGCTCCCAGGTTCCACACGATCAGGATCAGAACCCCGACGATGAGCAGGGTCTTCAACGAATCGTTCATGAGGCACTCCGACGGCGCGCGGATCGGCGCGGTTTGCGGGTGCGATTATCGCAGGCGCTGAGGGCACCGGGGTGAATCCGCGCCGCCATCCGCTGTTCCTGTGGGCGATCGCTCTGTTGACGATGGCGCTGTTCGCGCGCCTGGGCGTCTGGCAGCTCGATCGCTCGCACGAGAAGCGCGCGATGCTGGAGGCGGCGTCCCGGGCGCTGGCTTCGCGCGTGCCGCAGCCGCTGTCGGTCGTCGGCGACGCCTCGCGGCGGCAGCGCTACGACTGGGTCGAGATCGAGGGCCGCTTCGCGGACGCGCCGGCGGTGCTGCTCGACAACCAGCAGCACGCCGGCAGGGTGGGTGTGCGCGCATACCGGCGGTTCGACGTGCGTGGCGGGCCGCCGCTGCTGGTCGATCTGGGCTGGGTCGCGCTGCCGCTGGACCGCCTCATGCCGCCGGTCCCGCGCGATGTCTCGCGGACCGCGCTGTCGGGCCTGCTGCTGCCACCGCCCGGTGCGGGCCTGGGCATGGGCGCGCCCGCGACGCTGGCGGACGGCACGCTGCTGACGACGACGATCGACCTGCAGGCGCTGCGCGTTCCGCTGCAGGCGCCGACGCTCGCGCCGCGGGTGTTGCGCCCGGCGCCGGACGCCGGTTTCGGTTTCCAGCGCGATTTCGACATCCTGCCCAACACGTTGCCGCCCGAACGGCATCTGGGTTATGCGGTGCAATGGTTCGCGCTGGCTCTGGCCGTGCTGATCACCGCGCTGCTGCTGACCTGGCGCGCCCGTCGCGCCGCGCAACGACACCGGAGTGCATCCTGATGAACCCGACCCCCGACTCCCCGCCTGCCGCTCCCGGCGGTGTCCGCAATCGCAACCGGCTCATGCTGATCGCGATCTTCGCGATCTTCTTCGGCGGATTCGCGCTGGCGGGCCTGCTGCGTTTCTCCGGCTGGCGCCCGGCCGGCATGAAGAATCATGGCGAGCTGCTGCAGCCGCCGACGGATCTGCGCGCGCTGACGCCGACCCTGGCCGGTGGCGGCGCTTATCGATGGAACCCGGTGGAACGGCGGTGGCGGATCGTGGTGGCGCCTCCTGCCGATTGCGGCCAGCTCTGCGTCGCGCTGGCGGGCCAGCTCGATCTGGTCTGGCAATTGTTCGGCCGCGACGCCACCGACGTGCATCTGCTGTGGGTCGGGGTGCCGCCGGCGGGGATCGAGCGCGGACCGGAATTCCGCGAACTCCGCGACGATGCGGCGCTGCGCGCCGGGCTGCCGCGCCTCGACGACCCCAAGGGTGTGCCGGTCTACGTCATCGACCCCAACGGCTTCGTGGTTCTGCGTTACGCTCCCGGGTTCGATCCGGCCCATCTCCGCCAGGACATGTCCCGGCTGCTCAAGCTGAAATAGGCCAGACCCGCCGCCATGTCGTCCGCTCCCATCCCGCCCGCCCCCATGTCGAACGAATCGCTTCAGGCCGCCGATGCGCGGCCGGCCGCGCCGAAGGCGCCGATCTATCGCCACTATCACCGCATCGCGTGGCTGGCGGTGGCGCTGGCGCTGTGCGTCATCGTGTTCGGCGCGTTCGTGCGGCTCTCCCATGCCGGTCTGAGCTGTCCGGACTGGCCGACCTGCTACGGCCGCGCCACCTGGCCGTCGGTCACCGCGGAAGTGAACCATCCGACCGCGCTCGATGTGCGGCCGCTGGAAGTGCACAAGGCCTGGCGCGAGCAGGTGCACCGCCACGCCGCGGCCGTGCTCGGGACGCTGGTGCTGATCCTCGCGCTGTTGGCCGCACGCCGGCGCCGTTTCGGCGTCGCCCAGGTCCTGGCCGCGGCCGCGCTGATCGCGGTGGGCATCCCGCTGTACATGCGCGGCATGCACGAGGCCGCGATCGCGTGCGCGGTGCTCGGCGAATCGATTCTGCTGCTCGCAGCCCTGCGATGGAGCAACGACGATCTGTCCCGCGCCTCCACGCTCACGCTGATGCTGATCGTGTTCCAGGCGCTGCTGGGCATGTGGACGGTCACGCTGCTGCTCAAACCGGTGGTGGTGATGGGCCACCTGCTGGGCGGCATGAGCACGTTCGCGATGCTGACCTGGATGGCCTGGCGCGCCACCGGCAGCCCGGTGCGCATCGCCGGCGTCCCGGTCATGCGCCGCTGGCTGATCGGCGCGGTCGCCGTCGTCGGCATCCAGATCGCGCTCGGCGGCTGGGTCAGCGCGAACTATGCCGCGCTGGCCTGCGGCAACGATTTCCCGACCTGCGTCGGCCAGTGGCTGCCGCCGACCGATTTCCGCGAAGGCTTCGTGCTGTGGCGCGGCATCGGCGTCGACTACGAGGGCGGCGTGCTCGATGGCGCCTCGCGCATCGCGATCCAGCTCGCCCATCGCGGCATGGCGGTGGTGGTGTTCCTCTACCTGCTCACGTTGGCCTTCAAATTGATCCGCACGCCGGGACTGTGGCTCGCGGGCGTGGTCCTCGGCCTGCTGACGCTGGCCCAGGTCGGTCTCGGCATCGGCAACGTCGTGATGGGGCTGCCGCTGTGGGTGGCGACGCTGCACAACGCCGGCGCCGCGCTGCTGCTGTTCCTGCTGGTCGGGCTGCTCGCGCGTCTGCGCCCGCCGACGGACTGACATGACCTTCCCGATGCGCGAATACTGGGCCCTGACCAAGCCGCGGGTGGTGGCGCTGATCGTGTTCACCGCGCTGGTGGGCATGTTCCTCGCGGTGCCCGGTCTGCCGCCGCTGCGCGAAAGCGTGTTCGGTTTCATCGGCATCTGGCTGGCCGCGTCCAGCGCCGCGGCGATCAATCACCTGATCGACCAGCGCATCGACCGGGTGATGGCGCGCACCGCGCACCGCCCGCTGGCCACCGGCGCGCTGAAGCCGGCGCAGGTGCTGGCGTTCGCGGTGTTCCTCGGCGCGCTGTCGATGGCGATGCTGATCTCCATGGTCAACCGCATCACCGCGCTGCTGACGTTCGCGTCGCTGATCGGTTACGCCATCGTCTACACCGCATGGCTGAAACGCGCCACGCCGCAGAACATCGTCATCGGCGGCATCGCCGGCGCCGCGCCGCCGCTGCTGGGCTGGGCCGCGGTCACCGGCATGCAGAACGAATGGGACTGGGCGCACGCGCTGCTGCTGGTGCTCATCATCTTCGTGTGGACGCCGCCGCATTTCTGGGCGCTGGCGATCTTTCGTCGCGAGGATTACGCCCGCGCGCTGGTGCCGATGCTGCCGGTCACGCATGGCGTCGAATACACCCGCTGGCAGATCCTGTTGTACACGGTGCTGCTGCTGGTGATCAGCGTGCTGCCCTGGGCGGTCGGCATGAGCGGATATTTCTATCTCGGCGGCGCGCTGGTGCTGGGCGCGGTGTTCCTGTGGTACGCGTGGAAGCTGCTGGATCCGCCGGACGAGTTCTTCGCGATGCGCACCTTCAACTACTCGATCGTCTATCTGATGGCGCTGTTCGCGTTTTTGCTGGTGGACCACTGGCTCCTGCCCTGGTTGGCCCCGGTGGCGGCGATCGAATTCCAGCCCGCGGGCTGAGCCGCGTAGCCAGCCTCGACGTTGGTCGGCTCGACCGCGGCACGCCCAGCGCGTACGCTTGCCCGATCCGTCGATGGGGGTTCGATCATGCGTCATCCGCGTCCTGGCAGGCCTTGTCTCAACACCCTGGTGTGCGGCCTCGCGCTCGTCGCCGCCGCGTTTTCCGCACATGGGCGCGAAGCGCCGCCGCCGGCGTCCGTCGTCACCGCCGCGCGCATGCTCGATGTCCGCAGCGGTCGCGTACTGGAGAATGTGCAGGTGCTGGTCGAAGGCGGGCGCATCAAACAGGTCGCCCACGGCCCCGGCGCTGCCATCGTCGCGCCCGATGTGCGCCGCTACAACCTCGGCGATGTCACCCTGCTGCCCGGCCTGATCGACATGCACGTGCATATCGACAGCGATCCCACCTACAGCGGCTACAGCTACCTGCAGTTCAACGATCGCTTCTGGTCGGCGGTGTCGGTGACGCACGCGCAGAAGACGCTGATGGCCGGTTTCACCACCATCCGGAACCTCGGCTCCGACGACTGGAACGATGTGGGCCTGCAGCAGGCGATCGACGAAGGTCGCGTGCAGGGGCCGCGCATCGTGCCCGCGGGCTACGCGTTCGGCGCCACCGGCGGACATTGCGATTCGACCTATTTTCCGCCGTCGATGCACGATCGCAACGCCTACAACGCCGACAATCCCGACGAGGCGCGCAAGTCGGTGCGCGAAGTGCGCAAGTACGGCGCGCAGGTGATCAAGATCTGCGCCACCGGCGGCGTGTTCTCGCGCAACACCGAATCCGGCCAACAGCAGATGACCTATGCCGAGATGAAGGCGACCGCGGACGAGGCGCACATGTGGGGCGTGAAGGTCGCTGCGCACGCGCACGGCGCCTCCGGCATCCGCGACGCGATCCGCGCCGGCGTCGACACCATCGAGCACGCGAGCCTGCTCGACGACGAGGGCATCCGCCTCGCAAAGCAGTTCGGTGCGTATCTCTCGATGGATATCTACAACACCGATTACACCCAATCCGAAGGCGCGAAGAACGGCGTGCTCGAAGACAACCTGCGCAAGGACCGCGAACTCGCCGATGTGCAGCGCGAGAATTTCCGCCGCGCGCATGCGGCCGGCGTGAAGATGGTCTTCGGCACCGATGCCGGCATCTACCCGCACGGCGACAACGCGAAGCAGTTCGCGGTGATGGTGCGTTACGGCATGACCCCGACCCAGGCGATCCAGTCCGCCACCATCAACGCCGCGGACGCGCTCGGCCGCAGCGATGTCGGCATTCTCGAAACCGGCCGCTACGCCGACATCATCGCCGTGCCGGGCAATCCCGCGCAGGACGTGACCCTGCTGGAAGCGGTGCCGTTCGTGATGAAGGGTGGGGTGGTGATAAAAAGCGATTGATGCATATCGAGCGGTAGCTGAACGCTTCTGTTGCTGCCTGCCATGCCTGATCTCCTGCGATGAGACGAGCCTCCCGGTATCGCGGGAGGCTTCCGGCTAATTTGGTCGAGCGGTGCGATTCAAGGCTGTCTTCCGACGGCTGTTCGCCGTGGTAATCCCGTGAGATCACAAGGACGGTGCCATGAAGAGAATTGCCTTCCTGCGTTGGATGAATGCTGACGGTCGCCTGGAAGGCGAGATCGCGAAATCGGCGGCGGGATGCAGGAGGTCCGATGCGCCCCGTCATTTCGTAGGCCGCTTGCGGGTTTTCCTTTCAGTGCATGGATATGGCTGGTTCGCCAGTTTCGCGTTGATCGCCGTGCTTTCTCTGCTCGGGACTGCGCCTGTCTCGGCACAGAGCGACTCCTACGAGTATTGCTACGCGGGAATTTGTTATCAGAAACAGGTCGATGCCGAGAATGCCATGCGGGCCGCATCGGTTTATGGCTCCCGCCTCAAGAAAAAGAAGGGCGCGATCGGGAACGCATCGGAACTGAAAAAATGGACGATCGAATATACGGTCGATGACATCGTCCCGCCGATGAATTCATCGGTCTATCTGATCGACGTCGGAAATCCGGCGCCAGCATATTGTCCTCCCAGCGGTGATCCTGTCTATCCGAATTCGTGCCTGAACGAGTCCGTCATGATCACCAACTTCATGGCGCAACAGCAGGCATCCAATCCCGCTTGCACGATCACGGATGTGAGTCCGGAGAACACTTATGACGTGCCATTCAGGCAGTCGAAGATATGGGCATTCAACAATGGACTCTGGACCGGATTCCTGCGCCACAACAGGCAGTCGAATGCGAGAGTCCTGAAATGGACCATTTTCTGCCCTGGATGGTCTGCTCCGGTCGCCCGCAGCGTGCCGCTGTACATGTTCACATCCTACGTATGCCCTGCGGGTTATGAGCCGAAGGACGGCTACCATCCAAGCGTAGGGCTCTCTCCCACTCTCGTGCTTTACGACGCGTATCAGGTCTGCAAGCCTTCCGGCCCGTTCCCGACCATCACAGCCAAGGTGATGCAGTCATGTTCGAAACCGGCGAGCGAGAATCCATGCTATCCGGCGACCGGGGACAAGGCGCGGTTCGAAACCGACTTCGAATTTTCAGGTCGTTCCTTCGTCCGTTCTTATCATTCCATACGGCAGGCGGGGATGTTGCCGGAACTGGCGCCTGGTTGGGTTCATTCCTACTCTGATCGTATCGTGACCGCGCCTTCGGGCAGTATCGGCATGATTCGTGATGACGGTTACATCGAAGCCTTTACCCGCGTGGGTACGACTTCCCGATACGCATCGGTTGATGATTCGGTGCGCGTACTGGACCAGCAGGCGAACGGAACATACATCCTGTATTCCGAGAATGGCATCCTTCGAACGTTCAATTCTGCAGGGAGACTGACCAGAATCGAGTCGCAATCCAGCTCCGGATGGAAGATCGATTTCACGTACTACTCCGATCGATTGATCGGGGCCGTCGATAACCTCGGACGTACGCTCGCCTTTCAATATGCGAACGACCGACTCTCGGTGGTGGTGCTTCCGGATGGCTCCCAGGTCGGCTATGCCTACGATACTGCCGGCAATCTGCAGTCGGTCCAGTACCCGGATGGAAGAGTCAGGACTTACCACTACAACGAGTCGGGATACTCGGATGCCAACGATCCGCATGCGTTGACCGGGATCACCGCCGAGGACGGTCAGCGATATGCGACGTTTGGCTACGACAGCCGTGGCCGCGTCAGACTCAGCCAGTTGCATTCGGCTGGTGGCGTGGTCGAAAAGACGGAACTCACCTATACAGGCGATACGCAGGCGACGGTGACGACGCCGTCGGGCGAGACAAAGACGTATACCATGTCGAACAGCAGCGGCTATCGACGCGCGACCGCTGTTGTCGGTTCGGGAGGCAGCGAGTACACGACATATGCCGGGCCGCGCATATTCGAAAGCCGGGACAAGGCGCAAAACATTACCCGTTACGAATATTCGACGGATGGGTCTTACCGTGCGGCCAGATTAGATGCCTATGGCACCACCATCGAGCGTGCGGTGAGGACGAGCCGCAACAGCCTCTATCAAATCAGTTCGATCGACATCCAGAAAAAATCCGGATCGAGCTATATAACCAAACAGCGCCGCGAATGGACTTACGACTCGCTGGGCCTGGTCCAGACGCAAACGATCATCGACCCCGCCACCAGTGCGTCCAGGACGGTCACCTACAATCATTGCACCGATGCCGACGTGCTGGCGGGAAGTTGTCCGATGCGCGCATTGCTCACGTCGGTCGATGGGCCACGTACCGACGTTCTGGACAAGACGACGTATTCGTACTATGCCAACGATCATGCTTCGTGCGCATCGAATCCGGCTGGCTGCCTCTATCGGAAAGGGCAGTTGAAACGGGTCACGAACCCGCTCGGGCAGTTCGTCGAGTATCTTGCTTACAACATGTACGGCAAGCCGACGTCCGTGCAGGATGCCGATGGGATCGTTGTCGATTTCGTCTACAACCTTCAGGGTTGGCTGACTGCGCACAAGATCCGTGGGGCGAACCCCGCATTGGAGAGCGACGACCAGATCTCAACGATCGAGTACTGGCCGACGGGCACAGTCAAGAAGTTTACTTCGCCCGATGGGGCGTTCCTGTCGTTCACGTACGATGGCGCCCGGCGTCTTGTCGGAATCGTCGACGCCGAGGGAAACAGCATCGTCTACACGCTCGACAGCGCCGGGAATCGAACTCAGGAGCAGATCAAGGACGATCAAGGCGTGTTGATGCGCAATCTCTCGCGCGCATTCAATGCGCTGGAACAACTCCAATCGCGAACCGATGCCTACAATCGAACGGTATCGTTCACCTACGACGTGAACGAAAACCTTGACCAGGCGACCGATCCGCTCAGCCGGGTCGCGGACAACAACGTCGACCCGTTGAATCGTCTCAGCCGCACCCTGCAGGACATGAACGGCATCGCGGCCGAAACCAAGTTCAGCTACGACGTGCTGGACAACCTGACCCAGGTCAACGATCCGAAGGGTCTCGATACCAACTACGCTTACAACGGCTTCGGCGATCTGACCCAGTTGCAGAGCCCGGACACCGGCATCACGACCTACACCTACGACAGCGCCGGCAACCGGGCCTCGCAGATCGATGCGCGCGGCGTGACCACGACCTACGGCTACGATGCGTTGAATCGATTGACCTCGATCGCATATCCGACCGCGTCGCTCAACACCGGCTACGTCTACGACACGACGCAGGCGGTCTGCCAGAGCGGCGAAGGCTTCAGTGTTGGCCGGCTGACGAAGATCGTCGATGGCAGCGGCAGCACGAGCTACTGCTACGACCGGTTCGGCAACCTCGTGCGCAAGGTGCAGGTCACCAACGGCCAGACCTTCACGCTGCGTTATCTGTTCAACACCGCCGGGCAGATGACCGGCATGGTCTATCCCGATGGCGCCGTGGTGGACTACGTCCACGATGCGCTGGGCCGCGTGAGCGAAGTCGGCGCGACGCCTGCGGGCGGGACCCGGCAGGTCGTGCTCGCCAATGCGACGTATTACCCCTTCGGCCCGGTCGCCGAGTGGATTTATGGCAATGGTCGGGTGATGAAGCGCAGTCTCAATCAGAACTATCAGCCGGGCTTCGTCGAGGTGATCGGTCCCGGCGGCTTGAGCCTGGGCTACGAGTTCGACGAAGTCGGCAATCTCAAGAAGTTGCGGACCGCGGCGCAGGCCGAACCGCCGCTGCGTGCCTTCGGTTATGACGGCTTGAATCGCCTCGTCGAAACGAAGGACGGCGCCACCGCCGCGGTGTTGGAAGCCTATGCGTACGACCCGACCGGCAACCGCACGAGTGCGACCGTGAGCGGCGCGACGACGGCCTATGGGTACGGCAGCGGCAGTCATCGCCTGAACAGCGTCGGCGCGACAGCGCGCGGCTACGACGACGCCGGCAACACTACGCAGATCGGCGGCGCGGCGAAAACCTTTGCCTACAACGACCTCAACCGGATGAGCCAGTACCTCGAATCCGGAATCGTGAAACGCAACTACGCCTACAACGGCCGCGGCGAACAGGTGCGGACGTGGCTGGCGGCGAACGACGACCGCTACAGTTTGTACGCCGAGAGCGGGCAATGGTTAGGCGAGTACGACAGTGCCGGTGCGCCGGCGCAGCAGATCGTGTGGTTGGGCGATCTGCCGGTGGGCGTGCTCACGGGCTCAGGCGTTGCGCAGAAGCTGCATTACATCGAAGCCGACGCGCTGGGCACGCCGCGGGTGGTGGTCGATCCCGCGCGCGGTGCGGGCGGCACTGCGGTGTGGCGCTGGGAGTTGACGGGCGAGGCCTTCGGTAACACCGCGCCGGATCAGGACACGGACGGCGACAGCATCGCGTTTGTGTTCGATATGCGGTTCCCGGGGCAGCGGTATGATGCGGCAAGCGGGCTCAATTACAACTACTTCCGGGACTATGAGTCCGGCACAGGGAGATACAGTCAGAGTGATCCGATTGGGCTTGCGGGCGGCATCAGTACGTATGGTTACGTCGGTGGAAATCCGCTTACAGCCATTGATCCAGAAGGACTGATGGGCTTTGGAACACCTGGTTCGCCTAGGAGATCAGGTGGACGTGTTGGCGGCGTTACTCGGCCATCAGGGCCGACACCGACAGAAATTTATAATGGGATGAGAACTTGGCGTGTGTGGGGACATAGAACTTTCCCCGGAGAAAGAAACTCGTTCGAAAGGCACTGCACAGTCAGTTGCATTTTGTCGAAAAAATATGGGGTCGGTATTACCCGTCTTTCCGGCATAGTGAACGAGTATCAGGGTTTCTATGTCCATGATCTTTGGGACTTGAGCGGAAGGTATAGCAGACAAAGACCTTGGGCGTTCCAGCCGGATGATCTTGCTGCGAATGAAAAAGGATTCGATTGTTCTAAAAAGCAGAATTGCTCCAACACAGGAGGCGATGAGGCTTCTATTGTTGATGAATGCACGAAGTGCTGCACTCTTGGAGTGATGTATGGCTATTGATTTTCGGACAGCTGCTCTCGTGCTTATCGTTATTTTTTTTGTTGGATGCACAGGCAGGCCTCAAGAAGACCGTATTTTGAAGCAAGTTAACGAATATCTCTCTAAGAATCAGATTGGCTGCCCCGTAAGCGCAGACTACAAGGGAGTTGGAGAGGGTGACGCTGATACCGCGTACATCACTGTTGCGCTTCGGCGGCAAAAGGCGGGCGCAAGTATTCCCGGCCGAGATGTTGAGTTGATGTTTAGCCATCAAAGAGATGGGGAATGGCTGATTACGTATGAATCATCGAGAGAGTTAGCCTCTACAGCGAAAGCGATTTGCCTTGAGTGAAGTCTCCAACCCAAGCGAGTAGGATCAGGTTGACTTCTCGCTAGCCGATCAAACAAGAAGCCCGCGCAGTGCGCGGGCTTCTTGTTTTGGCCGCTTGTACAAGTTTGGTAACTACCCGACACCCGGGCTTCGGTAGAAGCGGTTAAGCGGCGAGTGTGTCGGGTTGGATTTTGGTTGTCGCCTTCGTTTCGGGAACGATCTGCGGGAAGTCGGTCGACTTTACACAGTGAATGAAGCTTCACTCGTCGATATCAGGGTGTCGGTGACAACGATGGTATCAAGGCTATATGCCTGCCGCCTTTTCGCGGGAAGTGCGATTATGCAGCGCCCGCAAACGCACGATAGCGCGCATCCAGCGCCGCGACATGTCGCTGCAGATCATCGAGTGAGCCGTTGTTGACGATCACGTCGTCGGCGATCGCCAGCCGCTGTTCGCGGGTGGCCTGTGCGGCGATCATTTTGTCGGCGAGTGCGGCGTCGATGCCGTCGCGCTGGATCAGCCGGGCGCGCTGGGTCTCGACCGGCGCGTCGACGACGAGGAAGCGCTGCAGCCACGGATACGCGATGCGGCCGCCGACTTCGGTCAACAGCGGGATCGCGGCGATGGCGTAGGCACCGGGGGCCTGCGCGCACTGGCGCATCAGCGTTTCGCGCACGCGCGGATGGACGATGGCTTCGAGGCGTTTGCGCGCGCTGTCGTCGCCGAACACGCGCTGGCGCATCGCGGCGCGGTCGAGGCTGCCGTCGGTGGCGAGGATGTCGGGTCCGAAGGCGGCGACGACTTCGGCCAGGCCTGCGCTGCCCGCGGCGACCGCCTCGCGCGCGGCGAGGTCGGCGTCGGCGACGGCGATGCCCAGCGCTTCGAACGCGCGGCCGACTGCGGTCTTGCCCGAAGCGATCCCGCCGGTCAGGCCGACGCAATACGCGGCCACGGTGTCAGTCCAGGCCGCTCATGCGCATGTAGGTGCCGATGATCTGATCGCCCCAGATGAACACGATCCAGCCCGCGATGGCGAGATAGGGGCCGAACGGAATCGTGGTGTTGCGGTCGCGGCCCTTCATGGCGAGGAAGATCGAACCGATGATGGCGCCGACCAGCGACGACATCAGCGCGATCGGCAGCAGCGCCTTGTAGCCGGCCCAGGCGCCGAGCGCGGCCAGCAGTTTGAAATCGCCGTGGCCCATGCCGACCTTGCCGGTGAGCTGCTTGAACACCCAGTACACCGCCCACAGCGACACATAGCCGAGCACGGCGCCGGCGATCGCGGCCTTCGCAGGGATGAAGAGATTGTCGACGCTGGCGATCAGTCCCAGCCACAGCAACACCAGAGTGATCTGGTCGGGCAGGATCTTGGTGCGCAGGTCCATGCCCGCGCCGGCGATCAGGAAGCAGCTCAACAGCGATGCGCCGAAGCCCTGCCAGCCGAAACCGAACCGCCACACGCAGGTCAGCACCAGCAGCATCGTCAGCAGTTCCACCGCCGGATACTGGATCGAGATCGGCGCCTTGCAACTGCGGCAGCGGCCGCGCAGCGCCAGCCAGCTCAGCACCGGGATGTTCTCGTACCACGACAGCTGGTGGCCGCAGTGCGGGCAGTGCGAGCGTTCGACCACGATGCCGGGCGGCGGCGGGTCGTAGAGTTCGGGCTGTCCGAGTTCTTCCTGCGCGTCGCGCTTCCACTCCCACTCCAGCCGTTTCGGCAGGCGCAGGATCACCACGTTGAGGAAACTGCCGACGAGCAGGCCGAGCCCGGCCGCGATCGGATAACCGAGGGCCGGGTTCTGGTCGAGAAATGCCATCGATGCGCGGGCCCGGCGATCAGCCGCCGACGGCCGCGGCCAGCTTGAAGATCGGCAGATACATGCCGACGACCATGCTGCCCACCAGCACGCCGATGATGACCATGATCATCGGTTCCAGCAGGCTGGTCAGCGCGTCCACCGCGTTGTTGACCTCCTGCTCGTAGAACTCGGCGACCTTGAACAGCATGCTGTCGAGCGCGCCGGCCTCTTCGCCGATCGCGGACATCTGGATGACCATGTGCGGGAACAGGTTCACCTGTTTCATCGCCATGTTGACCGGATAGCCGACCGAAACGTCGTCGCGGATACGCCACACCGCCTTCTCGTAGACCGCGTTGCCGGTGGCGCCGGCGACGCTCTCAAGCGCTTCCACCAGCGGCACGCCGGCCTTGAAGGTGGTGGCGAGGGTGCGCGCGAACCGCGCGATCGCCGAGTTGTGCATGATCTGGCCGATCACCGGCACCTTCAGGATCACGCGGTCGAGGAAGTGCTGGAAGCCCGGCGAGCGCTTGTAGGCGAAGACGAAGGACACCACGCTGCCGACCACCGCGAACAGCATGATCCACCAATAGGACACGAGGAAGCGCGAGAAGGTCACGATCAGCTGGGTGAAGGCCGGCAATTCGGCGCCGAAGTTCTTGAACACGTCCTCGAACTGCGGCACCACGTAGATCAGCATGATCGAGCTGACCAGAATCGCGACCACGATCACCATGGCCGGGTAGAACAGCGCCTTCTTGATCTTGCCCTTCAGGGTTTCGATGTTTTCCTTGTAGGTCGCGATGGTGTCGAGCACGGTTTCGAGCACGCCCGCCGATTCGCCGGCGCGCACGAGGTTGCGGTACAGCTCGTCGAAGTAGATCGGGTGCTTGCTCATCGCCTCGTAGATCGAGGAGCCGCCCTCGATGTCCATGCGTACGGCATCGACCAGGTTCTTCATGCGCAGATTCTTCTGGCCGTTGCCGATGATCTCCAGCGCCTGCACCAGCGGCACGCCGGATTTCATCATCGTGGCGATCTGGCGGCTGAAGATCGCGATGTCCTTCGCGGTGATCTTCTTGCCGGCGGCACCGAACAGCGGCTTGGGTTTGGGCTTCACCACGGTCGGCGTGATGCCCTGGCGACGCAGTTCCGCGCGCAGCAGGTTGGTGTTCTTGGCCTGCTGTTCGCCCTTCATCTTGATGCCGCGTTTGTCGGTGCCCTCCCAGACGTACATCGGCATGGTGTTGCCGGCGCGTTCGGTCGGGGCGTTCTTGACGGCGGTGCGGGAAGCGGCCATGGGTTAGTCCTTGGTGACGCGGTTGATTTCGGCGAGGCTGGTGATGCCGTTCTTGGCTTTGAGCAGCGCGGATTGGCGCAGGTTGTTCACGCCGGACGCCTGTGCGGCTTCGGCGATCTGCATCGAGTTGCCGCCCTGCAGGATGATGGCCTGGATCTTGTCGGTCATCGGCATGACCTCGTAGATGCCGGTACGGCCCTTGTAGCCGCCGGTGCATTCGGGGCAGCCGACCGCTTCGTACATGGTGATGCCCTCGCGCACTTCATCCGAGGTATAGCCTTCGGCCAGCAGTGCGTGTTCCGGCAGGTGGGACTCTTTCTTGCAGTTGCCGCAGAGCCGGCGCGCGAGTCGCTGCGCGATCACGAGGCTCACCGACGAGACGATGTTGAACGGCGCGATGCCCATGTTCATCAGGCGCGAGATCGTCTGCGGCGCATCGTTGGTATGCAGGGTCGACAGCACCATGTGGCCGGTCTGCGCCGCCTTGACCGCGATTTCGGCGGTTTCCAGGTCGCGGATTTCGCCGACCATGATCACGTCCGGATCCTGACGCAGGAAGCTGCGCAGGGCGGCGGCGAAGGTCATGCCGCGCTTCTGGTTCTGTTGCACCTGGTTGATGCCGGGCAGGCGGATTTCCACCGGGTCTTCGACCGTGGAGATGTTGCGCTCTTCCTCGTTGAGGATGCCGAGCGCGGTATACAGCGAGACGGTCTTGCCGGAGCCGGTCGGGCCGGTCACCAGCACCATGCCGTAGGGTTTCTTGATCGCGTCGAGGAACAGTTTCTGCTGGTCCGGCTCGTAGCCCAACTTTTCGATGCCGAGCTTCGCGGCGCTGCCGTCGAGGATACGCAGCACCACTTTCTCGCCGAACAGCGTGGGCAGGGTGCTGACACGGAAGTCGATCTGCCGGGTCTTCGACAGATTCAGCTTGATGCGACCGTCCTGCGGCACGCGCTTCTCGGCGATGTCGAGCTGCGACATCACCTTCAGGCGCGCGGCGATGCGCTGGCTGAGCTTCACCGGCGCCTTGGCGACCTGCTTGAGGATGCCGTCGATGCGCAGGCGCACGCGATAGTCGGTTTCGTAGGGCTCGAAGTGGATATCCGAGGCGCCGCGCTTGATCGCGTCGACCAGGACCTTGTTGACGAATTTCACCACCGGGGTGTCGTCGGTCTTGGCGTCGATGCCGCCGTCGCCGCCTTCGTCCTCGCCCCCCGACACGTCCAGGCTGTCCAGCCCTTCGGCATCTTCCATGCCGCCGAGCGAATCGTTGGAGTCCAGCCACACCTGCATCGTGCGCTGGATCGTCTCCTCGTCGACGAGGATCGGTTCCACCAGCAGGTTCGTGTGGAACTTGATCTCGTCCAGCGCGGCGGTATTCGTGGGGTCGGAGACGCCGACGAACAGCCGGCCGCCGCGTTTGAACAGCGGCAGCACGTGATGCTTCTGCAGCAGTTCGTCCTTCACCAGCCGGATCGCGCTCTGGCTCGGGTCCATGACCGCGGGGTCGAACAGCGGCATGCCGAACTCGATCGAATTGGCGGCGGCCAGTTGCGAGGGCGTCACCAGCTTCTGCTCGCGCAGGTAACTGGCGATCGGCTTCTTCTCGCGGGTCGCCGCATCCAGCGCCTGGCGGGCGGCGGTTTCGTCGAGAGCGCCGTCCAGCACCAGACGCCGGGCGATGCCGGTGATCCCGATCAGGTTGGAAGTGTGAGCAACGTTCAAGTCAGCAGCCCCTCGCCCCGCAGACCCCAAGTGGATCATGCACTCCCGACGATAACATCGAAACGGCATGAAGTTTCGGACAATGGTACCGGTTCGGCCAGGCCCGTGGCCTGGATCGGGCCGCCAGCGAATGGCGCGCAGCGTGCGCTGCCGGACCGGGATCGATTCTGATCCGCGGGCGGCGGAAAAAAAAGTGGCCCGGCGCGGTCGCCAGAGGTTGTCGGCGACGGGTCGGGCCTGAACGGAGAAGGGGCGCCTGAGCGCCCCTTCCGAAACACCGGTTGTCTACATCAGCGATTACGGGCAACCGTTCGGCTGGTGGTTGACGTTGGCGATGCTGGTGGTGCACGGCCACTGGCCCTGGGCGTTGCGGGTCAGGGTGATGGTCTGGCCGTTGATGCTCGGGTTGCCGATCAGGGTGCACTGGATCGACTGGCCGTTGGCCGCGTTCCAGTTGCCGGCGACGGTGATGGCGCTGCAGCGCGGGGTGGTGGCGGACAGGCCGACGTCGGCATTGGTGGCGGCGACGGCGCCGCGCTCACCGCTCTGGATGCCTTCTTCGAAGGCGGTCACGCCGCCGCGGATGTCGGCGAGGCCGGAGGTGGCCTGCGACTTGGCGACGTAGTTCTGGTAGGCCGGCAGCGCGATGGCGGCGAGGATGGCGATGATCGCGACGACGATCATCAGTTCGATCAGGGTGAAACCTTGCTGCTTCTTCATGGGTATTCCCTCGGGAGTGGAGTGGTGGAACGGAGCTTCTGTCTGGATCGTTGTCGGCGCGTGGCGACCGGACGGATCGGCGACGCGGGCGGAGCGACCTGTCCGGTAGGAATGCATTGCAGGAGCCGTGCCAAGTTTCCCGTTCGCAGATGGAGTCGGCGATGCCCGTTCATGAATTGCGACTGCGGGCATGTTCCGTACGTGCAGTGGTCCGGTTAAGGTCCGCAGCCGTTGGGTCGGTGATTGGCGTTGGCGATGCTGGTGCTGCAGGGCCATTGCCCCTGCAGGGTGCGCGTCAGCGTCACAGTCTGACCGAAGATGTCGGGACTGCCCGCCAGCGTGCAGCGGATGATCTGCCCGGAGGCGGCGTTCCAGTTGCCGCCGACGGTGATCGTGCTGCAGCGGTCGGTGTTCGGCGCCAGGCCGATGTCGGCCGGGCCGGCCGGCGCGCCCACGGCATTGCCCTCGACGTTCTGGATCCGCTCCTCGAAGACGACGACGCCGCCGCGGATGTCGGTCAGCCCGGCGGTGGCCTGGGATTTCGCGATGTAATTGAAGTAGGCGGGCAGGGCGATGGTCGCGAGGATCGCGATGATCGCGACGACGATCATGAGTTCGATGAGCGTGAAGCCTCGGTTGAGTCGGTGCATGGCGCTCATGTCCTGGATCCTCGTGGTGCGGGCTCGGTTCTGACGGAGTTTCGGTGCCATCTGGGATGCCGGGATGCGTCTGCCGGAACGAAAGAGGGGTGCCGAAGCACCCCTCTCGAATCGTCATCGACTCACATCAGCGATTACGGGCAACCGTTCGGCTGGTGGTTGACGTTGGCGATGCTGGTGGTGCACGGCCACTGGCCCTGGGCGTCGCGGGTCAGGGTGACGGTCTGGCCGTTGATGCTCGGGTTGCCGATCAGGGTGCACTGGATCGACTGGCCGTTGGCCGCGTTCCAGTTGCCGGCGACGGTGATGGCGCTGCAGCGCGGGGTGGTGGCGGACAAGCCGACGTCGGCATTGGTGGCGGCGACGGCGCCGCGCTCACCGCTCTGGATGCCTTCTTCGAAGGCGGTCACGCCGCCGCGGATGTCGGCGAGGCCGGAGGTGGCCTGCGACTTGGCGACGTAGTTCTGGTAGGCCGGCAGCGCGATGGCGGCGAGGATGGCGATGATCGCGACGACGATCATCAGTTCGATCAGGGTGAAACCTTGCTGCTTCTTCATGGGTGTTCCCTCGGGAGTGGTGTGGCGGTTTCCTTCACGTGCCCCGTGGCCAGAGTTTCTCCGGTTCCGTGGGCGCCCGTGCGACAGAGCACGTGCATGACAGAAGTACGCATATCCCATGCCAAGTTTCGTCACCGGACACGCGTCGCGGAAGCTTCCTTGCTGATGAGGCATGCATCACGTATCGCGAGCGGCAAAAAGTGACGCGATGCGTCATGTGTCGGACGGGGTGCCCATCGCTGTCAGTCTTGAACCGCGCGAAGGATCGGATGCCGATGCCGTGATCGGGTCAGCGCGATGTCCGGCGCTTGCGCGCCACGAGCGCATTCACGACCGGCCACGGGTCCAGATGCGAATAGCCGAGGATCCGGCCGTCCGATGCCTGCAGGACGACGCTCGCGCTGCCGCGGGAAGACTGCAGCGGCAGGATCGCCAGCGAACCGACGCCGGGATGGCGTGCGAAGACCTGCCGCCAGGCGGAACGCTGCCTGGCCGGTGCCAGTTCCAGCACGGTGTCGGCCGGGACGGCTTGACGGAGGAATGCGGTATCGGCCGGCGGGTAAGCAACGAAATGCGCCGGTTGCTGCGAGATGTCGAGACCGGAGAAGGACAGCAGCATCATTTCCAATCGGCGTTTCGGGTCGCTGGGCAACGGCGCGGCCACGATGGTCGGGCCCAGCGCCGGCGGATGCCGGTATTCGGCCGGCGCCTTTTTCGCGCTGGCCGGATCGATCTCGTTCGCGAACACCAGCCGGAAGCGATCCGAAATCGCGACCACATACGCCGGCCGGGACATCCATGCGGTGTGGAGGCCGAAGGCCATGGCGGCGATCTGCAGCAGGGCGATCACGGAAAGATCGAATTTCAACGAGGGTTTGCCCGTCTTGTAGACCAGCAGGGTCAGCAGCGGACCGAGGACGAGATCCACGCCCCCCAGCAGCGAGAGCAGCACCCCCGCGCGAGCCATGGCGAACAGTTCGGGTGGGTACCAGCGCCAGACCACGAAGCCCACGATGAGCGTCAGCACGACGAGACTGATCGCGAAATGGATCGCAGCGGCTTTCCAGCGGGTCATGGCGGCGGGTACGTGCGGGATGGACCTGGTCGGCGATTATGCGCAACGCCCCTGCGGGCGCAAGCTCGCGTGGACGAGCCGCCAGAGCGGGCCGGCCACGGACGAGGACCGGACCGGCGGCACCGCTTACTCGATGCCGAGTTTCTTCAGCTTGTAGCGCAGCGCGCGGAAGGTGATACCCAGCGCGGCGGCGGTTTTGGTCTTGTTGTAGCGGTGTTCCTGCAGCGCCTGCTGGATCGCGTTGCGCTCGATCTCTTCGATGTAGGAAGGCAGGGCGCTGGTGCTGGTGTCGCGCGGATTGCCTGCACGCGGGTCCGCGGCGGCGGCCGGCGGCGGGGGCATGCCGATCATGCCGGCGATCGGCGGCGGTACGGCGGCCACGGCCGCTGCGGGCGGCGCGAAGGATGCCTGCGGTGCGTTCGGCAAGCGCAGGTCGCGGGCGTCGATGATCTCGCCGTCGGCCATCGCCAGGGCGCGTTCGAGAATGTTTTCCAGTTCGCGGACATTGCCTGGGAACGGGTAAACCTCCAGCGCGGCGACCGCTTCCGGAGACAGGCTCGGCGCACGACGCTTCATGGCGTAGGCGAGGCGCTTGAGGATGGCGTCGGACAGCAGCGGCAGGTCGCCGAGACGTTCGCGCAGCGGCGGGACGTCCAGCTCGATCACGTTGATGCGATAGAACAGGTCGTGACGGAACTTGCCGTCGGCGACGAGCTGGTCGAGATCCTTGTGGGTCGCGGAGAGAACACGGACATCCACCGCGACTTCTGCGTTCGCGCCGACCGGGCGGACGGTCTTTTCCTGGATCGCGCGCAGCAGCTTGACCTGCATCGACAGCGGCAGCTCCGCCACTTCGTCCAGGAACAGGGTGCCGCCGTCCGCCACCTGGAACAGGCCGAGCTTGTCGGTATGCGCGCCGGTGAAACTGCCTTTCTTGTGGCCGAAGAACTCGCTTTCCATCAGCTCCGAGGGAATCGCGCCGCAGTTCACCGGGATGAACGGACCCGCCGCGCGCGAGCCCTGGGCGTGGATGGTGCGGGCGACCAGCTCCTTGCCGGTGCCGGATTCGCCGCGGATGTGCACCGGCGCCTGGCTGCGGGCGACCTTGGCGATCGTGTCGCGCAGTCCGACCATGGCCGACGAATCGCCGAGCAGCAGGGTCGAGCCTTCCGGGTTGGCCTGGCGACGGGTGTTCAGGTCGAGCGCCTGACGGACCAGGCCGCGCAGCACGGTCAGGTCGACCGGCTTGGTCACGAAGTCGAAGGCGCCGCTCTTCAGGGCCTCCACCGCGGCTTCGACGTTGCCGTAGGCGGTGATGACCGCGACCGGGGTGGTCGGGAAGCGGGTGGCGATTTCGGCGACAAGCTCCAGGCCCGAACCGTCCGGCAGCCGCATGTCGGTCAGGCACAGATCGTAAGCGACCGTGCTGAGCATCTCGCGGGCCACGGCCAGATTGGGTGCGGTGTCCGTGCGCAAGCCCATCCGCCCCAGTGTCACCACCAGAAGCTCGCGGATATCGTGCTCGTCGTCGACGATCAGCGCACTGCGTTGCTCGGCCATATTGCCCTCCTGCGTCAACTTTAGCCCATTTGCGGCAGGCGCAACAGCCGCAATGCTTGATCGGCGCAGCGATAGGCGACGACGATCAGGCCGGCAGCAGCGTGTGTTGGCTCGGCATGGTGATCCTGAAGCAGCAACCGCCGCCGGGCACGGGCACGTGATCCAGCGAGGCGCCGTTGGCGCGACACAGCTCCCGGGCGATGTAGAGGCCCAGTCCGGTGCCGTGCTCGGAGGTGGTGAAGAACGGGCGGAACAGCTGCGGCACCACCGCGTCCGGGATGCCGGGGCCGCGATCGATGACATCGATCACCGGGGTATCGTCCAGGCGGTAGGCGTGCAGGGTGATGCGCGCCGGCTCGCCCGGCAGATGACCATGGCGCCGCGCGTTCTGCACCATCGCGGTGAGAATCTGGTGCAGATGCTTGGGGTCGATCAGCGCCGGCACCAGCGGCTGCGGCGCGGCGAGCGTGATGTTGTCGGTCTCGTCGGGCACGGTCTGCCGGAATTCATCGATGAAGCCGCGCAGAAATCCGACCAGTTCGAGATGTTCGGCGGTCGCGCGCTCGCGCCGCGCCAGGCCCAGCACGCTTTCGACGATGCTGTTCGTGCGCATGCACTGTTGGTGGATGATCTGCACCATGCGACGGTCGCCGTCGGGCAGGTCGCGCGATTCCTCAAGCAACTGCGCCGCATAGCTGATCGCCGCCAGCGGGTTGCGGATCTCATGGGCCAGGCTCGCCGAAAAACGGCCCATCGCGGCGAGCGTGAGCGATTCGGCGCGGCGCGAGACCAGCGAGGTGTCGTCGAGGAAGATCAGGGTGTTGTCGCTGTTGGCGAGCAGGCGCGCGAATCGCGGTACCACCTCGAACTGGTCGTTGCCCAGCCGCAGCGGCGTGTCGTTGGGCAGACCGTTGCGCAGCCACTCGCTGAGCCGCAGCGCGAGTTCGGGCGCGGCCTCGACCAGCCGGCGGGTACCGGCGGCGCTCTCGCCGAGCAACAGCATGGCCGCCTCGTTCGCCAGACGGATGTGGGCTTCGCGGTCCACCAGCAGCACGCCGGTGCGCATGCGCCGGATGATGAGTTCGTTGATTTCGGCCAGCCGCACCGCTTCGGCACCGCGGCGTTCCGCCAGCGCCTCGGTCTTGCGCATCTGCAAGCGCAGTTGATGGGTCAGGGTGGCGATGGCCAGAAAGCTGACCGTGAACATCATCAGTTCCGCCATCGGCCGCGGGGTCTGCTGCTCCACCAGCAGGGTCCACAGATAGGCCGCGGCCAGTCCGGCCGAAGCCAGCACGGCGATGCCGAGTCCGATCCGCAGCGACAGCAGCAGCGAGGCCGAGCCGACATTGAACAGCAGCATCAGCGCCACGCCGGAGGTCGCCGAAGGCACGGCATGCGCGACGTACGAAGCCACCAGGATGTCGATGCCGACGCCGATCAGCGTCGGCCGGACCACATCGCCGGCCCTGCGCGCCTGGAACAACAACGCCAGTGCGGCGATCACATAGAGCGTTGCGGCCGCCGCGACCCAATGCTCATGGCCGGCCTGCGGTTCCAGCTTCGCCAGCGGGCTGAACACCAGCAGGGCCAGCAGCCCCGCTTCGAGCACCCGATACAGCGCGAACAGATACAGCTCGCGCCGCTGGTAGTCCTGTGCCGGCTGGGCGGATGCGGTGGAGAGGCTCAAGCCCGGGGTCCGTGGGGAAGTCGGGCGAGTATAGGCGTGCCCGGCGGCCCGCGCCGGCTTCGACCATGGTCCGGGCTGGCCCGCGCCCGGCGCATCGGCGAGAATATCGGCCTGTCCGCGCCCGTCCGCCCATCCGGCTCCCGCCGGAGGCGATCGCGACGCGGCCCCCGCACCCGCGTGCGGCCGTCTTCCCCGCATGGAACCCACATGAATTTCCACGAATATCAGGCGAAGCAGTTGTTTGCCGAGTACGGCATCGCAGTCCCGGCCGGTCGCGTCGCGCGCACTCCGGAGGAGGCCGTCGATGCGGCCAAGGCCATCGGCGGCGACTTCTGGGTGGTGAAAGCCCAGATCCACGCGGGCGGCCGCGGCAAGGCCGGCGGCGTCAAGCTGGCCAAGACCTACGACGAGGTGCGCGAATACGCCAAGGCCATGCTCGGCACGAAGATGGCCACCTATCAGTCCGCCGGTGTCGCCCTGCCGGTCGACAGCGTGCTGGTGACCCAGGCCACCGACATCGCCCAGGAGCTGTACCTCTCGGTGCTGGTCGACCGTTCCAGCAAGGCGGTCACCTTCATCGCTTCTGCCGACGGCGGCGTCGAGATCGAGAAGACCGCGGTCGAGAATCCCGACGCGATCAAGACTCTGCACGTGAACTACGTCCAGGGCCTGCAGGCCTACCAGTGCCGCGACATGGGCTTCGCGCTGGGCCTCAACGCCAGGCAGGTCGGCCAGCTCACGAAGATCATGCTCGGCCTGTACAAGCTGTTCAACGAAAAGGATCTGGCGCTGGTCGAACTGAACCCGCTCGCCATCCTCACCAACGGCGACCTCGCGGTGCTCGACGGCAAGATCAATTCCGACGACAACGCCACCTTCCGCCATCCGGAACTGGCCGCGATGCGCGATATCCGCCAGGAAGACGAGACCGAGGTGCTGGCGAGCCAGCACGATCTCAACTACGTCACGATGGACGGCAACATCGGCTGCATGGTCAACGGCGCCGGTCTCGCGATGGCGACGATGGACGTGATCAAGCTCAACGGCGGCGAGCCGGCGAACTTCCTCGACGTCGGCGGCGGCGCCAACAAGGAGCGCGTGACCGAGGCGTTCAAGCTGATCCTGCGCGATCCCGACGTGAAGGCGATCTTCGTCAACATCTTCGGCGGCATCGTCCGCTGCGACATGATCGCCGAGGGCATCATCGCCGCGGTGAAGGAAGTCGACGTGAAGGTGCCGGTGATCGTCCGCCTCGAAGGCACCAACGTCGAACTGGGCAAGGACATCCTCAAGAATTCGGGCCTCGCCATCATTCCCGCCGACGACATCAACGACGGCGCGAAGAAGGCGGTCGCTTCGGTGAAGGCCGCCTGATCCGCAGAGAACACCTCTCATGAATCCCCTCCCCCGCGCGCGCGGGAGGGCTAGGGTGGGGGCGACGAACGGCCCCCATCCCGACCTTCCCCCGCATGCGGGGGAAGGAGACAACCCAAGGATTTCGAACCCATGTCCGTTCTCGTCAACAAGAACACCAAAGTCATCGTCCAGGGCTTCACCGGCCAGCAGGGCACCTTCCACGCGCAGCAGATGCTCGACTACGGCACGCAGGTGGTCGGCGGCGTCACGCCGGGCAAGGGCGGCACCGAGCACATCGGCCTGCCGGTGTTCAACACCGTCGCCGACGCCGTGAAGACCACGGGCGCCGACGCGTCGGTGATCTACGTGCCGCCGCCGTTCGCGGCCGATGCCATCCTCGAAGCCGCGGACGCCGGCATCCGGGTCATCGTCTGCATCACCGAGGGCATTCCGGTGCTCGACATGCTGCGCGTGAAGAACACGCTGAAGGGCTATCCGGAGGCCGTGCTGATCGGTCCGAACTGCCCCGGCGTGATCACCCCGGGCGAGTGCAAGATCGGCATCATGCCGGGCCACATCCACTTGCCGGGCAAGATCGGCATCGTCTCGCGCTCGGGCACGCTGACCTATGAAGCCGTGAAGCAGACCACCGACGCCGGCCTCGGCCAGTCGACCTGCATCGGCATCGGCGGCGACCCGATCAACGGCACCAACTTCATCGATGCGCTGAAGCTGTTCCAGAACGATCCGCAGACCGAGGGCATCATCATGGTCGGCGAGATCGGCGGCAGCGCCGAAGAGGAAGCCGCCGAGTTCATCGCGCAGCATGTCACCAAGCCGGTGGTCGGCTTCATCGCCGGCGCCTCGGCCCCGGCCGGCAAGCGCATGGGCCACGCCGGCGCGATCGCGTCGGGCGGCAAGGGCACCGCCGAAGGCAAGTTCGCGGCGATGGAAAAGGCCGGCATCACCACCGTGCGCTCGCCGGGTGACCTCGGCGCCGCCATCGCGAAGCGCCTCGCGAAGTAAGTCTTCGTCACGCGCGCGCCGTTTGATCGCGCAGTTCGACGCAGGCCGCCTCCGGGCGGCCTTCGTTTTGCGCGTATGAAACAAGGCGCCCGACATTTTGTGTTGACCCTCGGCGATCGGCCCACTATGTTGTGCCCGTCGAAGGTGCCGACCCCGCCCGGGGTCGGCTGAAATGGGAACCCGGTGAGCGCCATCGCGCTCGATTCCGGGGCTGCCCCGCAGCGGTAATCAGGAACGACCCGCGTCAATGGCACTGGCCTTGTCCCGCAACGGGACGCACGGCTGGGAAGCGACGCGCAGTAGGAGCGACCGGTCCGGTCGCGCGCCTGTAAGCCCGAAGACCTGCCTCGACCGGCGCCCGACAGGCGCCGTCTGGCCACCGTCTCCGCGGGGAGCGTCGGTCGAAGTCGCGCACGGGCAGGAAGCCCGCGCCGCATCGTGTCCGGTGCATCGCTTCGATCCGCAATCCGCGCAGACGCAGGCTCGCCCGAGGGGGCGAGGGCCGGTGTCCGTGCGCATCGGTCGCGACCGCCGTCGTGGCACCCGATCCGTCCCGCAGCGGGACGCGCGCGTCCGCCGCTTTCGCTTCCTCTCCATTGCGCAACGGAGAGGACCGATGACCACCGCGACACCCACCAGAACACCCAGCAGGCCACCCACCAGAACCACGGATGCGGCCGCGACCGCACCGGCCGCAGGTCCGCAGCGCGATTTCGCGCTGGCGCCGCCGCATGCGGCCATCGCCATGACCATCACCAAGCGCGACGGCCGCCGCGAGCCGGTCGACGTCGGCAAGATCGTCCGCGCCGTGCAGCGCTGCTGCGATGGCCTGGACGACATCGACCCGATGCGGGTCGCGCTGAAGACCATCGCCGGCATCTACGACGGCGCGACCACCCGCGAACTGGACGAACTGTCGATCCGTACCGCCGCCGCGTTCACCGCCGACGAGCCGCAATACGCGCGCCTCGCCGCGCGTCTGCTGTCGGGCTACATCGACAAGGAAGTGGCCGGACAGGGCGTGCATTCGTTCTCGCAGTCGATCGCGCTGGGGCACGCGCTGGGCCTGATCAACGACCGCGTGCGCGGCGTGGTCGAGATCCACGCGCGCAAGTTCAACGATGCGATCGACATCGCCCGCACCCGTCATTTCGAGTACTTCGGCCTGCGCACGCTCTACGACCGCTACCTGCTGAAGCACCCGCAGCGGCGCACGGTCATCGAGACGCCGCAGCAGTTCTTCATGCGTATCGCGGTGGCGCTGACCGAAAGCCCGGGCGCGGCGCTGGAGCTGTACGCGCTGATGTCATCGCTGGACTACATTCCCAGCTCGCCGACGCTGTTCAATGCCGGCACCTGCCACGAACAGCTGTCGTCGTGCTTCCTGCTCGATTCGCCGAAGGATTCGCTGGCCGACATCTACGCCCGCTACGGCGACGTGGCGCAATTGTCGAAGTTCTCCGGCGGCATCGGCCAGTCGTATTCGCGGATCCGTTCGCGCGGTGCGCTGATCCGTTCCACCAACGGCCGCAGCAACGGCATCGTGCCGTGGCTGAAGACCCTCGATGCCTCGGTGGCGGCGGTGAACCAGGGCGGCAAGCGCAAGGGCGCGGCCTGCATCTATCTGGAGACCTGGCACGCGGACATCGAGGAGTTCCTCGAACTGCGCGACAACACCGGCGACGAGATGCGCCGCACCCACAACCTCAATCTCGCGAACTGGGTGCCGGACCTGTTCATGCAGCGGGTCGAGAACGACGGCGACTGGTCTCTGTTCGATCCGAACACGGTGCCGGAATTCGTCGATCTGTGGGGCGAGGCCTTCGAGCGCGCCTACGCGCAGGCCGAGCAGCAGGGGCTGGCGGTGCGCACGCTCAAGGCCCGCGACCTCTACGCGCGCATGATGAAAGTACTGGGCGAAACCGGCAACGGCTGGATGACGTTCAAGGACGCGTCGAACCGCACCTGCAATCAGGTCGGCCCGGGGCGGACGGTGCATCTGTCGAACCTGTGCACCGAAATCCTGGAAGTGACGTCCGCCGAGGAAACCGCGGTCTGCAATCTCGGTTCGATCAACCTCGCCAAGCATGTCGCGGTCGACGAACGCGGGGCGCCGCACTTCGACTTCGGGAAGCTCGCCGAAACCGTGCGCGTGGCCGTGCGTCAACTCGATCGCGTGATCGACCTGAATTTCTATCCGATCGAATCCGCGCGCCGATCGAACCTCCGCTGGCGTCCGGTCGGTCTGGGCGTGATGGGCCTGCAGGATGTGTTCTTCCGGCTGCGTCTGTCGTTCGATTCGGCCGAAGCGCTGGCCCTGTCCACGCGCATCGCCGAACGCGTTTACCTGCATGCGATCGAGACCTCGTGCGAGCTCGCCGAAGAACACGGCGCGCATCCGGCGTTCGTCGAGACCCGCGCCGCCGCCGGGACCCTGCAGTTCGACCTGTGGGATGCCGAACCGGCCGAACGCGACGCGTGGGAGGCGCTGAAGCCGCGGATCGCCGCGCACGGCCTGCGCAATTCGCTGCTGATCGCGATCGCGCCGACCGCGACCATCGCGTCGATCGCCGGCTGCTACGAATGCATCGAGCCGCAGGTCAGCAATCTGTTCAAGCGCGAAACCCTGTCCGGCGATTTCCTGCAGATCAATCGTCATCTGGTCGACGAACTCAAACGCCTCGGCCTGTGGACCGAAGCCACGCGCGATGCGATCAAGCTCGCCGAGGGCTCGGTGCAGGGCATCGACGGCATTCCCGACGTGCTGAAGTCGGTCTATCGCACCGCCTGGGAACTGCCGCAGAAGGCGCTGATCGATCTGGCGGCCGCGCGCGGGCCGTACATCGACCAGTCGCAGTCGCTCAACCTGTTCATGGAGAGCCCGAACATCGGCCGGCTGTCGTCGATGTACATGTACGCCTGGAAGGCCGGATTGAAGACGACCTACTACCTGCGCTCGCGTCCGGCGACGCGGATCGCGAAGGCGACGGTGGCGCAGGCCTACACGCCCCAGGAAGCGCTGGCCTGTTCGCTCGAAAACCCGGAAGCCTGCGAGGCCTGCCAGTAAGCCTTTCTCCTTCCCCCGCGATGCGGGGGAAGGTCGGGATGGGGGCCTTTCGCATGCTTCCATCACATCACCCCAACCCTCCCCCGCATGCGGGGGAGGGGGCAGGAGCATCCCATGACCCAACATCTGCTCGATCCCGGCTTCGCGCTCACCCTGCGGCCGATGCGCTATCCGACGTTCTACGAGATGTACCGCGATGCCATCCGCAACACCTGGACGGTGGAGGAGATCGATTTCGGCATCGACCTCAACGACCTCCAGCACACACTGGCGCCGGCGGACCGGCATCTGATCGAACGTCTGGTCGCGTTCTTCGCCACCGGCGACAGCATCGTCGCCAATAATCTGGTGCTGAATCTCTATCGCCACATCAACGCGCCGGAGGCGCGGATGTACCTGTCGCGCCAGCTGTACGAGGAAGCGCTGCACGTGCAGTTCTACCTGACCCTGCTCGACACCTACATTCCCGACCCGGCGCGGCGCGCGGACGCCTTCGCGGCGGTGGAGAACATCCCGTCGATCCGCGCCAAGGCCGATTTCTGTTTCCGCTGGATGGATTCGGTGCAATCGCTGGAGCGGCTGGAGACGCGCGAACAGCGTCGGCAGTTCCTGCTCAACCTGATCTGTTTCGCCTGCTGCATCGAAGGCCTGTTCTTCTTCGCCGCCTTCGCCTACGTCTGGTTCCTGCGTTCGCGCGGACTGTTGCCGGGCCTGGCGGCGGGCACCAACTGGGTGTTCCGCGACGAATCCGGGCACATGGCGTTCGCGTTCGAAGTCATCCATACCGCGCGCCGGGAGGACCCGGGCCTGTTCGATGCCGACATGGCGAACGACGTGCGCCGGATGCTGCACGAGGCGGTCGAGGTCGAAGCCGCGTTCGCCGACGACGTGCTGTCGCAGGGCGTGAACGGGTTGTCGCCGGGCGAGATGCGCCAGTATCTGCGCTACGTCGCCGACCAGCGCCTCGCCGCGCTGGGCCTGGCGCCCGAGTTCGGCGCGAAGAATCCGTTTCCCTTCCTCGATCTGCAGGACGTGCAGGAACTGGCGAACTTCTTCGAGCGCCGGGTCTCGGCCTATCAGGTCGGCATCAGCGGAGCGGTGGCGTTCGACGATGCGTTCTGAGTGACTTGCCCCTTCCCCAACTCTCCCCCGCCTTGGAGGGAGGTCGCCTCTCGCGGCACGTCGGATATTCAGGCATCTGCTTGACGGCGGGGAAGAGGTTCGCCCGAGCCCGTTGTCTTGCCCCCTCCCCCGCAAGGCGGGGGAGGGTCGGGGTGGGGGCAATCGCGATACTGCAACGCGGAGTTCCCCGATGGACACCCTCTCGCCCCTGGATTTGACTGACGGATTCCCCTTCTGATGGTGCCCCATGCGGCAAGGCCAGAAACGAGATTTCGCCCGCAAGCTTCGCCGCGGGATGACGGATGCCGAACAGTGCCTGTGGCGCATCCTGCGAAAGCGGCAGATCGACGGTCATCGCTTCAGGCGGCAATGTCCGATCGATCGCTTCGTGGTCGACTTCGCATGCCTCGAAAGCGCATTGATCGTCGAGGTGGACGGTGGGCAGCATGCGGAATCGTCCCAGGACCGCGCTCGGGACGCCTGTCTGGTGAGGCTGGGATATCGTGTGCTGCGTTTCTGGAATAATGATGTTCTTGAAAACAGCGAGGGTGTTTACGACATGATCCGGATTGCGCTGTCGGACAGCCCCCATCCCGGCCTTCCCCCGCATGCGGGGGAAGGTGAAGAGCAGGCCGACCATCGCCTGCAGCCATCGCCTGCAAGTGATTGGAGGGGAAAGCCTTGATGACCACACTGCGGATCGCACTCGCCCAATTCGATTTCCCGGTCGGCGCCGTGACCCGGAACGCCGAGCGGATCGCGGCGATGATCGTCGAGGCGCGCGACGAATACGGCGCCGACATCGTGCTGTTTCCGGAGCTGGCGCTGTCCGGCTATCCGCCGGAAGACCTGCTGCTGCGCCCGGGGTTCCTGCGCGACTGCGCGGCGGCGATCGAGACGGTCGCCGCCGGCGTCGAGGGCATCGTCGCGGTCGTCGGCTGGCCGCAGGCCGCGGGCAGCGTCGTCTACAACGCCGCCAGCGTGCTGCGCGACGGCAAGGTCGAGCGCACCTATCGCAAGCGCGAGCTGCCGAATTACGCGGTCTTCGACGAACGCCGCTATTTCGATGTCGACCCGGACCGCGAGGACTGCGTGTTCGAGGTCAAGGGCGTGCCGGTCGGTCTGATCATCTGCGAAGACCTGTGGTTCGCCGAGCCGATCGCCAGCACCGTGCGCGGCGGCGCGCGGATCGTGCTGGTGCCGAACGCTTCGCCGTTCGAGCGCGACAAGCACGCGCAGCGCGATGCGCTGCTGGCGGAGCGGGCGCGCGAGACCGGTGCGGCCATCGCCTATCTCAACGTCGTCGGCGGCCAGGATGCGCTGGTGTTCGATGGCGCCTCGGTGGTGGCCGACGGCGACGGCAGCGTGCATCCCGCGGCGGCCGCGTTCACGGATCAGTGGCTGGTGGTCGATTACCTGGACGAGACGCGCAGCTTCCTGCCGGTGCAGTGGGTGGACGAAGGCGACGAAAGCCGCGATGCGCTGGCGTGGCGCGCGATCGTCCGCGGGATCCGCGATTACTGCGGCAAGAACGGGTTTCGCAAGACGTGGCTGGGACTGTCCGGCGGCATCGATTCGTCGATGGTGCTGGCGCTGGCGGTGGATGCGCTGGGTGCGGAGAACGTCACCGCCGTGCGCATGCCGTCGCGCTATACCGCCGGGCTGTCGAACGATCTCGCCGATGAGCAGTGCCGGGCGCTGGGCGTGAAGATGCTCACCGTGCCGATCGAGAAACCGTTCCAGGGCTATCTCGATGCGCTGGCGGACGCCTTCGCGGGCACGGCGGTGGATGTGACCGAGGAGAACCTGCAGTCGCGCACCCGCGGTGCGCTGCTGATGGCGCTGTCGAACAAGCTCGGCGGTCTGTTGCTGACCACCGGCAACAAGAGCGAGTACGCGGTCGGCTACGCCACGATCTACGGCGACATGTGCGGGGGCTACGCGCCGATCAAGGACCTGTACAAGACCGAGGTGTTCGCGCTGTGCCGCTGGCGCAACACCGTCGGCGGTGCGCCGGTCATTCCCCCTGCGGTGATCGCGCGGCCGCCGACCGCCGAACTGCGCGAGAACCAGAAGGACGAGGATTCGCTGCCGCCGTACGACGTGCTGGACGCGATACTGCTGCGGCACGTGGACCAGGAACAGTCGCGCGACGAGATCGTGCGCGCCGGTTTCGATGCCGCCACCGTCGATCGCGTGCTGAAGCTGGTGCGCATCGCCGAATGGAAGCGGCATCAGGCCGCGCCAGGGCCGAAGGTCTCGCGCCGCGCGTTCGGCCGCGAGCGGCGCTATCCGATCACCAACGGTTACGTGGCGTAGGGCGGGTCCGCGCCCGTCGTCCGGCCCACCGTCGAACCGCCTCATGCGCTGGCATACCGCCGATTTCGATGCCATCCAGTGGCACGACGTCCATGTGCACGGTTTTCGCATCGTGGCCGACGGGCGCGGAACCGCCGAGCTTGTCCTCGATATCGACTTCATCCTCGAATGGATCCGGGACGACGATGATCGATTCCGTTTTCGCGTCGCCCAGGCGATCCTGCAGTTCCATGAGGTCTTCGGCCTGCGCTTCGCGCTGGATTACGTCGCCTGCAGTGCGGGCATGAGCGCGTTCGCGATCGATCGCATCGAACGCGCGCCGCTGCGCGAGATCGCGGACGACGAAGACCATTTCGGCCCATGGCGATGGCGTATCGACGTGAACTGGCCCGAGGGCTTCCTCGAATTCGAATCGTCCGGCTTCAGCCAGTGGCTGGTGGGCGATGTCGTCGAGCAAACGGTTCAATGCCTGGAGTCCGCGTACCGGATATGAGGCTCATCGGCATCGGCACAAAAAAGCCGCCTTTCGGCGGCTGTTTTGTTGAACGACCGGCGGAGTCAGTCGTTGTCGATCGCGCCTTTCTCGCTCGCGAACGGGTTGAGCTTGCGGAAGTTCGAAGGATAGTCCGGCCATTTGTCCGGGTTGGCCAGCCACGGGTGCTGCGGTGCCCGCTGCTGCAACTGCGCGCGGGCGCCGTCGGCGAGGGCGGTGTTGCCCAGGCGGGTGTAGGCCTCGGCCATGACCGCGATGCCGTCGTTGTCGTAGGCGCTGTCGGGATAGGTGTCGCGCATGTACTCGGCGCGTTCGATCGCGGCCACCCAGGCGGTGCGGCGCAGGTAGTACATCGCGGTTTCGATTTCGTGGCGGGCGAACAGATCGCGCAACTGCTTCATGCGCAGGACCGCATCGGCGGCGTAGCGCGAGTTCGGATAGCGATCGGTGACGATCTTGAAGTCGTTGTAGGCCTGCTGCGGCGTGGCCAGATCGCGGCGGCTGGCGTCGAGGCGCCACACCCGCTGCAGGAACACGGTGTCGCGGCTGGAATTGACCAGACCGCGCAGATAGTAGAGATAGGCCGCGTGGCGGTGCGTGGGATAGGTGCGCAGGAAGCGGTCGATGGTCGCGATTGCGTCCTCGTTGGCGCCCATCTTGTACTGCGAATAAGCGGTTTCGATCAGCGCCTGCTCGGTGTACGCGCCGTACGGGTACTGCGCGATCAGTCGCTTGAAGGTGAGTACGGCGGAGTCGTAGTTGCCGTTGCGGATCGAGCGCTGGGCCTTCTGGTACAGCTCGGCGGCCGGTACGCCTTCGTTCTCCTTCTCGTCCTTGAAGGCGCCCTTGAGCCGGGCGCAGCCGGTGGCGCCGAAGACGAGGATCAGGATCAGGGACAGGGCCGGCAGCAGGGCGGGGCGCAGGAAAGCGGAGAACGACGGGCGGCGAAGGAGCATGCGGGCTGCTGCGATACGGATGAGCGGGCGATAATACCAGCCCGGGCGAGCCAGCCCCCTTAACCGCGCGAAACCGCGCCGCCCCCCAGGAGCCCCCGGATGCCGTCCAACGCGTCGCCCCCGTCCTCGCCGGACACCGCCCCGCGCACGGTGACCGTGCCCGATCAGGCCTCCGGGCGCCGGTTCGATGCGGTGCTGGCCGAGCTGTTCCCGGAATATTCGCGCTCGCGCCTGGCCGAATGGATCAAGTCCGGCGATGCCCTGCTCGACGGTCGCCAGGCGCGGCCGCGCGACCCGGTGCGCGGCGGCGAGCGCGTGGTGCTGACCGCGGCGCTGGAGATTCAGACCCGTTCCGAACCCGAGGACATCGCGCTCGACATCCTGTACGAGGACGCCGATGTCTTCGTGCTGGACAAGCCGGCCGGGCTGGTGGTGCACCCGGGCGCGGGCAATCCCGCGGGCACCCTGGTCAACGCGCTGCTGCATCGCGACCCCGGCCTGGCCACCCTGCCGCGGGCGGGCATCGTGCATCGCCTGGACAAGGACACGTCCGGGGTGATGGTCGTGGCCCGGACCCTGCCGGCGCACACGTCGCTGGTCGAGCAGTTGTCGGCGCGCGAGGTGCATCGCCAGTATCTCGCCGTGGTGGTCGGCTCGCTGGTGTCCGGCGGGACGGTGAATGCGCCGATCGACCGCCACCCGCGCGACCGCCTGCGTCAGGCGGTGCGCGAGGACGGTCGCGATGCGGTCACCCACTACCGCCTGCGCGAGCGTTTCCGCGCCCACACCCTGCTGGAATGCCGGCTCGAAACCGGTCGTACCCACCAGATCCGCGTGCACATGGCGCACATCAAGCATCCCATCATCGGCGATCCGCTCTACGGCGGTCCGCTGAAGCTGCCGAAGGGCGCCACCGACGCCCTGGTCGAATCGCTGCGCGGCTTCAAGCGTCAGGCGCTGCACGCCGAAACCCTCGAATTCGCCCATCCGATCAGCGGCGAACCGGTCCGCTGCTCCACGCCGATGCCGGCCGACATGCAGGCGCTGGTCGGCACGCTGCGCGAGGACACCCGCGAGGCCGAGGAGCGCGCGCGGTGACATCCGACCCGCGGCTGCACGCCGATTGGCCCGCGCCGCCGGGCGTGCAGGCGTTCACCACCCTGCGCCATGGCGCGGGGGTGTCGCAGGCACCGTTCGACACCTTCAATCTCGGCAATCGCCACGCCAGCGATGGCGACGACCCGGTCATGGTCGAGCGCAACCGCGAGGCCCTGATCGCGCTGGCCGGTCTGCCGTCCGCGCCGCACTGGTTGAAGCAGGTGCACGGCGTGGACGTGGTGCGTTGCGATGGTGCCGCAGCCGATGACGAGCCCGTCGCCGATGCGGCGGTCACCTCGACGCCCGGCACCGTGCTCGCCATCCTGACCGCCGATTGCCTGCCGGTGGTGTTCGCGTCGGCGGCCGGCGATGAGGTCGGTGCGGCCCATGCGGGCTGGCGCGGACTGGCGGCCGGGGTGCTTGAAGCTACGGTCGCCGCGATGCGGACGCCGGCCGATCGCCTGATCGCCTGGCTCGGCCCCGCGGCGGGACCGCAGGCTTATGAGATCGGCGAAGAGGTGTTCCGCGCCTTCGTCGATCGCGATGCCGCCGCGGCCGCCGCCTTCGTCGCCACCCGGCCCGGGCACTGGCGCGTCGATCTGTACGCACTGGCGCGGCGGCGGCTCGCCCGGGTCGGCGTGACCCGCGTCTTCGGCGGCGGCCTGTGCACCATTTCCGACCCGCAGCGCTTCTTCTCGCACCGTCGCGACGCCCGCACCGGGCGGATCGCGACGCTCGTCTGGATCGACGGGTGACCGATCCGGTCGCGCCGCCGCTGTTCCGTTGCGTGCTCGGCGACGGCTTCGCGCGATTGCCTGCAGAGGTCCGGGCGCTGCACGCGGGCCCCGGGCACTGGCAGGGCGAGGCCGAGGTCGAGCGCGGCCGTGGCCTCCTCGCGCGGCTGTGTGCGCGCCTGACCCGACTGCCGCCGGCGGGCGGTCACCCCGTCCGCGTGGAGATCCGCTGCGACGCCGACGGCGAGCGCTGGGTCCGGCGCTACGGTCGCGCGCATGCGATGCCCTCGCGCCTGTGGTTGGGGCAGGGCCGTCTGCGCGAACGTCTCGGCCCGGTCGTGCTGGAGTACGCGCTTGCGGCAGATGCTGCGTGCCTGCAGTGGCGGGTGTCGGCCGCGCGCTGCTTCGGATGTCCGCTGCCTGCGCGCTGGTTCGCAGGAGTGGTCGCGCGGGAATCCTCGGCGGACGGGCGCTATCGTTTCGACGTGCGCGCCGAACTGCCGGGCGTGGGTCTGCTGGTCCACTATCGCGGCTGGCTGGCGGTGCCATGAGCGACGTCGATCCCCGCGCCATCATCGTCTTCGACGGCGTCTGCGTGCTGTGCAACGGCTGGGTGCGTTTCCTGCTGCGGCACGATCGCCGGCAGCGCTACCGCTTCGCCGCGATGCAGGGCGACGCCGGCCGCCGGCTGCTCGCGGACAACGGCCTCGATCCCGACGACCCCGTGTCGTTCCTGCTGGTCGAATACGACCGCGACCCATCGCCGCGCGTGTCCACCGACACCGACGCGATGCGTCGCGTACTGACCGGGCTGGGTGGCGCGTGGCGTCTGGCCGGGGTGTCGGCGTTGCTGCCGCGCCGCGTGCGCGATCCGCTGTACCGCTGGCTCGCGCGCAATCGCTATCGCTGGTTCGGCCGCCACGACGCCTGCATGGTGCCGGACCCGGCGCACATGCATCGCTTTCTCTGACGGCTCGGCAGGTTCCGGCCGGCCGGGCTGAACGGCGCTGCACGGGACCGCGCGCATGGCTGCCGCCGCCTCGTTGCACCGCGGATCGCCTTGTTATCGTCCGGGCCTTCCCTCCATGGACTTCCGCGCATGCTTCGACCGTTCGCCCCCTGCCTGCTGTGTGCTGCCCTGCTCCTGAGTGCGGTCCCCGCGTCCGCCGCATCCCTGGCCGAAGTCCAGTCGCTGCTGGAAGCGCGCGCGCCGACCGCATTGGCGGCCGCCGAAGCGCTGGTGAAGGCGGAGCCGAAGAACGGCAGCGCCTGGGTCGCGCTCACTCGTGCCCGCGTCTACGCGAGGCGTTCCGAAAAAGCGGTGGAAGCCGGCGAACGGGCCACCGCACTGTCGCCCAACGATGCCCAGGCGTTCCTCTGGCTCGGCAATGCGCTGGGCAACCGCATCGGCGAAGTCGGCATGCTGTCGAAGATGACGATGGCGCCGGATCTGCGCGATGCGTTCGAGCGCGCGGTGAAGCTCGACCCGACGCTGATCGACGCGCGCAACGCGCTGATCGAGTTCTATCTGCAGGCACCGGGCGCGATCGGTGGCGGCATCGACAAGGCGCGGGCGCAGGCGACCGCCATCGCGAAATACGATCGCGTGCGCGGCCTGCTCGCGCAGGCGCGCATCGCGCAGCACGAGAAGAAGCCGGCGCAGGTGGTGAAGGCCTACGAGGATGCCTATGCCCTCAAGCCGAACGATCCGCAGGTCCGCGCCGCGCTGTTGGTGGCGTATCAGGAAACGAAACGCTGGCCGGACGCGTATGCGGGGATCAAGCGATGGATCGCGGAAGATCCGAAATCGAACAATGCGCAGTACCAGCTCGGCCGGCTGGCGGCGGTGTCCGGGCAGTATCTGGCCGAGGGCGAAGCCGCCCTGCGCAAATATCTCGCCATGCCGCGCGGCAAGGACGATCCGGAGCCGAAGAACGCGCGCTATCGCCTGGGACAGGTGCTGGCGCACGCCGGACGCAAGGAGGAAGCGAAGGCCGAGCTGCAGGCGGCGCTGAAGCTCGATCCGAAGTTCAAGGACGCGAAGGACGCGCTGGCCGCGCTGTGAATCGCGGGTCGATGCGCGGACTTTGATTGCGGTCAAGGTCCGCACGCGCGGCGGGACTTGGAATTGCGGGTACGGCCCCTATGTTCAGGGCATCGCGGCACGGCCGCCCCCACTCCCGGAGTCCCGCCCATGCGCATGGACAAACTCACCTCGCGGTTCCAGCAGGCCATCGCCGACGCACAGTCGCTGGCCGTGGGCCGCGACCACAACGTCATCGAGCCGGTGCATCTGCTGGTCGCGCTGCTCGATCAGCAGGGCGGCGGCACGCGGCCGCTGCTGGCCCAGTCCGGCGTCAACGTGCCGGCGCTGCGCGAGCGCCTCGGCGAAGCGCTGGAGAAGCTGCCGAAGGTCTCCGGACAGGCCGGCAGCGTCAACGTCGGCAACGATCTCGCGCGCCTGCTCAACGTCACCGACAAGCTTGCGCAGCAGCGCGGCGATGCCTTCATCGCCAGCGAACTGTTCGTGCTCGCCGCGCTCGACGACGGCGGCGACACCGGGCGCGCGCTGAAGGCCGCCGGCGCCGACAAGCGCAAACTCGAAGCCGCGATCGACGCGATGCGCGGCGGCGAGAAGGTCCAGAGCGAGAACGCCGAGGAACAGCGGCAGGCGCTGGAGAAATACACCATCGACCTCACCGCGCGCGCCGAATCGGGCAAGCTCGATCCGGTGATCGGCCGCGACGAGGAAATCCGCCGCACCATCCAGGTGCTGCAGCGGCGCACCAAGAACAATCCGGTGCTGATCGGCGAACCCGGCGTGGGCAAGACCGCGATCGTCGAAGGCCTGGCCCAGCGCATCGTGAATGGCGAGGTGCCCGAAGGGCTGCGCGGCAAGCGCGTGCTCTCGCTCGACATGGGCGCGCTGATCGCCGGCGCCAAGTTCCGCGGCGAATTCGAGGAGCGGCTGAAGGCGGTGCTCAACGATCTGGCCAAGAACGAAGGCCAGATCATCCTGTTCATCGACGAACTGCATACGATGGTCGGCGCGGGCAAGGCCGAAGGATCGATGGACGCCGGCAACATGCTCAAGCCCGCGCTCGCGCGCGGCGAGCTGCACTGCATCGGCGCGACCACGCTCGATGAGTACCGCAAATACGTCGAGAAGGACGCCGCGCTGGAACGTCGGTTCCAGAAGGTGTTCGTCGGCGAGCCCAGCGTCGAGGACACCATCGCCATCCTGCGCGGGCTGAAGGAAAAATACGCCGTGCATCATGGCGTCGAGATCACCGACCCGGCGATCGTCGCCGCGGCCACGCTTTCGCACCGCTACATCGCCGACCGCCAGTTGCCCGACAAGGCCATCGATCTGATGGACGAAGCCGCGTCGCGCATCCGCATGGAAATCGACAGCAAGCCCGAAGAGCTCGACCGCAAGGAGCGCCGGCTGATCCAGCTCAAGATCCAGCGCGAAGCGCTGAAGAAGGAGAAGGACGACGCCTCGAAGCAGCGGCTGGCCGATCTCGAAACCGAGATCGCCGCGCTGGAGCGCGCCTTCAACGATCTCGAGGAAATCTGGAAGGCCGAGAAGGCCGCGGTGCAGGGCACCACCAAGGTCAAGGAACAGATCGAAGCCGCGAAGCTGGAACTCGAAGCCGCGCAGCGCCGCCAGGACTACGCGAAGATGAGCGAGATCCAGTACGGCCGCATGCCGGAGCTGGACAAGCAGCTGCAGGCGGCGCAGGCCGCGGAAATCCAGGGATTCCAGCTGTTGCAGGACAAGGTCACCGACGAGGAGATCGCGGAGGTCGTGTCGCGCTGGACCGGCATCCCGGTGTCGAAGATGCTCGAAGGCGAGCGCGACAAACTGCTGAAGATGGAAAGCGCGCTGCACGGCCGCGTGGTCGGCCAGGAAGAAGCGATCAAGGTCGTGTCCGACGCCGTGCGCCGCTCGCGCGCGGGCCTGAGCGATCCGAACCGCCCCAGCGGCTCGTTCCTGTTCCTCGGCCCCACCGGCGTGGGCAAGACCGAGCTGTGCAAGGCCCTGGCCGAATTCCTGTTCGACTCGACCGATGCGATGGTGCGCATCGACATGAGCGAATTCATGGAGAAGCACGCGGTCAGCCGCCTGGTCGGCGCGCCTCCGGGCTACGTCGGTTACGAGGAAGGCGGTTATCTCACCGAAGCGGTGCGCCGCCGCCCGTACAGCGTGATCCTGCTCGACGAAGTCGAGAAGGCGCATCCGGACGTGTTCAACATCCTGCTGCAGGTGCTGGACGACGGTCGCCTCACCGACGGCCAGGGCCGCACCGTGGATTTCCGCAATACCGTGATCGTGATGACCTCGAATCTCGGTTCGCAGATGATCCAGGAGCTGTCGGACAACGACACCCCCGAGGGCTACACCAAGATGAAGGCGGCGGTGATGGGCGTGGTGCAGGCGCACTTCCGTCCCGAGTTCATCAATCGCCTCGACGACATCGTGGTGTTCCACCCGCTGGACAAGGCGCAGATCCGCGAGATCGCGAAGATCCAGCTGCGCGGGCTGGACAAGCGGCTGGCCGAGCGCGGCATCCGCCTCGTCCTCGCCGAGAAGGCGCTCGACTTCCTCGGCAACATCGGTTTCGATCCGGTCTACGGCGCGCGGCCGCTGAAGCGTGCGATCCAGCAGCAGCTGGAAAACCCGCTGGCGCAAAAGATCCTCGCCGGCGATTACGGCAACGGCGACACCGTGCGCGTCGACGCCGAGGGCGGGCGACTGGTGTTCGGCAAGGACTGATCGCCCTTGGACAGGATCAGTCGCTGCCGGCGTCGCTGCCGGTCGCGACTTCCAGCGCCGCCACGCGTTCTTCCAGCGCTTCGATCCGTGCGAGCAGGGCATCGAAGGCGCCGTCGTCGCGCGTACGTGCTTCCGCAGGTTCCGGGCCGCGCTCCGGCATCGCCGGTTCGCCGCACAGCAGATGCGCGTAGCGGTCTTCGCGCTGGCCGGCGCCGCGCGGCAGCCGGCGCACCAGCGGCGCGTCGCGTTCGGCGAGGCGGTCCAGCGCGTGCTTCACGTCGTCGATGCCGGCGAAACGATGCTGGCGTTCGCTGCGCGCCAACAGTTCGTGCAGCGTCTGCGGGCCGCGCAGCAGCAGCAGCGCGATCAGGCAGGACTGCGCCGGCGTGAGGTCGTAGATCTTGTCGAGGCGATGGTGATAGCGCTCGCTGCGCGCGCCGTATTCGGACTTCACGAGGCCGCGCGGTTCGAGTTGGCGCAGGGCGTGGCCGATCTCTCCGGGACTGAGATTGGTGACCGGCTCGCGCGCGGTCTTCTGGTTGCAGGCCAGCACGATGTTGTTGAGCGTCAGCGGATAGACATCCGGGGTGGTCGCGGCCTTCTCGACGAGACTGCCGAGGATCCGGGCCTCGGCGGGCGTGAGCTGCGGCGGGGCGGGGCTGTCTTGGGCGTTGTCCATGGTGTCTGCGGACCTTCTGCGGCGAATCGCACGATTCTAGCGATATCCTGCACGATCGCGGCGAAGGCCCTGTGGCTTGCCCCGGATTCATGGTCGCAGGCGCACGCTTCCGGTCGGTTCACTTCCCAGGAGTTTCCGATGCGCGCTCACCTCTTCCGTGGCCTGGCGTTGAGCTTGGCCTTGATCGCCGCACCGACGGCGATGGCAGGCGATCTCACCTGCAAGATGACCTACAACATCTCGGGCTGGTCCGCGTTCTACAAGACCGCCAGCGGCACCGGCGACATCCAGTGCAGCAACGGTCAGCGCATGTCGGTCCGCATCGAGACCAAGGGCGGCGGCCTGACCTTCGGCAAATACAAGATCCAGAACGGCTTCGGCGAGTTCGCCAACGTCGACGATATCCGCGACGTGCTCGGCAGCTATGCGACCGCCGAAGCGCACGCCGCGGCCGAGAAAAGCGCTTCGGGCCAGGCGATGACCAATGGCAAGGTGTCGCTGGCGCTGGCCGGAAAGGGCAAGGGCTGGTCGCTCGGCGTCGCCTTCAGCAAGTTCACGATCAGCGCGCGCTGATCGTCGGGCTCGGATCTCCGGGCTCAGTTCGCCGACCGCAGCGGACCGCTGCGGTATTGCGGCATCGCGGTGATCATTTCGCCGAGCGAATGCGCCAGCGCATGTTCGGCCAGCAGCGCGGCGTCCGCCCCGCGCTGCAGCAGATGTTTCACCGCCTCGTCGCTGTGCGCGCGCGCGAGCACCGGAATGGAGGTCGTGCCGAGCTTGAGCCGTTGCGCGACCTTGCCGGCTTCCAGCGGGTCCGGGATGGTCAGCACCGCGAGCGCGGCTTCGCCGGGCATCGCTTCGGCCAGCACGTCGTCGTCGGCGGCGTTGCCACGGATCGCGGTATATCCCGCAGCACGGGCGTTGATCACCTTGTCGCCATCGGTGTCGATCACCATGAACGGCACGTTCGCGCGCTGCAGCACTTCGGCCAGCTTCACGCCGACACGGCCGTAGCCGATCAGCAGGACGTGACCCTGCGGCGGGCGCGTCGCCGTCGTCTGCACGGTGTCCGGCTTGCGGGTGCGCCGGGTCATCAGCGCGAACAGCGGCGGATTGATCAGGATCGAGAGGATTGCGCCGGCGAGGATGAGATCGCGCGATTCGTCCGACATCAGTCCGAGCGAAGCGCCCAGTCCGATCAGGATGAAGGAGAACTCGCCGATCTGGGCGAGGCTGGCGGCGATGGTCAGCGCGATGTCGTTGCTCTTGCCGAGCATCCGCACCACCGCCCAGGCGGCCAGCGATTTGCCGATCACGATGATGCCCAGCGTCTCCAGCACCATCAGCGGATGCCGAACCAGGATCATCGGGTCGAACAGCATGCCCACCGACACGAAGAACAGCACCGCGAAGGCGTCGCGCAGCGGCAGCGAATCTTCCGCGGCCTTGTGCCCGAAAGGCGATTCGTTGAGCAGCATGCCGGCGAAGAACGCGCCGAGCGCGAACGAGACGCCGAACAGCTCCGCCGCGCCGAAGGCGATGCCCATGGCGCAGGCGAGCACGAACAGCGTGAACAGTTCACGCGAACCGGTGCCGGCGACGCGCTCCAGCAGCCAGGGCAGCACGCGCCGGCCGACGAGCAGCATCAGCGCGACGAAACCACCGACCTTCAGCAGGGTCGTGAGCAGCGCGGTGCCGAGGCCGCCGGTGTCGGCGCCACCGTTCGCGGCGAATGCGGGCACGAGCACCAGCGCGAGCACCATCGCCAGATCCTCGACGATGAGCCAGCCGATCGCGATGCGGCCGCGTTCGCTGTCCAGCAGTCGCGCGGTCTCCAGGGCGCGCAGCAGCACCACGGTGCTCGCCACCGACAGCGACAGGCCGAAGATCAGGCTTTCCGCGTCCGACCAGCCCAGACGCGTGCCGAGGAACCAGCCCATCGCGGTGGCCGCGGCCATCTGCACGATCGCACCCGGCACCGCGATCCGGCGCACGTCCATCAGATCGCGCATGGAGAAGTGCAGGCCGACGCCGAACATCAGCAGGATCACGCCGATTTCCGCGAGTTGGGGCGCGAGGGTTTCGTCGCCGACGAACCCCGGCGTGTACGGACCCACGAGGACGCCCGCGAGCAGATAGCCGACGATCGGCGAGAAGCGCAGGCGATGTGCGAGCAGGCCGAAGATGAAGGCCAGCACGAAGCCGATGCAGAGCATCGCGATGAGAGAGGTGTGGTGCGGCATGACCGCACTATAAATGAACGCGCGACGACTCCCTGTCCGTGCGTTCATGTTCGCTGGCGGCGACGAAGACACGTCGTCCGAAAACGGAAAGCCCCCGACGAGCGGGGGCTTCCGGTGTGCCGCGGACGCGGGCGCCCGCGTTCAGCGCCTGCGGATCACCACTTGTAGCCGATCCGTCCGTACAGGTAGGCGCCGTTGAAGCCGTTCGGCGACGACGCGCTGTAAGGCAGCTGGCCGTTGGTGGAGTTGGCGAACAGCACTTCGTCCGGATACTCGTCCAGCACGTTGTCGGCGCCGAGGGTGAAATCCCAGTTGCCGAGGCTGTAGCTGCCCGAGAGGTCCAGCGTCCACTGCGGATCGAAGGTCTGATCGCGCGAGGTGTCTGCCGGATTGTTGCCGAACAGCACGCTGAACTCGCCGTAGCGGGTGGCGTTCGCGCCGAACTTCCAGTTGCCCAGCGTGTACAGGCCGCCGAACTGGAATTTGTCGCGCGGCGCGCCGACGGTGAGGCGGCCCACTTCGACGCGGCCGATACGCACTGCGGTCGGATCGATCGCGGTCAGCGCGGCCGGATTCGGCGCGATGCGTTCCACCGTGGTCTTGTTGTAGTTGTAACCGGCGGTGAGATCGAGGCTGCCGTTGCCGAGCAGCCAGCGGTAGGTCGCGATGATGTCCACGCCCTTGGTGCTGGTGTCGATGGCGTTGGTGAAGTAGCGGCCGCCGCCCAGCGCCGGATCGACGGTGGCGTTGAGGAAGTTGCGCACCGCGGTCGAGGTGAGGTTCTCCGACAGCATGATCCGGTCGTCGATGTCGATGCGGTAGGCGTCGATGGTGACGTAGAGATTGTCGACCGGCTTGAGCACCAGGCCCAGGCTGAGGTTCTTCGATTCCTCGGCCTTCAGCGGTTCGGCGCCGAGCGCGACCGCGGCCGGATCGTTGACGCGGAAGGTGCGGATGTCGAACGGCACGCCGCCGATGAAATTGGTGGCGGTCGAGCGGAAGAACTGCTGCTGCAGCGACGGCGCGCGGAAGCCGGTGGAGACGGTGCCGCGCAGGGCCACCGCGTCGCTGAAGTCGTAGCGCGCCGAGACCTTGCCCGAGGTGGTGCTGCCGAAATCGCTGTATTCCTCGCTGCGCACCGCGAGGCCGAGGTTGAACTTGTCGGTGACGTTGGCTTCGAGATCGAGGTAGGCGGCGAAGCTCTCGCGGTCGAAATCGCCGGCATCGTCAGGGCGGAAGCCCGGGAACACCTGCGAGCCCGACGGCGCCGGGGTGCCGCCGGGCAGCAGCACGCCGCCGTTGACGTACGACGACAGTTCGCCCGCGCCCTGCTGGAAGCCTTCGCCGCGCCATTCCAGGCCCCAGGCGACGTTGAGCGCCGAGGCCAGCCAATCCACGTTGAAGCCGCGGGTGACGTCGAGGTTCAGCACGTGCTGGGTGATCTGCAGCGCGCCGGCGTCGAACTGGGTGGGCGAGGTCGGGCCGAGGCTGCGGTTGAGGCTGTTTTCGACGCCGAAGCTGAGGTCGTTGCGGCCGTAGTTGTAGCTGAGGTCGACATCCCATTCGAGCACGGTCATGCCGCGCAGGCCGACGACGAAGGCGCGGTCTTCGGCGATGTTGCGGATCTGCGGCAGGAAACCGTCGGGGTAGATCGCCTGGATGTTGCGGGTGTCGAGCGCGGTGCGGAAAAAACCGTTCGACAGCGCGTCGCGACGGCTGGCGTTGGCGAAGCCGTAGAAGCTGAGTGCGTCGTTGATCTGCAGGTCGGCGTTGGCCGAGAACGCGTACTGGCGGACTTCCGGATCGCCGTAGCGCTGCACCACCACGCCCGGCGGCGGTGCGGTGCTCGGGCGCACGGTGACGCCGGGCGCCAGCACGTAGGGGCGGGCGCGATCGGTCTGATCCTGGTCGCGGGCTTCGGCGGCGAGATGCAGCGCGCCGTTCTCGCCGAGCTTGATGCCGACATCGCCCGACAACTGCGCGGTGCGGCCGTCGCCGGCGCTGTACTGACCGCCGGTGAGGGCGATGCTGCCGCCGCTGTCGCTGCCCTTGAGCACGATGTTGACCACGCCGGCGATGGCGTCGGAGCCGTACTGCGCCGAGGCGCCGTCGCGCAGCACTTCGACGCGCTGGATCGCGGAAATCGGGATGGCGTTGAGGTCCACCGGCGAGGAGCCGCGGCCCTGGCTGCCGTTGAGGTTGATCAGCGCGGTGGTGTGGCGGCGCTTGCCGTTCACCAGCACCAGCACCTGGTCGGGGGCGAGGCCCCGCAGCTGCGCCGGACGCACGGCGTCGGTGCCGTCGGTGATGGCCGGGCGCGGGAAGTTCAGCGAGGGCAGGGCGCGGGACAGCGCCGTCGCCAGTTCGGTGGTGCCGGTGGCTTCGAGGGCCGCGGGGGTGATGACGTCGATCGGCGAAGGCGACGAGGCCACGGTGCGCGTGGAGGTGCGCGTGCCGGTGACGACGACGGTTTCGAGGCTGTCGCCCTGGGCCTCCTGTTCCTGGGTTTCGTCCGGGGACTGGGCGAAAGCGGGCACGCTGGCCAACGCGATCAGCAGGCCGAACGTGAGCGGGTGTCGCTTCATGGTGCACTCCTTGTGGAAAAATCGGGCATCCCCGGGATGTAACACGGGCGCGGGAGGGGGTCAAACTAATCATCTGCATGAAGAGATGGAGTCGAGGTTTTTCGGTGCTGACCGGAGTCCGCCCCCGGCGTAGAATCGCGGCCCGGCGTGGCGCCTGCCGCGTCCCCCGGAGTGTCCCCAGCCCATGATCGCTTTCCGCAATTTCGCCCTCCGCCGGGGCGAGCGCCTGCTGTTCTCCGACGTCGACCTGGCCCTCCACGCCGGCTGGCGGGTGGGCGTGGTCGGTCGCAACGGCACCGGCAAATCGTCGCTGTTCGCCGCGCTGATGCGCGAGCTGGAGCCGGACAAGGGCGATCTGGACCTGCCGGGCAAGGCGCGGATCGCCAGCGTGGCCCAGGAAACGCCGTCGCTGCCCGACCCGGCGCTGGACTTCGTGCTGTCGGGCGATGTCGAGGTGCATGCGGCGGTGCAGGCCGAGGCCAACGCCTTCGCGGCCGAAGACTGGGAGGCGGTGGCCGAGGCCCACCACCGGCTCGAAGAACTGAACGGCTACGACGCCGCGGCCCGCGCCGGCAAACTGCTGCACGGTCTCGGCTTTCCGGCCGACACCCATCCGAAGCCGGTGTCGGACTTCTCCGGCGGCTGGCGGGTGCGCCTGAACGTGGCGCGCGCGCTGATGACCCCCAGCGACCTGCTGCTGCTGGACGAACCGACCAACCATCTCGATCTCGACGCGGTGGTGTGGATGGAGGAATGGCTGCGGCGCTATCCCGGCACCCTGCTGGTGATCTCGCACGATCGCGAATTCCTCGACAACGTCACCACCCACACGCTGCATCTGCATGACGGCAAGGCCAAGCTCTACGCCGGCAACTACACCCAGTTCGAGCGCCAGCGCGCCGAACATCTGCGCCAGCAGAACATCGCGTTCGAGAAGGAACAGGCCGAGCGCGCGCATCTGCAGAAGTTCATCGACCGCTTCAAGGCCAAGGCCAGCAAGGCCAAGCAGGCGCAGTCGCGCATGAAGCGCCTGGAGAAGCTGTCCGGCACCGAAGCGGTGCGCGCCGAGCGCGAATTCCGCATCGATTTCCCGGCGCCGGCGAAGATGCCGTTCGCGCTGATGCGCCTGAACGATGCGGATTGCGGGTATGGCGCCGACGCGACCATTCTGCACAACGTCGGCTTCGGCCTGGAAGCCGGCGACCGCATCGGCCTGCTCGGCCCGAACGGCGCCGGCAAGTCGACGCTGGTGAAAACGCTCGTCGGCGAACTGCCGCTGCTGGCCGGCGAGCGCTACGCGCATCCGGACCTGCGCATCGGCTACTTCGCGCAGCACACGGTGGAGTCGCTGGTCGAAGGCGCATCGCCGATCGATCATCTGCGCGAACTGTCGCCGGATTCGTCGACGCAGGCGTTCCGCGACTTCCTCGGCAAATGGTATTTCCCCGGCGACCGCGCGTTCGAGAGCATCGACGGTTTTTCCGGCGGCGAGAAGGCGCGACTGGCGCTGGCGCTGATCGCGTGGCGGCAGCCGAACGTGCTGCTGCTCGACGAGCCGACCAACCATCTCGACCTCGACATGCGCGAGGCGCTTGCCGAAGCGCTCAGCGACTTCGACGGCGCGATCGTGATGGTCTCGCACGATCGGCATCTGATCGGCTTGGTTTGCGACACCTTCGTGCGCGTGGCGGACGGCGTGGTCGAACCCTTCGACGGCGATCTCGACGAATATGCGGCCTGGCTGCGCACGCGCTCGGGCGGCGAGCAGAAGAAGAGCGAAGCGAAAGCGGCGAAGCCCGCGGTGGCCGTCGTGGAATCGAAGCCGGCGCCGCCGCCGGCGCCCGCTGCGCCGGCGAAGAAGATCAATCCGCACAAACTGGCCAAGGCCGAGGCGCGCGTGGGCGAACTGGAGGCGCGGCTGGCGCAGATCGAAACCGAACTGGCCGACCCCGCGGCGTGGACCGACGGCGGCAAGCGCGCCGCCGATCTGGGTCGCGAACAGCAGACGCTGCGCGCGCAACTCGAAGCGGCCGAGGCGGAACTGCTCGCGCTGTACGAATGAGCGCGGCTGCGCCGGCCTATCCCTTCAGGCAGACCCCGCAGAGCGATGATCCGTCGTTCCGCAGCACTCTGTTGCCCCTCGTGCGGTCCTGGGGCCGGTACAGCGCGTACAGCGACGTCTCCTCCAGTTCGATCCGCTCGGCCAGCAGCGAGCTGATCACCTCCAGGTCGCGCGAGAACGCGTCCCGGTTCAGCAAGGTCACGCCGATCTCGGTGTAGTGCCGCGTGAACAGCAGGGCGAGCCGCGCCATGCCCGCCATCTTGGCGCAGGTACGCTCCAGGTCTTCCAAGGCGTCGCCATCGTTCGCCGCGGACCTGAACAGGTAAGCGTAGAAGTGTTCGTTCTCCTCCTCGATGTGGCGCATCAGGCCGTCCCGCAACCGCGCGAGCGTACCGGGAATCTTCGCGAACTGGCGGTGCCGTGCGTGATCGTCCAGACGGATCAGCAGGTCGCGCAGCGCCGCGTGGTCCGACATCAGGTGTTTGATCAGTGCGGGGTCGTAGTCAGGATGGCCCGTTGCGCCCGCGCCGGACATTCCCTGCAGGCGGCTTTTTTTCTCATCGATGTCGTGGATGTTCGGCGAAAACATGATCCTGATCCGTGGGCGCCTTGCGCCCCGTTGAAAAGCGTTCCGACGATCTGGTCCCGGTACCGGCATCGATGAACGGCATGCCTGCCTGCGACCTCCCGGAAGACGCGTCACCCTCGACACGATTCCCCCCACGAGGATGCGCAGCAAAAGAAATGCCAACGCCGGGCGCATTTTTGTGGGTGTCGTCGCACATCGATGCGGGGAGGCGGTACGTCAGCAATTTCACTGCGACGCGCTGCGGTCGTCGCGTCCGTGTTCGCGTCGCTTTCGCGATCGATCGGCGGGTTCCGCGATGCCTGAGGCGCGGATGAGAGGGGTGCCGCGATGGCGATCCCGCCATCCGGTGACGCGCTGGGGCAGATTGGGCCGGAATTCATCCGCGCGCAGCGGGAATCCCGCATTTTCGCGCTGTTTCATGGGCATTTTGCGTCGCTTTGATTGACGTGCCCGATTGGTTTCCGCGTTTGAATCGATGCGCTGGCGTTTCGTGCTCCGCGTTTCGCGCGGCATCGCCATGCGTCTTCGGGATGCCTGTCCGAAGCGCCACCCCCGGACCTGCGTTGTGTCTGCGGACGCGGCCTCGGCCGCGTCCGCAGATATCGCATCACTTCGCGATCAACACCAACAACGACCGCGCCTGCAGGCCATACACCGTCCACTCCCCGCCGATGAAGGCTTCCGAACCCGGCAGCGCGACCGTGTTCGGGCCTTCGTTCCAGGTCGCGGTGTCGGTGACGCGGTACCACTGCTTGCCGGTGCCCGGCCACGGCAGGGTGAAGTTCACGTTGCCCGACCAGCCGTTGTACGCCACGTAAATCGCGCTGGCGGTGTCGCCGAATTCGCTGCCGTCGATGCGCCAGGCGATGGCGTGGTTGGTGCTGCTGTTGAAATACGCGGCGTCGGCCACGCCGCCGTCCGGCTTGAACCAGCGCAACTGCTCCATCACGTTGCCGTTGTTGTCGATGCCGGAATAGAAGTTCAGCGGACGCAGCGCCGGATGCGCCTTGCGGAAGGCGATCATGCGCCGGGTGAAGGTCTCGAAGTCGGCTTCGACCGTGCTGCGGGTCCAGTACAGCCAGTTCGCCGGGGAATCGAGGTTGTAGACGTTGTTGTTGCCGAACTGGGTGCGCAGCGCTTCGTCGCCGCCGTTGAACATCGGCACGCCGGCGCTGAGCATCATGAAGCCCATGCCGGTGCGCGCGGCGCGGCGCTGGTCGACTACGATGCCGCCCTGGTTCCAGCTGTGGTTGTTGTCGTCGCCGCCGTCGGACGGGCCGTACGGCCAGGCCTGGTTGTTCTGCTTGCTGTTGTAGCTGTAGAGGTCGTTCAGGGTGAAGCCGTCGTGGGCGACCATGAAATTGACCGAATGCCACGGCTTGCGGCCGTCGTCGCCATAAAGGTCGGACGAACCGGCGAAGCGCGAGGCCAGCGTGCCCATGGTCACCACTTCGATGCCCATCTGGTTCTGCTTCTTGCGCAGCGCGTCGCGGTACATGCCGTTCCACTCGGCCCAGCCCGTGGGGAAGCCGCCGACCTGATAGGAATTGCCGCCGATGGCCCACGGTTCGGCGATCAGGTCGAGGCCGCTGCCGCCGGCCGCCGGCCGCGGCGGGAGTTCGTTGACGATGCGGTTGAGCGCGTTGTTCGCGTCCATCTTGTCGAAGTTGAAGCAGCCGTGCTGGCAGGTGTTGCCGAGCACCGAGGCCAGGTCGAAGCGGAAGCCGTCGACGCCCAGCGCATCGCGCCAGTAGGCCAGCGAGTCGATGATGAGGTTCTGCGCGATCGGGTTGCGGGTGTTGTAGTTGCCGCCGACGCCGGTGTTGTCCCAGGAATACTTGTAATCGCTGGTCAGCGAGTAATAGGTCGGATTGTCGAGGCCGCGCCAGGAGGTGATGTTGTAGACGGTCAGGCCGTCGCTGCCGCCCCACGCCCCGCCTTCGCCGGTGTGGTTGTAGACCACGTCGACATAGACCTTGATGCCGACATCGTGGAAGGCCTTGACCATCGCGCGCCATTCGCTGGTCGGACCGCCCGGGGTCTTGTCGGACGAATAGCGGCGATCCGGCGAGAAATAATTGAGCGTCATGTAGCCCCAATAGTTGTCGCCGTTGGCGGAATTGGGGTCGATGTCGTTCTGGTCGTTCTGGGTTTCCTGCACCGGCAGGAATTCGACGGCGGTGACGCCAAGCGAGGCCAGATGCGCCGCCTTCAGCGCCGCGCCGGCGTAGGTGCCGCGCTTGGCCAGCGGAATCGACGTGTCGTTCATGGTCAGGCCGCGCACGTGCACTTCATAGACGATGTCGTCCTTCAGCGCGCGCGTCGGTTTGGTGCCGGTGGACGTGGTGATGGTGCCCAGCGCGATGCTCTTGCTGGCGCAGAGGCCGCTGTCCTTGTTGCGGTGCGTGGCGCCGGACGCATAGATGGTGCCGTCGGTGCAGGTCGCGGTGTTGGGATCCTGGCTGATCTCGCGCGCGTACGGATCGATCAGGAGCTTGTTCGGATTGAAGCGGTTGCCGCTGGCGTCGACATCGGTGATGAAGCCGACGCCGCTGCCCTTGGTCCAGCCGCTGTTGTAGGGCCAGTTCGGGCCCCAGGCGCGATAGCCGTAATAAACGGTACCGGTGATGCCGTGGGTGTTCTTGATGGTGGTGACCGGGATATTGACCTCCCAGTTCTGGGTGGTCGCGTTCTTGGTCAGCGTGTAGCGCGCGACCTCGTGGGCGCCGGTCGGCGCCGAATACAGCCATACTTCGATCCGCGTCGCCCGCGACGAGTACACGCGGAAGCGGAGGTTGGCCATGCTGGCGTCGTAGCGTGCGCCGAGGTCGTAGGCGTTGATCGCGGCGTCGGCCCGGCCGGGCGTCCACGTCAGCAACAGGGCGAGCAGCAGGGCGCCCGCGGTGCGAATCCAGTGTGACATCGTCCATTCCTTCTCGTGGGTGGCGGAATGCGGTCGCGACATCGCTCTGCGGCGCACCGCGACTTCCGTGCGGTGCGCACTATCGCCCGATGTGCGAACGCACATGGCCGCGGCGGGTCGGTCTGGAATCGTATTCAGCGCGGATGCCGCAGGAATGCGGCCCGATCGCCGCAGTTGTGTCCTTCGGCGTCCTGCGGCCTTGAAACTTTCGCGCCGGGCCCCAGAATGGCGCCCACTCGCGCTCATTCCCGGTTCCCATGCCCATTTACGCTTTCGAATGCGACGCCTGCGGCCATGCGTTCGACCGTCTGCAGAAGATGTCCGACCCCGATCCGACCGAATGCCCCGAGTGCGGGGCGCCGAAGATCCGGCGGCAATTGACCGCCCCCGCCTTCCGCCTGTCGGGCAGCGGCTGGTACGAGACCGACTTCAAGAAGGACGGCGACAAAAAACGCAATCTCACCGAGAAGGGCGACGCGCCCAAGGCCGATGCCGCCCCCGCCGCGAGCGCCCCCGCCAAGACCGAGGCCGCGCCCGCGGCCAAGCCGGCCAGCGACGCCAAGCCGGCCGGCTGAGCGCTTGCCGCAGGCTTCGGTCTGCGGCTAGGGTGGCCCGATGAAGACTTCCCGCTCCGTTCTGTTTCTCGCCCTGCTTGCGGCCAGCGCCTCGTCGCCCGCGCAGTCTCCGTCCACGCCCCCGGCCGCGAGGCCCGCACCCGCCGCGCCGGCGCCCGGGGTCAGCACCAGTCTGCTGACCCACGCCTTCATGACCGCGATCAACCGGCACTGCGGCAACGCCTACGCCGGCCGGGTGCTGGTGGATACTCCCGCGACTCCGGATTCGCCGTTCGCCGGCAAGCCTCTGGTGATGCACGTGCGCGATTGCGGCGACGACGAGGTGCGGATCCCGTTCCATGTCGGCGAGGATCATTCGCGGACCTGGGTGTTCCTGCGGGTGCCGGCAGGGTTGCAGCTGAAGCACGACCACCGCCACGAAGACGGCAGCCCCGATGCGGTCACGATGTACGGCGGCGACAGCAGCGGCGGTCGGCTGACCAACAAGGGGCTGATCCGCATCGAATTCCCGGTCGATGCCGAGTCCATCGCCAGCTTCAAGGCCAATGGGCTGCCGGCTTCGGTGGCGAACACCTGGGCGGTCGAACTGTCGCAGGACCGCTTCGTCTATGAACTGTCGCGTCCGAACGGGCGTCTGTTCCGGGTCGAATTCGATCTGGCGAACCCGGTCGTGCCGCTGCCGCCGCCGCCGTGGGGAACCACGCCCTGAGCCGTATCGCTCCCTGAGGCGTATTGCTCCCCTTCGGTAGAGCGGCCTTCAGGCCGCTGCTCTTGATAAAACCAAACGAAAGCGGGCTGAAGCCCGCTCTACCGCTGAAGCAGCGGCCTGAAGGCCGCTCTACCGGTACAAGGGTCAGGCCATCAGCGCAGGCCGAAGCGCGCCCGGCAGCCCTCGTCCACCCACAGGCCCTGCTTCTTGTCGTAGCCCCAACTGCGGCCCTGCACGCAGGGCGAGTTCGACAGCGTTTCCAGCAGCACCGGCGTGCCGCGGGCCTTGTCCCAGGCGCAGCTCTGGCGACGGCCGTTCTCGCTGGCGCAGGTGGTGCTGTAGCGGCCGCCGCTGTCGCCGACGCGGAACACGCCGCGACAGCCCTTGTCCACCCAGATCGCGCCGTCGCGCAGGCCCCAACTGCTGCCCTGGCGGCAGGGGGTGTCCGACAATTGACGGATCAGATCGGCCTGTCCGTAAAGGTTGCGGCCGCATGCCTTGTAGCGGCCGTCGCTGCTTTCGCAGCGGACCTCTTCGCCCGCGTACTGCGGGCCGAACTCGCCGCGACAGCCGCCGGAGACCCAGACCTTGCCGGCGGTGGCGCCCCAGTTGCGGCCCTTCACGCAGTCGGTGGCCGACATCTGCCGGACCAGCCGGCTTTGGCCGGGCCAGGACACGTCGCAGGTTTCGCGTCGGCCCTCCTTGCTTTCGCAGCGGACGCTGTCCTTGTCGAACAGTTGCGCCTGTGCCGCGGGTGCGTTGGCGCAGGCGGCGAAGGCGAGAAGCAGGCTGGCGAGCAGGCGGAGGCTGGGCATGGCGGGTGATCCTTTTCTCTGGAGCGGGCGTGCGTGGCGATCAGCGGTTGTTCGGCGCGAACACGGCGCTGCAGCCGGTGTTCACCCACAGGTTGCCGCGGCGGTTGTAGCCCCAGCTCGACCCCTGGAAACAGGGGCGGCGCGACAGTTTCTGCAGCAGGCGCGGCGGGCCACGGGTATGGTCCCACTTGCATTCGTTGTACTTGCCGTTGTAGCTCTCGCAGGTGACGCGATAGCCCTCGGTGGAGCCATCCTTCACGCTGAAGATGCCGCGGCAGCCCAGGTTCACCCACAGCTTGCCGTTGCGCAGACCGAAGTTGCGGTCGAGGGTGCAGTTGGTGCCCGACAACTGGCTGACCAGTTCGGGGGTGCCGTACAGATTGCTGCCGCACTCCTTGTACTTGCCGTCGGTACTTTCGCAGCGGATTTCGCCGCTGCCGATGGGGCCGTCGCCGCTGGCGACGAACAGGCCGCGACAGCCACCGCTGACCCGCACCTGGCCGTTGCCGCTCGACCAGTTCTGGCCGGCGACGCAGCGGGTGCCCGACAACTGCCGGATCAGCTTCGCGGTGCCGCGCCACGGCACCGGGCAGGTCTGGCTGCGGCCTTCCTGGCTTTCGCAGCGGATGCCGCCGGCGGTGGTGTCGATTTCCTCGGTGAACTCCGCGCGGCAGCCGCCGCTGACCCAGATCTGGCCGGGCGTGGACGACCAGGTCTGGCCCTGGATGCAGGCGGTGTTCGACAACTGCCGGACCAGTTTCGACATGCCCTGCCAGGTCGGGCGACAGGTCTTCTGGCGGCCGTCGGTGCTCTCGCAGCGCAGGGTGTGCGGGGAGGCGGGGTCGCTGAGGCCGTTGCCGGCCAGCGACTGGGCGATATCGGTGCGGATCTGGCTGAAGGTCCAGCGCGAGAACCGCACCTGGTCCAGATAGAAGCGCATCTGGTCGTCGGGGATGGTGCGGCCGTCGGACTGTTCGCCGTATTCGAGACCGATCACCCGCCGCTGGTCTTCGACCGGCAGTTCCCACAGCCGTTCCGGCGCATAGGCCTTGGTTTCCACGCCGCCCGGCGCCGCCTGCGCCATGCCCAGTGCGGGCATCAGCGCGATGCCGCCGCCCAGCGCGAAGAGCAGCAGTGTGGCGGCGAATCCTCGCGGACGTGCCTGCGACGACGGGGCTCGCGACAGCAAAGTTCGCGACAACAGGGGGGACTGGCGTTCCATCGGGTGCTCCTGTGGGGCGGGTGTCGGTGCGTCGCGGGCGGACGATCGGGCGCGGTGACGACGACAGGCCGCGCCCGGCCGCCGCAACCGCTAAAATGCGCGGTCTCCGGCAGACGCCGGAATCCTACACCCGGAGTTCCCCCATGCGTACCCACTTCTGCGGCCTCGTCGACGAGGCGCTGATCGGCCAGACCGTGACCCTGTGCGGCTGGGTCAACAAAGCCCGCGTCCAGAGCCATCAGGCCTTTGTCGATCTGCGCGACCACGAGGGCATCGTGCAGGTACTCATCGAGAGCGATCAGCCGGAGCTGTTCAAGGCCGCCGGCGAACTCGGCCATGAGGACTGCGTGCGCGTCACCGGTACGGTGCGCGCGCGCTATGCCGCCAACGACAAGATCCGCAGCGGCAAGGTCGAGATCGTGCCGACTGCCATCGACGTGCTGAACAAGGCCGAGCCGCTGCCGTTCCATGCCCACGAGAACGCCGGCGAAGACGTGCGCCTGAAATACCGCTATCTCGATCTGCGCCGCCCCGAGATGCAGCAGATGATGCGCACCCGCATCCGCCTGGTGCAGGCGCTGCGCCGCTGGCTGGACGCGCGCGGCTTCCAGGACATCGAAACCCCGATCCTCACCAAGGCCACGCCGGAAGGCGCGCGCGACTTCCTGGTGCCGGCGCGCATGCATCCGGGCGAGTTCTACGCGCTGCCGCAGTCGCCGCAGCTGTTCAAGCAGATCCTGATGGTGGCCGGTTTCGACCGTTACTACCAGATCGCGCGCTGCTTCCGCGACGAAGCGCTGCGCGCCGACCGCCAGCTCGAATTCACCCAGCTCGACATGGAATTCGCGTGGGTGGGCGAGCGCGACGTGCAGGACGCCACCGAGTCGATGATCCGCGAGGTCTTCCGCGAAGTGATGGATGTGGAGCTGGGCGAATTCCCGCGCATGACCTACGCCGAAGCCATGCGCCGCTACGGTTCGGACAAGCCCGACCTTCGGATCGCGATGGAGTTCACCGACATCGCCGATCTGGTGAAGACCTGCGGGTTCAAGGTGTTCACCGACTGGGCGAACCACGAGGACGGCCGCGTGATCGCGCTGCGCGCACCGGGCGGCGCGGCGCTGTCGCGCAAGCAGATCGACGACCTCGGCGCGCACGCCGCGAAGTACGGCGCCAAGGGCGTGGCCTGGATGAAGATCGACGACGCCGCGAAGGGCCGCGACGGCATCAATTCGCCGATCGCCAAGTTCCTCGACGACGCCACGCTCGCCGCCATCGTGCAGGCCACGGGCGCGCAGAGCGGCGATGCGATCTTCTTCGGCGCCGCGTCGTACAAGACCGCCAGCGATTTCATGGGCGCCGTGCGCCTGAAGCTCGGCAGGGACCTGGATCTGGTCGACGCCGGCTGGAAGCCGCTGTGGGTCACCGACTTCCCGATGTTCGAGTGGGACGATGAAGCGCAGCGCTACGTCGCCCTGCATCATCCCTTCACCGCGCCAGCGGTCGACGACGAGGCCGATCTGCGCGCGAACGCGAAGACCGCGGTGTCGCGCGGCTACGACATGGTGCTCAACGGCAACGAGATCGGCGGCGGTTCGATCCGCATCCACCGCTCGTCGATGCAGTCGGCGGTGTTCGAATTGCTGGGCATCGGCAAGGACGAAGCCGAGCTGAAGTTCGGCTTCCTGCTCGACGCGCTGCGCTACGGCGCGCCGCCGCACGGCGGCATCGCCTTCGGCATCGACCGCATCGCCGCGCTGATGGCCGGCACCGAATCGATCCGCGACGTGATCGCATTCCCGAAGACCACCACCGCGCAGTGCCTGATGACCGGCGCGCCGTCGCCGATCCCGGACGCGCAGCTGGCCGAGGTGCATGTGCAGGTGCGGCCGGCCCAGGCAGCGTCTTGAGTGCGGCGACAGTCGGGCCGTGCCCACGGCCGGTGAAAATGAATTGACGGGATGTTGGTGGGCGGTCTGATCAGACCGCTTCACCCATCCGCAGATCGAGAGGTTTGCGATGACCTACGCCATCCGCCGCGCCACCCCCGCCGACGCCGAGCGCGTCGCCGACATCGCGCGGCGCAATTTCACCGAGACCTTCGGGCACCTGTATCCGCCCGAGGATCTCGCGTATTTCCTGCGCACCAGCTACATCGCCGAGACCCAGCGCGAGGCGCTGGAGGATCCGCGTTATGCGGCGTGGCTGCTCGAAGACGGCGACGAGGCGATCGGGCATATCCTCGTCGGCCCCTGCGGACTGCCGCATGCCGATGTCCGCGAGGGCGACGGCGAGATCAAGCGTCTCTACATCCTGCAGCGGGCGCACAACGGCGGCTGGGGTGCGCAGCTGATGCAGTGCGCGATGGACTGGCTGCTGCGCGATGGCCCGCGCACGCTGTGGGTGGGCGTGTGGAGCGAGAACTTCGGTGCGCAGCGGTTCTACGGTCGCTACGGGTTCGGGAAAGTCGGCGAATACCTGTTCCCGGTCGGCGCCACCAACGATCACGAATTCATTTTCCGTCGCCCTGCGGATGCGCCGCAGCGCTGAGTGCGGCGTGATGGAGACCCGGCCGTGAGGGTCGCGCTGATCGGCGACTCCATCCGCATGAACGCGCAGCCGTTCGTTCGCGAACGCCTGCCGTCCGGATTCTCGCTGTACGCGCCCGACGCGAACTGCGAATCGTCGCGCACCGTGCGCGCCCACCTCGACGCATGGCTGCCGCCGGGGACGTTCGATGTGCTGCACATCAACTGCGGTCTGCACGACATCCGTCACGACCCCGGGCGGTCGCATCCGGTGTGCTCTGCGCACGAATACGCGGACAACCTGCGCGCGATCTTCGATGCGCTGACGCGCGGCGGCGCGACGATCGTCTGGGCCACCAGCACGCCCATCGACGAGGTGCGGCACAACGCCGCCAAGGCATCGCGGCGATACCGGGCGGATCTGCTCGAATACAACCGCATCTCCATCGAGATCGCGAACGCCTGCGGCATCCGTGTCCACGATCTGCATGCGAAGCTGCTGCGGACACCGAGCGGCGAGACGCCGATCGATGATCTGCTGCTGCCCGACGGCGTCCATTTCACGCCGGCCGGCAACGCGCGCATCGGCGCCTGCATCGCCGACGCGATCATTTCGGCAGCGAGCTGAAGGAAGCGGCTGGCCGGGCTTGCGATCCGGACCGGCGATGCCCATGTCGCGATGAACGCCCCACCGGACGCCCGCCTGTCATGCCGACGACCTCCGATCTTCCAGGCGATGCGCCTTCCGCCGCCAAGGCGCCGCCCGTGCTGCTCGTCCACGGCATCTGGAACGCCAAGGCCTGGCTGGCGCCCTTCGCCCTGCGCCTGCGCGGCGAGGGGCTCGCGCCCCGGCTGTTCGGCTACGACAGCGTGCTGCGCGATCCCGAACGGGCCGGCGACCGCCTGATCGCCCATCTTCGCCGGCATCCGGTCGAACTGCTGGTCGGCCACAGCCTCGGCGGGCTGGTCATCCTCGAAGCCCTGCGCCGCGCGCCCGAGCTGCCGGTGCGGCGGGTGGTCTGCCTGGGCTCGCCCCTGTGCGGCAGCGGGGTGGCGACGGCGATCGGCGGCCGCCCGCCGCTTTCGCTGCTGCTCGGCCGCAGCCGCGGCCTGCTCGAAACCGGCTGCGCCCCCTGGCAGGGACCGGCAGCGGTCGGCGTGGTGGCCGGCAACCACGCCCGCGGGGTCGGCGGCTGGTTCACCCGGATGGACGGCGACTCCGACGGCACCGTGACCGTGGCCGAGACCCGCCTGCGGGGCCTGGCCGACCACTGCGTCGTCCCCGCCAGCCACAGCGGTCTGGTCATGTCCGTCGATGCGGCCCGTCAGGCCGGGCATTTCCTGCACCACGGGCGATTCGCGGGCTGATCCGGCGCCCGATCCGCGGTGCCACCCGCCCATTGTGGGTAAAATGCGCGGCTTGGCATTCCGACAGGTGCGTGACGTCCATGGGTAGAGGGCCTTCCATCGAAGCGCGCAAGAACGCGGTCGACGCGCAGCGCGGCAAGATTTTCACCAAGATCATCCGCGAGATCGGCGTCGCCGCGCGCGCCGGCGGCGGCGATCCCAACGGCAATCCGCGCCTGCGCACCGCCGTCGACAAGGCGCTCGGCGTGAACATGTCGAAGGACGTCATCGAGCGCGCGATCAAGAAGGCCACCGGCGAACTCGAAGGCGTCGAATACGAGGAAGTGCGCTACGAGGGCTACGCCCCGGGCGGGGTCGCGGTGATCGTCGATTGCCTGACCGACAACAAGGTCCGTACCGTGGCCGACGTGCGCCATGCTTTCAGCAAATGCGGCGGCAACATGGGCACCGAAGGCTCGGTGTCCTTCATGTTCAGGAAGCTCGGCGTGCTGTCCTTCGCGGCCGGCGCCGACGAAGAGAAGATTACCGACATCGCGATCGACGCCGGCGCCGACGATGTCGTGGTGTATCCCGAAGACGGCGCGATCGACGTCCTCACCGCGCCCGACGCGTTTCCGTCGGTGAAGGCGGCCATGGATGCCGCGGGCCTGGTCGCCGATATCGCCGAGGTCACCTATCGCGCCGACAACGACAGCCCGGTGTCGGGCGAGACCGCGCAACAGGTGGTCAAACTGCTGCGCTGGCTGGAGGACATGGACGACGTGCAGAACGTGTATTCCAACGCCGAGCTCGGCCAAGACGCGTACGCCTGAAGCGCGAAGGCCGAGCGAATCCAGTGACACGCATCCTCGGCATCGATCCCGGTTCGCAGCGCACCGGCGTGGGCATCATCGATGTCGACGCCGCGGGGCGCCCCAGCCATGTCTTCCATGCGCCGCTGAACCTGCTGGCGACCGACGGCGACGGCGACGGGCGCGAGGATTTTCCGCTGCGATTGAAGCGATTGCTCCAAGGGCTGACCGATATCATCGAGACCCATCGCCCCGACGAAGTGGCGATTGAAAAGGTATTCATGGCCCGCAACCCCGATTCGGCGCTCAAACTCGGCCACGCCCGCGGCGCGGCGATCTGCGCCGCGGTCCAGCGCGACCTGCCGGTGCACGAATACGCGGCCAAGGAGGTCAAGCTGGCGGTGGTCGGCACCGGCGGCGCCGACAAGGCCCAGATCCAGCACATGGTCGGCATCATGCTCAATCTGAAGGGCAAGCTGCAGGCGGACGCCGCCGATGCCCTGGCGGTCGCGATCACGCACGCGCACGTGCGCGCGACCGCGCACCGGCTGGGCGTGGGCACACGCGCGGCTTGGGGCAAGCGCTGATCCGCGCGACATCATTCTCTTTTCCTCTTCACGGTATCCGTCCATGCACGCGGCACTGAACCAGAACCTGTTCCTGATCAAAGAACACGCCGGCATCTTCAAGGCCGCCAACAATTACGACGTGTTCGATCCGGCGAGCGGCGCGAAGCTCATCGAATGCCGTGAACCGAATCTGGGCTTTTTCACCAAGCTTTTCCGGTTCACCGATTACAAGCGGATGACCCCGTTCGAGGTGGTGTTGACCGATCCCGACGGGCGCAGGGTGCTCACGGTGCGCCGCGGCGTGTCGCTGTTCCTGTCCAAGGTCGAAGTGCTGGACGGCAGTGGCCGCCTGGTCGGCGGCTTCAAGCAGAAGCTGTTCTCGATCGGTGGTGCGTTCCGCGTTCTCGACGCGCGCGACAACGAGGTCTGCGTCCTCAAGGGCAAATGGACCAGTTGGGAGTTCAAGTTCCTCCGCGGCGAGAAGGAGCTCGCGGTGGTGAGCAAGAAATGGAACGGGCTGGGCAGGGAACTGTTCACCAGCGCCGACAATTACGTGCTGTCGATCGGCGATCGGGTGCCGGCGGACGACGATGTCCGCATCCTGATCATGGCCGCGGTGATGTGCATCGACATGGTGCTGAAAGAGTAATCCCGGCGCCACGCGGAGACGATCATGATCGGACGTTTGAAAGGCATCCTGATCCACAAGCAGCCGCCTTGGGTGAAGCGGCGCGCTCGCGAGGCACTGCCTCGCGCGCCGCTGAACGCCCGGCCAGGGATGGCCGGGCAGGGCGCTCCGGAAGCCTGTGTGTCGCGCCAAGGATGGCTGCCGCTTTCGACCGTGAGTGGGAGGTTGATGTGATCGGCCGCCTGAAGGGCACGCTCATCCACAAGCAGCCGCCATGGATCGTGGTGGACGTGCACGGCGTCGGCTACGAACTGGAAGCGCCGATGAGCACGTTCTACGACCTGCCTGAGGTCGGCCGCGAAATCGTGCTGTTCACGCATTACGCGCAGAAGGAGGACAGCGTGTCGCTGTACGGCTTCCTGCGCGATGGCGAACGCCGCCTGTTCCGCGACGTGCAGAAGGTCAGCGGCATCGGCGCGAAGATCGCGCTGGCGGTGCTGTCGGGCGCCAGCGTCGACGAGTTCGCGCGGCTGATCCAGACCGGCGACGTGACCGCGCTCACCCGCATTCCCGGCATCGGCAAGAAGACCGCCGAGCGCATGGTCGTGGAACTGCGCGATCGCGCAGCGGATTTCGCGACCGGGACCAGCGCGCCGATCGCCGGCATGCCTGCCGATGCGCAGTCCGAAGCGACCAGCGCATTGCAGCAGCTCGGCTACAAGCCGGCCGAAGCCGCACGCATGGCGCGCGACGCCACCGCTGCCGGCGACGATGCCGCCACCATCATCCGCAAGGCGCTGCAGTCCGCGCTGCGCTGATCCCCCACCGACATCCACGCTTCGAGGGCCATCCGGCTTTCTTCCGATGAGCACAGCTTCCTCCAACGGTTCTTCGCCGGCGCATGGCGCGCACGGCGGTCATGGCAAGGCGGGCATGGCCGCGCTGGTCGCGGGTGCGGTCGGCGTGGTGTTCGGCGACATCGGCACCAGCCCGCTGTACACCATCAAGGAAATGTTCCATCCGCATTTCGGCCTCACCCCCGATGCGGAAACGGTGAAGGGCCTGCTCTCGCTCGGGTTCTGGTCGCTGCTGCTGGTGGTCACCCTGAAGTACGTGATCGTGATCATGCGCGCCGACAACGAAGGCGAGGGCGGCATCATGGCCCTGACAGCGCTGGCGCAGCGCAGCCTGAAGACGGGCTCGCGCATGAGCTACACGGTCGGCATCCTCGGCATCTTCGGCGCGGCGCTGTTCTTCGGCGACGGCATGATCACCCCGCCGATCACCGTGCTCGGCGCGGTCGAGGGCCTGGAAGTCATCTCGCCGGTGTTCAAGAACTGGGTGCTGCCGATCAGCGTGGTCATCCTGACTGGTCTGTTCGCGTTCCAGCGCTTCGGCACCGCCAAGGTCGGCAAGGCCTTCGGTCCGATCATGATCAGCTGGTTCGTGGTGATCGCGGCGTTCGGCCTGTGGAACATCGTCCAGAATCCGATCGTGCTGAAGGCGATGAATCCCTACTGGGCCTGGCATTTCTTCGCCACCCACAATTGGCACGCGGTGCTGATCCTCGGCGCGGTGGTGCTCACCGTCACCGGCGGCGAGGCGCTGTACGCCGACCTCGGCCACTTCGGCAAGGCGCCCATCCGCTGGGGCTGGTTCGGCTTCGTGTTGCCCGCCCTGGTGCTGAATTACTTCGGCCAGGGCGCGCTGCTGCTGGTCAATCCGGCCGCGGTGGCCAACCCGTTCTACATGTCGATTCCCGCCTGGGCGCAGATCCCGATGCTGGTGCTGGCCACCATCGCCGCGGCGGTCGCCTCGCAGGCGGTGATCACCGGCGCGTTCTCGGTGACCCGGCAGGCGATCCAGCTCGGTTACGTGCCGCGGCTGGCGATCCGCTACACCTCGAAGGACACCATCGGCCAGATCTACGTGCCTTCGATCAACTGGATGCTGTTCGGCGCGGTCATCCTGCTGGTCTTCAGCTTCCGCAGCTCCACCGCGCTGGCCACGGCCTACGGCCTGTCGGTCACCGGCACGATGCTGATCGATACGCTGCTGCTGGCGATCGTCGCCTACACCCGCTGGCCGGACACGCGTCGCTGGGTGCTGCCACTGTGCGGCCTGTTCCTGTTCATCGACTGCGCCTTCCTGTTCGCCAACGGCGCCAAACTGCTGACCGGCGTCGGCGCCTGGGTGCCGCTGTTCATCGGCATCACCGCGTTCACCATGATGCGCACCTGGCGCCGCGGCCGCGAGCTGCTGCATGCCGAGATCCGCAAGGACGGCATCCAGCTCGAGACCTTCCTGCCCGGGCTGATGCTGGCGCCGCCGGTGCGCGTGCCCGGTACCGCCGTGTTCCTCACCGCCGACAAGACCGTGGTGCCGCATGCGCTGATGCACAATCTCAAGCACAACAAGGTGCTGCACGAGCGCAACGTCTTCCTCACCGTCGACACCCTGAACGTGCCGTACGCCCCGAAGGACAAGCGGCTGAAGATCGAATCCATCGGCAACGATTTCTACCGCGTCGTGATCCGCTTCGGCTTCATGGAAACCCCCGACGTGCCGCTGGCGCTGATGCGCAGCTGCGACAAGGGCGGCATCCATTTCGACCCGATGGACACCACCTATTTCGCCAGCCGCGAAACCATCGTCGCCAGCGCCCATCGCGGCATGCCGGTCTGGCGCGACAAACTGTTCGCGGTGATGCATCGCAATGCCGCCTCGGCGACCGGCTTCTTCCGGATCCCGGGCAACCGGCTGGTGGAACTGGGCGCGCAGGTGCAGATCTGATCCCGCCGGGGCGATATTCCGGTAGAGCGGGCTTCAGCCCGCTGACCCTTTCAGCAGGATCGACAGCGGGCTGAAGCCCGCTCTACCGGAAGGGCGGGCATAATGACCGCATGACCACAGACCGCATCATCGCCAGCGGCGCCACCCGCGAAGACGACATCGCCGACGCCAGCATCCGCCCGAAGCGGCTGGACGAATATCTCGGCCAGGTGCCGGTGCGCGAGCAGATGTCGATCTACATCGAGGCCGCAAAGCGTCGCGGCGAGGCCCTCGACCACGTGCTGATCTTCGGTCCGCCCGGACTGGGCAAGACCACCCTCAGCCATGTCATCGCCAACGAACTCGGCGTGAACCTGCGCGTGACCTCGGGGCCGGTGATCGAGAAGGCCGGCGATCTCGCGGCGCTGCTCACCAATCTGCAGCCGCACGACGTGCTGTTCGTCGACGAGATCCACCGCCTCTCGCCCGTGGTCGAGGAAGTGCTGTATCCGGCGATGGAGGACTTCCAGATCGACATCATGATCGGCGAAGGCCCCGCGGCGCGTTCGATCAAGCTCGATCTGCCGCCGTTCACGCTGATCGGCGCCACCACCCGCGCCGGCCTGCTCACCGCGCCGCTGCGCGACCGCTTCGGCATCGTCCAGCGGCTGGAGTTCTACAGCGCCGAGGAGCTCACCCGGATCGTGCGCCGTTCGGCGCAGATCCTCGGCATCGCCTGCGAGGCCGAGGGCGCCGGGGAGATCGCGCGCCGTTCGCGCGGTACGCCGCGCATCGCCAACCGCCTGCTGCGCCGGGTCCGCGACTTCGCCCAGGTGCGCGCCGAGGGCCACATCGACCGCGAGGTCGCCGACGCCGCGATGAAGATGCTGAAGGTCGATCCGGAAGGTTTCGACGAGCTGGACCGGCGGCTGCTCAATCTCATCATCGAGAATTTCGACGGCGGCCCCGTCGGCGTCGAATCGATGGCGGCGGCGCTGTCGGAAGAGCGGGGCACGCTCGAAGACGTGATCGAACCCTATCTCATCCAGCAGGGCTTCCTCGTGCGCACCGCGCGCGGCCGCATGGCGACCCGCAAGGCCTATCTGCACCTGGGCCTGAAGCCCCGGACCGCGGCCCGCGACCTGTTCGTGGAGGGTGTCGATGGCGCCTGAGATCCGAACCGAAGGGTTCAGCTGGCCGACACGGGTCTATTGGGAAGATACCGACGCAGGCGGTGTCGTCTACCACGCGCAGTATCTGGCCTTTCTCGAACGCGCCCGCACCGAATGGTTGCGGGCCCACGGATACGGACAGGAACTTCTGCGCATCGAACACGATCTGGTGTTCGCGGTGCGCGCGATGACGCTCGACTTCCGCCTGCCGGCGCGACTGGACGACGCGCTGCAGGTCGGCGTGGTCCTGCGCGAGTGCCGACGGGCCAGTCTCGTCATCGCGCAGACCATCGAACGCGACGGCGTGCGCCTGCTGGATGCCGAAGTGCGGGTCGCGGCGCTGGCCGCTGGCGACTTCAAGCCCAAGGCGATCCCGCCGACGCTGTATCCGATGTTGAAACAATTGCAGTCGACGCCTGCCGAGCGTCGGCACGACGAATCGAACGTGGAGTGATGTTGGATGATCGATCTTGCGATGACCCTGCTGGCCGCGGCCGCGGAACCGCTTCCGGCCGAAGTGCTCGATCTGCCCGCCGCGGCCGTCGCCCAGAAGAGCACGCTCGGCATGCTCTACAAGATGCTGAGCGAGGCGACCTGGCCGGTGCTGTCGGTGATGGCGCTGCTGTTGATCGCCTCGTTGATGTCCTGGCTGATCATCTTCCGCAAGAAAAGCCAGCTCGACCGCGCGCAGCGCGAAGCCGACGGCTTCGAAGAGCGGTTCTGGGCCGGCGGCGATCTCGGCCGCCTCTTCGCCGAGGCCAGCGCGCGCAAGCAGCAGATCGGCGGACTGGAAGCGATTTTCGAGAGCGGCCTGCGCGAGTTCAACCGCGTGCGCCAGCGCCGCGGCATGGACGCACGCTCGCAGCTCGAAGGCGCGCAGCGCTCCATGCGCGCCACCGCGTCGCGCGAGCTGGACAGCCTCGAACACAATCTCGAATTCCTCGCCAACGTCGGCTCGATCAGTCCCTACGTCGGCCTGTTCGGCACCGTCTGGGGCATCATGTTCGCGTTCTACGACCTTGCCGACGCCAAGGAAATGACGATGGGCGTGATCGGCCCGCACATTTCCGAAGCGCTGCTCGCGACCGCGATGGGTCTGTTCGCCGCGATTCCCGCGGTCTGGGCCTACAACCGCTTCGCCACCCGGGTCGAACGCCTCGCGGTCCGCTACGACACCTTCACCGAAGAATTCTCGTCGATCCTGCAGCGCCAGGCGCACATCGACGAGGCCTGACCCCGCGCGAGCGTATCTTGCGTTCGCAAGGCATCCATGGGCCGCGCCCGCGCGTTGCCCGCATCGCATCACCGAGGTAAGTCCGCATGGCCCATACCGCCGCCGGTCGCCGCATCCGCAAGCGCAAACTGAAGGCCGAGATCAACGTCGTGCCCTACATCGACGTGATGCTGGTGCTGTTGATCATCTTCATGGTCACCGCGCCGCTGATGAATCTGGGCACCGACATCAAGCTGCCGCAGTCTCGCGCGAAATCGCTCGAGGCGCCGAAGGATCCGATCATCGTCAGCATCTACGCCGATGGTCGCTATGCGCTGATGCTGCAGCGTGGCAAGAACCGCGAGATGACCGCTGCCGACATGGTCGCCGAGCTGCGCGCCGTGCGCAGCCGCAACGGCGAAACGACCGTGCTGGTCAACGGTGCGCGCGACGCCAGCTACCAGACGGTGATGTCCGGCATCGATCTGATCAAGGATGCCGGCATCGACAAGGTGAGCCTGGTCAGCCTGCCGGAGGAACGCCGCTAGATGCGCGAAAACCGCGTCGACATCGTGCAGGCGTCCCTGCTTGCGCTGCTGGTGCATCTGGTGCCGCTGCTGTTGCTGCTGGTGGCCACGCTCTGGCAGCCGCCGCCGTCGGTGGCGGCGGGCGAACCGATCGTGGCCGACGTGATCGATCCGAACGCATTGTCGGCCGGCATGCGCAGCGCGCTGCGGCGCCCGCCCGAGCCGCTCGAAACGCCCGAGCCCCCGCCGCCGGAGCCGCCGTTGCCCGAGGAAGAACCGTTGCCGGAACCGCTGGAGGAAACGCCGCCGGAGCAGCAGTTGCGGCCGCAGGAGCAGTTGCCCGATCCGGACACGGTCGATCAGCAGGAAGTGAAGCCCGATGCCGCCGCCGAAGCGGCCGCGCAGCGCGAGCAGGAAGCGCGCCGGCGCCAGGCGCAGGTCGATCTCACCGATGCGCGTCGACGCCAGGAACAGGCCGAGCAGCGGCAGAGCGAGATGCAGCGGCAGCGCGATCAGCAGCTGGCGGACATCCGTCGGCAGCGCGAGCAGGCCCAGCGCGAGGCCGCCCTGGCCGAAGAGCGTTTGCGCCAGTTGGCCGACGAGCGCGCGCGCCGGGCTTCGGCGAACGCCGCTGCGGCTTCGCCGCCGCCGGGCAATCGCGGTGCGGACCCGAATCTCAGGGCGCGCTATGCCGCCGCGTTGCAGGCCGCGATCCTGCCGAACTTCATCCGTCCCGACAACGTGCCGCTCGGCCAACGCTGCAAGGTCGTGATCCGCCAGAGCGCCGGCGGCCGCGTGCTCAACGCCCAGGCCGACCCGTCCTGTCCCTACGACGAAGCCGGCCGCCGCTCCGTCGAGGCGGCGGTGCTGAAGGCCCAGCCGCTGCCCTACGAGGGGTTCGAAACCGTGTTCGAGCGCGAGATCATCCTGAATTTCGTGCCGCAGGAGAATTGAGCGGCCCGCGAGTCCGGGTTCGTTCATCTTTCTGACCGCTTTCGCGGCCAAGCTGTCGGCTCCCGTGAGTTGCCCGGACCGCTGATGACCCGACTGCCGTTCCCCTCGCCGCAGCGCCTGTTCCAGAGTCTCGTCCTGTCGCTCCTGTTGCTGCCGCTGGTCGCCTTCGCCCAGCAGCGCGGACTGGAGATCGACATCGTCGGCGGCAACGCTTCGGCCCTGCCGATCGCGGTGGTCCCGATGCCCTATCAGGGTGCGGGCGCCGCGCCCCAGACCGATATCGCCGACGTCATCCGCGCCGATCTCGCGCGTTCGGGCCAGTTCCGGCCGATGCCGCCGGCCGACCTCGGCGCCCAGCGCCCGACCCGCGGCAGCGAGATCGATTTCGGTTATTTCCAGCAGACCAAACAGAACTACGTCGTCGTCGGCCGCGTGATCGATGCCGGCGACGGCGGCTATCGCGTCGAATACGAACTCTTCGACATCGCCAAGAATCGGTTGCTCGCCTTCGCGCTCACCGCGCGCACCAACGCGATGCGCGATGTCGCCCACCAGATCGCCGATGCCATCTACGAAAAGATCACCGGCGTGCGCGGTGCGTTCTGGACCCGCATCGCCTACATCGTGCAGACCGGCGTGGGCAAGGGCGCGCAGTACGCGCTGATGATCGCCGACGCCGACGGCTACAGCCCGCAAACCATCGTGCGTTCGGACAAGCCGTTGCTGTCGCCGGCCTGGAGTCCGGACGGCCGCAAGCTCGCATATGTCAGCTTCGAGCGCGGCAATTCCTCGATCGTGATCCAGGACATCGCCACCGGTGCGCGCGAAACCGTGTCAAGCTTCAAGGGCATCAACGGCGCGCCGAGCTTCTCGCCCGACGGGCGCAGGCTGGCGATGTCGCTGTCGAAGAGCGGCAATCCCGAAATCTACGTGATGGATCTCGGCAGTCGCGCGCTGACCCAGATCACCAACCAGTTCGGCATCGACACCGAACCGACCTGGAGCGCGGACGGCAGCAGCCTGTATTTCACGTCCGATCGCGGCGGTCGCCCGCAGATCTACCAGGTGCCCGCGGGCGGCGGTTCGGCCAGCCGCGTCACCTTCCAGGGCAGTTACAACGCCAAGCCGACGGTGTCCGCCGACGGCAAGAAAGTGGCCGTGGCGCAGGGCAGCGGCAGCGTGTACCGTATCGCGATGCTCGACCGCAGCCTCGGTTCGCCGCGCTGGTCCATGCTCTCGCCGGGTTCGCTGGACGAATCCCCGAGTTTCGCGCCGAACGCGAGCATGGTGCTCTACGCGGCCCGCGAAGGTGGTCGTGGCGTGCTCTACGCGGTCTCCGCCGACGCCCGTGTGCGCCAGCGTCTGGTGCTGGCCAATGGCGATGTGCGCGAGCCCGCATGGGGCCCCTATCGCCTGCCGCGTTGAGCCCGGTTTCCACCGATCGTTTCCGCTGATCGATCCGCTCCGTTCGTTCCCCCGACTCCACCTGCGACAAAGACGAGGACCACCATGAACACGACCTCCCGAGTGCTGCTCACCGCGATCCTCTGCGTGACTGCCGCAGCCTGCTCCAAGAAAGTGAAGGAAGATCCGAACACCGACGCCACCCCGACCACCTCCAATCCGGGGTCCACCACGTCGTCCGGCATCGGCAACAACGCAGGCCCGTCGATGGGCAGCGGTCTCTACGGCCCCGGCGATCTCGATACCGACGCCTGCCTGCGCCAGCGCGTGGTCTATTTCGATCTGGACCAGGACGCGCTGAAGCCCGAGTTCCAGAACATCGTCGCCTGCCATGCCAAATATCTGCGCGATCGTCCCAGCGCGCGCATGACCCTGGAAGGCAACGCCGACGAGCGCGGCAGCCGCGAGTACAACCTCGGCCTCGGCGAGCGCCGCGGCAATGCGGTGTCGTCGTCCGTGCAGGCCAACGGTGGCGATGGCAGCCAGATCACCGTCGTCAGCTACGGCGAAGAGCGTCCGACCTGCACCGACTCCAATGAAGATTGCTGGGGCCGCAACCGTCGCGTCGAGATCGTCTACACCGCGAAGTGACGCCCGCGGGCGGGGCGTCGTCCGCGACGTCCCGCCGCTCAACCGTCCACCACGGACCTGCCGTCGCGCGGGTCCGCGGCCATCGCAACACCCTCCGCAACAGGTCGTCCGTCGTGCACATCAGACGTTTGCCGTTCTCCGCCTGCCTCATCTTGGCGCTCGCGTTCGCCGCACCGGCGTCGGCGCAGCGCATGAGCACCGCCGATCGTCTCACCGCGCTCGAGCAGCAGCTCACCGCGATGCGTTCGGGCAATCTCGATCTGCTCAATCAGGTCGGCGAACTGAAGACCGAAGTGCAGGCGCTGCGCGCGCAGATAGAAGAGCTTCAGCAGCAGCTCGAGCTGGAGAAGCAGAGCGGGCGCAACCAGGCCCTCGATTTCGACGATCGCCTCAACCGTCTGGAAAAGGCGGCCGCACAGTCGGTGTCGGCCCCATCCTTGCCGTCGATGCCGGCCACACCGACCGCCTCTCCAAACGCCACGATCCCCGCCCCGACAGGCGCCGCCGCGCCGGCCGTGCAGGAGGCCTCCCCGCGCGTCTACGGCGATGCGTCCACGCTCGGCAAGGGCATGGACGAACGTGGCGCCTACAGCGCCGCCTTCGATGCCCTGAAGGCGGGCCGCTACGCCGAATCCGCGCGTGCGTTCCAGACCTTTCTCGACAGTTATCCCAGCGGCGTGTTCGCGCCCAACGCGATGTATTGGCTCGGCGAGAGTTATTACGTCACCCAGAATTACGCATTGGCGCTGGAGCAGTTCCAGGCGCTGCTGAACCAGTATCCGACCCACGACAAGGCCGCCGGCGCGCTGCTGAAGGTGGGGCTGTGCCAGTACGGCCTGCGCCAGCTCGACGCCGCCGAAGCCACGCTGTCGCGGGTCGTCGCCCGCTATCCCGGCACCGAGGCCGCGCGCACCGCCGACGATCGCCTCCGCGCGATCCAGCTGTCGCGGGTCCGGTAAGCGCGCGCCCGGCAGAGCGGCCTTGAAGCCGCTGCTTGTCCGGAAAAAGCCCAGCGACCTCAAGGCCGCTCCACCGGTGCGGTCACCCGCTAAAATGCCCGGATGAACGCCGACCCCGCTGCCGCGGCGACCGCCGCGATGGCGGATCGCCTGAAGATCACCGAAGTCTTCCTGTCGCTGCAGGGCGAAGCGCGCGACGCCGGTTGGCCCACGGTCTTCGTGCGCCTCACCGGCTGCCCGTTGCGCTGCCAATACTGCGACACCACCTATTCGTTCTTCGGCGGCGAATGGCGGACCATCGACGATCTGCTGGCCGAGGTCGCGGGTCACGGCGTGTGTCACGTGTGCGTCACCGGCGGCGAGCCGCTGTCGCAGAAGCGTTGCCTCGACCTGCTGCGCCGGCTCTGCGATGCCGGTCATGTCGTTTCGCTGGAAACCTCGGGTGCGATCGATATCGCAGAGGTCGATCCGCGCGTTTCGCGCGTGCTCGACATCAAGACGCCCGGTTCGGCCGAGGTCGCGCGCAATCGCTGGGAGAATCTGCCGCTGCTGACCGCGCACGATCAGGTGAAGTTCGTGATCTGCAACCGCGAAGATTACGAATGGTCGCGTGCCGTCGTCGCCGAGCACCGCCTGCACGAACGCTGCGACGTGCTGTTCTCGCCGAGCAAGAGCGAACTGTCCGCGCGCGCGCTTGCCGACTGGATCGTGCAGGACCGCCTGCCGGTGAAGTTCCAGATGCAGTTGCACAAGATCCTGTGGAACGACGAGCCGGGCCGCTGAGCGCGCCGGCCGAGTACTGTTGAGGCACAAGTCAGTTGAGGAATCGCAACGCATGAAACCCGCCGTCGTTCTCGTCTCCGGAGGCATGGATTCCGCCGTCGTGCTGGCCATCGCCCGCGAACAGGGCTTCGCGCCGCATGCGCTCAGCGTGCGCTACGGCCAGCGCCATACTTCCGAGCTCGATGCCGCCGCGCGCGTCGCAACCGCGCTGGGCGCCGCCGTGCACAAGACCGTGCATGTCGACCTGCGCAGCCTCGGCGGCTCCGCACTGACCGACGAGGCCATCCAGGTCCCGGTCGACACCGACGGTCATGTGATCGGCGCCGATATTCCGGTCACCTACGTCCCGGCGCGCAACACCATCATGCTGTCGGTCGCGCTGGGCTGGGCCGAAGTGCTGGGCGCCACCGACCTGTTCTGCGGCGTGAACGCGGTCGACTATTCCGGCTATCCCGACTGCCGGCCCGAGTTCATCGCCGGCTTCGAAGCCCTGGCCAACCTGGCCACCAAGGCCGGCGTCGAAGGCGCAGGGTTCCGCATCCATGCCCCGCTGATGCGGATGACCAAGGCCGACATCGTCCGCGAAGGCCTGCGCCTGGGCGTCGATTTCGCCCAGACCGTCTCCTGCTATCAGGCCGACGCCGACGGCCGCGCCTGTGGCCACTGCGACGCCTGCCGCCTCCGCGCCGAGGGCTTCGCCCATGCCGGGGTGGCCGATCCGACGCGCTACGTCCCGGCCTGACACCCCGACGATTCCGCCGGATCGACCCATTCGGGGCGGTTTCGGCTAAAATGCGCGCCCCGGCGCAACGTCGGGCGGCCGTCAGGCCGGTTTCGCGGGCCGTTAGCTCAGTCGGTAGAGCAGAAGACTTTTAATCTTTTGGTCGAAGGTTCGAATCCTTCACGGCCCACCACTTTTCCCAAGGTTTCAACGCACCGGTCATTCGCTGGCGTCAGCCGTGGCGACGGCCTTGATGTCGTCGCAGGACGAGCGCGTCCTGGCGCGGTTCGAATCCTTCACGGCCCACCACTTCCTGCTACGGCAGGCATCGACAAGCGAAGGATTGCCTGCCCTCGCGCAAGGCGATGCCTCCCAGGCGCGCCGCTTCGCCCTTCACGGCCCACCATTTCGCATCGGGAGAACACGGCGCCGCTACGTTCGCGTCTGCCGCAGGCGTGCTTGCGTCGTGCTCGCCGCCGCGTTGAATCTCGTCGCGGATGAGCCGTTTCTCGGTGCGGTGTTCGGCAACCTGACGCGGCAGACGCTGAATGCCGGGCAGAGCCGCGAGGACTACAGCTACGATCAACTGCACCGGTTGGTGCAATCGATCCGCAGCGGCGCGGCCAGCGGGACGGTGAGCTACGGCTTCGATGCGGTGGGCAACCTGACGAAGAAGAGCGACTTCAGCAGCGACACGGCGAACGCGTACGTCTACAGCGGCGGCAGCTGCGGCGGCGGCGCGAACGCGGTGAAGTCGGTACAACTGGCCGCAGGCGGAACGCGCACCTACTGCTACGACGCGAACGGCAACCTGACCGGCGACAACGCGGGTCTGTCGATCGCGTACGACCACCAGAACCTGCCGACCAGGGCGACGCGCGGCGCGCAGACCGACTGGTTCCGTTACGGCAGCGACGGCCAGCGCACGCGAAGCTGGGGCGCGGACGGATCGAGAGTCTATCTGCCGGGTTACGAACACCGCACCGACACCGGTGAGACGAAGGTGTACGTGGGCGACTACGCGGTCATCAGCAGGAACGGCGCGACGAGAACGGTCGAGTACCTGCTGAAGGACCGCCTCGGCAGCGTGGACGCGGTGGCGAACAGCAGCGGCACGGTGACCGAAACGCGCGGCTACGACGCGTTCGGCAAGCCAAGAGACGGCAGCTGGAACGACCTGACCCCGGCGAAGATCGCCAGCACCGCGGTGACGCCGAAGGGCTTCACCCAGCACGAGCACCTGAACCAGCTCGAGCTGATCCACATGAACGGTCGTGCGTACGACTACCATCTGGGAAGGTTCATGGGCGTGGACCCGTTCATCCAGTTCCCATTGAACTCGCAGAGCCTGAATCCTTACAGTTACATCCTCAACAACCCGCTGTCGGGGACGGATCCGACGGGGTATCGCAGCGTTTGTCCGACCGGGAACTGTAACAGCACAGTTGAAGTTTCGCCGGAACGTGGCGATGAGGAATTCAAGCCGGCGCCAACAGGGCCAAGGAAAACCAGTGCCGGAGGGAATGGTGAAGCGTCCTCGTTAATTCGATCCATTTGGAAGTAGAGTTCCCACCGAAGGAGCTCCCC